>NZ_JABMCE010000051.1 GCF_013359865.1 Curtobacterium pusillum
CCCGACGGTGCGGCTGATGCGCGGGTCCTGCGGGCGCTGCTCGGCGCGCTGCCGCGGCGGTCGCCGCGACGGGCCGGTCTCGTGGCGGCGATCGAGGCGCTCGAGGGGCGCTGAGACGCCCGCGGAGCGGCCTGGAGGCGCGGCGCGGGCTGGTACTGTTGGCCTCCTCGCGAGTGTGGTGGAATGGTAGACACGGGGCACTCAAAATGCTCTGCCTCACGGCGTGCGGGTTCGAGTCCCGCCACTCGTACGGTTCGCCGTTGTTCAAGACAAACGGCCGTCGTCTAGTAGGCTGCATGTCGTGAGTGACACAGAAGCAACCGCCACAGCACCCCGTCGCGTCGTCGTCGCCGAGGACGAGTCGCTCATCCGCCTCGACATCGTCGAGATCCTCCGCGACAACGGGTTCGACGTCGTCGGCGAAGCGGGTGACGGCGAGACCGCCGTGCAGCTCGCCACCGACCTCCGCCCCGACCTCGTCGTGATGGACGTCAAGATGCCGCAGCTCGACGGGATCTCCGCTGCCGAGAAGCTCTCCAAGAACCACATCGCCCCCGTGGTCCTCCTCACGGCGTTCAGCCAGAAGGACCTCGTGGAGCGCGCGACCGAGGCCGGCGCCCTCGCGTACGTCGTGAAGCCCTTCACGCCGAACGACCTGCTGCCCGCGATCGAGATCGCCCTCTCGCGTCACCAGCAGATCATCACGCTCGAGGCCGAGGTCGCGGACCTCGTCGAGCGCTTCGAGACCCGCAAGCTCGTCGACCGTGCGAAGGGCCTGCTCAACGAGAAGATGGGGCTGACCGAGCCCGAGGCGTTCCGCTGGATCCAGAAGGCGTCGATGGACCGCCGTCTCACCATGCACGACGTCGCGAAGGCGATCATCGAACAGCTCAGCGCCAAGAAGTAGGCAACGCCCCGACAGCGCGTGCCGGTCGCGTTGCCGGGCCGACCACCTGCTTGACTGGGGCCATGGACGACGTGGTGATCCGTGCCTCCAGGCCCGACGACATGCCCGCGGTGGCCGACCTGCGGTGGCGGTGGAGCGTCGACGAGGGCGGCGCGACGCCGGCCGCGACCCGCGATGAGTACCGCGACGCGATGCGGGCGTTCGCCCAGCAGCATCCGGACACACACCGGTGCGTCGTCGCGGAACACGACGGCCGGGTGCTCGGGATGGCGTGGCTCGGGCTGGTGGCGCGCCCGCCGACCCCTGACCGGCCCGGTCTCCGGCTGACGGCCGACGTCCAGACCGTGTACGTGCACCCGGACCTGCGGGGGCAGGGTGTGGCGAAGCGACTCGTCACCGCGCTGCTCGACGTGACGGACGAGCTCGGCGTGGAGCGGACGTCGGTGCACTCGAGCGTCGAGGGCGAGACGCTCTACCGGCGGCTGGGGTTCGGCGACGCCCGGCTGCTGCTCCAGCGCCCGCCGGAGGACTGAACCGTCACCCGCGCGCGGGGAGCTGCTGCAGCGTCCACGCGTTGCCGTCGGGGTCGGTGAAGAACACGAAGCGTCCCCACGCCATCTCGTCGACGCCGACCGCGTTCACCCCGAGGTCCAGCAGGTGCGCGAGGGCCTCGTCCGCGTCGGGGACGACGACCTGGATCGACTTCAGCGACCCGGGCGCGACGTCCGGGGACATGATGCCCTCGCCGAACGCGATCGAGCACGCCGACCCGGGCGGTGTCGCCTGGACGAAGCGGAGCTGGTCGGTGACGCGCTGGTCGTGGTCGATCGTGAAGCCGATCCGCTCGTAGAAGTCGCGGGCTCGGTCGACGTCGCTGACGGGGACCATGATGAGTTCGATCTTCCAGTCCACGGTGGACTCCCTGCGTCGGTGCGAGGGCTCAGCGGGCCTCGCGGATCATGTTCGTGATGCGCACGGTGGAGCAGCGCCGCCCCTGGTCGTCGGTGAGGACGATCTCGTGCGTGGTGAGCGTGCTGCCGAGGTGCAGTGCCGTGCAGGTACCGGTGACCAGGCCGCTCGTGGCGCTCCGGGAGTGCGAGGCGTTCAGCTCGATGCCGACGGCGTAGCGGCCGGGGCCGGCGTGCACGTTCGCGGCCATCGATCCGAGGCTCTCGGCGAGGACGACGTACGCTCCGCCGTGCAGCAGGCCGATGGGCTGCCGGTTGCCCTCGACGGGGATGGTCCCGACGGCCCGCTCGGCGGTGAGCTCGGTGATGACCATGCCCATCTTCTCGGCGAGCTCGCCCATCCCGCGGTCGGCGAGACGCTCGTCGACGCCTCGGCTGATGGTCGCTTCGTCGGTCACGCGGTCGAACTCCCGTGTCGGATGGCGTCGGTAGGCTGTCCGGGTGTCGGACTCCGCAAAGCCTACCCTCATGGTCATCGACGGCCACTCGCTCGCCTTCCGGGCCTTCTACGCGCTCCCGGTCGACAGTTTCGTCAACCGCGAAGGACAGCACACCAACGCCATCCACGGCTTCATCTCGATGCTGCTCATGCTCCTCCAGCGCGAGAAGCCGACCCACCTCGCGGTCGCGTTCGACATCTCCCGGTTCTCGTTCCGCACCCGCGAGTACGAGGACTACAAGGGCACCCGCTCCGAGACCCCGGCCGAGTTCAAGGGCCAGATCCCGCTGCTCCAGCAGGCGCTCGAGGCGATGGGCATCACGACGGTCACGAAGGAGGACTACGAGGCCGACGACATCCTCGCGACCCTCGCCCGTCAGGGTTCCGAGCAGGGCTACCAGGTGTACGTCGTCTCGGGCGACCGCGACTCGATCCAGCTCGTGAACGACGACGTGACGCTGCTGTACCCGTCGGTGCGCGGCGTCTCCGAGCTCACCCGCTACGACCGCGACAAGGTGTACGAGCGGTACGGCATCGAGCCGCACCAGTACCCCGACATCGCCGCACTCGTCGGCGAGACCAGCGACAACCTCATCGGCATCGACAAGGTCGGCGAGAAGACCGCGGTGAAGTGGATCACGGCGTACGGGTCCCTCGACGGGGTGCTCGAGCACGCGGACGAGATCAAGGGCGTCGTCGGGAACAACCTCCGCGAGCAGAAGGACCGGGCGATCCGGAACCGCAAGCTGAACCGGCTGGTGAACGACGTCGAGCTGCCGATCGGCCCCGCGGACGTCGCGCTCCGCCCCCTCGACGAGACGGCGGTCCGCGACCTCTTCGCGAAGCTGCAGTTCCGGACGTTGCTCGACCGGGTGTTCAAGGTCGCCGGGTCCGGTGAACCCTCCGACGCGGCCACGGTCGAGGGCTCGGTCGACAGCGGCGCACCCACCCCGCCGCCGGTCACGACGATCATCGACGAGGAGCTCGGGTACTGGCTCGAGCGGAAGAGCGCCGGCGACGCGGCGAACGGCTTCGGCGTGGCGGTCGAGGTCATCGACGGGCGGCTCAGCGCGATCGGCATCGCCACCCACGACGACGCCGTCCTCGTGCCGGGCGGCAGTGGCGCGAAGGACTACGAGCAGCTCGCGGCGTGGTTCGCCTCCGACGCTCCGAAGCACTTCCACGACGCGAAGGAAGCGATCAAGGCGCTGGCGACGGTCGGCTTCCAGGTGAACGGCATCGCCGGGGACGCCCGCATCATGGGGTGGCTGGCGCAGCCCGGCAAGCAGGGCCAGCCGCTTGCCGACCTCGTCTACCAGGAGCTCAGCGAGGAACTCCCCACCGGGGACCCGAACCAGCTCGTCCCGGAGACGGACCCGGTCAACGTCGGCGTGCACGCCTGGTACGTGCTGCGGGTCACGACCTCGCTGCGCTCCCGCATCGACGAGTCCTCGCTGACGGTCCTCGACGACATCGAGCTGCCGCTCGTCCCCGTGCTCGCCGGCATGGAGACCATCGGCGTCGCCATCGACCGGCCCGTGCTCACCGGGTTGTCCCACGACCTCGGGGAGCGCGCCGCCGAACTCGCGCAGCAGGCCTTCGCGGAGATCGGGCACGAGGTGAACCTCGGATCGCCGAAGCAGCTGCAGGAAGTGCTGTTCACCGAGCTCGCGATGCCGAAGACCCGCAAGACGAAGACCGGGTTCTCGACCGACGCCGCGAGCCTCGCCGACCTGCAGGAGCAGCACCCGCACCCGTTCCTCGGCCTGCTGCTGCAGCACCGCGACGCCACGAAGCTCCGCCAGATCGTCGACACGCTCGACGCCGCGATCGTCGACGGCCGGATCCACACGCGGTACGAGCAGACGGGCAGCAGCACCGGCCGGATCTCGTCGACGGACCCGAACCTGCAGAACATCCCGGTGAAGACCGCCGTCGGTCGTCGGGTCCGGTCGGCGTTCTCCGTCGCGGAGCCGTACACGACGCTCATCACGGCGGACTACTCGCAGATCGAGATGCGCATCATGGCCCACCTCTCCGGCGACCCGGGACTCGTCCAGGCGTTCAACGAGGGCGAGGACCTGCACCGCTTCGTCGGCGCACGGGTGTTCTCGGTCGAGCCGGCCGACGTCACGCCGGAGATGCGCACGAAGGTCAAGGCGATGTCGTACGGCCTCGCGTACGGACTCAGCCCGTTCGGCCTGTCGAAGCAGTTGCGCATCGAGCAGTCCGAGGCCCGTACGCTCATGAACGAGTACTTCGCCCGGTTCGGCGCCGTGCGGGACTACCTCCGCGGCGTGGTCGAGCAGGCGAGGGAGGACGGCTACACCGAGACCATCTTCGGTCGCCGTCGGCCGTTCCCCGACCTGAAGAGCCCGAACCGCGTGCTGCGTGAGAACGCCGAGCGTGCGGCGCTCAACGCACCGATCCAGGGGTCGGCGGCGGACATCATGAAGATCGCGATGCTCGGCGTCGCGGCCGACCTCCGCGACGGCGGGCTGGCGTCGCACCTGCTGCTGCAGGTCCACGACGAACTCATCCTCGAGGTCGCGCCGGGCGAACAGGACCGGGTCGAGGAGATCCTGCGCACCCGGATGGGTGCGGCGGCGGAGTTGAGCGTGCCGCTGGACGTGTCGGTCGGGGTCGGCCCGAACTGGGAAGCCGCCGCGCACTGAGGGGGCTCCGCGACGGACCGGAGGCGCGCCTCCCGTCCGTCACGCGCGCTCCTCGGTCAGGGTGACGGCACCGCGATGACGCCGAACAGCTCGCCCTGCGCCCCGAGGACGAGCGCGGACCGTCCGAACGGGCTGTCGGACGGCTCCATCAGGGCCGTGCCGCCGCGCTCGAGCACCGCCGCGACGGTGGCGTCCGTGTCCCGTGCGCCGTACCAGGTGATCCAGTACCCGGGAACGCCGTCGGGGAGTCCTGTCGGCGGTGCGAACACCCCCGCCACCGGGTCCGCGTCGGCATCCGCGTCGGGCAGCTTCGCGATCGCGTACGGTTCCGACGGGTCGCCGAACACCTCGAAGCGGTAGCCGAACACCGCCGCGTAGAAGGCTCGCGACGACTCGGCGTCGGTGGTGTGCGTCTCGTTCCAGCAGGCCGCGCCGGCCTCGTTCACCCGGCCGTAGCCCTGGTGGGCGTACCCCTGCCAGAGTCCGAACACCACTCCGGTGGTGTCGGTCGCGATCGCCATCCGACCGACGTCCATCACGTCGAACGGTGGCGTCAGCACCGAGCCGCCGGCGTGCGTGACCGCCGCTGCCGTGGCGTCGGCGTCCTCGGTGGCGAGGTAGCTCGTCCACGCGCTCGGCCGGCCGGAGCCCGTCCTGGGGCCGATGCCGGCCACGGGCCGGCCGTCGAGCAGCGCCATGAGGTACCCGCCGGCCTCCGGCGGACCGTCCTGCAGTTCCCACCCGAAGACCTCCGTGTAGAAGGCGCGGGCTGCGCTGACGTCGTCGACGCCGAGGTCGGACCAGCAGGGGGTCCCGGGTGCGAAGACACCCTCGTGTTCGGACATGTGTTCCGCCTTCCGATCGATAGTGTCGAGAGCATGACCGAAGACCGCCCCGTCCGCCAGCCCTCCGCCGTCGACCGGGTCGCCGAGGACTGGGTCACCACCCTCGTCGATCTCGACCCGACCGTCGCCACCTACATCGGCGTGCCGGGCCGTACGGGGGAGTACGGCGACACCTCGCCCGCGGGTGCCGCAGCGATGGCCGACGCCGCCCGGGCAGCGAAGCGTGCGCTCGACGCCGCCGAGCCGGTGGACGCCGTGGACCGTGTGACGAAGGCCGATCTCGCCGCCGAGCTCGACCTCGTCCAGGAGTCCCACGACCGGAAGCTCCACCTGCGCGACCTCAACGTCATCGCCAGCCCGGCGCAGTCCGTGCGCGAGGTCCTCGACCTCATGCCGACCGCGACCGAGACGGACTGGCAGGACATCGCGAGCCGGCTGCACGCCCTGCCGGACGCGATCGAGGGCATCCGCGAGACCCTGCTCGAGGGCACGCGCGAGGACGTCACGCCCGCGAAGCGCCAGGTCGCGCTCGTCGCCGAGCAGGCCGCGCGCAACGGCGCGGAGGACGGCGTGTTCCGGCAGCTCGTCGACGGTGCCGCGCTCGACGACGGCGGCTCCGTGCCCGAGTCGCTGCGCGCCGAGCTCGCCCGCGGGGCCGAGGTCGCGGCGGCCGCCTACCGGTCGTTCGGGCAGTTCCTCGAGCACGAGCTGATGCCGCTCGCCACCCCCGTGGACGCGGTCGGGCGCGAGGCGTACGAGCTGCACTCCCGTCGGTTCCTCGGCGCGGTCGTCGACCTCGACGAGACGTACGAGTGGGGGATCGAGGAACTCGCCCGGATGCGTGACGAACAGGAGCGCATCGCCGACCGGATCGAGTCCGGTGCGAGCGTCGCCCGCGCGATCGAGGTGCTCGACGCCGACCCGTCGCGCGTCCTGCACGGCACCGACGCGCTGCAGCGGTGGATGCAGGAGACGAGCGACGAGTCGATCCGCGCGATGGACGGCAGGTACTTCGACATCCCGGACCCGATCAAGCGCCTCGAGTGCCGGATCGCCCCGACGCAGGAGGGCGGGATCTACTACACGGGTCCGTCGGACGACTTCTCGCGCGCCGGCCGCATGTGGTGGTCCGTGCCGCAGGGCGTCACCGAGTTCGGCACCTGGCGCGAGAAGACGACGGTCTACCACGAGGGCGTTCCCGGCCACCACCTGCAGATCAGCCAGGGCGTCTACAACCGCGGCGAACTGAACACCTGGCGTCGTCAGCTGTCCGGGTCGTCCGGCCACGTCGAGGGCTGGGCGCTGTACGCCGAGCGCCTCATGGAGCAGCTCGGCTTCCTCGACGACGACGGCGACCGCCTCGGCATGCTCGACGGCCAGCGGATGCGTGCGGCCCGCGTGGTGCTCGACATCGGCGTGCACCTGCAGAAGACGAACCCGGACGGCGGCGCCTGGACGTGGGAGTACGCGCTCGACTTCATGCGCGAGAACGTGAACATGTCCGACGCGTTCGTGCAGTTCGAGGTGGCGCGCTACTTCGGCTGGCCGGGGCAGGCACCCTCGTACAAGGTCGGCCAGCGTGTCTGGGAGTCGATCCGTGACGAGGTGGCCGCCCGAGAGGGGTCGGCGTTCGACCTCAAGGCGTTCCACCGCCGGGCCCTCGCGCTCGGCAGCATCGGCCTGGACACCCTGCGCAGCGCCCTGCTCGGCTGACCGTCCGAGGCACTGCGCACCGGTCCGTCACGGACCGACACACCCGGTTGTGGGCTCTCGCCCGCTCCGGTTAGACTTGTGCGGCGCAATCCGCGCCAACCAACCACACCGCCACGACGGCTCGTACCGGCATCCGGTACGGACCAGAGGGTCGCTCCCTCGCCGTCACGGCCCGACTCATGTCCGTTCGGAGCAATCTCTACATGACAACCACCACGACCAAGGCTCCCAAGCAGGTCGCCATCAACGACATCGGCTCGGCTGATGACTTCCTGGCCGAGGTCGAGAAGACCCTGAAGTTCTTCAACGACGGAGACCTCATCTCCGGCACCGTCGTGAAGATCGACCGCGACGAGGTCCTCCTCGACGTCGGTTACAAGACCGAGGGTGTCATCCCCTCGCGCGAACTCTCGATCAAGCACGACGTCGACCCCAACGAGGTCGTCGAGGTCGGCGACGAGGTCGAGGCCCTGGTCCTCCAGAAGGAGGACAAGGAAGGTCGCCTCATCCTGTCGAAGAAGCGTGCGCAGTACGAGCGCGCGTGGGGCGACGTCGAGAAGATCAAGGAGTCCGACGGCGTCGTGACCGGCACGGTCATCGAGGTCGTCAAGGGCGGCCTGATCGTCGACATCGGTCTCCGCGGCTTCCTCCCGGCCTCGCTCATCGAGCTCCGTCGCGTCCGCGACCTCACGCCGTACCTCGGCCAGGAGCTCGAGGCGAAGATCCTCGAGCTCGACAAGAACCGCAACAACGTCGTGCTCTCGCGCCGCGCCCTGCTCGAGCAGACGCAGTCCGAGTCCCGCACCACGTTCCTCAACAACCTCCACAAGGGCCAGGTCCGCAAGGGCATCGTGTCGTCGATCGTCAACTTCGGTGCGTTCGTCGACCTGGGTGGCGTCGACGGTCTCGTCCACGTCTCCGAGCTCAGCTGGAAGCACATCGAGCACGCCAGCGAGGTCGTCGAGGTCGGTCAGGAAGTCACCGTCGAGATCCTCGAGGTGGACCTGGACCGCGAGCGCGTGTCGCTCTCGCTCAAGGCCACGCAGGAGGACCCGTGGCAGGTCTTCGCCCGCACCCACGCGATCGGTCAGATCGCGCCGGGCAAGGTCACGAAGCTCGTGCCGTTCGGTGCCTTCGTCCGCGTCGCCGACGGCATCGAGGGCCTCGTGCACATCTCGGAGCTCTCGAACAAGCACGTCGAGCTCGCCGAGCAGGTCGTCTCGGTCAACGACGAGGTCTTCGTCAAGATCATCGACATCGACCTCGACCGTCGCCGCATCTCGCTCAGCCTCAAGCAGGCCAACGAGGGCGTCGACCCGGAGGGCACCGAGTTCGACCCGGCGCTCTACGGCATGCCGACGGAGTACGACGAGAAGGGCGACTACAAGTACCCCGAGGGCTTCGACCCCGAGACCAACGAGTGGCTCGAGGGCTTCGACACCCAGCGCGAGGAGTGGGAGCGTCAGTACTCCGCCGCTCAGTCCCGCTGGGAGGCCCACAAGGCGCAGGTCGCGAAGACCATCGCCGACGAGGCGCAGGGTGGCTTCGACCTCCCGGCCAGCGCTTCCTCGTCGTCGTCGTTCGCCAGCGAGTCGAACGGTCAGGGCACCCTGGCCGACGACGCCTCGCTCGCGGCGCTCCGCGAGAAGCTCAGCTCGACCAACTGATCGAGCGGCTCGCCCGTACCGGAGGCCCGGCATCCCTGAGAAGGGGTGCCGGGCTTCCGGCCGTTCCGGCAGGTGCGCTCGCTACGCTGTTCCGGTGCGCATCATCGGTCTCACGGGCGGCATCGCCGCGGGCAAGTCGACGGTCTCCGGGCGTTGGGCGGAGCACGGCGCGGTCGTGGTCGATGCCGACCGACTCGCACGGGACGCGGTGGCTCCCGGGAGCCCGGGTCTCGCACGGGTCGCGGAGCGGTTCGGGCCCGGGGTGATCGCCGAGGACGGGTCGCTCGACCGGCCGGCGCTCGGCGCGATCGTGTTCTCCGACCCGGCGGCACGAAAGGACCTCGAGGGCATCACCCACCCCGAGGTCTGGCGCCTCGCTCAGGCCGCGTTCGACGCTGCCGAGGCGGCCGACCCCGACGCGATCGTGGTCTACGACGTCCCGCTCCTCGCCGAGGCCCGGGGGAGCCGCCCACTGGCCTTCGATTCCGTGGTCGTCGTGGACGCCCCGGCGGCGCAGCGCATCGAGCGACTCGTGGAGCACCGCGGCATGGCCCGGGACGAGGCCGAGCGCCGGGTGTCCGCCCAGGCGAGCGACGCCGAGCGCCTCGCACTGGCCGACCACGTCGTCGACGCCACCGGCACCCTCGCGGACACGATCCGCTCCGCGGATGCCGTCTGGGAGCGCATCTCCCGATGAGGCACCGGCTGCTCCTGCTCATCGCGGCCGTCGTACTCGTCGCGATCGGCGGCGCGGCTCTCGTCGCGGCGAACGTGCTCGGTGGTCAGCGGGTCGAGCAGCACGGCCGGGTGGCCGCCGCGGATCGACCACCGCACGGAGACGAGCACGGCCCCGAGGGCGAGTTCCACCGGTTCCGGCTCGGCACGATCAACGGGCAGCGCCTCGAGCCGAACCGCGACGACTTCGCCGCCCGGACGAACGCCGACGGCCCGCTCCTGCTCTTCCTGCCGGCGACCCGGGCGAAGCCCGCCGACTACCAGCTGTTCCTCGGCACGGCGCTGCAGGACGGCTACCACGTGCTCGGGCTCGACTACTGGAACCTCGGCAAGACGCTCTCCGGCACGTGCCAGGCAGACCCGCACTGCTACGGCAAGGTGCAGCGGAACCGGTTCGACGGCAGTCGACCGTCCGCGTTCAGTTCGGTGAAGCCCTCGGGATCGATCGTGTCACGGTTCCGAGACGCCATGGCCTACCTCGAGGACCACGACCCGGGCGGCGGTTGGGGCCGGTTCGTCGAGGCCGACTCGGACATCGCGTGGAACGACGTCGTCGTCGCCGGACACTCGCAGGGCGGCGGCGAAGCGGCGTACATCGCCCACATCCGATCGGTGCAGGGTGCGCTCATGTTCTCGTCGCCGGTCGAGTCGCTCGGTCCCGACCACGCAGCGTGGATGGACCGCCCCGGCAAGACCCCGGCCGACCGGATGTACGCCATCGACGACGTGCGGGACGTGTTCGGCCGTCGGATCCGCGGCTCCTGGGAGGCGATGGGACTCGACGGCGCGACCGGTCCCTTCCGCACCGACACGGCGCCGCCGGGCACCGATGCCGATCCGCACGCCATCCTCACCGACATCCGGGTGGGTTCACCGGGGGAGTCGCACTCGCGGATCATCAACGACTCCACGCCCCTCGGTCCCGACGGCACCCCGGAGATGCTCGCGCTGTGGCAATGGCTGCTCCATCGGTTCCCCTCGGAGCGGTCATAGGAAGCCGCAATACTCTGAGTCCGTGCAGCAAGCAGGCGAAGAACCCGACCTGCGCTCGATCATCGGTGCCCGTGCGGCGCAGGACGGCGGGCGCAGCTACCTCGAAGACGCGCGCAGTGACCGCGTCCTGACCTACCGAGCCCTCGGCGACGCGGTCTCCGCGTGGTCGTCGACCTTCGACGCGATCGGCGTCGCGCCGTCCGGTGCGGTGCTCGTCGATCTCGGCGACCCCCTCTCGTTCGCGGTGGTGCACCTCGCCGCCCTCGCGACCGGTCGTCGGGCGATCCCCGTCGACACCGGTCAGCCGGCCACCGAACCCGGGCGCCTCGCCGACCTCATCGGCGGCGCCTCGATCGTGGTGTCGGACCGCGACGTGGACTCGACCGTCCCCGGAGCACCCGCCAGCGGGATCGACGCGGCCACGTTCCTCCCGGCCGGCGTCCGTGACGGCGACCTGCCGTCGGAGAGTCCGGACGCGCCGGGCGAGGGGTCCGTCGTGCTGTTCACCTCCGGGTCGACCGGGACCCCGAAGGGCGTGGAGCTGCCCGAGTCGCAGCTGCTGTTCGTGGCCCGTGCCGTGGCGCGTCACAACGCGCTGACGCCGGAGGACCGCGGCTTCAACTCGCTGCCCCTCTTCCACGTCAACGCGGAGGTCGTCGGGCTCCTCGCCACCCTGGTGTCCGGCGCGACGCTCGTGCTCGACCGCCGCTTCCGCCGGACCGGGTTCTGGGAGCTCCTGGCCGAGCGGCGGATCACCTGGCTCAACGCCGTGCCCGCGATCCTCGCCGTGCTCGCGAAGACCGGCCCACTCGACTTCCCCGAGGGGTTGCGGTTCGTCCGCAGCGCCTCGGCACCGTTGCCCGACCCGGTGCGTCAGGCGCTCGGCGACGTCCCGCTCGTCGTGAGCTGGGGGATGACCGAGGGGGCGTCGCAGATCACCGCGACCCCGCTCGGCGCACCCGCCCGGGTCGGCACCGTCGGGGTCCCCGTGGGGTCAGAGGTGCAGGTGCGCGGCGAGGACGGTTCGGTCCTGCCGCCCGACGAGGTCGGTGCGCTCTGGATCCGCGGCGAGGGCATCGTGCACCGCTACCTGTTCGGCCGCGCCGCCGACCGCTTCGACGCGGACGGCTGGTTGAGCACCGGCGACGTCGGCTCGGTGTCCGCGGACGGCTGGGTCGCACTCGCCGGGCGGTCCGACGACGTCATCAACCGGGGCGGCGAGAAGGTCTACCCGTCCGAGGTCGAGGACGTCCTGCTCGGCGACGAGCGCGTGCTCGAAGCCGTCGTGGTGGGGCGTCCGCACGACGTCCTCGGCGCCGTCCCGATCGCCTACGTCATCCCGCAGCCGGACGAGCCGGTCGACGTCGAGGCCCTCGTCGCCGATCTCACGGCTCGTGCCGAGGCCCGGCTCACCCGGTTCCGGCGTCCCGTCGAGATCGTCGTCGTCCCGGACCTGCCGCGCGCGCCGACCGGCAAGGTCCAGCGTGCGAAGGTGCGCACGATGGCCGAGCGCCCGTGAGCGCCGGCGACCGACCGTCCGGCGTCCCGACGCGCGTCGAGCAGCGGGGAGCCCCGGTGCGCGGTGAGCAGACGCCGACCCGTACCGCCGAGGGGAAACCCCGGCACCTGTACGAGGTCGACGTCCTCCGCATCCTCACCTTCGCGTGCGTCATCGGCGTGCACACGACCAGCCACACGGTCGCCACGGACGACGTCCCGCTGAACGTCCTGCTCGGCCTGCTGCACTTCACGCGGCTGGTGTTCTTCTCGCTGACGGCGTTCGTCCTCGTGTACAGCTACACGCTGCGACCGAGACCGATGGCGCAGTTCTGGCCGAAGCGCTTCCTGCTCGTCGGGGTGCCGTACCTGGCGTGGTCCTTCCTCTACGTCGGTTCGTCGTGGCTGCTCGGTTCGACGACGCGCGGGGACGTGCCCGTCCTCGTCCGCACGTACGCCGAGGGGATCGTCACCGGCGTCTCCTGGTACCACCTGTACTTCCTGCTCGTCACGATGCAGGTGTACCTGCTGCTCCCGGTGATCGCATGGCTCGTGCGGAAGACGCGGGGGCACCACGTCACCGTCCTCGTGCTCTCCCTCGTCGTGCAGCTCGTCGTCTTCGCCGGGTACAAGTACTTCCCGGCGAGCGACGCGTGGCTGCACGGGTACCAGAAGCAGTTCTTCTTCTCGTACGTGTTCTTCATCGTGGCCGGGGCGGTCGCCGCCGACCACGCGGACGCCTTCCTCCGGTTCATCCGGGTGCACCGCCGTGGAGTCCTGTGGGGCTTCGTCGGCGTCGGTGTGCTCACCCTCGCCGTGTGGTGGCTGCAGGTCGCCCTCGGGCAGTCGCTGTACGCCGCCGGCACCCCGCTGCAGCCGATCCAGGTGATCTGGAGCGCTGCCGTCTTCGTCGGCTTCCTCGCGATCGGCGCCCGTTGGGCGGATCGGCGACGCCCGGGCAGTCCGCTCGCGCGGGTGATCGACTACGGCTCCGACCGTTCGTTCGGCATCTTCCTGAGCCACCCGTTCATGATCTGGATCCTGCTGTACGGCGACAGCTGGCTCGAGCAGGTCGTCCCGAAGCCCTGGCTCACCCTCGTGACGTACGTGCTCGTGCTCGTGCTGTCGGTCGCCGTGACCGAGCTGTTCCGCTGGACGCCGCTGAGCGTGCCGCTGACCGGGCGTCCGTCGCTCGCGTCCCGGGGGCAGCGCGAGGCGCGGGCGAGGAAGCGTGCCGCCGCGGCGCCGCTGCCGCAGCGGTCGCCGGAGCCGGTCGAGCCCGACGACGCGCTCGTCGGCGAGACGGACGACGTGGGGCGGCGCGCCGCGCGCTGACGCGGGTGTGGGTGCGGGTGCGGTCGCAGGCGCTGTCGCTGTCGCTGTCGCGAAAGCGACAGTGTGCTTTGGGCGGTTCCGCGCACAGTGTCGCGTTGGCGGCACGAACGTGGCGCGGGTGAGGGGACCTGTCGCTTCGGCGAGTGGGTGACGGCCTGGAGGCGCGGGGCGGGGCGGCGCCGTGCCTCCGGTCCGGTGGTGCGCGAGCGGGCGCAATGCGTGCCGTTCGGGTGCTGGAGGGAACGTGTTTCGCCCGCTCGCGCCGGTGGTGCGCGAGCGGGCGGAATGCGCGGTTCTGGTGCTGGTGGGGACGTGTTTCGCCCGCTCGCGTGGTGCGGGCTGGAGGCGCGGGGCGGGGCCGCGCCGTGCCTCCCGTCCGGTGGTGCGCGAGCGGGCGGAATGCGTGCCGTTCGGGTGCTGGCGGGAACGTGCTTTGTCCGCTCGCGCCGGGGCTGCGGCGAGCGGGCGGAATGCGCCTGGGTCGGGTCCTGGCGGGAGCGTGTTTCGCCCGCTCGCGTGTTGCGGACGGGAGGCGCGGGGCGGGCTGGCACCGTGCCTCCCGTCCGGTGGTGCGCGAGCGGGCTGAATACGCGCGGTTCTGGTCCTGGCGGGAACGTGTTTCGCCCGCTCGCGCCGGGGCTGCGGCGAGCGGGCGAAGAGGGGCGGACCGGGTCAGGCGGAGCGGTGCTCGGCCGTCGGGGTACCGATCTCGAGCACCCCGTCCGTCATCGTGAGGCGCTTCGGCTTCATGACCCAGGCGACGACCGCGGCCGCAGCGAGCAGCACGCACGAGAGCGCGAAGGGCAGCTGCCACCCGGAGGCATCGATGAGCGCACCGAACACAATCGGCGAGATGACGCCGGCGATGCCGAAACCGGTGTTCATGAAGCCGGACGCGGTGCCCGACCACTGCGGCGCGACGTCCATCGGGATCGCCCAGAGGTTCGCGTTGCAGAGCTCGAGGAAGAAGAACGACAGTGCGAGCGAGATCGTGGCGACGACGAGCCCCTGCCCGATGACGAGGGGGACGAGGCAGACCAGCGAGCCGCCGAGGCCGATGACGAGGACGCTCCGCCGGGCGTTCCTGGTGTTCCCGCCGCGGTGGATGATCCGGTCGCTGAGCATGCCGCCGACGGTGTCCCCGACGACACCGGCGAGCAGGACCAGCGTCGTGAAGAGCGCGAACTTGCTGATCGGCAGCCCGTACGTGTCGCTGAGGAAGGTCGGGATCCACGTGAGGAAGACCCAGAGCACCCAGCCGTACCCGAAGTCGACGAAGGTGACCGGGAGGATCTGGCGCGCGAGCGTGCGCCACGGCACGGGCGGGCGGGTCGCGCGGGACGCGACGGGCGGGAGTTCATCGAGCTCGACGCGTTCGATGCGTGTGGAGTCCTCGGGCTTGTCGCGGAACCAGACGAACCAGACGACCGCCCAGGCGATGGACAGGACAGCGGTCGCGAAGAACGCCCAGCGCCAGCTGCCGGTCGCGCCGATCACCCACGCGACGAGGAGCGGTGCCAGCGCGTTGCCGAGCCGCGCCGCCGAGTGCACGACGCCCTGCGCGAAGCCGTTGCGGTCGCGGGGGATCCAACGGCTCATCGCCTGGGTGGCTGCGGGGAAGGCGGCGGCTTCGCTCAGGCCGAGGAGCGCGCGGGCGGCGAACAGGGTCCAGAAACCGACCGAGAACCCCGTCCAGAGCGTGGCGACACCCCAGATGACGGTGATGACGAAGAGCGCCTTCCGCGGACCGAACTTCTCGGCGATGGTGCCGCCGAAGACCTGGAGCAGGGCGTACGGCAGCGCGAACGCGGAGACGATGAGTCCCGCGGTCGTCTCGTTGAACCCGAAGTCCTCGGTGATGTGGGGGAGCGCGGTGGAGATGTTCGTGCGGTCGATGTACGAGATCGCGTACATGAAGCACAGCAGGATGAGCACCCGACCGCGGACACGTCCGCGGAGCGGGGTGCCCTTCGTCGGTGCGGCGGGGGTCGCCGTCGTCATGGGGCCTCTTCGGGGGAATGAGAAGGTATCGAGTTGCTGAACGGATCGGAGGCTATTCCGGGTCCCTATCAGTCGTCTTGGAGCCTGCTTGCAGAGGACGATACGCCCAGGGCGAGCAGACCGCTCCCGTGTCAGGGGTCCCGGCTACCGTTGGGCGCATGGCAGTGTCAATCGAGCCCACGCGCGCGGTCCGCCCGTTCGAGGTCATCAGCGAGTACTCGCCGAGCGGCGACCAGCCCGCGGCGATCGCCGAACTCGCGGGTCGCATCAACGCCGGTGAGACCGACGTCGTGCTGCTCGGTGCGACCGGTACCGGCAAGTCGGCGACGACCGCGTGGCTCATCGAGCAGGTGCAGCGTCCGACGCTGGTGCTGGCGCACAACAAGACCCTCGCCGCCCAGCTCGCGAACGAGTTCCGGAGCCTGCTGCCGAACAACGCGGTCGAGTACTTCGTCTCGTACTACGACTACTACCAGCCCGAGGCGTACGTCCCGCAGACGGACACCTTCATCGAGAAGGACTCCTCGGTCAACGCCGAGGTCGAGCGGCTCCGGCACTCGACGACGAACTCGCTGCTCAGCCGGCGCGACGTCGTCGTGGTCTCGACCGTGTCGTGCATCTACGGCCTCGGAACACCGGAGCAGTACATGAACGCCTCGGTGGCGCTGCACGTCGGGCAGACGATCTCCCGCGACCAGCTCGTCCGCAAGTTCGTCGCGATGCAGTACCAGCGCAACGACGTCGACTTCGCGCGCGGGACCTTCCGCGTGCGTGGCGACACCCTCGAGATCATCCCGATGTACGAAGAGCACGCGATCCGCATCGAGATGTTCGGCGACGAGGTCGAAGCGCTGTCGTACCTGCACCCGCTGACCGGCAACGTGCTCGAGGACATGCCAGCCGTGTCGATCTTCCCGGCATCGCACTACGTCGCCGACACCGAGGTCATGCACCGGGCGATCGCCACGATCAAGGACGAGCTGGCCGAACGGCTCGCCGAGCTCGAGGGCCAGGGCAAGCTGCTCGAGGCGCAGCGGCTCCGGATGCGCACCACGTTCGACATCGAGATGATGGAGCAGATCGGGTTCTGCTCGGGCATCGAGAACTACTCGCGGCACATGGACGGCCGGGCCGCGGGCGAGCCGCCGCACTGCCTGCTCGACTTCTTCCCGGACGACCTCCTCATCGTGATCGACGAGTCGCACGTCACGGTGCCGCAGATCGGCGCGATGTACGAGGGGGACGCGTCCCGCAAGCGCACGCTCGTCGAGCACGGCTTCCGCCTACCGAGTGCCCTCGACAACCGGCCGCTGACGTGGGAGGAGTTCCTCGAACGGTCCGGGCAGAAGGTCTACCTGTCCGCGACCCCGGGCCGGTACGAGCTCGGCGTGACGGACAGCGTCGTGGAGCAGATCATCCGCCCGACCGGTTTGGTCGACCCCGAGATCGTGGTGAAGCCGAGCGACGGCCAGATCGACGACCTCCTCGAGGAGATCCAGCAGCGCGTCGAGAAGGACGAGCGCGTCCTCGTGACCACCCTGACGAAGCGCATGGCCGAGGAACTCACCGACTTCCTCGGGAACGCTGGCGTCCGCGTGCGGTACCTGCACTCCGACGTGGACACCCTCAAGCGCGTCGAGCTCCTGACCGAGCTGCGCCAGGGCGTCTACGACGTGCTGGTCGGCATCAACCTGCTGCGTGAGGGCCTCGACCTGCCCGAGGTCTCCCTCGTGGCGATCCTCGACGCCGACAAGGAAGGCTTCCTCCGCTCCTCGACCTCGCTGATCCAGACGATCGGTCGTGCCGCCCGCAATGTGTCGGGTCAGGTGCTCATGTACGCCGACAAGATGACCGACTCCATGCGGACCGCGATCGAGGAGACCGACCGTCGCCGCGAGAAGCAGGTCGCGTACAACACCGAGCACGGCATCGACCCGCAGCCGCTCCGCAAGAAGATCGCCGACATCACGGAGATCCTGGCGCGGGAGAACGACGACACGAAGGCGCTGCTCCAGGGGCGTCCGGCCGCCGACGGTCGACGCTCCCCGACGCCGAACCTCAGGCGCGAGGGCATCGCGGGCGAGGGGGCGACGCAGCTCGAGGCGACCATCGCCGACCTCAACGACCAGATGCTGCAGGCAGCCGCCGAGCTGAAGTTCGAGCTCGCGGCGCGGCTCCGCGACGAGGTGCAGGACCTCAAGAAGGCACTGCGGCAGATGGAGTCGGCGGGGCATGTCCGCTGACCCGGGCGCCGGCCCGGACGGCGGCGCTGACCCGGACAGCCCGGTCCGGCGCACCGTCGTCGTCACCGGGGCGAGCGCCGGGCTCGGGTACTTCGCCGCCGAACAACTCGCGGCCGCCGGACACCGCGTGGTCCTCGCGACACGGGACGCCGCCCGTGCGGCATCGGCCGAGCGGAGTATCCGCCGGTACGTGGCCGACGCCGACCTCGCCCACGTCCACCTCGACCTCGCCGACCTCGAGAGCGTTCGCCGCGCTGCCGACGAGCTCGCTCGGCTCGAGCCGGGCGGCGTGGACGCGATCGTGAACAACGCCGGCGTCGTCGGCGCCGCCACGATGCGGACGACGCCCCAGGGCACCGAGCTGCAGATGGGGACGAACCACCTCGGTCACTTCGCCTGGACGGCGCTGACGCTCCCGCTGCTCGAACGCCGGGCCGGACGGGTCGTGCACCTCGGGTCGATCGCGCACCGGTGGGCCCGCCTCGACCCCGCCGACCCGCTGCGGGCCGGCCGCTACTCGAGCCACCGGCAGTACGGGCGCAGCAAGCTCGCCGTGATGCTCTTCGGGTTCGAGCTCGCCGAGCGCCTGGCGGACGCGGGTTCCCCGGTCGCCAGCGTCGTCGCCCACCCGGGGCTCTCGCTCGACCTCCTCTCGCCCGAGCGGCCGGACGTCACTGCCTCGCGGCCGGAACCGGCGTGGACGCGGCCGGCGCAGCGGTGGTACGCGCAGGGCAAGGACGCCGGCGCAGGCCCCCTCGTGCACGCCGCGGTCGCCGACGACGTGCGCTCGGGCGAGTACTGGGGTCCCTCGGGCTGGATGCAGCTGCGGGGTCCGGCCGCACTCGTCCGGGCGGAGCCGCGGGCGCACGACCGGACCGGAGCCGCTCGGCTCTGGGCCGCGAGCGAGCGCGCTGCCGGGGTCGCGTTCGCTCTCGACGCATTCGTCTGACCGTCCTTCGCGGCCGAATGTCGGTGCCGCTTCGTAGAATCGACGGCGATGACCATCACCTCTGACCGCGGTACCTCGACGTCGGCCCGCAACGCGTTCGGCGAGCCCGCAGACCTCCACATCCCCGGCGGGACGGCACCGCACAGCACCTCCACGCTCAGCGTGCGGGGCGCCCGGGTGCACAACCTGCGTGACGTCGACCTCGAGATCCCGCGTGACTCGCTCGTCGTGTTCACGGGTCTGTCCGGGTCCGGCAAGTCCTCGCTGGCGTTCGACACGATCTTCGCCGAGGGGCAGCGTCGCTACGTGGAGTCGCTGTCCGCGTACGCGCGTCAGTTCCTCGGTCAGGTCGACCGCCCGGACGTCGACTTCATCGAGGGGCTGTCGCCCGCGGTGTCGATCGACCAGAAGTCGACGAACCGGAACCCGCGGTCCACGGTGGGCACCATCACCGAGGTCTACGACTACATGCGTCTGCTCTGGGCGCGCATCGGTGTGCCGCACTGCCCCGTCTGCGGCGAGGTGATCAGCAAGCAGTCCGTGCAGCAGATCGCCGACCAGCTCATGCAGTTCGAGTCCGGTACCCGCTTCCAGGTGCTCGCCCCCGTCATCTCGAAGAAGAAGGGCGAGTTCGTCGACCTCTTCCAGGAGCTCGCGGCCTCCGGGTACGCCCGCGCGATCGTCGACGGCGAGCGCATCCAGCTCAACGACCCCCCGAAGCTCAAGAAGCAGGTCAAGCACGACATCTCGGTCATCGTCGACCGCCTCGTCGCGAACGATGACATCCTCAACCGACTGACCGACTCGCTCGAGACGGCACTGCGACTGACCGACGGCACGGTCGCGATCGACCTCGTCGACGCCGAGGGGCCCGGCGCGGTCCGGACCTACTCCGAGAACCTCTCCTGCCCGAACAACCACCCGCTGGCGCTCACCGAGATCGAGCCGAGGACGTTCTCGTTCAACGCGCCGTTCGGCGCGTGCCCGGAGTGCTCGGGTCTCGGTACGCGGATGTCGGTCGACCCGGACCTCGTGCTCGGTGACCCCGAGGCGTCCCTGCGCGACGGTGTGCTGCTGCCGTGGACGGGTACGAGCGGGCTGTACTCCTACTTCGAGAAGCTCCTCGCCGGTCTCGGCAAGGACCTCGGGTTCGACCTGGACACCCCGTGGAACCGCCTCGACCCCTCGGTGCAGGCGGCGATCCTCACGGGCAAGGACTTCCAGGTGTCGGTGTCCTGGCGCAACCGGTTCGGCCGCGAGATGCGGTACACGAGCGGGTTCGAGGGTGTCATGCCCTACATCGAGCGCAAGTTCGCCGAGGCCGAGTCGGACTCGCAGCGGCAGCGTTTCCAGGGCTACCTGCGTGAGGTGCCGTGTCCGGTGTGCGACGGCACGCGGCTCAAGCCCGAGGTGCTCGCGGTCACGGTCGACGGCCGGAGCATCGCCGACGTGACGGACATGTCCCTCGACAACGCGTACGCGTTCATGGACGGTCTGACGCTCACCGACCGCGAAGCGCACATCGCCGCCGCGGTCCTCCGTGAGATCCGGGCACGGCTCGAGTTCCTGCTCGAGGTCGGCCTCAACTACCTGACGCTCGCGCGCGGGGCCGGTGGCCTCTCCGGCGGCGAGGCGCAGCGCATCCGTCTGGCCACGCAGATCGGGTCCGGTCTGACGGGCGTGCTCTACGTCCTCGACGAACCGAGCATCGGGCTGCACCAGCGGGACAACCGTCGGCTGATCGACACGCTCGTCAAGCTCAAGGACCTCGGCAACACCCTCATCGTCGTCGAGCACGACGAAGACACCATCCGCACCGCGGACTGGGTCGTCGACATCGGACCGGGTGCGGGTGTCAACGGCGGCAACGTCGTGCACTCCGGCTCGTACGAAGGGATCATCGAGAACCGCGACTCGATCACGGGCGACTACCTCGCCGGTCGTCGTGCGATCGAGGTGCCGGCCGAGCGTCGCACGGTGAACCTCAAGCGCACGATCAGCGTGCAGGGTGCGCGGGCGAACAACCTCAAGTCCATCGACGCGGACTTCCCGCTGGGAGTCTTCACCGCGGTCACCGGGGTGAGCGGGTCGGGCAAGTCCACGCTCGTCAACGACATCCTGTACAAGGTGCTCGCCAACCAGCTCAACGGCGCACGGCACATCGCCGGCAAACACACGCGCGTCAAGGGCCTCGACCAGCTCGACAAGGTCGTGCACGTCGACCAGGCGCCGATCGGTCGCACGCCGCGCTCGAACCCGGCGACGTACACGGGCGTGTTCGACCGGATCCGCCAGCTGTTCGCCGAAACGCCCGAGGCGAAGGCGCGCGGCTACCAGCCGGGCCGCTTCAGCTTCAACGTCAAGGGCGGGCGCTGCGAGAACTGCTCGGGCGACGGCACGATCAAGATCGAGATGAACTTCCTGCCCGACGTCTACGTCGCGTGCGAGGTCTGCGGCGGTGCGCGGTACAACCGCGAGACGCTGCAGGTGCACTACAAGGGCAAGGACATCTCCGAGGTCCTCGACATGCCGATCAGCGAGGCGGCCGAGTTCTTCGAGCCGATCTCCGCGATCCACCGGTACATGCAGACCCTCGTCGACGTCGGTCTCGGCTACGTCCGGCTCGGGCAGAGCGCGACCACCCTGTCCGGCGGCGAGGCCCAGCGCGTGAAGCTCGCGACCGAGCTGCAGCGCCGGTCGAACGGGCGGACGGTGTACGTGCTCGACGAGCCCACGACGGGTCTGCACTTCGAGGACGTCCGGAAGCTCCTCCTCGTGCTGCAGAGCCTGGTCGACAAGGGCAACACGGTCATCACGATCGAGCACAACCTCGACGTCATCAAGTCCGCGGACTGGATCATCGACATGGGGCCCGAGGGTGGCTCGGGCGGCGGCACGGTGCTGGCGACCGGTACCCCGGAGCACGTGGCGAACGTGCCCGAGAGCCACACCGGTGTCTTCCTGAAGGAGATCTTCGACGCGCAGGACGCCCGCGTCGGCAAGGAGCAGGCCGTCGGGGCACGAACGGCCACGCAGAAGCGCACCAAGCAGAAGGCGGGTGCTCGGTAGGTGGCGGACACGGTTCCCTGGCGTCCGAAGGCCGGGGAGATCCCGACCGACCCGGGCGTCTACCGCTGGCGCGACGAGGCCGGTCGCGTGCTGTACGTCGGCAAGGCGAAGAACCTCCGGGCGCGGCTGAGCAACTACTTCGCGCCGCTGCCGACGCTCCACGAGCGGACCCGGCGGATGGTCCTCACAGCACGCAGCGTCGAGTGGACCACGGTCGGCTCCGAGATCGAGGCGCTGCAGCTCGAGTACACGTGGATCAAGGAGTTCGATCCGCCGTTCAACGTCAAGTTCCGCGACGACAAGTCGTACCCGTACATGGCGATCACCCTCGGCGAGGAAGCGCCGCGGGTGATGGTCACGCGCAACCGGAAGATCAAGGGCGCGAAGTACTTCGGGCCGTACCCGAAGATCTGGGCGGTGCACGACACCATCGACCTGATGATCAAGGTGTTCCCGATCCGCACCTGTTCGGACTCGTCGTACAAGAAGGCGATGCAGACCGGGAAGCCCTGTTTCCCGGGGCAGATCGGCAAGTGCGGCGGCCCGTGCTCGCAGAAGGTGACGATCGCCGAGCACCGCGCCATGGTCGAGGAGTTCATCCGGTTCATGGCGAGCTACGACCGGCGGGTCATCACGCAGCTCCGCCAGCGGATGGCGGCCTCGGCGGACGCGATGCAGTACGAGCAGGCGGCGCGGTTCCGCGACCAGGTCGAGGCGCTCGAGGCCGTGCTCGAGAAGTCGGCCGTGGTGCTCCGCGACTCGGTCGACCTCGACCTCTTCGGCATCGCCGAGGACGAGCTCGCGGCTGCCGTGCAGCTGTTCTCGGTGCGCGGCGGTCGCATCCGCGGCGTGCGCGGGTGGGTCGTCGACAAGGAGCTCGACATCTCGACGGGCGACCTCATCGAGCAGATCGTGCAGGGCAACTACGCGACCGGCGACGAGCCTCCGCGGGAGGTCGTCGTGCCGGAGCTGCCGGAGGACGCCGAGGCGCTGCAGCAGTGGCTCAGCGATCGCCGCGGCGGTCGGGGCACGAAGCTCAGCACGGCTCAGCGCGGCGACCGGGCCGGCCTCGCCCGCACCGCGGCGCAGAACGCCGCCCAGGCGCTCATGCTCTACAAGACCAAGCGTTCCGCCGACTACACCACCCGGTCCGCTGCGCTCGCGGACATCCAGGACGCCCTCGGCATGACCGAGGCGCCGCTGCGTATGGAGTGCTACGACATCTCGCACCTGCAGGGCACGAACGTCGTCGCGTCGATGGTCGTGTTCGAGGACGGCCTGCCCCGCAAGGACCAGTACCGGCGGTACACCATCGCCGAGACCACCGACGACACCGACAGCATGCATCAGGTGCTCACCCGACGTCTCGCCCGGTTGGACGAGGACGCGAGCGTGCCGGACGTACCCGACGTCACGAGTGACGAGATCGTCGAGGGCTCGAAGCCGACGAAGCGCTTCGCGTACCGTCCCCAGCTGCTCATCGTCGACGGTGGTCAGCCGCAGGTGCAGGCCGCGAAGCGTGCGATGGACGAGGCCGGCGTGCACGACATCGCCCTGGTCGGGATCGCGAAGCGTCTCGAGGAGCTCTGGCTGCCCGACGACGACTTCCCGGTGATCCTGCCCCGCAACTCGGAGGCGCTGTTCCTCATCCAGCGCATCCGTGACGAGGCGCACCGGTTCGCGATCACGCACCAGCGCACCCGTCGGAAGCGCGACGTCCGGTCGCGGCTGTCCGAGATCCCCGGGCTCGGCCCGACTCGTGTCAACGCGCTGCTCAAGCACTTCGGCTCGGTCGCGCGCCTGCGAGAGGCCACCGCTGAGGAGATCGGCGAGGTCAACGGCGTCGGTCCGGCGACCGCCGCGGCGGTGGTCTCGAAGCTGGCACAGACGCCGTCCAGCGCGCTGAGCGCGCCGAGTCCGGTCAGCGCGCCCGAGCCCGACGGGGTAGCGGACGTCGACGCGGGTGGCGGCCTGTCAGGAGGCGCGGCGCGGGTCCCCGAGGTGACGCACGACGGTCCGCACCTGCCCTCGTGACGCAACCCGTGCCTCCCGGGACCCCCTGGACGGTAGCCTTGACCCGCAGCCGAGACCTCCCCGGGCGACGCGCCCGGGCCGCCACGACGGAGCCCACTCCCAGATGACCGACAGCGCCCAGGCGTCCACGCGACCGCCGCAACAGCACGACATCCTCATCGTCACCGGCATGTCCGGGGCCGGACGCTCGACGGTCGGCAAGGCGCTCGAAGACCTCGGGTGGTACGTCGTCGACAACCTGCCGACGCAGATGCTCGCGCCGCTCACCGAGCTCGCCGACCGCGCGGGGGAGAAGATCCCGAAGATCGCGACCGTCGTCGACGTCCGCGGCGGACGGTTCTTCACCGACCCCGAGCAGGCCGTCGAACAGGTGCGGAAGAGCGCGTCCGCACGCGTCCGCGTGCTGTTCCTCGAAGCCACCGACGCCGTCCTCGTACGGCGCTTCGAGCAGGTCCGTCGGCCGCACCCGCTGCAGGGCGAGGACACGCTCCTCGACGGCATCGGGCGCGAACGGAGTCGGCTCGCCGCCCTGCGCGAGGCGTCCGACGTGGTCATCGACACCTCGGACCTCAACATCCACCAGCTCGCGAACGCGGTCACCGAGCAGTTCGCGGACGACCACTTCGTGGGTGTCCAGGTGACGCTGATGAGCTTCGGGTTCAAGTACGGGCTGCCCGCCGACGCCGACATGGTGGCCGACGTGCGGTTCCTGCCGAACCCGTACTGGGTGCCGGAACTCCGCCCGCACACGGGGCTGGACCGCCCCGTCTCGGACTACGTGCTCGCGCAACCGGGCGCCCGTCCGTTCGTCGAGCGCTACGCCGCCGTGCTCGAGCCGGTGCTCGAGGGGTACCAGCGCGAGAACAAAAGACACGCTACGATCGCCATCGGCTGTACCGGCGGGAAGCACCGATCGGTCGCCATCGTCGCCGAGCTGGCGAACCTCCTCCGCGGGGTGCCCGACGTCGCCGTGCGTGTGAAGAACCGAGATCTCGGCCGGGAGTGACCGTCCCTCCGGCCGCTCCACACGACGTGCGCCGGGCACGCGGACCCCACCAGAAGAAACGTTAGGAATGATGCTGTGCCGTTGACTGCCGAGGTCAAGGACGAACTGGCCCGGGTCGTCGTGAACCGGAACACGGTCCGCGCCGCCGAACTCGCGACCATCCTGCGGTTCGCGGGTGGCCTGCACGTCATCTCGGGCAGGATCGCGGTCGAGGTCGAACTCGACACCCGGATCATCGTGCACCGCGTGCGCAAGGACCTCGCCGAGCTGTACGGCGTGCGGAGCGAGGCGTCGGTGGGCTCGTCCGCGTCCGCCCGTCGTGGCACCCGGTACCTCGTGCGCGTGCTCGAGGCCGGTGAGACCCTCGCCCGCCAGACGGGCCTCATGGACGCGCGTCGTCGTCCGGTCCGCGGGCTGCCGAACCGGCTGACCACGGGCAACCGCGAGGACCTCGCCGCGATCTGGCGCGGCGCGTTCCTCGCCTCCGGCACCCTCACCGACCCGGGCCGTGCGGCGGCGCTCGAGGTCACCTGCCCCGGCAACGAGGCCGCGATGGCGCTCGTCGGCGCCGCATCGCGTCTCGGCATCGCCGCCAAGGGGCGCGAGGTGCGCGGCGTGCACCGCGTCGTCATCCGCGACGGCGAGGCCATCGGCCAGATGCTCACCGTGATGGGTGCCGCGCGCACCACCGCGGAGTGGGAGGAGATGCGCCAGCGCCGCGAGGTCCGCGCCACGGCGAACCGCCTCGTCAACTTCGACGACGCCAACCTCCGCCGCTCCGCGCAGGCCGCCGTCGCCGCGTGCGCCCGCGTCGAGCGCGCGCTCGAGATCCTCGGCGAGGAGGTCCCGGACCACCTCAAGTACGCAGGCTCGCTGCGGCTGCAGCACCGTGACGCGTCGCTCGACGAGCTCGGCCAGCACGCCGAGCCGCCGATGACGAAGGACGCGATCGCCGGACGGATCCGCCGCCTGCTCGCGATGGCCGACAAGCGCGCCTCCGACCTCGGCATCCCGGGCACCGAGGCGAGTGTTCCCGAGGAGCTCGAGGGCGTCTGATCGCGGACGTTCCCGGCGTCGGACTGGAGGCGCGGTGCCGGCTGGCACCTGGGCCCACGCCGCCGGTTCCGGAGCGACGCGCCAGCGGCGGTCCGGCCGTGCCGGTGGGGAGCCTCCAGTCCGTTTTCGGTCCCGTCCAGCGCACCGCTCACGACCGTCCGGACGGACCGTCATCCCGCACAGGCGCGCAGTGTCCGACTGCTAGGGTCGTTACGGCGACGTTACGGGGCGTATCGTCCACCACACGTGGGCCCGCAGGGCCTTCGACTCCGAAAAGCAGCGCCCCCCGGGCGCTCCACACCCACCAGGAGATCCATTGACCGTCAAGATCGGTATCAACGGCTTCGGCCGCATCGGCCGTAACTTCTTCCGGGCCGCACTGGCCAAGGGCAGCGACCTCGAGATCGTGGCGGTGAACGACCTCACCGACAACGCGTCACTCGCGAACCTGCTGAAGTTCGACTCCATCACCGGCAAGCTCCCGGCGACGGTCGAGCTCGACGGCGACAACATCGTGGTCGACGGCAAGGCCATCAAGGTGCTCGCGGAGCGCGACCCCGCCAACCTCCCCTGGGGCGAGCTGGGTGTCGACATCGTCATCGAGTCGACCGGGTTCTTCACGAAGGCCGCCGACGCGCAGAAGCACATCGACGCGGGCGCCAAGAAGGTCATCATCTCCGCCCCCGCCACGGGTGACGACGTCACCATCGTGCTCGGCGTGAACGAGGACCAGTACGACCCGGCCAACCACAACATCATCTCGAACGCGTCCTGCACCACGAACAGCCTCGCGCCGCTCGCCAAGGTGTTCAACGACAAGTTCGGCATCGAGCGTGGCCTCATGACGACGGTGCACGCCTACACCGCCGACCAGAACCTCCAGGACGGCCCGCACAAGGACCCGCGCCGTGCTCGCGCCGCCGCCCTGAACATCGTCCCGACCTCCACGGGTGCGGCGAAGGCGATCGGCCTCGTCCTCCCGGAGCTCGCCGGCAAGCTCGACGGCTTCGCGCTCCGCGTCCCGGTCCCCACCGGCTCGATCACGGACCTCACGCTCGAGACCAAGGCCGAGGTCACGGTCGACGAGATCAACGCCGCCTACAAGGAGGCCGCGGAAGGCCCCCTCAAGGGCATCCTGCTCTACAGCGAGGACCCGCTGGTGTCGACCGACATCACGACGGACCCGCACTCCTCGATCTACGACTCCGGTCTGACCAAGGTCATCGGTGGCCTCGTGAAGATCACGTCGTGGTACGACAACGAGTGGGGCTACTCGAACCGCCTCGTCGACCTCACCGAGTACGTGGGCGAGCGTCTGTAACGCATGGCCCTCCGAACCCTTGGCAAGCCCGGCGCTTGGGGCGACCTCGGCGACCTCGCCGGCAAGCGTGTCGTCGTCCGCTGCGATCTCAACGTCCCGCTGAAGGACGGCGTGATCACGGACGACGGCCGCGTCCGGGCGTCGTTGACCACCCTGAACATCCTCATCAACGCCGGCGCGCGCGTCATCGTGATCTCCCACCTGGGCCGCCCCGACGGCGAGCCCAAGCCGGAGTTCTCGCTCGCGCCGGTCGCCCAGCGGCTCTCCGAGCTGCTCGGGAAAGAGGTCACGTTCGTCGGCGAGACCGTCGGTGACGAGGCGACCGCGGCTGCCGGGGCCCTCGCGGACGGTGACGTCCTGCTGCTCGAGAACCTCCGCTTCAACCCGGAGGAGACCTCGAAGGACGGCGCAGTGCGGGGCGGGTTCGCGGACCGGATCGCGGCCCTCGGGGACGCCTTCGTGTCCGACGGCTTCGGCGTCGTGCACCGCAAGCAGGCCTCGGTCTACGAGCTCGCGTCGGCGCTGCCGTCGGCCGCCGGTTCGCTCATCGAGACCGAGCTCGGCGTGCTCGAGCGGCTGACGAGTTCGCCGGAGCGGCCGTACACGGTCGTGCTCGGCGGGTCGAAGGTCAGCGACAAGCTCGGCGTCATCGACCACCTCCTGCCGCAGGTGGACACCCTGTGCATCGGTGGCGGCATGCTCTTCACGTTCCTCGCGGCCCAGGGCCACGGGGTCGCGAAGTCGCTGCTCGAGGCGGACCAGCTCGACACCGTCCGGTCCTACCTGGCCCGGGCCGACGAGCTCGGCGTCACGATCGACCTGCCGACGGACGTCGTCGTGGCATCGGGCTTCTCGGCCGACGCCTCGCACGAGATCGTGGCCGCCGATGCCATCGAGTCGACGTCGTTCGGAGCGGACGGCATCGGCCTCGACATCGGCCCGGAGACGGCTGCGCGCTTCGCGTCCGCTGTCTCGGGTTCGAAGACCGTCTTCTGGAACGGGCCGATGGGGGTGTTCGAGTTCCCGGCGTTCGCCGCCGGGACGAAGACCGTCGCCCAGGCGCTCACCGAGGTCGACGGCCTCGGCGTCGTCGGTGGCGGCGACTCCGCTGCTGCCGTCCGGTCGCTCGGGTTCTCGGACGACCAGTTCGGTCACATCTCGACCGGTGGCGGGGCGAGCCTCGAGTTCCTCGAGGGCAAGTCGCTCCCGGGTCTCGAAGCGCTGGGGTGGTCTGCATGAGCCGGACTCCGTTCATCGCCGGGAACTGGAAGATGAACCTGGACCACCTCCAGGCCATCGCCACGGTGCAGAAGCTCGCGTGGACGCTGAAGGACGCGCGCCACGACTTCGACGACGTCGAGGTCGCGGTGTTCCCGCCCTTCACCGACCTCCGCAGCGTGCAGACGCTCATCTCGGCCGACAAGCTCCCGATCCGCTTCGGCGCGCAGGACCTCTCGCAGCACGACTCGGGCGCCTTCACGGGCGACGTGTCCGGTGCCTTCCTCGCCGCCCTCGACGCGCAGTACGTGATCGTCGGGCACTCCGAGCGGCGCACGCTTCACGGTGAGACCGACGAGATCGTCGCAGCGAAGACCGCCGCGGCCGTCAAGCACGGACTCGTGCCGGTGGTCTGCGTCGGCGAGACCGGTGAGGAGCGCGAGGAGCGCGGCGCGGGCGTCGTGCCGGTCGAGCAGTTGCGCGTCGTCCTCGACGCCGTGAAGCCGTCCGAGATCGTCGTCGCGTACGAGCCGGTCTGGGCGATCGGATCCGGTCAGGCCGCGACCGCCGAGCAGGCCCAGGAGGACTGCGCCGCCCTGCGTCGCGGGATCGCCGCGGCCTGGGGCGACGACATCGCGAGCTCGACCCGGGTGCTGTACGGCGGTTCGGTGAAGTCGGGCAACATCGCCGGCTTCCTCCGCGAGCCCGACATCGACGGCGCCCTCGTCGGCGGCGCCTCCCTCGACGTGCAGGAGTTCGCGGCGATCGCGCGCTTCCGGCAGCACGTCGGACTCTGACCCAGCTGGAACAGGCCGGTCGCTGCCCGCGGCCGGCCTGTTCCACGCCCGGCCGTTCGCGCCGTGGGACGGACTCGTCCCCGGTATACTCGGATGGCTGACTGACACGAAAGGTACGTCGTGGCGATTCTCTCCGTCGTGCTGCAGGTCCTGCTCGCAATCACGAGCCTCCTGCTCACGCTCCTCATCCTGCTGCACAAGGGTCGCGGTGGCGGCCTCTCCGACATGTTCGGCGGCGGCGTGACGAGCAACCTCGGGGCGTCCGGCGTCGCCGAGCGCAACCTCAACCGCATCACGGTGATCCTCGGTCTGGTCTGGATCGTGTCGATCATCGTGCTCGGTCTCATCAACAAGTTCACGGCGGGGAGCTGATCCATGGCAACCGGAGGCAGTGCAATCCGGGGTTCGCGCGTCGGCGCGGGTCCGATGGGAGAGCAGGACCGCGGGGTCCAGGCCGAGCGGGTGGCGATCTCGTACTGGGACGCCCTCGGCAACGAGGTCGTGCGGTACTTCGCCGCCGGCCTTCCTGACGAGGAGATCCCCGAGACGGTGGATTCGCCGTCGACCGGCCTCCCGGCTGGTCGCGACAAGGAGAACCCGCCGCAGGTCGCGAAGACCGAGCCCTACAAGACGCACCTCGCGTACGTGAAGGAGCGCCGCACCGAGGAAGAGGCGGCGCAGCTCCTCGAAGACGCCCTGCAGCAGCTCCGCGAACGTCGCGGCACCGCGAAGTAGTCGCACTCGACGTCCGGAGGCCCCCGCACCGATGGTGCGGGGGCCTTCGTCGTTGTGGCTGAGGTCGCACGACACGCCGTGCGCGGCCCGAGACCGGACCACGAATCGGACGGGAGGCGCGGTGCCAGCCGGCACCGCGCCTCCCGTCCGTCAGGGGGTCGCGTCTAGTACGTCGACGCGATGAGGTTCTCGGGGACGTCGCGCGCGGCGTCCTGGTCCACGAAGAACACGGTGCGCTTGCGACCCTGGACGCCGCCGACCGGCACCTCGTCCACCGCGGCGCCCGCGAGGGCGAGACCGAGCACGGACGCCTTCTCGGCACCCGACAGGATCACCCAGACCCGCTGCGACGCGTTGATCACCGGGAAGGTGAGCGTCAGACGCTGCGGCGGCGGCTTGGGGGAGTCGTCGACGGAGAGCACGGCGCGGTCGGTGACGTCGAGCTGCGGGAACTCGGGGAACAGCGACGCGGTGTGCCCGTCCGGGCCGACGCCGAGCAGCGTGATGTCGAACCGCGGTGCGACGGCACCCTCGGGAGCCGCCTCCTGCAGTTCGCGCTCGTACTGCGCCGCGGCCTCGTCGATGCTGATCCCCGCGTCGGACGCGGCGATCGGGTGGATGTTCGACTCCGGGATGTCGACGTGGTCGAAGAAGTCGGTCTGCGTGCCGGTGATGTTGCGTTCGGCGTCGCCCGCCGGCACCCAGCGCTCGTCGACCCACCACACGTGCACCTTCGACCAGTCCACGCTCTCGCGGGCCGGCGACTGGCCGATCGCGGCGAGGACGAGCGACGACACCGAACCGCCGCTGATGGCGATGTCCGCGCGCTCCTGCTCGTCGAGCACGTCGATGATCTTCGTGATGAAGCGTGCGGCGACCGAAGCGCCGAGGGCCTGCTTGTCCGGGTGCACCAGCACCCGCCGTTCGTTGGTCACGTGACTCCCGTGTTCGTGGCGGCCGACCGGTAGTACGACCGCCTTCGGTCCGACCGGGCCCCCTGCGTGTGCGGGAGGCCCGGTCGTGTGGGGTTCGCTCAGCCCGCGATCGTCTCGCGCAGCTGGGCGACCCCGTGCTTGACGACGTCTCCGAAGAGGACGTCCGGGTCGAGTCTACGGAGTTCCTCGGCCAGGCAGTCGCGCAGGTTGCGGCGCGGCAGCGACAGGTCGTGGGTCGGCTGTCCGGGCATCGAGAGCGTCGCGACGTCCACGAGGGAGCGCTCGAGCTCGATGGTGCCGGACTCGCGCACGAGCTTGACGCCGTGGATGCCGCTCGACCCGGTCGCGCGGGGCGACGTGACGACGGCCACCGGCACCTCGAGCCGCAGCTGCAGCCACGCGGCGAGGAGGATCGTCGACGGGCTGTCCGACGCGCCCGAGACCTCCACCGCGGTGACCGGTTCGTACGGCGGCTGGTCGAGCGCCGCGGCGAGCTGGTTCCGCCAGAGGGTGAGGCGGGTCCACGCGAAGTCCGTGTCGCCCGGCACGTACGAGGCACCGAGCGCCTCGATCGCACGGTTCGGGTCCTTCTGCGCGGCGGCGTCGGTGATCCGTCGCTGCGCGATGCGGCCCAGCGCGGACGCGGACGGCTGGTCCGGCGCGGTCTGCGGCCACCAGGCCACGACGGGCGCGTCCGGCAGCAGGAGTCCGGTGACCAGGCTCTCCTCGTCGGTCGCGGTCTCGCCGTAGGCGCGGAGGACGATGACCTCGCTCGCACCCGCGTCGCTGCCGACGCGGATCTGCGCGTCGAGACGACCGGGCGACTTCGTGTCGCCGTTGTTCTTCGACACGATGATGACGCGCATCGGGTGCTCGCGCGAGGCCTCGTTCGCGGCCTCGATCGCCTCTTCCTCGTGGCCGAGGGCCGTCGAGATGATGAGGGTCAGGACGCGACCGAGGGCGACGGCGCCGCCCTCCTCGCGGATGTGGACGAGCTTCTTCTGGATCTTCGAGACCGTGGTGTTCGGCAGGTCGATCTTCATGGACGCCTCCAGGTCCGGCCGTCGCGGGCGAGCAGGGCATCGGCGGACGCCGGGCCCCACGTGCCGGGACGGTACTGCTCGGGCTGGCCCTGCGTGGCCCAGAACTCCTCGATCGGATCGAGGATCTTCCACGACAGTTCCACCTCTTGGTGACGGGGGAACAGGGGCGGGTCGCCGAGGAGCACGTCGAGGATGAGTCGTTCGTACGCCTCCGGCGAGGCCTCGGTGAACGCGTGGCCGTAGCCGAAGTCCATCGTCACGTCGCGCACCTGGGTGCCGACGCCGGGGACCTTCGAGCCGAAGCGGAGCGTGACGCCCTCGTCCGGCTGCACCCGGATGACGAGCGCGTTCTGGCCGAGCGGCGACTGCGGGATGCCGAAGACGTCCTCGGGGACGCGCTTGAACACGATCGCGATCTCGGTCACGCGGCGGCCGAGACGCTTGCCGGCGCGCAGGTAGAACGGCACGCCCTGCCAGCGGCGCGTGGCGATGTCGAGCTTGATCGCCGCGTACGTCTCCGTGTGGGACTCCGGGTTCATGCCGGCTTCCTCGAGGAAGCCCAGCACCTTCTCGCCGCCCTGCCAGCCGCCGGCGTACTGCCCGCGCGCGGTCGCCGTGGCGAGGTCCGCGGGGAGACGGACGGCGGAGAGCACCTTCTCCTTCTCGGCGCGGAGGTCCGCGGCCTTGAACGAGACGGGCTCCTCCATCGCGGTGAGCGCGAGGAGCTGCAGGAGGTGGTTCTGGATGACGTCGCGCGCCGCTCCGATGCCGTCGTAGTACGCGGCACGTCCGGCGACGCCGATGTCCTCGGCCATCGTGATCTGCACGTGGTCCACGTAGTTCGAGTTCCAGATGGGTTCGTACATCTGGTTCGCGAACCTCAGCGTCAGGAGGTTCTGGACGGTCTCCTTGCCGAGGTAGTGGTCGATGCGAAACACGTCGTCCGGAGCGAACACGCTCTCGACGATCGCGTTGAGCTCGCGAGCGGTGCGGAGGTCGGAGCCGAAGGGCTTCTCGACGACCACACGGCTCCACGAGTCCTCGTGCTTCGCGGTCAGACCGGACAGCTTGAGCTGCTCGGTGACGACCGGGAACATCTTCGGGGGGATCGAGAGGTAGAACGCGTGGTTCCCCAGCGTTCCGCGCTCGGCGTCGAGGTCGTCGACGGTCCGCTTGAGCTCGCGGAACGCCTCGGGGTCGTCGAAGGACCCCTGCACGAACCGGATGCCCTGTTCGAGCTGACGCCAGACGTCCTCGTCGAACGGGGTGCGCGAGTGTTCCTGGACGGCGTCGTGGACGAGCTGGGAGAAGTCTTGGTCCTCCCAGTCACGCCGAGCGAACCCGACGAGGGCGAACCCGGGCGGCAGGAGCCCCCGGTTCGCCAGGTCGTAGACCGCGGGCATCAGCTTCTTGCGGGACAGGTCGCCCGTCACGCCGAAGATGATGAGGGTGCTGGGTCCCGCGATCCGGTTCAGTCGACGATCCGTCGGCAGCCGGAGCGGGTTGTGCTCCGGGGTGATTGCCACCGGTGACATGAGTCGGTGAACTCCTTCGAGAGTCAGAGGGTGACGGCGGAGGTCAGGGCTGCGGTGGCAGCGGGGACGTCCGTCGTCGTGAGGGTCAGGACCGGGCGACCGTGCTGCGCGAGGACACTCGCGTCGCCGGAGGCCTGGGCCCGGATGAGCTGGCCGAACGTGAACGGACGGCCGGGGATGGCCAGGTCGTCGGGTTCGTCGGCCACGATCTGCAGGAACACGCCGTTCGCCGGACCGCCCTTGTGGTACTGCCCGGTCGAGTGCAGGAAGCGCGGGCCGTAGCCGAACGTGACGGGCCGGCCGGTGCGTGCCGCGAGGACGTCGCGGAGCGACTCGAGGGCCTGGTTCGACGTGCGGTCCACGTAGGCCTGCACGGCCAGGTAGCCGGTCGCGTCGATCTGGGCCAGGAGGCTCGTCACGGCTTCTGCGAGCGTGCTCCCGACCGGCAGTCCCTCGGTCGCGCGGACGGCGATGCCGTCCTCGGTGAACGCGGGTTCGGTCGGCGCCGGACGGTCGTCCAGCAGGGCACGTGCCGCGGCCTTGGCGGCCTCGACGTCGGGCTGGTCGAACGGGTCGATGCCGAGCAGACGCCCGGCGACCGCCACGGCGTACTCCCACACGAGGAGCTGACCGCCGAGCGTGCCGGCGATCTCGACCTCGCCCTCGGCGACGTGCCGTTCTTCCTCGCGGGAGCCGACGAGCCGGACGATCTGCAGGTCGGGAAGGCCGGCGGTGACCTCGGGGGAGTCGACGTCGAGCACGACCGGGAGCAGGCCTCGACCGCTCTTGCCGGTGGACTCGGCGATCAGCTGCTCCACCCAGTCGCCGAAGCCGACGATGTGGGTGCCGTCCGGGACGATGCCGATCTTGTCGCGCAGCGGCTCGGTCCCGCCGAGGACGGCGCCGAGCACGAGGCCCGGGTTCTCGTCGGTGTCGACGGCCAGCAGCGCGGAGATGGCGTCCGCCTCGTCGAGGAGCTCCTCGATGTCCGCGCCGGCGAGACCGGAGGGCACGAGGCCGAACGCCGTCAGCGCCGAGTAGCGGCCGCCGACGTTGGGATCGGCGGCGAAGACCCGGTAGCCGGCCGCGGTCGCCTCGGCCTCGAGCGGGGAGCCCGGGTCGGTGACGACGACGATGCGGGTCGCCGGGTCGATGCCGGCATCGCGGAACGCCTGCTCGTACACACGGCGCTGGGAGTCGGTCTCGAGGGTCGACCCCGACTTGGAGGACACGACGAGCACGGTGCGGTCCAGCCGGTGTTCGACCGCGGCACGGACCTGCGCCGGATCCGTGGAGTCGAGGACGGTGAGCGGGACGCCCGACGTCCTCGTGATGACCTCGGGCGCGAGCGACGAGCCGCCCATGCCGGCGAGGACGACGTGGTCGACCCCATCGGCACGCAAGCGGTCGCGCAGGGCGACGACCTCGGCGACGAGCGGGCGGGAGACCGAGACGGCCTCCACCCAGCCGAGGCGCTTCGACGCCTCGGTCTCGGCAGCCGGACCCCACAGCTCGGGGTCCTGGGCGGTGATGCCCGAGGCCACCAGGTCGGCGACGAGACGCGGGACCACCTGGTCGATGGCCCGCGCCGCGTCGCCGCTGGCGGCGATGGAAACCGTCACTACTTGGCGCCCTCGAGGGCGTTCTTCACGGTGTCGACGAGCTCGCCCCACGAGACGTTGAACTTGTCGACGCCCTCCTTCTCGAGCAGTGCCACGACGTCGTCGTAGTCGATGCCCTGCGCGGCGAGCTGGTCGAGGACCTCCTGCGCGGCGTCGAAGGAGCCGGCGATCGCGTCGCCGTGGATCTCGCCGTGGTCGAAGGTGGCGTCGAGCGTCTTGCCCGGCATGGTGTTGACGGTGCTCGGCGCGGCCAGCTCGGTCACGTAGAGCGTGTCGGGCAGCGACGGGTCCTTGACGCCGGTCGAGGCCCAGAGCGGACGCTGCGTGTTCGCACCGGCCTCGAGCAGGCCGAGGGCGCGCTCCGAGGCGAAGGCCTCGGTCCACACCTGGTAGGCGAGCTGCGCGTTCGCGATGCCGGCCTTCGACTTGAGGGCCTTGGCCTCGTCGGTGCCGACGGCGTCGAGGCGCTTGTCGATCTCGGAGTCGACGCGGGACACGAAGAACGAGGCGACCGAGTGGATCTTCGAGAGGTCGTGACCGGCGGCCCTGGCCTTCTCGAGCCCGCCCAGGTACGCGTCGATGACCGCGCGGTAGCGCTCGAGCGAGAAGATCAGGGTGACGTTGACGGAGATGCCGGCGGCGATGACCTCGGTGATCGCCTCGAGGCCCTCGAGCGTCGCCGGGATCTTGATGAGGACGTTCTCCTTGCCGACCTTGTCGAACAGGAACTTCGCCTGCTCGATGGTCTTGGCGGTCTCGTGCGCGAGGCCCGGCTCGACCTCGATCGAGACGCGGCCGTCGAAGCCCTTGGTCTCGTCGTAGATCGGCTTGAACACGTCGGACGCGTTCGCGACGTCCTGCGTGGTGATCTCGAAGATCGCGGCGGTCACGTCGGTGCCCGCGGCCGCGAGCTCCTTGACCTGCGCGTCGTAGCGCTCGCCCTTGGCGAGGGCCGAGGCGAAGATGGTGGGGTTCGTCGTGACGCCGACGACGTTCTTCTCGGCGATGAGCTGCTCGAGCTTGCCGGTCTCGAGCAGTTCGCGCGACAGGTCGTCGAGCCAGATGCTCACGCCGACCGCGGAGAGGGCGGCGGTGGGGGTGTTGTCAGCCATGTGTTTCTCTTCTTCTTTCATCGACCGGCCGGTGAGGCCGTGAAGTCGTGGTCTGGGGGACCGGAGGCGAGGGGCGGAGCCGCGTCGTGCCTCCCGTCGGAGGGAAGGGCCGGACCCGGCGAACCGGACCCGGCCCTTCGACTCAGGATGCTGCGATGGATTCCTTCGCGGCGGCCACGACGTGTTCCGTCGTGAAGCCGAACTCCTTGAAGAGCGTCTGGTAGTCGGCCGAGGCACCGAAGTGCTCGATCGAGACGCTGCGGCCCTTGTCGCCGACGATGTCGCGCCAGCTCATGGCGATGCCGGCCTCGACCGACACGCGTGCGGTGACGTCCTTGGGGAGCACCTGGTCCTGGTAGTTCTCGGACTGGGCGCGGAACCACTCGAGGGACGGCGCGCTCACGACGCGGGCGTTGATGCCCTCGCCCTTGAGCTGCTCGCGCGCGTCGACGGCGATCTGCACCTCGGAGCCGGTGGCGATGAGGATCACGTCCGGGGTGCCGTTCGGCGCCTCGGCCAGGATGTACGCGCCCTTGGCGACGTTCTTCGCCGAGGCGAGCGTGTCGCCGGAGGCGTCGCCCTCGCCGCGCTCGAACACCGGCAGGTTCTGACGGCTCAACGCGATACCGGCCGGGCGGTCGTGGTGCTTGAGCATCTCGAGCCAGGCGTACGCGACCTCGTTGGCGTCGGCCGGGCGGACGACGTCCAGGCCCGGGATGGCGCGGAGCGCGCTGAGCTGCTCGATCGGCTGGTGCGTGGGGCCGTCCTCGCCGAGAGCGATGGAGTCGTGTGTCCAGACGTAGATCGCCGGCGCCTTCATGAGGGCCGCGAGGCGGACCGCCGGGCGCATGTAGTCGCTGAAGATGAGGAAGGTGCCGCCGAACGGGCGGGTGTTCCCGTGCAGGACGATGCCGGACAGGATCGAGCCCATGGCGTGCTCGCGGATGCCGAAGTGCAGCACGCGGCCGTACGGGTCGGTCGTCCAGGCCTTGGTCGACGCCTCGGCCGGACCGAAGGACTTGGCGCCCTCGATCGTGGTGAGGTTCGACTCGGCGAGGTCCGCCGAACCGCCCCAGAACTCGGGCATGAGCGGCGCGATGGCGTTGATGACCTTGCCGGAGGCGGCGCGGGTCGAGACGGCCTTGTCGGTCGGGAAGACCGGGAGTGCTTCTTCGAGCCCTTCGGGCAGCTCGCCCGCGTTGATGCGATCGAGGATCGCCTTCTTCTCCGGGTTGGCCGTGGCCCACGCGTCGAAGGTCTTCTGCCATTCGGCGTGCTCGCCCTGGCCCTTGGCGATGGCGCCACGGGTGTACTCGAGGACCTCGGGGTCCACGTGGAAGGTCTGCTCCGGGTCGAAGCCGAGGACCTCCTTGAGGCCCTTCAGCTCCTCGCCGCCGAGCGCGGAACCGTGGATCTTGCCGGAGTTCTGCTTGGTCGGCGACGGCCAGCCGATGATCGTCTTGAGGACGATGAGCGACGGCTTGCCGGTCTCGGCCTTGGCGGCCTCGATCGCTGCGTACAGGGACTCGACGTCCTCGGAGTACTCGCCGGTCTTCTTCCAGTCGACGGTCTGGACGTGCCAGCCGAGCGCCTCGTAGCGGGCGGCGACGTCCTCCGAGAAGGAGATGTCGGTGTCGTCCTCGATCGAGATCTGGTTCGAGTCGTAGAAGACCACCAGACGACCGAGCTGCTGGCGGCCGGCGAGGCTCGCGGCCTCGTTCGTGACGCCCTCCTGCATGTCGCCGTCACCGGCGATCACGTAGGTGAAGTGGTCGAACGGCGACTCGCCGTCGGCGGTCTCCGGGTCGAACAGACCGCGCTCGAAGCGCTGCGCGTAGCCGAAGCCCACGGCGCTGGCGAGGCCCTGGCCGAGCGGGCCGGTGGTGATCTCGACGCCGTCGGTGTGGCCGTACTCCGGGTGACCCGGGGTCTTCGAACCCCACTTGCGGAGGTGCTGCAGGTCCTCGAGCTCGAGGCCGTAGCCGTGCAGGTAGAACTGCACGTACTGCAGGATCGAGGCGTGGCCGGCGGAGAGGATGAAGCGGTCGCGGCCGATCCAGGTGGAGTCGCTGGGGTCGCGACGCATCACCTTCTGGAAGAGCAGGTGGGCGACCGGCGCGAGGCTCATCGCGGTGCCGGGGTGACCGTTGCCGGCGGCCTCGACCGAGTCGGCGGCGAGTACGCGGGCCGTGTCGACGGCCTTCCTGTCGATGGCGTCCCAGGTGAATTCAGCCACTTGGATGTTGACCCTTCATTGATGCGACATGTGCGAGGGCTCGTGCCATCGCACGGACATGATCGCCATCCCGGGGGCCTGAGTCGTGTCGCCGTCTCGCGGCGGCCGACCGGCGCTTCGCGGCCGACGTCATCGGGGCACGCACTGCGGGAGGGCAGGTCCAGCATAGTGACCATGCACTCAGAAGGGGTTCAGGTGACACCGGTTGTCCCGGATGGCGGGGCGGGGCATCGTCGCGGCGCCTCGATCACGTAAACTGTCAGGGACCCGTGAGCATTCCGGGTCGACGCACGCCCCGACGACGACGGAGCCGTCCACCGAGCGTGCGAGCTGACGCGAACAGACTGAGGTTCCCTTGCCGACTGCCACCGTGACCCGGCCCGACACCGATCGACCCCGCTCGACGCTGTCCCGCAAGGTCCGCGCGTACGTCTCGCTGACGAAGCCGCGGGTCATGGAGCTGCTGCTCGTCACCACGGCACCGACGATGTTCCTCGCCGAGCGCGGCGTCCCGGACCTCTGGCTGGTCTTCTGGACGATGCTCGGCGGCGCGATGTCGGCGGGGTCCGCCTCGGCCTTCAACTGCTACATCGACCGCGACATCGACCGGCTGATGAAGCGGACGAGCGCGCGTCCGCTCGTCACCGGCGAACTCTCCGACCGCGAAGCGTTCGTCTTCTCGTGGGTGCTCGGCATCCTGTCCACCGCAGTGCTCGGGTTCCTCGTGAACTGGCTCGCCGCCGCGCTCAGCGTCGTCGCGATCCTCATCTACGTGTTCGTCTACACGCTGTGGCTCAAGCGCCGCACCCCGCAGAACATCGTCTGGGGCGGATCGGCCGGCTGCATGCCCGTGCTCATCGGCTGGGCGGGCGTGACCGGGTCGCTGTCCTGGGCGCCCGTCATCCTCTTCATGGTGATCTTCCTCTGGACGCCGCCGCACTACTGGCCACTGTCGATGAAGTACCGCGACGACTACGACGCCGCCGACGTGCCGATGCTCGCCGTCGTCCGGGGCCGCACGGTCGTGGGGCTCCAGGTCGTGCTGTACGCGTGGGCGACGTTGGTCTGCTCGCTGCTGCTCATCCCCGTCGCGCACATGGGGCCGCTCTACACGGTCGTGGCGCTGGCTGGCGGGATCTGGTTCGTCGTCGAGTCGCACCGGCTGTACTCGCGGGCGATCCAGCACGTGGAACACGTGCAGCCGATGCGGGTGTTCCACAGCTCGATCACGTACCTGACGCTGCTGTTCATCGCGGTGGGCATCGACCCGCTGCTGCCGCAGGTCTTCACCTTCTAGCGCGTGCGGTCGCTCCGCGCGTAGGCGATGTCGCTCGCACACATCGAGCGACATCGCACGCGACGATCGACGTGCGTCGTGCGTCGTGTCGGACGATGCGCATGCAACCGATGCGCGCGCAACGAACGACGTCCCACCCGTCGATCGACAGGTGGGACGTCGGAAGTCGCGCGCGTCAGGCGCCGAGGGGCTCCCGCACCGCCTGGCGGCCGGCGGTGCCGCGCGTGGAGAGCGTCACCACGGTGGTAGCGCCGACGAGCAGCCCGGCCAGGACCATGTGCGTCCCGACGAGGCCGACCGGCAGACCCGTGCGCGCCTGGGTGAGTCCGACGGCGATCTGCACGAACTCGACGACGAGGAGGAGCAGCGCCCACTTGCTCGACAGGCGGAGGCGGACGGCGCCCACGACGAGCACGAGGGTCAGGGCGAAGAGGACGTAGGCGGGCACGGCGTGGACGTGCTCCATGATCGCGGGGTCGAACCCGGTGCGGTGGAGCCGGCCGCCGTCGACGGCCGCGTCGGCACCGGCGTGCGGGCCGCTGCCGGTGGTGAGGATGCCGACGAGCACGGTCACCACGACGGCCGCGATCGTGCCCCGGACGACGCCCGTGTACCAGCGCGGCACGAGGCGCTCCGCGGTGCGCGGTCCCCGCATCGCGCGGTAGACCAGCGCTGCGGTGACCGCGGTGAGCGCGCCGGAGACGACGAAGTGGAGCCCGACGACGAACGGGTTGAGGTTCGTCCAGACGCTCATGCCGCCGATGACCGCCTGCACCGGGATCGCTGCGCCCTGGGCGAACGCGAGCCAGAAGAGCTCGGGGCGGGTACGGCGCATCCGGACGACGAGCAGGAACATCGCGATCGCGACGATCACGAGCACGAAGGTCAGCAGACGGTTGCCGAACTCGATCACCCCGTGGACGCCCATCTCGGGCGTCGAGACGAGGGAGTCCGCCGTGCACTTGGGCCACGTGGGGCAGCCGAGGCCCGAGGCCGTGAGCCGCACGAGGCCGCCCGTGCCGATCAGGATGACCTCGACGATGAACGACGCCCAGGCGAGGACGACGACGCGCTGGTCCACGACGCGGGGGAGTGACCACCACCGCGAGGTCCGGACGTCCTGGCCGACGGGGGATCCGACGCGAGTCACGAGGGTGGTGCCTTCCTGTTGTTCCGTGCAGCGAACCTGTAGGATTCGAGGGTTCAGCAGCAGTCAAGTCTAGGCAGGCGCCGGCTCCGAATGGGCCGAGATCGCCGATCACACCCAGGACTGCGTGGAACCATCGACGTTGCGAGGGAGCAACACCGTGTCCGCCGTGCACGTGAAGAGCGTGTCGGGGGTCTGCGGTGGAATGGCGTCCAGACGCCACGGGTTGACACCCACAGACGCTGCCGCGAGAAGGAAACGAGGAGACCATGTCCGACGTGCTCATCGACCGTCCCGAGCTCGAAGGGCTCGGCCAATACGAGTTCGGCTGGTCCGACTCCGACAAGGCCGGCGCCTCCGCGCGCCGCGGCATCTCGGAGGAGGTCGTCACCGACATCTCGAACCTCAAGGGCGAGCCCGAGTGGATGCTCAAGAACCGCCTGAAGGGGCTGCAGCTCTTCGGCCGCAAGCCGATGCCGACGTGGGGTGCCGACCTGACGGGCATCGACTTCGACAACATCAAGTACTTCGTGCGCTCCACCGAGAAGCAGGCGCAGTCGTGGGAGGACCTCCCCGAGGACATCCGCGAGACGTACGAGAAGCTCGGCATCCCCGAGGCCGAGCGTCAGCGCCTGGTCGCCGGAGTCGCAGCGCAGTACGAGTCCGAGGTCGTCTACCACCAGATCCGTGAGGACCTCGAGGCGCAGGGCGTCATCTTCATGGACACCGACACGGCGCTCCGCGAGCACCCGGAGATCTTCGAGGAGTACTTCGGCACGGTCATCCCGGCCGGCGACAACAAGTTCGCCGCGCTGAACACGGCCGTGTGGTCCGGCGGCTCGTTCGTCTACGTCCCGAAGGGCGTCCACGTCGAGATCCCGCTGCAGGCCTACTTCCGCATCAACACCGAGAACATGGGCCAGTTCGAGCGGACGCTGATCATCGCGGACGAGGACTCCTACGTCCACTACATCGAGGGCTGCACGGCGCCGATCTACAAGTCGGACTCGCTGCACTCGGCCGTCGTCGAGATCATCGTGAAGAAGAACGCGCGCGTCCGGTACACGACGATCCAGAACTGGTCGAACAACGTCTACAACCTCGTCACCAAGCGCGCGATCGCGCACGAGGGCGCGACGATGGAGTGGATCGACGGCAACATCGGCTCGAAGGTGACGATGAAGTACCCGTCGATCTACCTCGCCGGCGAGCACGCCAAGGGCGAGACCCTCTCGGTCGCGTTCGCGGGCCCGGGTCAGCACCAGGACGCCGGCGCGAAGATGATCCACATGGCGCCGTACACGACGTCGTCGATCGTCTCCAAGTCGATCGCCCGTGGCGGGGGCCGTGCGGGGTACCGCGGCGAGGTCCGTGTCGACCCGAACGCCCACCACGCCGCCAACACGGTCCGGTGCGACGCGTTGCTCGTGGACACGGTCAGCCGGTCGGACACCTACCCGGCGATCGACATCCGCGTCGACGACGTCCAGCTCGGGCACGAGGCCACCGTCTCCCGCGTGAGCGAGGAGCAGCTGTTCTACCTCATGTCGCGCGGCATGCCCGAGGACGAGGCGATGGCGATGATCGTCCGCGGCTTCATCGAGCCGATCGCCCGCGAGCTCCCGATGGAGTACGCACTCGAACTCAACAAGCTCATCGAGATGAGCATGGAAGGATCCGTCGGCTAGATGTCCAGCACCACCCCTCCCCACATCGACCAGCCGATCGAGCCTGCGACGGCCGCGACGGGCACCGCACAACACGGCGCGAAGGCGCACTCGGACGGCGGTTGGGACGCTCCGGACAAGAAGGTCCCCGTCCAGACCCGGTCGGAGCGCCCGCAGTCCGGCGACATCGACGCCTTCCCGACGGTCACCGGTCGTGAGGTCAACTGGAAGTTCGCGCCGCTGGCGAAGCTCCAGCCGCTCCTCGACGGCGGACTCGACGGCACCGCCTACCCGTTCCTCGCCCGGCAGTCCGACGGAGCCGACGTGGAGTGGGGTCGCAGCGACGACCCCCGCGTCGGCACGGCCGGTCTGCCCGAAGACCGTGCAGCCGCCGCAGCCTGGACCGCTCGTGACGCCGTGCTCGCGGTCACGATCAAGGCCACCGAGGCGCACGAGTTCATCACGCTGACCCGTTCCGACTTCGGCGCGCAACCCCGCGCCGCGCACACCGTCATCACGGCCGAGGCGCACGCGCAGGGCATCGTCGTGCTCGACAACCGCGGCAAGGCGCTCCTCAGCGAGAACGTCGAGATCGTCGTCCGCGACGGCGCCCGACTGACGGTGGTCAGCCTGCAGGACTGGGACGACGACGCCGTGCACGTGTCGACGCACTTCGCCGAGGTCGGCCGCGACGCCTTCCTCAAGCACGTGGTGGTCTCGCTCGGCGGCGACGTCGTCCGCGTGAACCCGTCGACCCACCTCGGGGCCCAGGGCGCCGACACCGAGATGTACGGCGTGTACTTCGCCGACGCCGGCCAGTACATCGAGCAGCAGGTCTACGTGAACCACGACGCGCCGAACACGCGCGGCCGGGTCAACTACAAGGGCGCGCTGCAGGGCCAGGGCGCGCACACCGTCTGGATCGGTGACGTGCTCATCGGCCGGACCGGCGACGGCACCGACTCGTACGAGCAGAACCGCAACCTCGTCCTCACCGACGGCACGCGTGCGGACAGCATCCCGAACCTCGAGATCGAGACGGGCAACATCGAGGGGGCCGGACACGCGAGTGCGACCGGTCGCTTCGACGACGAGCAGCTGTTCTACCTGCAGTCCCGCGGCATCCCCGAGGAAGAGGCGCGCCGACTCGTCGTGCTCGGCTTCCTCGTCGAGGTCATCCAGAAGATCGGCGCGCCCGAGCTCGAGGAGCGCCTCATCGCGGCCGTCGAGCAGGAGCTCGCCGAGGGGCGGTCCGTGATCGCGGCCCCGGCCGAGACCGCACCCACGGCCGACGCGGAGGCCTCCGCCTGATGTCGACGAAGGTCTGCGCCGAGGCGGACATCGCGGTGGACAGCCCGATGCGCGCCGTGGTCGACGGCATCGCGGTCGCCATCGTGAAGGACTCCTCGGGCACCGTGCACGCCATCGGCGACACCTGCACCCACGGGGACATCTCCTTGGCCGAGGGGTTCGTCGAGGGCGACACGCTCGAGTGCTGGGCCCACGGTTCCCGGTTCTCGCTCGCCACCGGCAAGCCGCAGAACTTCCCGGCGTACGAGCCCGTCCCGGTCTTCCGGGTCGAGGTCCGCGACGGTGACGTCTACGTCGACGTGCACGACCCCGTGCCGGTCGACTGAGACCGGTCCGTCCGGCCCGCACCGGGTCCCCACTCACTTCCCGCGGCTGACGCCGCACCCCAGCTGCAACCGAAGGAACGCAATGTCCACTCTCGAAATCCGCGATCTCCAGGTCTCGATCGACACCGATCAGGGCACCAAGGAGATCCTCAAGGGTGTCGACCTCACCATCAACGAGGGCGAGATCCACGCGATCATGGGGCCGAACGGCTCCGGCAAGTCCACCCTCGCCTACACGATCGCCGGTCACCCGCGGTACAACGTCGTCGGTGGTTCGATCACCCTCGACGGCGAGGACGTCCTCGCGATGAGCGTCGACGAGCGTGCCCGCGCCGGCATGTTCCTCGCCATGCAGTACCCGGTCGAGATCCCCGGCGTCACGGTGTCGAACTTCCTCCGCACCGCGAAGACCGCGATCGACGGCGAGGCGCCCGCGCTCCGCAGCTGGGTCAAGGACCTCCGCCAGTCGATGGCGGACCTCAAGATGGACTCGGCCTTCGCCGAGCGCAACGTCAACGAGGGCTTCTCGGGCGGCGAGAAGAAGCGGCACGAGATCATGCAGCTCGAGCTCCTCAAGCCGAAGTTCGCCGTGCTCGACGAGACCGACTCCGGCCTCGACGTCGACGCGCTGAAGATCGTCTCCGAGGGCGTCAACCGCGCCAAGGCCGCCACCGGGCTCGGCGTGCTGCTCATCACCCACTACACGCGCATCCTCCGCTACATCAAGCCGGACTTCGTGCACGTGTTCGTCGCGGGCAAGGTCGCCGAGCAGGGCGGGCCGGAGCTGGCCGAGCGCCTCGAGAACGAGGGCTACGACCGCTACGTGCAGGCCGCAGCAGCGGGGAACTGATGATCACCGCACTCTCCCCGGAGAAGTTCGACGAGGTCGTCGAGGGCCTGAAAGAGGTCCAGGACCCGGAGCTCGGCGTCAACATCGTCGACCTCGGGCTCATCTACGACCTCGCCTGGGACGACGAGGCGAACGCACTCGTGATCAGCATGACGCTGACGAGCGCGGGCTGCCCGCTGACCGACGTCATCGAGGGCGACACGGCGAACGCGCTGGACGGCATCGTCGATGCGTTCCGGATCAACTGGGTCTGGATGCCGCCGTGGGGGCCGGAGCGGATCACCGACGACGGACGCGAGATGATGCGCGCGCTCGGCTTCTCGATCTAGACGCCACCCCCGCACGGACGGGAGGCGCGGTGCCGGCCGGCACCGCGCCTCCCGTCCGTCGCACCCGGACGTGCAGCAGGGCCCCGCACCGAGTGGTGCGGGCCCTGCTGCGGTCGGTACGTCAGCGGCGGCCGACGAGCTTCCACGCCAGCGGCAGGATGCCGGCGGCGATGAGCGCCTTCGCGATGCCGCCCACGATGAACGGGTACAGGCCCGCTGCGAGGACGGACTGCAGGTCGTTCGGTGCACCCAACGCCCCGAGCGCCGCCGCGAGGTAGGGCAGACCGGTCAGGAACGGGATCGCACTCGCGAGCGTGAACGCCACGGCGGCCCGACCGACGCGGCGGTCCCAGTCACGGCGAGCGAGCCAGCCGACGACCCCCGCTGCCGGGATGAAGCCGATCACGTAGCCGAAGCTCGGCACGGCGAGGGCGTGCAGGCCACCCGTCATGTCGGCGAAGAACGGCGCCCCCGCGAGTCCTGCGACGGCGTAGACGAGCAGCGACAGCATGCCGCGACGGGCACCGAGGGTCGCGCCGACGAGCACGACGGCCAGGGTCTGGCCCGTGATCGGGACGGGCCACATCGGCACCTCGACCTGCGCCATGGCGGCGGTGAACAGCGCACCGCCGGCGATCAGGGCGGCATCGGTGGCCAGGCCGTGGGTGCGCAGACGGTCGGCGAGGACTGCGCGGCGAGCGAACCCGGTGGCGTTCGTCATGGATTCTCCTAGAATGGACTGCTGGTCCCGTTCGGGACCATCGGTCCCGTCAGCGTAGCGGTGCACCTCCCGCACACACCGTTGTGCACATCCACCAACTGATTGGACGTCCTCTGTGCTTGCCGTGCACGACCTCGAGATCCGCGTCGGGGCTCGCCTCCTGATGGAGAACGTGTCCTTCCGCGTCGAGAAGGGCGACAAGATCGGTCTCGTCGGCCGGAACGGCGCCGGGAAGACCACGATGACCAAGGCCCTCGCGGGGGAGACCCAGCCCACGGGCGGGAAGATCGACCGTTCGGGTGAGATCGGGTACCTGCCGCAGGACCCGCGCTCCGGCAACCCGGAGGACACCGCACGCAAGCGCATCCTCGACGCGCGGGGGCTCGGCGAGCTCGTGGAGGGCATCCGCCAGGCCACGCTCGACATGGCCAGCGAGGACGCGGCCGTGGCCGAGAAGGCGATGCGTCGGTACAGCCGGCTCGACGACCAGTTCAACGCGCTCGGCGGGTACGCGGCCGAGGCCGAGGCGGCGTCCATCGCGTCGAACCTCAAGCTGCCGGACCGCATCCTCGACCAGCAGCTCAAGACGCTCTCCGGTGGTCAGCGACGGCGCATCGAGCTCGCCCGCATCCTGTTCTCGGACGCCGAGACGATGATCCTCGACGAGCCGACGAACCACCTCGACGCGGACTCGATCGTCTGGCTGCGTGAGCACCTCAAGACGTACCCGGGCGGCGTGATCGTCATCTCCCACGACGTCGAGCTCGTGGACGAGGTCGTCAACCGCGTCTTCTACCTCGACGCGAACCGCCAGTGCATCGACGTGTACAACATGGGCTGGAAGCTGTACCAGCGGCAGCGTGCCGCCGACGAGGAGCGCCGCCGCAAGGAACGCGCGAACGCCGAGAAGAAGGCCGCGACGCTCAAGGACCAGGCCGCCCGCTTCGGCGCGAAGGCGACGAAGGCCGCTGCGGCGCACCAGATGGTCGCCCGCGCCGAGAAGCTGCTCGCCGGGCTCGAGGACGAGCGCGCCGTGGACCGCGTCGCCAAGCTGCGGTTCCCGACGCCGACGCCGTGCGGTCGTACGCCGCTCATGGCCGAGGGGCTGTCGAAGTCCTACGGGTCGCTCGAGATCTTCGCCGGCGTCGACCTGGCGATCGACCGGGGCTCGCGGGTGGTCATCCTCGGGTTCAACGGTGCCGGCAAGACGACGCTGCTGCGGATCCTCGCGGGCGCCGACCAGCCGGACACGGGGGAGATCCTGCCCGGGCACGGTCTGCGGATCGGGTACTACGCCCAGGAACACGAGAACATCGACGTCAACCGCACGGTCATCGAGAACATGGTGTCGGCGTCGAACGACCTCAACGAGACCGAGGCACGGCGGGTGCTCGGTTCGTTCCTGTTCACGGGCGACGACGGGTACAAGAAGGCCGGCGTGCTCTCCGGCGGCGAGAAGACCCGGCTGTCGCTCGCGATGATCGTCGTGTCCGGCGCGAACGTGCTGCTGCTCGACGAGCCGACGAACAACCTCGACCCGGCGTCGCGTGAGGAGATCCTCGGCGCGCTGGCCGGGTACGAGGGTGCGGTCGTGCTCGTCTCGCACGACGCCGGTGCGGTGGAGGCGCTCAACCCGGAGCGGGTCCTGCTGCTGCCGGACGGCACCGAGGACCACTGGAACAAGGACTACGCGGAGCTCATCGAGCTCGCGTAGTCGGCGCGCGCGGGGCTGACCCGTCGACGGCCTGGAGGCGCGTGGCGGCGGCGCACCGTGCCTCCAGTCCGCCCCGTGGGTGGCCACGGCGTCCCGCCCACGGTCGCCGAGCGGTCGCGTTCCGTCGCGCGGCGCGGCGACGTGCGACGGTTCGTGACCAGTCGGCGGCGCGTACGCGGCATGTCGCGACCGCTCGGCGGCACCGCCCGGCGGCACCGCCCGGCGGCGCCGTCCGGCGGCGCCCGCTCAGCGAGCCCGCGTGGACTCGAGCAGCTCGTCCTCGATCTCGGCGTCGGTCTTGGGCTTGGCGTCCTTGCGGCGCTGCCGCTCGAGCGCGCGCTCACGTTCCTCGGGGTCGTCCTGGTTGAGGTTCCGGTACTCCTGCACCATCAGGTACGCCAGGAACCCGAACCCGCCGGCCGCGAACATGAACCACTGGATGAAGTAGCTGAGGTGCAGACCGGTGTCGGCGGTGGGGCGCTCCCAGCCGAGCGGTCGCGCCTCGGTCGGGCTCGGCGACTCGGAGGCGAGCTGCCCGTACGCCCCGGTGTAGATCGGCGTGTCGACCTTGTTCGCCACGTCGGACAGCGTGACCGACTGGACCTGGTCGGTGTGCGCGGGGTCGGTGCGGCCGGGGATGCGCGGTTCGCTCTCCTGCAGCCGGACGATCGCGGTGACCTCGCCCGACGGGGGAGCGGGAACGTGGTCGGGCGCGTCCTGCGCGTTGCCGGTGGGGACCCAGCCGCGGTCGACGACGAACGCCCGGCCGTCGGCGGTGACGAGCGGGGTGAGGACCTCGAATCCGGGCTGCCCGTTGTGCACGCGGTTCCGGACGAGCAGCTGGTCGTCGGTGTCGTACCGGCCGGTGACGCGCACGCGGAGCCAGGTCTGCGAGTCATCCCAGCTCGAGGCCGTCGGCAGCGCCTGGTCGAGCGGCACCGGGGTGTGGTCGTAGTTCTGGGCGACCTGCTCGTTCTGGCGGACGGCCTCGTTCCGGCGGTCCCACTGCCACATGCCGAACAGGGCGCAGACGATCGCGAAGGCCACGGCGATCGCGAAGTACCCGAGCCAGCGTCGGCTGCCGACGAAGCGCCAGCCGACGAAGGGCTCGTCGGGGTCACGCGAGGGACGGGCGTCGGTCGACCCCTCGCCGGCGGCGGTGGCGCCGGCGGCGGCGCGTGCGAGCTTCTGCGCGTGCCGTCGGCCGTACCGGGAGCTCGGGTCGAAGCGGTCGCTCACCGACGGTCACCGGCCGCACGCGCACCGACGTCGTTCTTCGGGGCGTCGGCCGGGTCGCGCTCGTCGTCGAGTCGGTCCACGTCCTCGTGCATGCCCGTGACGCGCACGGGGAACGAGCGCGATCGCAGGTAGTCGGCGAGGAAGTCGCGGTGCTCCTCGCACGCTGCCCAGATCTTCACGCGGTCGATCGCGTGGATGCGCGGGTTGCGCCAGTTGACACGCCACGAGGCGGTCGACACGCAGCCGGCGCGCGAGCACACCGGCGTCGAGCCGGGTTCGGTGAAGAGGTCGAACGTGGCGCCCATCAGCGACGTCCCCAGACCCGGGAGCGGTCGCCGTTCCGCTGCCACTCCTGTTGTGCGTGGTGGGCCTGCTCGCGCAGCCGGTCCTGCTCGGCGCGGTAGGCCTCGGCGCGGGCGTCCTCCTGCTGTTCGCGGAGGCGTGGATCGACGGCGTCGTACAGCTCGATGGCGCCGGCGGGCGTGACGATGTCGTTCTCGGCGCGGCTGCCGGCGTTCGCGATCACCACCGCGACCCAGGGGATCACTCCGGCGAGCACGATCGGGATGACGGCGAGCCAGGTGTGCCAGAAGGACCACACCAGCACGGCGCCGACGAAGAACACCACGCGGACGGCCATCTGCCACACGTACCGGGACAGGCGGTGCGCACGGTCCTGCTCCGGTGAGTCCGGGAGCGTGGTGATGCTGTGCGTCGTCTTCATCCGATGTTCTTTCCTCTGCCCGGGGTCAAGCCTAAGCCCGTGTGCGCCGTCACGGTTGCGCCGCGCGCGGACACGATGCGCGTATCGGCTCCGGTACGCTCGTCCGGGCGTGTCAGCCGTGGAAGCGCGCGGGCCGCCGGCAATGACCCCACCTGCGAACGGAGCGACCATGAGCACCCCCCGTACCGTCCTCGTCACCGGCGGCAACCGCGGCATCGGCCACGCGCTCGCGGAGCGCTTCGTCGCCGCCGGCCACCGGGTCGCCGTCACGTCCCGGAGCGGGCAGGGCGGGCCCGAGGGTGCCCTCACGGTGCCGGCCGACATCACCGACACCGCGTCCGTGGACGCCGCGTTCTCGCAGGTCGAGGCCGAGCTCGGGCCGATCGAGGTGCTCGTCGCGAACGCCGGCATCACGAACGACCAGCTCCTGCTGCGCATGTCCGAGGACGACTTCACGAGTGTCATCGACACGAACCTCACCGGGACCTTCCGCGTCGTCAAGCGCGCCACGAAGGGCATGATGAAGGCGAAGTTCGGCCGCATCGTGCTCATGTCGAGCGTCGTCGGCGCCTACGGGCAGGTCGGCCAGGTCAACTACGCGTCGTCGAAGGCCGCGCTCGTCGGCATGGCCCGCTCGATCACCCGCGAGCTCGGGTCCCGCGGCATCACGGCGAACGTCGTCGCGCCTGGCTTCATCCAGACGGACATGACGGCGGCACTGCCCGAGGAACTCCAGGCCGAGTTCAAGAAGCAGATCCCGGCCGCGCGCTACGGCACAGTCGACGACGTGGCCGACGCCACCCTGTTCCTCGCCGGTGACGGTGCCGGGTACATCTCCGGCGCGGTCATCCCGGTCGACGGCGGCCTCGGTATGGGGCACTGACCCGGCGGGACCCCTAGCCGCGCAGGCCGAGCGTCGCGAGCACGGCCGACAGGTCGCGGTCGACGACCGCGACGTCCGCCTGCTCCCGCACCCGCGGCTTCGCGTCGAACGCCACCGACAGGGCAGCGACGCGCATCATCTCGAGGTCGTTCGCACCGTCCCCGACCGCGACGGTGCGGGCTGCCGGGACGCCGTCCGCGTCGGCCCACTCCCGGAGCGCCGCCGCCTTCGCGTGCGCGTCCACCACGTCCCCGAGCACCCGCCCGGTCAGGACGCCGTCCGTCACCTCGAGCCGGTTCGCCCGGCAGTGGTCGAGACCCAGGCGCTCGGCGAACGGGTCGAGGACCTCGTGGAAGCCGCCGGACACGACGCCGACCGTCCCGCCGGCGGCGTGCACGCCGCGGACGAGTTCGTCGGCACCCCGCGTCACGCGGACCGCGTCCCGTGCGCCTCGGAAGACGTCTTCCTGGAGGCCCGCAAGGGTCGCGACACGCTCCCGGAGGCTCGCCGCGAAGTCGATCTCACCGCGCATGGCGCGCTCCGTGATCGCCGCGACCTGTGGCCGGGTCCCGGCGCTGTCGGCCAGGAGTTCGATGACCTCGTCCTCGAGGAGCGTGGAATCGGCATCGAGGACGACGAGGAAGCGGGGCACGCACCAACGGTACCGACTGTCGGAGGCGCGGCTGGTCCGTGTGACGTCAGCCGCGCCTCCAGTGCGTCGCGTCGCTACGCGTCGACCCGCACGCCCTTGCCCACCACCGTGATGCCGGACTCGGTGACCGTGAAGCCACGGGCCTCGTCGGCTTCGCGGTCGACGCCCACCTGGGCGCCGGGAGCGATGACCACGTCCTTGTCGAGGATCGCGCGGTTCACGATCGAGCCGGCGCCGATCGACGCCCGCTCGAAGACGATCGAGTCGAGCACCTTCGCACCCGAGTCGATGCCGCACCAGGGACCGATCATGCTGCGCTCGACCTGCGCGCCCGACACGAGGCAGCCGAGCGACACGAGCGAGTCCACCGTCGAGCCGGTGTTGCCGTTCGCGTCCCGGACGAACTTCGCCGGGGGCAGGTTCGTCTGCTGGTTGAAGATCGGCCAGTCCTGGTTGTACAGGTTGAAGACCGGCACCGGTGCGATGAGGTCCATGTGCGCGTCGTAGAACGAGTCGATCGTGCCGACGTCGCGCCAGTAGTACCGGTCGCGCTCGTTCGACCCGGGGACCTCGTTGCGCTTGAGGTCGTACACACCGGCGTCGCCGCGTGCCACGAAGTCGGGGACGATGTCGCCGCCCATGTCGTGGTTCGACGTCTCGATCTGCCCGTCCCGGAGCACGGCGTCGACGAGGGCGTCGGCGTCGAACACGTAGTTGCCCATCGACGCGAGGATCTCGCCGGGGGAGTCGGCCAGGCCGACGGCGTCCTTCGGCTTCTCGAGGAACGCGTCGATCTTCGTCGGGTCGTCATCGGCGACCTGGATGACGCCGAACTGGTCGGCGAGGCCGATGGGCTGCCGGATCGCGGCCACCGTCGCACTCCGACCGGAGGCGATGTGGGCCTCGACCATCTGGTGGAAGTCCATCCGGTAGACGTGGTCCGCGCCGACCACGACCACGATGTCGGGGCGTTCGTCACGGAGCAGGTTGAGCGACTGCAGGATCGCGTCGGCCGACCCGGCGAACCAGCGCTTGCCGAGTCGCTGCTGCGCGGGCACCGACGCGACGTACGAGCCGAGCAGCCCCTCCATGCGCCAGGTCTCCGCGACGTGACGGTCGAGACTGTGCGACTTGTACTGGGTCAGCACGACGATCTTCTGCAGCCCGGAGTTCACCAGGTTCGACAGTGCGAAGTCGATGAGACGGAAGTTCCCGCCGAACGGGACCGCGGGCTTCGCGCGGTCGGCCGTCAGCGGCATGAGCCGCTTGCCCTCGCCGCCGGCGAGCACGATGCCGAAGACCTTCTTTGGTGCCATGTCGCTCACAGTAGGCGTCAGCACTGGGAACCGGTTACGTTGAACGCGTGCGAGTCGATCTACTGACCAGGGAGTATCCGCCGGAGGTCTACGGCGGTGCGGGTGTCCACGTGGCCGAACTCACGGCCGCCCTGCGGTCCGGGACGGAGACGGACGTGCGCGTCCGGGCCTTCGGGGCCTTCCGCGACGAGGCCGACGTCTGGGCGTACCGGACGCCGAACGGCCTCGAGCAGGCGAACGGTGCGCTGCAGGCGCTCGGGACCGACGTCGCGATCGCGGCCGACGTCGAGGGTGCCGACCTGGTGCACTCCCACACGTGGTACGCGAACACGGCGGGCCGGATCGCGCAGCTGACCTACGGCATCCCGCACGTGGTCACGGCGCACAGCCTCGAGCCGCTCCGGCCCTGGAAGGCCGAGCAGCTCGGCGGGGGGTACCGACTGTCGAGCTGGATGGAGCGCGAAGCGTTCGAGCACGCCGACGGTGTGATCGCGGTGTCGAAGGCGATGCGCGCCGACATCCTCCGCTCGTACCCGTCGATCGACCCGGCGAAGGTGCACGTCGTCTACAACGGCATCGACATCGAGGAGTGGAAGCCGACCGTCGACGAGGACGCCGTGCGGGCGCTCGGGATCGACCCGTCTCGGCGGTCGGTGGTGTTCGTCGGGCGCATCACCCGGCAGAAGGGTCTTCCGTACCTGTTGCGCGCCGTGGCCTCGTTGCCGGAGGACGTGCAGATCGTGCTGTGCGCCGGCGCGCCGGACACGCCGGAGATCATGGCCGAGGTGACCGGGCTCGTCGAGTCGCTGCGCTCGTCGCGTCAGGGCGTCGTGTGGATCGATCGGATGCTCGCCCACCAGGAGATCGTGAACGTGCTGTCGTCGGGCACCGTGTTCGTGTGCCCGTCCGTGTACGAGCCGCTCGGGATCGTCAACCTCGAGGCCATGGCGTGCGGCATCCCCGTGGTCGGGACGGGCACCGGTGGCATCCCCGAGGTCGTCGCCGACGGCCTGACCGGGCGCATCGTGCCGATCGACCAGGCGCAGGACGGCACCGGGACCCCGACGGACCCGGACCGCTTCGTCGAGGACCTGGCCGCGACCCTGAACGAGGTCATCGCGGACGAGGGTCTGGCGAAGCTCATGGGCCGCGCCGGACGCCTCCGCGTCGAGACGGAGTTCACCTGGGGCGCGATCGCCGAGCGGACACGGCAGGTCTACGACGAGGTGCTCGGCCAGAACCCGTAGGCTGATCACATGCCCTCGGTCGTGCGCTTGTCAGACGTCTCCGTGGTCCGCAACGGGGCCACCATCCTCGACGGGATCTCGTGGGAGGTGCAGGACGACGAACGCTGGGTGGTGCTCGGCGCGAACGGCGCCGGCAAGACCACGCTGCTCCAGATCGCCGGTGCGCAGACCTTCCCGACCTCGGGCGACGTCGAGGTGCTCGGCACGGAACTCGGCGGCGCCGACCTGTTCGAGCTCCGGCCCCGGATCGGCTTCGCGTCGACCGCGCTCGCCCGCCGGATCCCGGTGACCGAGAAGGTCATCGACGTGGTGCTCACGGCGGCGTACTCCGTGACGGGGCGCTGGAACGAGGAGTACGAGGAGCTCGACGTCCGCCGCGCGCAGCGCGTGCTCGACGAATGGGGCCTCGGTGCCTTCACCGACCGCACGTTCGGCGAGCTGAGCGACGGCGAGCAGAAGCGCGTCCAGATCGCCCGCGCGGTGATGACCGACCCGGAGGTCCTGTTCCTCGACGAACCGGCCGCGTCGCTCGACCTCGGCGCCCGGGAGAGCCTCGTCCGGACCCTCGGCGGCTACGCCCAGAGCGAGGACTCGCCCGCGATCGTCATCGTCACCCACCACGTCGAGGAGATCCCCGCCGGGTTCACCCACGCCCTGGTGCTCGCGGACGGCCACGTGCAGGCCGCCGGCCCCATCGACGAGGTCCTGACCGCGGCGACGCTCACCACGGCGTTCGGCATCGACCTGACCGTCACGAAGGACGCCGGCCGGTACACGGCGCGCGCGGCGTAGTGCCTGCGCGTCGGCTGTCTCTCTGGTAACGTGGACGGCTGGCGTACGCCGCAGACTTCATGCACCTGGCAGGGTCTCGACCCGGCCGCGCATCTCCCAACACCGACATTGACCGAGGAATCCTGATGAAGACCGACATCCACCCCGAGTACCGCGCCATCGTCTTCCGTGACCTGGCCTCTGGTGAGACGTTCCTGACGCGTTCGACCGCGAACAGCGACAAGACCATCGAGCTCGACGGTGCCACGTACCCGGTCATCGACGTCGAGATCTCGTCGGCGTCGCACCCGTTCTACACGGGCAAGCAGCGCATCCTCGACTCGGCCGGTCGCGTCGAGAAGTTCAACCAGCGCTTCAAGGGCTTCGGCAAGTAAGCAGCTCTTCCGCGCAAACGAAACGGGCGGCTCTCCTCCGGGAGGGCCGCCCGTTTCGCTGTGCCGGGGCGCGCGTACGACTGCAAGACACCGGTGTTCGTCCGCCGCACCCCCGCATTCCGGGGCGCGCAGGACGGACACCGGTGTTTTGCGGAGGGGGATTCAGCCGGCGTTGCGGTGGGGCCAGCGGCCGTCGGCGGTGAATGCCGGATCGCGCTTCTTGCGCATGTAGTCCTGGAACGACGACGCCTGCTCGGCGCACCAGCCGACCTGCTTGCGGTGGAGCTCCTCCGCGGAGACACCGAGCTCCTCGGGGTACTTCGCCGCGATCGCCTGCGCGACGCGGCCGGCAGCGATGGCATCGGCGCCGGCGTCGTGCGCGTCGTCGAGGGTGACGCCGTAGAGCTCGGACGCGGCTTCGAGCGTGCGCTTGCCCTTGCGGTAGGTGTCGAGCGCCTTGTCGATCACGAGCGGGTCGACGACGTTGCCGATGACGGGGGAGGCGATGCCGTGCCGCTTGGCCTCACGATCGAGGACGGTGAGGTCGTACGGGGCGTTGTAGATCACGAGCGGGATGCCCCGGGCGAACACGGCCTCGACCGCGGCGATGATCTCGGCGACGACCTCGCCGGCGGATCGGCCCTCGGCGCGGGCGCGCTCGGTGGTGATGCCGTGGACCGCGGCCGCGCCCTCGGGGATCTCGACACCGGGGTCCGCGAGCCAGGCACCCTCCACGATGGACCGCCCCGTCATGTCGATGAGGCCCACGTGCGCGGTGACGATCCGTGCGGTCTCGACGTCGACGCCGGTGGTCTCGAGGTCGAAGACGCCGAGCGCGTGCCACCACGGGCGGCCCGTGAGGTCCTGGACCGGAGCGGGCGTCTCGAGTTCTGCTGTGGGGAACGTCACGCGGTCAGGCTAACGGGACGCACCGACACGCCGGGCGCGACCCGCCTGACCGGACCGAGCCGTGCCTCCAGTCCGACGGCGCGCCGCGCGCCTACGCGACCGGCGCGCCCACATGCAGCCAGTAGAACGACTGCGTGCCCATCGTGAGCGTCACGTTGCCGTCCTCGTCGAACGACGGGAACGAGCCGCCGCCGAACAGGTCGTAGAGCGGCCGCCCGGCGTACTGCGGCGCGGAGACCGTCACCGAGGTCGGGTTCGTGGCGAACGAGAACACGCAGAGGACGTCCTCCGCCGAGGGCCCGAACTGTTGACCGGAGCCCTCCCACGAGCGGACGAAGGCGAGCACCGATTCGTTCGACGTGTCCTGCACGTCGAGCGTGCCGAGCCCGAACACGGGGTGGGCCTTGCGCACGTGGATCACGTTGCGGACCCAGTGCAGCAGGGAGCGGGACTGGGCGAGCTGCGCCTCGACGTTGACCTGCGCGTAGTTGTAGACGAGGGACTGCACCACGGGCAGGTACAGCTTCCCGGGGTCCGCGGTGGAGAAGCCGGCGTTCCGGTCCGGCGTCCACTGCATCGGCGTACGCGAGGAGTCCCGGTCGGGCAGCCAGATGTTGTCGCCCATCCCGATCTCGTCGCCGTAGTACAGGAAGGGGGAGCCGGGCAGCGAGAACAGCAGCGCGTGGATGAGCTCGAGCTCGGCGCGGGAGTTGTCGAGCAGGGGAGCGAGGCGACGGCGGATGCCGATGTTCGACCGCATGCGGGGGTCGTAGCCGTACCACCCGTACATCGCCTGGCGGTACTCCTCGCTCACCATCTCGAGCGTGAGCTCGTCGTGGTTGCGGAGGAACACACCCCAGGCGGCGCTCGACGGGACGTCCAGGGTCTCGGACAGGATCGCCTTGAGCTCGGCGGCGTGCTGGGCACGGAGCGAGTAGAAGATGCGCGGCATCACCGGGAAATCGAAGGCCATGTGGCACTCCGGCTCCTCGTCGGTGCCGAAGAAGGCGGCGGTCTCGCGCGGCCACTGGTTCGCCTCGGCGAGGAGGACACGCCCCGGGTACTCGTCGTCCACCATCGCGCGGAGCTTCTTGATGAACTCGTGCGTCTCGGGTTCGCCCTCGCCGTTGCCGTCCTCGGACTCGAACAGGTACGGGATCGCATCGAGCCGGAGGCCGTCCACGCCCATGTCGAGCCAGTGCCGCACGACGTCGTACACGGCCTCGACGACCGCGGGGTTCTCGAAGTTGAGGTCCGGCTGGTGCGAGAAGAACCGGTGGAAGAAGAACTGCCGGCGGACCGGGTCGAAGGTCCAGTTCGACTCCTCGGTGTCGACGAAGATGATGCGGATGTTCGAGTAGTCCTCGTCGGTGTCGCGCCAGACGTAGAAGTCGCCGTACGGACCGTCCGGGTCCTCGCGGGACTGCTGGAACCACTCGTGCTGGTCCGACGTGTGGTTGATCACCATGTCGATCACGATGCGCATGTTCCGCTCGTGCGACTTCGTCACGAGCTCGCGGAAGTCGTCGAGCGTGCCGAACTCGGGGAGGATCGCCTTGTAGTCGGCGATGTCGTACCCGCCGTCGCGCATCGGCGACTGGAAGAACGGGGGGAGCCAGAGCGCGTCGACGCCGAGCCACTGCAGGTAGTCGAGCTTGCCGATCACGCCCTGGAGGTCGCCGATGCCGTCGCCGTTCGAGTCGACGAACGAACGGATCATGCACTCGTAGAACACCGAGCGCTTGTACCACTGCGGGTCGAGTGCCAGGCCGGGCAGCTGGATCGGGGCGGTGAACGTCACCTTGGACACGCTAGGCCGCCGCTGCTCCGGTTGTCCGGAGAAAGGGAGGCCGGGAGGCGCGGTTCGTCCTCCACAGGCGGGTCGCCTCAGCGAGTCGTCCCCATCCTGCGCGCGGTGACGAGGGTGCACCGGCTTGCGTTCGTAGACTGGCCGGGATGCAACCGCCCGTGCTCTCCCCGTACCAGTCGCTGATGGCCGCCACCCCGGTCGTGCACCGCTCCGTGCAGGTCGACGGCCGCACCACGCACTACTGGGAGTACGGGCCGTCCGACGCCGACCAGACGGCGCTCGCCGTGCACGGGTTCCGCGGGGACCACCACGGGCTCGAGACCATTGCCGCCCACCTCGAGGGTGTCCGGGTGATCGTGCCGGACCTCCCCGGCTTCGGCATCTCGGATCCGCTCGCGGTCTCGGACATCGACTCCTACGTGGCGTGGCTGACCGGCTTCCACACGGCGCTCGGTTTGGGACGCGACACCGTCGTCCTCGGACACTCGTTCGGCTCGATCGTGGTCGCCGCCACCATCGCCGCCGGACTCGACACCCGGCTGCTCGTCCTCGTGAACCCGATCGCCGCGCCGGCACTGCAGGGGCCGCGAGCGGTGGGGACCGGCATCGCGATCGGCTACTACCGGGCCGGAGCGATGCTGCCGAAGCCCCTCGGTCTCGGGCTGCTCCGCAACCCGGCGATCGTCCGCGTGATGAGCATCGCGATGCTCAAGTCGCACGACCGCGACCTCCGCCGCTGGGTGCACGACCAGCACGACCGGTACTTCTCGGCGTTCGCGAACCGGACGAGCGTGCTCGAGGCGTTCCGGACCTCGGTCACGCACGACGTCTCCGAGTACGCCGACCGCATCGAGGTGCCCGTGCTGATGATCGCCGCCGAGCACGACGACATCACGGCGGTGCCGGAGCAGCGGGCGCTGGCCGCACGGCTGCGGGACGCCGAACTCGTCGTGATCCCCGAGGTCGGGCACCTCGTGCACTACGAGACGCCCGGAGCGGCTGCGGCCGCGGTGCTGCGGCGGATGGCGGACGCGCCGAAGCGCGCGAAGAAGCCGAAGACGGCCAAACAGAAGGCGGCCAAGGCGGCCAAGGCGACGAAGCCCGTCGTCGAGCCCAGCTCTGAGGCCGAGTCGACCCGCGCCTCCAGGCCGACGATGGCGCCCACACCCGAGCCCACGGACGGGACCGACTCGTGACCCGACTCCGAATCGGCATCGACTGCCGGTACGTCCGGATCGGCCGCCATGACGGCATCAGCCGCTTCACCGCCGGGGTGGCCGCCCACCTGCCGGACCGCCACGACTACACGCTCCTCGTGCACGACGAGCGGCAGCTCGAGTCGTTGCCCGAGGGCCTGGCGTGGGAACTCCTCCCGGCGCCGACCGACGCCGGCGAGCCGCTCGTGGCCCGCAGGGTGAACCGGTTCGGCCTCGACGCCGTCTTCTCGCCCATGCAGACCATGGGGTCGCGCGGGCGGGGGTACGCCCTCGTCCTGACGCTGCACGACCTGATCTACTACCGGAACCGGACGCCTCCGCGCGAGTTCTCGTGGCCGCTCCGGCTCGGCTGGCGGGCGTTCCACCTCAGCTGGGCGCCGCAGCGCTTGCTCCTCAACGGTGCCGACGGCGTCGTGACGGTGTCCGAGACGACGGCCGGCCTGATCGCGGAACACCGGCTGACGAAGCGTCCCGTGACGGTGGCGTACAACGCTGCCGATCCGGCGGAGCGTCGGGCGGACGGCAGCGTGCGGGAGAAGACCCTCGTCTACATGGGGTCGTTCATGCCGTACAAGAACGTCGACACCCTCGCGGCCGCGTTGCCGCTGCTCGGTGCCGACTGGACGCTGCACTGCATGTCGCGCGTGTCCGACACCGACCGGGCCCGGCTGAGCCGGCTCGCCCCCGCCGGTGCGATCGTGTTCCACGACGGCGCCAGCGACGAGGAGTACCTGTCCGTGCTGCGGTCGGCGACGGCGCTCGCGACCGCCTCGTACGACGAGGGCTTCGGCATCCCCCTCGTCGAGGCGATGGGCGTCGGGACTCCGGTCGTCGCCAGTGACATCCCGATCTTCCGCGAGATCGGCGGGGACGCAGCGGAGTACTTCGATCCGTCCTCGCCGTCGTCGGTCGCCGCCGCGGTGCGCCGCCTGGAGGCACGATGGGACTCCGCCTCGCAGGACTCGGTCGTGCAGGCGGCGCGGTTCCGGTGGGACGACTCGGCCGATCAGGTGGTGCGTGCGGTCGAGCGGGCGGTCGCGGACCGCGGGGCGCGCGCGCGGCGCTGACCCGCCGCGGGGTGCTGGCGGCGCGGCGGCCGCGGGGTGGGGTGCGCGCCGATGTGGTTGGGAGCGCGAAAGCGACTCCGTACCGCCTTCGCGTGCGGAGTGGTGCGCCGAAGCGACGGTCTGCCGCGGGACTTCGGCGGCAGACTGTCGCTTTCGCGAACAGCGGCGGCGCGCCGCTGCCGCGGCGCGGTGTGGGGTGCGCGCCGATCTGGTTGGGAGCGCGAAAGCGACTCCGTACCACCTTCGTGGGTGGAGTGGTGCGCCGAAGCGACGGTCTGCCGCGGGACTTCGGCGGCAGACCGTCGCTTTCGCGAACAGCGGCGGCGCGGCGCGCGTCAGGACGACGGGGCGGCGGACGTCACCGTGGCGCCCGGGAACACCGCGTGCGCCTCCTGCGTCGCCTTCCCCACGATGGCGCCGAGCACGGCCCCCGTGCCGCGGGTCTCGACGGTGACGGCCTGCGCCGCCGGCTCGTCCGAGGGACCGGCGTCGCTCCACGAGCAGCGCACGCCCGAGACTCCGCCGATCGCGTCGAGCTGCCGTGCGAGCGCCAGCCGCTGCTCGGTGACCTTCGTGTCGGCGGACACCCCCACCTCGAGCGCGCCGAGGTCCGCGACGGCGAACACCCGGACGCCGTTGCCGCTGGTGTCGTCGGCCGCACTGCTCAGCGCGTCCACGACCGCGGTCCGTTCGTCGTCGGAGAGCGTGGGGGAGACCTCGACCCTGGACTCGACGTCGTAGCTGGCGAACGAGGTCTTCGTCGGTTTCGAGTCGGTGACGCGTTCGACGCCGCTGAGGCTCTTCGCGGAGTCCCCGAAGCGGTTCAGCGCCGCTTCCGGCCGTGGGAACACTCCGCCGACACCGTTCTGCACGCTGCCGATGATCGTGACGAGGACGACGGCGAGCACCCCCGCGACGAGGATCACGCCGACGACGACGAGGGCGCTGCGCCGGACGCGCTGCCGCGGGTTCCGTACCGGAACGGACGCCGTGCCGGGACCGAACGCCCGGTCGAGGTCGTCCGCCTCGACGGGCTGCGGCCACCCGGGCCGTGCTCCACCCTGTCCGGGTCCGTCGATGGTCATGTCAGCCCCCTCACGCGCTCGGGTCAGCGAGTGCATCGGAGCCTAGTACTCGCCTACCCGCGGCGTTCGAGCGGGTTCTGGTACTCGAACGCGTACCGCCCGGGCCCGTCGGACACCTCGTCGATGGGGTCGTCGAACCGGACGAGCTCGGCGTGGAAGCGTTCGGGATCCCAGCGGAACGAGTGCACGGACCCGTTCCGGATCGGTGTGTCGTGCCGGTCCGCGGTCCCCGGAGCGGCCGCGTTCACGATGCTCCGGATGACCGCGCCGTGGGTGGCGACGACGACGCTCCCGGCGTCGTACCGAACCGCGATCTCGCCGAGGGTCTCGGTCACGCGGGCGAGCAGGGCACTGCGCGACTCACGCCCCGGGATGTCGTCGTGCGGGTAGCGCCGGACGACCTCGTCGTTCGTGAGCCCCTCGGCTTCGCCGTAGGACCGCTCGACCAGTCCCGGGTAGGTCGTCGGTTCCGCGAGTCCCAGGTGGGACGCGATGATCGTCCCCGTCTCGAAAGCCCGGGACAGCGGGGAGGCGACGACCGCGTCGAACCGGCGCCGGTCCAGCAGCGCGGCGGTCGAGGCGGCCTGCCGACGCCCGGTGTCGTTGAGGGGGATGTCCGTCGAGCCCTGGATGCGCCGTTCGGCGTTCCAGTCGGTCTCGCCGTGCCGGACCAGGTACAGGAGCGTCGTCACCGCTCGATCATCGCAGACGGGTCGAGCCGTGCGGCCAGGGCCTCGAGCGTCTCGGTCGTCCCGGCGTCGAGCTTCACCGCCGCCCGGCGGTCACTCCGGGTGGTGCCGCGGTTCACGATGACGACGGGGTGCTTGCGTCGGGCGGCGTGGTCGACCAGGCGGACGCCGGAGTTCACGGTGAGCGAGGACCCGACGACGAGCAGCGCCTCGGCCTCGGCCACGATCGACACGGCCTCGCGGAACTTCTCGGCCGGCACGAACTCCCCGAAGAACACCACGTCGGGCTTCAGCACGCCGCCGCACACCGAGCAGTCGGGCACCTGGAAGCGCTCCACGTCGGTGATCTCGACGTCGCCATCGGGCTGGAGCTGCACGGTCCCGGGCTCGTCGATCCAGGGGTTGTCGCGGTCGAGCACGGTGGCGAGGTCGGCGCGGGAGAACACCTGCCCGCACGTCAGGCACACGGCGCGGTCCATCGAGCCGTGGATCTCGACGACGCGGCGCGACCCGGAGCGGAGGTGCAGGCCGTCGACGTTCTGCGTGATGACGCCGGTCACGATCCCGTCGCGTTCGAGCGCGGCGAGCGCACGGTGACCGGCGTTCGGGCGCGCGGCCGCGAAGGTCCGCCAGCCCAGGTGCGACCCGGCCCAGTAACGCTGACGCTTCGCGGGGTCGGCCCGGAACTCCTGGAAGGTCATGGGCTTGCGGACCACGCGGCCCTCGCCGCGGTAGTCGGGGATGCCCGAATCGGTGCTGAGCCCGGCACCGGAGAGCACGGCGATCCGCTTGCCGGCGAGCAGCTCGACGGCGCGGTCCAGGTCGACCGCGGCGGAGGCCGCGGGAGAGGCCGCGGGAGAGGCCGCGTCCGCAGGGCTGCTCGGTTCGCTCGTCGCCATCGTGTTCACGGTACCCTCAACAGCCGACCGTCCCGGTCGCTTCCCACCTGGCGTCGGGCGGGGAGCGCCATCGACACGGCGCCGAACACCCGTCACCGCACCACACCGAAACGAGCCCCGTGCACGCCGTCCGCATCGACTCCCTCGACGACCCCCGCCTCGACGACTTCGCCCGGCTGACCGACGTCGCGCTGCGCCGGGTGACCGAGCCCGAGGGCGGCCTGTACATCGCCGAGTCGAACACCGTCATCGAGCGTGCGGTCCGTGCCGGACACGTTCCGCGGAGCGTGCTCGTGCAGGAGAAGTGGCTCGACAGCGTCCTACCGCTCGTCGCCGACCACGACGGCCCCGTGTTCGTCGGCCCCGACGCCCTGCTCGAGGAGCTCACCGGCTTCCGCATGCACCGGGGCGCCCTGGCCGCCGTGCAGCGTCCGGAGCTGCCCGAGGTGGCGGACGTCGTGCGGGACGCGAAGCTCGTCGTCGTCCTCGAGGACATCGTCGACCACACCAACGTCGGCGCCGTGTTCCGGAGCGTCGCCGGCCTCGGCGCGGACGCCGTGCTGGTCAGCCCGCGCTGCGCCGACCCGCTGTACCGCCGGAGCGTCCGGGTGAGCATGGGCACGGTCCTGCAGGTCCCGTGGACCCGCATCGGCGAGTGGCCCGCGGCCGGCGAGGACCTCCGCGCGCAGGGGTTCCACCTGGCGGCGATGGCCCTCACCGACCGCTCCGTCGACCTGGACGCGTTCGTCGCCGACGTCCCGGAGCGCGTCGCGCTCGTCATGGGCACCGAGGGCAGGGGTCTGACCGATGCGGCGGTCGCCTCCGCCGACACGACCGTGCGCATCCCGATGGCGCACGGCGTCGATTCCCTCAACGTGGCGGCGGCGAGCGCCGTCGGCCTGTGGGCGGTCGCCCACGCGCAGCGGTCGCGTCCGGCGAGCTGACGCGGACGGGAGGCGCGGCTCGGCTCCGACGGGGACCATCCGCCGGACCGGCGGCCGGCCCTGAGCGTCGACCCGCGCCTCCAGACCGACGACGACGACCGGAAGATGCCGCCTCCTCTGCGCGTCGTCCCGGTCGGCTGTCGTGTGTCCCCGCTACGCTCGGTTCCCGTGTCACGAGTCGTCCGTCGCCCCCGTTCCGCCGTCCGGAGGCCGGTGACGATCTCCGTCGTCGCCGTGCTGGTGCTGGCGGTCGGGTACCTCGTGGCTGCGGCGGCCGTGCCGTTCGCTCCGGCGAGCGCCTCGACCACCACGTACGCCGCTCCGACCTCGACGGTGCCGGACCTGACGTTCCCGGGGTACGGCGCGACCGCGGTCGAGGCGACCGACTTCCCGGACAGCCTGCGCACCAGTGGGGACGCGAAGCCCCGGTCGATCGCGAGCATCTCGAAGGTCGTGACGGCGCTGGTGGTCCTCGACGAGAAGCCCCTGCAGCCGGGGCAGACCGGGCCGACCATCACGTTCAGCCCCGGGATGCAGGCGCTGTACGCGAAGTACCTCGCGGTGAACGGCGAGGTCGCGCCGATGCCGGCGGGGCTCAAGCTGTCGGAGTACCAGACGCTCCAGGTGATGCTCATGAAGTCGGCGAACAACTACGCGGGGTCGCTGGCGATCTGGGCGTTCGGTTCCATGAACGCGTACGAGAAGGCCGCGGGCCGGTGGCTCGACGCGCACGGTCTCGACGACACCACCATCGAGGAGCCGACCGGCCTCGACGCGGACAACAAGTCGACCGCGACGGACCTCGTGGAGCTCGGGCAGCTGGCCCTGGCGAACCCGGTCGTGAAGGAGGTCGTGGCGACGAAGAAGGTCACCGTGCCGGGTGCCGGGGAGATCGAGAACTCGAACAAGCTCCTCGGGCTCGACGGGGTCGAGGGCATCAAGACCGGGACCCTCGACGAGGCCGGGGCGTGCCTGCTGTTCGCCGCGACGTACGAGCGGGGCGGGAAGGACGTCACCGTCGTGGGCGCGATGCTCGGCGGTGTCGACCACGACTCGCTCGACGACGACGTGCAGCGGCTGCTCCGGTCGGTGGCGGACAACTTCCAGGTGATCACGCTCGCGCACGCGGGGCAGACCTTCGGCACGTTCTCGACTCCGTGGCAGGACGAGGCGGACGCGGTGTCGAAGTCCGCGTCCGAGGTGCTCGTCTGGGGGAAGACGACGGTGTCCGCGAAGGCGAAGCTCGACCGGATCACCCTCGGCACCAAGGGGGAGCGTGTGGGGCGGGTGCGCTTCACGATCACGGACCACGATCCGGTCACCGTGCCGCTCGTCCTCGAACGGCCGATCGAGGACCCGGGCATCTGGTGGCGGTGGACGAACCCGTTCCAGGGCGCATGACGTCCGCGGCGGTGCTGCGCCCCTGGCGGACCTCCGACGCGCCGGTGCTGCTCGAGGCGTCGGGCGACCCGGTGCTCGCCCGGCAGTTCGACGTCGAGACCCATGCCCGTCTCGCCACCGATCCGGGTCCCGACGTCCGACCCCTGACGATCGTGCGCCCCGCCCCGTAGTGTCGGACGCGTGACGACGACGTTCCCCCGCACCGCTCCGTCCGCGCTCGGCATCGACGCTCGCGGCATCGCCCGGTTCCTCGACGCCCTCGAGTCCACGCCCGACGTGGAGCCGCACAGCATCGTCCTGCTCCGGCACGGTCAGGTCGCCGCGGAGGGATGGTGGCACCCGTACGCCGCGGGCCGCGTCCACCTGCTCTACTCGCTGAGCAAGAGCTTCACCGCAGCGGCTGTCGGCATCGCCGTCCGCGAGGGCCTCGTCGACCTCGACGCCACCGCCCTGTCGTACTTCCCGGAGCTCGACGCCGACGTCACCGACGAGCGGAGTCGACGCATCCGTGTGCGGCACCTCCTCGCGATGGCGAGCGGGCACCACGAAGGAGACGCTCGACCGAGCGCTCGCGATCGACCCGTCGAACGTCGTGCGCGGGTTCCTGCTGCTCCCGCCGGACGACGAGCCCGGCAGCGTCTTCGCCTACAACCAGCCGTGCACGTACACGCTCGGCGCGATCGTGCGGCGGGTCAGCGGCGGCTCCCTGGTCGAGTACCTGCGCCCGCGGCTGCTCGAGCCGCTCGGCATCGACGACCTCGCCTGGCGCCGCGACGACACCGGCGCCGAACTGGGCTTCAGCGGCTGCTACGCCCCCACGTCTGCGATCGCCGCGCTCGGGCAGTTGTACCTGCAGCGCGGGGTGTGGAACGGCGAGCGGATCCTCGACGAGGAGTGGGTCGTGGCCGCCACGCGGACGCAGGTCGACAACCCGAACGAGGCGAACCCGGACTGGCGGCAGGGCTACGGCTTCCAGTTCTGGATGGCCCGCCACGGCTTCCGCGGCGACGGCGCCTACGGCCAGTTCTGCGTCGTCCTGCCCGAGCAGGACCTCGTCCTCGCCCTCACCGGGCAGAGCCCGGACATGCAGGCGGTCCTCGACGCGGCGTGGCAGCACCTCCTGCCCGCCGTCGACGCTCCGGACCTCGACGCGGGCGCCGATGCGGGCCTGGAGGCGCGGCTCGCCTCCCTCGGACTGCCTCCCGTCCACGGGGACCCGCTTCCCGACCTCGCCGCACTCGGCACCGTGCCCACAGCGGGTGACGTCCAGGGGCTCGACACCGTCGCCTTCGCGCGCGACGACGCGTCGTGGCGCCTCACCGCGACCGTCGACGGGCGGGAACTGTCCGTCCCGCTCGGCGAGGGGGAGTGGGCGGTCGAGAGTCCCCTCGCGGCGAGCGCCGCGGTCCGCCCCGGGGACGGCGCGATCCTCGTCGACGTCCGTTTCGTCGAGACACCGCACCTCGCGCACCTGCGCGTCGATCTCCACGCACGCACGGCCACCGCCGAGTGGCAGACCCAGCCGCTGCACGACGGGCCGCTCACCCTGCGCCGCCCCGCCGACTGACACGCGTCCCGCCGCGTCGCAGGGCGGACGGCTGCCGCTGCGGTGGGCCTCGTCGCGGGGCGCCGGGAGCCGCGCCGCGGACGGCTCGGTGGCGCGCGGTCGCGGCGTCAGGGGGTGTCGGACCTGTGCTCGACGACGTCCTGCAGCTCGGGTCGCTTCGGGCTGACGCCGTCGCCCGACGACGTGTGCTTGATGCGCCGGACGACCCAGGGGACGAGGTACTCGCGCGCCCAGCCGAGGTCCTCCGCGCGGGCCTCGCGCCACGGTCGGGCCTCGAGCGGCTCCGGGTTGAACGGCTCGAGCCCGTGCTCCACGCCGAGGGTGTCGAGCACGGCGGCGGCGACCGTGGCGTGGCCGGTGGGGGAGTGGTGCAGCCGGTCCGGCGCCCACATCCGCGGGTCGCGGAGCACGCGGAGGGCCCACATGTTCGCGACGAGGGCACCGTGCTTGAGCGCGATGGCGTGCAGGTTCTCGTTGTAGATCGCCGTCTTCCCGCGCACCATGCCGAGGACGGGGGTCATGCCGACGTCCGGACCGGTGAAGAGGACGACGGTCGCGCCGTCGCCCCGGAGCCGGGCGACCATCGCGTCGACCCGCTCGGCGAGTTCGTCGGGGTCGGAGCCCGGTCGGATGATGTCGTTGCCGCCGGCTGACACCGTGATGAGGTCCGGCCGCAGCGCGAGCGCCGGCTCGACCTGCTCGTCGATGATCTGCTGCAGCAGCCGCCCGCGGATCGCCAGGTTGGCGTAGGCGAAGTCCTCGGACTGGTTCGCCAGGACCTCGGCGACCCGGTCGGCCCAGCCGCGGTTGCCGCCGGGCACCGTGGGGTCGGGGTCCCCGATCCCCTCGGTGAACGAGTCACCGATCGCGACGTACCTGGACCACGGATGACGATCTGACACCCTCGGACCCTAGTCTCGTGGCATGACGAAGGCCAACCCCGCCCGGTGCCTGCCCGACGACCTGCTCGAGCGCATCGCCGCCCGCGCTCCCGCGTACGACGCGGACAACGTGTTCTGCGCCGAGGACCTCGACGAGCTGCGTGCCGCCGGGTACCTGCGGCTCGGCGTGCCGAGCGAGCAGGGCGGCGCGGACCTCGGTCTCGCGGCGACGTCGGCCGTCCAGCGGCGCCTCGCCCAGGCCGCACCGGCGACCGCGCTCGGTCTCGGCATGCACCAGGTGTGGGTGCAGGCGGCGCGCGCCGTCGCTGCGCGGGGTGAGTCGTTCCTCCAGGCGGTCACCGACCACGCGTCAGCGGACCACCTGCTCGCGTTCGGGGTGAGCGAGCCGGGCAACGACGCCGTGCTGTTCGACTCGTCGACGACGGCGGAGCCGGACGGCGACGGTGGCTACCGCTTCACGGGGACGAAGGTCTTCACGTCGCTCGCGCCGGCGTGGGACGTGCTGAGCGTGTTCGGCAAGGACGAGTCCGGGCCGGAGCCGCGGCTCGTGCACGGTTTCGTCCTGCGCTCCGACGGCGACGTCGAGCACCTCGACGACTGGGACACGCTCGGGATGCGGGCGACGCAGAGCCGGACGACGCGGCTCCTCGGGGTGCACGTGCCGGCGGACCGGATCGTGCGGAGCCTGCCCGTGGGCCCGAACCAGGACCCGCTGGTGTTCGGGGTCTTCGCCGCGTTCGAGCTGCTCATCGCCTCGGTGTACGTCGGGATCGCGGAGCGGGCGGTGTCGCTCGCGGTCGCCGCGGTCGGGGGCCGCACGGCGCTCGACGGGACACCGCGATCGCAGGACCCGGACGTGCGACGGGCGTTCGCGGACATGCGGGGAGCGGTCGACGCGGTCGAGCTGCAGGTGTCGTCGTTGGCCCGGTCGGTGGACGACGTCGACGACCTCGGTGCGCGGTGGTTCCCGCTGCTCGTGGGCACGAAGGCGCGGGCGGTCGACGCGGCGCAGCACGTCGTGGACGAGGCGATGCGGGTCGTCGGCGGCGGGGCGTACCGGGCGACCGGCGAACTCGCCCGGCTGGCGCGGGACGTGCGCGCCGGGCAGTACCACCCGTCGTCGCGCGACTCGGCGGCGCGGACGATCGCCGCCTCGGTGCTGGGGCCGATCACGAGGTAGTTCAGCTGCGGTACTATTGGTCTCCCGAGTGAGCAGGAGGCGGCCGCAGCGTGCCGAGGACCGAGACCACGAACCGGACCGCACCGCGGCGACGGACCCGCACCCGGCGACTCACCGACCGTGCCCTCGCCCTCGACCCCGGGCTCGTGAAGACGGACGGGGCGCTCCGAACGCTCCTCGCGGTCCCGGCCGGGATGGCCGTCGGGTACGCGATCGCCGCGGCGTTCGGCCTGCCGGCGATCCTCGGCGTGATGATCGGCGCGATGCCGGCGTTCATCACCTGCCTGGTGATCGTGGACCCGAGCACGGGCCGGACCGCAGCCCGCACCGGAGCGGTCGTCGTGCCGTTCGTCGTCGCGCTCGCGGGCAGCATCGCCCTGCAGCCGTTCCGGCTCCTCGAACTCGTGCTCATCGTCGTGCTGCTCTTCGTGCAGTTCGCGGCGGCGTCCTGGGGCTCCTGGGCGTCGGACGCTGCGGCCGTCGGGTTCTCCGGGTACCTCTGCGGTCTGCTCCTCCCGCTGCCCGAGACGAGCGTCGTGCCGCTCGGGCTCGTCGTCGCCGGCTCCCTCGCGGTGACGATCCTCGTCCGCCTGCTGCTCCGGCCCGATCCGCACCGCGCGCTCCTCCGGACCCGCAGGGGTTTCGTGGCCCGTGGATCGCTGGTCCTCGAGGCCGCTGTCGCCGCCCTCGCCGGGGCCGACGACCCGGCCACCCGCCGGCGGACCCTCCGACGCCTCCGCCGGAGCCGAGACCGCTACCACGAGATCGCGCTGACGGTGGACGGGATGCTCGCCGCGAGCGGGGTGGACGCCGACTCCGCGGCCGAGGAGCTGCACCGGCTGGTGTTCGACACGCACTTCGCGATCGACGAGCTCGGGCGTGGCGCCGCGGCGCTCGTCGAGCACGGTGCGCCGTCCGACGTCCGGCACGCCGCGCTCCGGGCGTTCACGATCGTGCTCCGCTCGGGCGGCAGCCACGGCGAGGAAGCGGCGCACACGCTGCTCGCCCGCTACGGCATCACACCGTCGGCGAGCGACGAGGGGTCGCGCACCACTGCCCTCGTCCGCCGGCTCGCCGCCGAGCTCACCGACCTCCGCACGGCCGGTGTCCGGTGGCGCGAACTCCGTGACGAGCTGCCCCGACGCGGTGCCGGCGTGCCGTTCGCCACGCCCGTGGTCCTCGCAGGAGGCCGCCCCGTGGGGGCCGTGCCGATCCTCGCGGACGCCCTCGCCGAGGGACCCTGGCGGCGCTGGCACCTCACCGCGTCCCTGCGCACCGCGGTGCACGCCGCCATCGCGGTCGCGATCGTGGAACCCCTCGCCCTGATGCTCGACGGCAGCCGGTTCTACTGGGGCGTCATCGGCGTGATGGTCGTCCTCGCTGGCACGAACACCACCCACGAGCGGGTCCGGAAGGGGCTGCACCGCGGCGTCGGGACGGTGGTCGGCGGAGCGGTCGGCATCGTCCTCGTGCACCTGGTCGGGACCTCGCACCCCTGGGTCACGATCGTGCTCGTGTGCGTCCTGCTCGCCGTCGGGACGTACGGTTTCGGCGGTGTGTACTCGCTCTGGGCCGCGTGCCTCGTCGTGGTGCTCTGCCAGGTGTACGCGTTCTCCGGCTCCTTCACGGACACGCTCATCCCGATGCGGCTCGCCGAGAACCTCCTCGGCGCCGCGGTGGCCGTCCTCGTCAGCGCCGTCGTGTTCCCGATCGCCACCCGCGCCGTCATCCGGCGGGCCGTGCGGCGCCAGCTCGTCGCGGTCCGGGCGTTCGTGCTCGCGCTGGTCGGGGAGGACGCGGACGCCGAGACGGGCGAGACCGACGCGGCGGAGGCCACCCGCGCCTCCAGTGCGGACCGCACCGAGCGACCGGACCTGCGCGCACGGTCGCGCGCCGTCGACGCGGCGACCTACCAGCTGGACGCCGTGCTGCGACCCATGGTGCGGTTCCCGACGGGCGGGCCGGCGCGCGCCGACGCACGGACGCGCAC
>NZ_JABMCE010000052.1 GCF_013359865.1 Curtobacterium pusillum
CCGAGGCCGCTCGGACCGCAGCACTCGCTGCCGCGAACGCGGCCCGTCGGCGTCGGCGTGTCGTCCTCGCCGTCGCGGGCGGCGGGGCCGCGGTCGCCGTCGGCGCCACGGCCGCGGTCCTCGCCGCCCTGCACTGAACCACACCGAACACGAACCGGAGGCACCACCATGTCCCAGCTCTCGAACGTCAAGCAGCAGCTCACCTCGATCGGCAACGACGCCAAGACGACGGCAGCGGGCCTCGCCGGCTTCAAGTCGAAGTTCTCGAAGGCCGTCGGCCAGGTCGAGGCGACCATCGGCGGCACCGCCCAGGGCGTCGACAAGGAGATGGTCCAGACGCTCCAGGCCGCGGCGCAGCAGGTCGACGCCGCCATCGCCGCCCTGCAGCAGGCGTCACAGGCGGCCAACCGCTTCGCGACCTCGCTCTGAACCGGCTCGAACCCCGAGGACAGGACCGCACTATGGACCCCGAGACGCTCTACTCCCTGATCGGGATCGACCGGGACGCCGACCGCGAGACCATCGCCGCCGCCGTGCGGGCCGAACGACGGAAGTGGTCGCAGCGGCAGGGTCACCCGGACGTCGAGAAGCGCCACGAGGCAGACCTGAGGATCCGCGCCATCGGCGAGGCCGACCGGGTGCTCAGCGACCCCGAGCTGCGCGCAGAGTACGACGCGACGCTGCCGACGCCCGCGTCGCCGGAGCCCGCTCCGCAGCCCGCGCCCTCGCCGACGCCCGCGCCGTCGCCGACGCCCTCGCCGACACCGTCACCGGGGGCGGACGCCGGCCCGAGCGACGGCGAGCGCCCGTGGGAGGTCGGTCCCGGTCCGAGCGCCGGGGCTCCGACCAGCCCGTCCGACGACCCCGTCGGACGCGCCACGGCGTGGTTGCGCGCGAACCCGACGCTCGCTGCCGTCGTGGGCGGTGGACTCGTAGTCGTCCTCACCGTCATCATCGTCATCGGTGCGTCGGGAGCGCACCGCGGCTCCACCGTCGACGCCGGCCGCGCCGTCGCCGACACCTCCCAGCAGGACGACGACCAGGCCGCCGGTGCCGAGAGCACCGAGTCGGAACCGACCGCGACGCCGACGCCGACGCCGATCACCCTCGACGGTCTCAGCCCGTCGTACGCGAACGGGCAGCTCGTGACGTCGGAGGGTGTCGTGCTCCTGCCGGCCGGCGTCCAGTTCGCACCCGACGTCAGCGCGTTGGCCGACGGCGACGCCACGGCCGAGCTGAGCGGCACGGCGAGCGCGGAGGGGGCTGACGGCCAGCTGCCCGTCGCACTCGTCACCGTGTCGACGCCTGCGGTCGACCTCACGCCGGCCACCGTGGCGCAGGAACTCGTCTTCTACGGCACCGACGGTTCGACGGTGACCGGCGTCGTCCCGCTGACGACCTCGCAGGGCACCTCGTACGACGGGCCGTCCTACGACCTGCTCGGGTCGGACACCGGCGTGGTCGTGCTCGGCAAGGAGGACGAGGACGACGCGGCCGCCGACACGCTCACGGCGTACGACGCCTCGACGGCGGGGTCGGTGTGGTCGGCGCCGGGCCGCCCGCACCACACCGCGGAGGGCGTCGTCGTCACCGACGTCACCGCAGCCGCGGACTCCGACGGCGACGAGTGCCGGAGCGTGACGGGCTACGCGCTCGTCGACGGGCAACGGATGTGGGCGTACGACGCGGCGGCACTCGGGCTCGACGCGTGCTCCGACGTCTCGGTGAGCGACGACGACATGACCGACCGCTACGTGGAGCTCTCCGCCGGCTGGTCCGACGACGTGGTCGTGCGGACCGACACGGGGGCGCGCGTGCAGTGGCACGACGACCAGTACTCCAGCGGGGTCGTCATCGACCGGGCGACCGGTGCGGTGTACAGCCCGGCCTCGGACGACCAGCCGGCCGAGGTGTACGACCCGGTGAGCGGCAAGGTCCTCTGGTCGATGCCCGCCGACCAGGCGGGGTCACTCGACCTGTCGGTCCAGGCGCTCTACGACGGACACCTCTACGCCCAGACCACCGCGGCGAACGTGCTCATCGACGTGGGCTCAGGGTCGACCGTGGACGGCGGGTGGGACGTCACTCCCGGTCCGGTGGTGGACGGTCTGGTGCTGTACAGCGACGACACCCTGCGCCCGGTCGAGGGTGAGGGCGGCGAGTGACGTGAGCGGGCTGGAGGACGTCTGCGACACCCTCCGACGGATCGATCGCGAGGCGGTCGGCGTCGGTGCCGAGCTGCACCGCCGCTCCCGCGCACTGCACCAGGCGTCGCGGCAGACCGCGTCCGTCGCAGGGGCCGGGGGACTCCCGTCGCTCCTGCGCGACGCCGCCGAGTCCGTGACGCGCGCCGCGCTCCTGCTGGAACAGGCCGCGGCCCAGGGCGGCGCGTTCGTTGCGCGCAACGGTGCCGGGGGAGCACGGGCGACCGCTCGGGGTTCCGTCGTCGGTCCGGGCGTCACCGTGCACGAGGACGGCGGCGCCGGCGCACGGGACCGGTCGTCCGAGGTCCTCGACATCGCGCGGCTGCAGGCGCTCGTCGCCACCGCGAGGGACCCCGCGACCGGCCTGCTCGACCCGGGCCGGTTCGTCGCGGCGATCAACCCGGGACGGGATCGCACGTCGCCCGTCATCGGCCAGGACCCGTACGGCAACAACTGCGGACTGTGCGCCCAGGCGGTGGCGTTCGCGCTGAGCGGCAGACCCGCCCCGATCGCGTCGGGGAGCATCGTGGCGGTGGGTGCCGACGAGATGGAACGGTTCACCGGGGTCGCGCAGTCCCAGCAGTCCGTGCACTCGATCCCGGACGTCCTCCGACACATGCCGGCGGGCTCGCACGCCATCGTCGGCGCGGACTGGGAGACTGCGACGGGGAAGGTCGGCGGGCACTGGTTCAACGCCTACTGGGACGGGCACACCGTCTGGTACGTGGACGGACAGACCGGCGAGTGCTCGCCCTGGCCGCCGATGCTCCCGCACGAGCCGTACCAGTGGGATGCGTCGTTCTTCGAAGGAGTCCGTGCCGCATGATGACCGACGACGAACTGCTCGAGGTGCTCCTCCGGGTGATCCGCGACGTGGGCGGGGCGTCCGGCGGACTCGAGGTGCGGGGCGACACCGTCCCCGGGCCGGGACTCGTCCGCGGCTGGATCGTGGCGCGGGGCGGGAGTTCGTTCCTGCTGAGCGCCGACGGCGGGATGCTCCAGTACACCGAACCCGGCGTGTCCGACGACCGAGCGCTCGAGCTGTTCCGGGCCGGACGCCGATCGCAGGTGCCCGACGGAGCGCTCGAACGTGCCGGTTTCCGGCGATGACGACCGGCGGAGATCTCGTCCTGTGCCGAGCGGTCCTGCGCAGGTATCGTGAACTCCACTCGACTCTTCCCCGAGGACCGCGAGGCGATGCGCGTGGACCCGACCCCGAGGACTGGCTGTGACGACGAACGAACCGAACCCCCCGGAACTCCCGGCGGACCGCTACCCCGGTGCTGGCGCCCCGCTGGATGACGACGCTCCTGCCGACAGCGGAGAGCGGTTCGCTGCGGACTTCCGTGAACTGCGGATCCGCGCGGGCAGTCCGACGCTGTCGGCGCTCGCGCACTCGACGGGGGTGTCGAAGACCGTCCTGTCCGAGGCCTTCGCCGGGCGCCGTCTGCCGAGCGCTCGCACGGTGGCCGCGATCGTCGAGTCCTTCGGCGGGGACGTCCGCGCGTGGATCCAGCGACGGGACGCCCTCGACGCGACCCTCGGCAGTCGGGTCCCCAAGGAGCGGCCGTCGCTGGGGCGGGAGGCCCCGGTCGAGCCGGTCGTCGTGACGGGCCGTGCGCTCGTCCGGCGCCGAACGACAGTTCTACTGACGGTCGCGGCGTTCGTGATCGGCGCGGCGGCATCCGGCGTGGTGACGAACGTCGCCGTCGGTGGTTCAACGAACGCGGCTGGCGCGGCCGTGGCACCGTCCACGAGCACCACGAGTACGACGAACGGATCGAAGATCACCGTGGCGAACGGGACCGATCCCGCGGACACTGCCTGTGTCGACGACGCGAAGGTCGTCGCGAGCGAGGCGCGGAGCCACGACATCCAGTTGCAGATCATCTACTCCGCGGCTTGCCACGCCGCGTGGTCGAGAATCACCAGGTACGACGACCGGAGCAGCGGAAACACCGTCACGACGAGCATCTACCGCCAGATCGCGCCAAAAGCGGGCGACCGGCAGACGACGACGGAGGCTGACGCGCAGAGTGCGTACACGACACTCATCGTACGGCCGTCGGCGGAAACGCGGCTTTGTGCGGACGGCGCCATCACGATCGACGGTGCGACGATCGACGTCGGAGATCCGCTCTGTCTCTGACGGACTGCGAGTCAAGTCGCTCGTCGTCACGACGCAAGCTCATCGCCAAGTAGGATCAGCTTTGAGGGCTCTTAGCTCAGTTGGTAGAGCACTTCGCTTACACCGAAGTGGTCGGCGGTTCGAGCCCGCCAGAGCCCACTCGACGCCGGTAATGGCTGCGGCTCAAGCTGCGTATCAGCAACTCGGCAGGTCCGTGCGCTGACGCCAAGGCCAGCCTACGACTGAGCCGATTTCATCTTCTTGCAACTCTTCCGCCGACTGGACTCTTGATCAGCCGACGTAGAACTCGTGGGGCGCACGGGCCTGCACCGAGAGTTGTCCGCCAGGTCCACTACCGCCCACTGTGACTTTGAACGGCTGCCCCGAGCCGTGATTACGTCCAGCACATGCGCACTCGCAGAGCCACGCGTTCTCGGGAAGTCCGGTCTTCCAGCACGCTTCCACGCACTTCTCGACACCGCCGTATTGGACGACCTTCAGTCGGCCGTATCGTGCGGCGAGTCCGAGGATGACCGCATTCGTGTGCGGCCTCGAGACCGACCATGACCGGGAGCTGGGGGAGTAGTCAACCTGACCCCGCCGTGAAGCGTTGAACATGTCTCCGAGGATGGTGTAGCCGCGTCCGTTGCCTTCGAACAGCATGTTTTGAATCTCCGTGCGACCAGGACGAATCGTCACCGTGAGAACACCCATCCTCGGAGCCTAAAGGCTCTCGAGCGCTGCGCGCCGGAGGTCTGGTGCAGGATTGGGGCAAGGCGCATTTGTACGCGTCGCCTTCTTGATGACCTCCGGTCGGCGAGCTGACTTGCTCGACACCCGAACTCGGGGTCGCTTCGAAGGCCGACATGAGGGATCGTCGGTCGGATGGGGAGCGCGGCAGCCACTGGGTCGAGATCGTTGAGCCACCACGAGGTGATGCCGTGAGCCCCGACCAGCCAGGGACGATCGCGGTCACTCTGCAAGGGAGCCGCGTGATGATGGACCGCGTCGTCTTCGTCGAGCTGTTCGAGAACTCTGTCGTGAGTGCACGTGTTCCGTATCGCCACGCCCTCGAACGGTCAACGATCGGCTTCTCTGATCTCGTCGATCTGGCGCGCACCGCACAGGTGCCGTGGGCGCTTTGCTTCGCACCGCGCGAGCTGGTTCGAGTGCAGGTCGAAACGAAGACGCAGAAGCTGCTGCAAGGGCTGAGCAAGGACACCTTCGCCGTCAACTCGCGTGCGACCATCGAGCTCAGCGACGTCGAGCTCATCGTGAAGGATCTTGTGCGGAAGCAGATGATGCTGCGCACTCACGACGAGTCGCTCGCCGAGAACAAGATCGTTGGAGTCATTCGGAGGCCTCGGGCGACGATCGAGGAGGACGTGGCAGTGCTGCTCACGGCTCTCGATTTGGATGTGGCCCTACTCCGCTCGGCTCGATCGAAGGGTGCCGCCCTATCGTTTCTCATCGAGACGCTGGAGGCGCACCAGATCCTCGTCTCGCGCAGCGTCCGCGGCTTCATGCCGCAGCTCATCGAGGTCAAGTTCAGTGGTCTGACCATCAAGGACAGGAAGGTCCCGTACATCTTCCTCTCGCGGGGGAGCCACGGCGACGATGAAGAGCCGGAGGGGCGTCAGCTCTTCACGCTGACCCTCCTCACGGTCTTGGTCGCTCGCGGCATCTTCGCGCCGGTCACATACGACGGCCGGAACCTCGCGTCGAACCCGGGCCGCGAGTACGACATCGTTGGCGAGATCCTGATGCCGGTGGCGCAGATGAGAACGGTTTCGTCCGATGATCTCGGGGAGATCAGGAGTACCGCCGACTCGTTCAAAGTGACTCCGAGCGCGGTGGTCGTGCGCCTCCAGCGACTCGGGCTCATCAGTCGTTCCGGGGCTCAGCAACACCTCGAGGAACTTCGCGTCGAGTTCGCCAACCGGCCGAAGTCGCAGGGCCGCCAGCCGAAACCGGTGAACGGGGTCCGGACGTACAACGGCCGAGAGCTGTCCGTTCGAATGCTCGGCGCGCTGGATGCCGGCAAGATCACCGAAGGTGAGTTCTGCCGAGCGGTCTGCGCGAACAAGATCCGACCGCGAGAGATCCGGGACTTCCGGGAGGCACTCGGATGATGGGGACGTTCTACCTCCTCGACAACAACGTGTTGACGCGGCTGACCCCGGAGCAGCGCGCCTCGGCGTTCGTGCACGAGCAGTGTCGGCTACCGTCCGAGGTGCTCCACGAAGCACGATTCCTTCCGGACGTCGATTCGCTGCGCGCGCTCGAATACGTGACCAACGAGGGCGTCATCCAGCACCTCGCTGCTGTCCTCCAACGTGTTCCAGCTGACGACACGACCCTCATCGACCTCTACGCAAATCTTGGAAATGCCGACCCGTTGTTGCTCGCGTGCGCGCTTGACGCGCTGGCCGAGGCCGAGCTGGGCCTGTTCGGTGCGGAGTGGGTGGTGGTGTCGAACGACCGCGCCGTGGTGACGCTGGCTGGTGACCTCGGCGTGCAGACACTCTCGAGCGAGGAGTTCTCCTTGGCGCTCGGTGAGGATGGCTGAGACGGAGCTGCCAGGCCACGCCCGTTCGACTGTGCTCCCTCCGCCTCACGACGGGTCTCGCTCCTCCGAACGCTCGCGCCGAGCTCGCATCATCCGCGCGATGGCGGCCATGTCTCCGTCGTCGTTCATCCAGTGGGAGTAGCGGTTGACGGTCTGCTGTGTCGTGCTGTGACCGAGCCACACTGAGATGGTCTTGACGTTGATTCCGTCGCTCATCCACGCCGTTGCCGCGGTGTGGCGGAGGTCGTGGACCCGATGGTCCCCTGCCGTGGTCTTCCAGCGAAGGTCGCGGGTAAAGTTCGGTCCGCTCAGTTCAGAGCCGCCGGTCGACCGGAACAGGAACGCGTCGGGCGACTTGCCATCAGCGTGGCGCATCGCGATCTCCTCTGCGCTGCCCATGAGGGGGACCTTCCGGCTGCGGCGTCCTTTCGTCTGCTTCTCGGGGTATCCGTCGCTCTTCGAACGCTCGACCATGATGGCGGGGAAAGGGTTCGTGACGATGTTGCGGACACGGAGCGCCTTCATCTCTCCCCAGCGCAAACCGGTCTCCCGAAGAAACTCGACGATGTCTGCGTAGTTCGGGTTCAGGGCTCGCTGAGCCACGAGCATCGACCTGAACTCCGACTCGGTGAAGGGTCGGACGGTGTTCGCTTCCGTTCCGTCCCCGCGACCGAGCGGCGCATCCAGGACTGGGTTGTGCGAGATGTACGCCTCCCTCACCGCGTACGCGAAGACCCCACCGAGCGACTCCCGAATCCGCTTCGCGGTGCTGTGTCGCTTGGTGCGCACGAGATTGGCGACGTACCTCCGCAGCAGGCGACCGTCGATGGAGCCGATGGGAAGTCGCTTCAGCTGGTCTGCAACATGGAGGCGGAGATTGCTCTCGTCGGTGTCGTAGGTCTGCTGCGACACAAGTCCGCGCCGCTCGGTCAGGAATTCCTTGATGAGCTCGGCGAGCGTCATCTCGGCGTTCCGCGGGTCGGACCAGGTTCCGGACGCGAGACTCGTCTTCTGTCCGAGCTCCCAAGCGTCGGCGTCCTTCTTCCGGTCGAACGTCGCCATCGAGACCTGCTTGCCACGGTGGTAGACACGGGCTCGCCAACGTCCGTTGTCCGCTTTCTTCACGCTCATCAGGCTGCCCGCGACTCGTCGCTCAGCATGTGGAGCCATGCGTCGACGTCAGACTTCCGGAATCGGAGCGCCCGACCGATGCGAACACCCTTGGGTCCGCGTCCCTGGCTTCGCAGCGAGTAGAGCGTGCTCTTCGAGGTCTGCGTGTAACGGCTGAGTTCGTCCATCGTGAGCATGGGCTCGAGGTGGTGGTTCACACCGGCGTCGGTCATGGGTTCGATATGCGCGGACACAATCGGAGCGCCGCACGTCATGCAGCGGGTCTGGGTTTCGGTCATGGGAGGCCTATGCGTGACTCGTGCGATCGGCACCCGGAACGCAGGTTCCCCCCGGTCAGGCGGGAAGTCGGGATGGTCGTCGACATCCCGGTCCGTCACGATTGCACGCGAGATCGAGGTTGGAACGCCCGCCCCTTGCACATCTGGCACCCTTTCAGCGTGGCAACGATCATGACGAAGACGAAGGCAGCCGCGACCATCCGGAGCCATCTCGCCCAGAGCGGCGTCGATGCGACGAAGCTCGAGACGGTCACGAACACCGCTCAGCTCGTCATCCTCGAAGACGACCTCGTTGTTTCTGCAGCGTTGCTTCGGCCGCGCGGAGCGACCGCCGACCAGGTCCTGCCGGTCATCGAGCGAGCTGGGATGCGAGCGGTTCGGGTGTACGTGGTGTCTGCCTGGAACGAGGATGCAACTGTGGTCCTCGACGCTGTGGGCGTCGAGCGATTCAGTATCGGGCCGACCGGTGTGGTCACAGCGGACAACGTGTTGGCAGAGATCTCGGCTGCCTCGGGGACGCTGCTGGACGAGGCGAGTGCGCTCAGCGTTGTCGACGACATGGCGGCGACCGCGCACCGGCTCCAGGCTGCGGCGGAGCAGCTTCTCGACCTGGCGATGCGAGTTCGCGTCGCCCAACAGCGCGAGGCCCTCACGTCAACAGAATGGTTGGACGTCATGGACCTTCGCGGGCGGGTAGAGGAGGCGCGGAGGCTGCTCGCTGCTGCTCTCGATCAGGCGAAGGTCGCGGTGCCCTTCGGCCGTGTTCCGGCGGGTCGGATCGCTCGTTGGCTTCCGGTCAGATCTGCGGCCGAGAAGCTGGCAGAAGTGGTGAACGTTGGTCGCCGAGAGGTCGACACGTCGCTGAGGGCACTCGGGCAGGCGTAGTGCCGCCAATCCCGGCGTCAGGGCTCATTGGGCAGCTCCGTTAGGGTGCGTCGGATGAGCTCGTGGGAGAGCACGCCGATATGCGTTCCGGCGTGCAGGGCTTTGAGTGCTTTGATGAGCTCCTCCCGCGTGATGTTCGCGGCCTCCGCGCTGTCACAAACTTCGGCCGTGCGCACCCGCCGTCGGGTGCGTCGGATGACCTCGAACGCGGTCTCGTCTGACTCCGGATCCTGTGCGGCGAGAAGAACGAGTCGTTCGAGTTCACGTGAGGTCTGGAGCAGCACCCAACGTGCGCGAAGTCGAGATGCGATATCCATCCTCGTCCCTATGCGCGGAGTTCCTCGACCTGCTCCTCCGAGCCGCGCGAATTGGGCTCCGAAACGCCGTGCCCGAGCCAGCGCGAGCTCGCCAATTTCGCCCAGAACAGCAGCGAACTGCCGCTCGACGCGTCACCCATGTCGGAGACAGCGGAACCACTGCGCCTGGCGAGGTCAGTTGAAGAAACCTAACTTCGTGGCTCGCGGTGATGCGATTCTGCGAGGCCCCGTAGCTCGACTCCGACGGCGTACTCCGACGGGCAGGCCGCGAAGGAGACGAAGACGATGTTCACCATCGTCAACGCCACCGTCGATGCTGTGTGCGATCAGTTCGCGTGGCGGGAGTCGCCGTCGAACGGTCCGGTAAAACGGTCGAACGGGAGCGAAGACCGCGCGAAGATCGACACGCTCGGCAGGCAGGCGACCCGGTCGGTGAAGCGGACGCCGTTCTGCTCGAACTCAGTCGGGAAGCTCCGCCCGTCCTCGTTCCTTAACGAGGCTACGAACCTGGCGGGACGTTTGCCTTGACCACATCACGAAAGCACAGCGACGGCTTCACCAGGGTCAGCGTAGAAGGCGATGAGCCTTCTGCAACCATCACGGTCGAGCGGACACCACGCACTCGACCCGACCCCCACACAGGGAACGCCCGCTGGGAGCGAAGCGGACAGCGGGACAAGCCAATGCCACGCGGCCACTTCGAACACGCACCGGCAACGCCGGGGACGCGCCAGCGGACCCGGACAGAGTCCGACCCGCTGACCCGCCCGGCTGCCGGTCCGTGAACGTCGCGTCCGCTCGCCCGTGACAAAGTCGCGGGCGGACGTTGGCTTGTCCCGCTTCACCCTGCTTCGAAGGTCAGGTCACGGTGTCGTCGTGGAAGGTCAGTTCAGGTGGTTGTTCTCACTTTCCAGATGTCCCACGTCTCACCCGTCCTTCCCTCCTTGATCCCTTTCCTCCTGTCCCGGGAATCCGCCGCCCGGAATCTCGCCGCGCCGCTCGCGGCTACCGCCGGACCGCGGGCCGCTTCGCGTCCCGGGAAGTTCACGGACGGGACACCGCGACCGCGGGGCCGGGGGACACGGCGACCACCAACGCCCGGAGGTCGTGGCAAGCATCGACTCACGGGTGGATGAGACAGCGGCCGACCTAGGCGTCATTCCGGCGAGGAGCTGGCGCGCTTTCCCTTAAGGATGAGTCGGAGGTTCTTCGCGACGTCCTCCTCAAGGGCGTGCGGTCCCTCGCCGTCCCAGCCGTCTTCCCGAACCGGCATCGGATCGCCGAAGCTCGAGACGCTGTAACCGATGGCCCACACGCCGACTACAGGCTCCAGCCACCCCCGCGTGCGCTGCGATGGGAACGGTGTCCACCGGTTGACCCAGTGGTGCTCGGTCTTCTACACGAGAAGTCGGCCGTCTGAGTCAATCCACAAGCGGGCAAGATCCCATGCTCGTGCTGGCGAGAGGACGCCCTTCTTGTACTGCACGCCCAACGGTGTTGAGGGTGCCCCCTCGCGCAGTAGGAGGGCCGCGGCGTCGCGGCCAACACTAACGCCGGCATGGTGGAGGCCGGTGAACCACGCATCCGGCTTTACGCTGAGGGAAGCTCGGCGGACTGTCGGCGGGGATAGGGAGGGCCGAGATGACCGAGGAACAGCCGACGTACGAGACACGGACCGTGAAGTCCGTTCGCGGGATGGAGACCAGGACCCGGACGAGGTGGGAGCAAGACGGGTGGGAACTGGTCTCGATGACTCAGGGGCGGCTGCAGTCGCAGCTGGAGTTCCGGCGGCCGAAAAAGCAGATCGGTCGTCGCGCGCTTATCGCCGCCGGAGCGGGGGCCGCAGTGCTCATCGCCGTGATCGTGCTCGGCGCCACCGGGGTCTTCGGCAGTGACGAGGACGCACCGGCGGAGGCGAAGGCGCCGGCCAACTCTGCAGCGCCGAGCTCGAAGCCCGTAACCGCCGCCGCGAGCCCGTCAGATATCGCAACGCCCAACCCGACCACAAACCCCACGGCGGTCATCACGGCCGAGAACTCGCCCCAGTTCGCGGCGTTGCTGCAACTCACGAACACCTGCGACGCGTCAATCGCCGCCTTCGCTGGCGAGAACCGAGGGCGAGCCATCCAGTTCGACGGTTCTGTCGGCGCGATCGCTCCGCACGACGGGGCGACGACCCGGTTCGACATCCTGCTCGGCGCGGGCGACTTCAGCGAGACGTCCGCTCAGGGCCCGGCGTTCCAGTTCAACGACGTGAACACGACCTACGACATGCACTACAAGGGTGAGACGCCCGGCAGCATCGGCGTTGGAACAAACCTCGCAATCACCGCCGAGGTCCAGGACTACAACCCCGACCAATGTCTCTTCCATCTGAAGCCGGTTGAGACCGTGTTCCGGTAGATGTCATGCGCGCCCTAGCCGGACGATCCGGGCCGGCGCGTTGCGAGTGTGACGACCGAGCGCCGCACCTCACCGACGCGGCTGAAGAGGGTGGTCGCACCGCGCGTGACGGGTAAGCCGCTACACCCGCTACGGTCGACCCATGACCGACGATGACGACGATTCCTCGACCGTCACCCCCGCTGAGCTCCGCGCGATGCTCGAGCGCGCTCCGTTAGAAGCGGCGGGACGGAACCTTCGGCTGCTACTGGCGATGGTCGTGAAGGACACCGACGTCCTATTCGCAGCTCCCGAGGTCACCCTCGACGATGCGCTCGACATCGCAGCGCACGTCGGCGCGGCGTTCGTCACCCTTGGGGAGCGGACGTTCGACCTGGCGGAGTTCCTCGGCGACGCCGAAGGGGTACCCGTCGGCATACGGAACAACGCCGCCAGTCACGACGGCGATCTCGAGGGGATGGACCTCCGGTTCATCGGCGCGGGAGTCTCCTACGCGTGGTGGGCAGCGGTGGACTGGTCCCAAGAGCTGACAGCCGAACTCGAGGGATGGAAGGAAGACTCCGACGAGAAACATGACCGAGAACGGCGTGAACGGTTAGCGCGGGCGCAGCAGCTCATTCAAGCTGCCATCGACGACGCCGGGGTCCGCGCTGCGAAGCCGATGTCGAGGAAGCCTGTCGTCGAAGCGTTCATTCGTAGCCGCATGGAGTCGAAGAACGACGTCGGCGCGGAGTACGCGCTCCGTTGGGCGCCCCAGCGAGTGGCTGAAGAGTGGCGGTCCGCCTACGCGCTTCTCGACAACAGCGCGAAGGTGTTCATCTCCGACCTCCGGGAACTGCCCGAGTGGCAACGGTCGAAGTGGAATCCGTCCGCCCGCCGCGACGTGCTCCTGCGGTTCGTGATGAGCCGCACCGGCGGGTGGGCTCCCACCGACAAGTGGCTGAAGGACATGGACGCCGCGACCGCACCGACACGATGAGCGCACACGAACTTGCAGTCGCATCCGCGCATACCCTCCGACATGAGCAGCAACACCGTCGCCCGCATCACCGGCACCCCGTCCCCGGCCGGTGTCACCGCGACCGTCCTCGCCCTCGGCTACTTGGTTGAGCTCGTCGCCGGATTCGCGCTACTGCTCACCGCCGGATGGCCGGTCGCTTCCGGTACCTTCGCTGTCTCCGCCGCGCTGCTGGTCGCTTCGCTCACCGTCGAGAGCTGCAAGCGGTTCACCCGGGGTCGCTGACCGATGCGCCGACGCGACCGGTCCGCGCATAGGGGCGGCATGCGCAGGTTCGTGTCGAAGGTCCGTGCGGACCCGCTCGCCGGCACCGTCGTCATCCTGATGATGGCTGCACCGGTTGCGCTCGTCGCGTCGCTCATCGTCCGGTTCACTGTCTCCGACGTGGCATGGGCAGCGCTGTTCTTCGTCGCCGTCGGCTGTGTTGCCGGAGCGACCGTCCTCGCCGCCATCCGACGCCAGGGCCGCCTGCGACTCTTAGCGTCACGTATGTCGAGTGTGGTGCGCGCGGGAGTCGGTACCAGCGGGTGAAGCCGGCCGGGGCATCCGACAGTCTGCGCCAGATCCTGATCCGTCAGGGCTGGGTGGCCCGCATCCAAGCGGGCGCTGTCCTCACCCCGGAGCAGGCGCTCGATGCGGTCGCATGGGTGTGCGCGGAGGGCTCCCTTCACAGCTCGCTTCATGAAGCTCACGTCGCGGAGGACTTCTGGGCCGATATCGCTGCTGGCCGCCGCAGTCCACCGTGGCCCGGGCGCCGGCGCGGGGCGCCGCGGGGACCGGCCTACCCCGCGGCGCCCACCTGTTAGCGGAGGAGGAGGCCTTCCTGCTCGCTCGCTCAGCGCCGGTGCTCGGTCTCGGCAGCACGGAAGGCCGCTGCTTGCAAGGAACCCGCCGGCCCCGGACACGGGCCAAGATGTCACGTTGCTGATACAACGGTCGTGTAAAGTCCTTGATACAGGGGACGAGCGCGATCAGCGCGACGAGCGGGAACGAGAACGCATGGCCGAGTCGGCAGAGGCATCCAGGAAGACCACGGCGCGGATCGTCTGGGAGACGGCCGACAAGTACCTGCGCAACATTGTCGACGAGGAGGACTACGGCGATTACATCCTGCCGTTTACGGTACTTCGTCGACTCGAGTGCATGCTGGCCGACAGCAAGGACGACGTCGTCAAGTACGTCGACAGCTTCGCCGGCATGCCCCAGCACCTCATCGACATAGCGGTCAAGGACCGGTTCGGCCTGGGCTTCTACAACGTGTCGCCGCTCAACCTGGCCACGATCGCGTCGGTAGACGACAACGTGGACAAGTCCCTCAAGAGCTACGTCGACGGGTTCTCGAACAACATCGCCGACATCTGGGTGTCGTTCGACTTCAACCGACGCGCGAAGGTCCTCGCCGACGCCAACCGTCTGCATGCCGTCGTCAAGCACTTCTCAACGCTGCCGCTGGGACCGAAGGACCTCAGCGACACGGGCATGGGCGACGTCTTCGAGGACGTTATGTACCGAGCCTTCAACAAGAAGGGCAAAGCGGCGGGCAACTTCTACACCCCGCGCGACGCCATCAAGCTTATGGTCGACGTCCTGATCGCGAACGACGATGACACCCTCGCCGGGGAGAGCACGGCGCGCTCGATCTACGACCCGACGGCCGGCTCCGGGGGCATGCTGCTGATCGCGCAGAATGCGCTGCGGCGGATGAACGAGACGATTGACGTGACGCTCTACGGTCAGGAGCTCATGCCGTCCGCGTTCGCGCTGGGCAAGGCGGACCTGCTGATTCAGGGCGGCCGCCCCGACGCGATTAGGCAGGGAAACACCCTCGTCGAGGATCTCTACGAGGGGCAATCATTCGACTACGTGCTCTCGAACCCTCCGTTCGGCATCGACTGGGAGGTCGAGGAGAAGTCGGTACGGGAGCAGGCGAGGACGCCCGGCTCACGGTTCAGCCATGGCCTCCCGAGCATTAGCGACGGGCAGATGCTGTTCCTGGCTCATTGCGCCTCGAAGCTCAGCCCAGCCGGAAAGAACGGCCAGGGCGGTCGCGCAGCCGTCGTCTCGAACGCGGCTCCGCTGTTCAACGGGGACAAGGGACCGACGGCCATCCGCGAGTGGCTCCTCGACGAGGACCTCATCGACGCGATCATCGCTCTGCCGCCCAGCATGTTCTACGGGACCGGAATCCCGACCTACGTGTGGATCCTCGACACGAATAAGGACCCGGAGCGCGTGGGCAAGATTCAGTTGCTCGACGGATCGGGCCAGTGGACTCTGCTGCGCAGGCCCATGGGCGAGAAGCGCCGGGAGATGAGCACGACGGACCGGGATCCGGTTCTTGAGGCGTACAAGGCCTTCGAGCGCGCGGACCCGGAGATATCCCGAGTGATGACGCCGGACGACTTCAGGTTCCGGGACGTCCCCGTCTACAAGCAAGCCCGCCTGGCCGTGCGATTCAGCAACGAGGTCGTCGAGACTCTGCGTGAGCGGAAGGACTTCATGGAAGGGCACGTGGACGTGCTCAAATCGCTCGACGGCACGAGCTGGAACGGGCTGGCCAAGGCCTTCCCACAGGCGGCAAAGGCGGCTGGGCTGAAGGCGCCGCTTGGTCTGGTAGACGCCGCGATGAGGGCGCTAGCGGTGCCCGACGACTCAGCACCGCCTGCCGTCGACCGGAAGGGCACCGCAGTCACCTCGAGCGGGTGGAAGATCACGGAGCGCGTGCCGCTCAGCGAGGACTTGACCGAGCACATGGCGCGCGAGGTCCTGCCGTTCTCCCCGGACGCCCAGTGGGACGAGAGCAAGGCGAAGCACGGCAACGAGATACCGTTCACGAGGATTTTCTACACGCCGCGGGCACCGCGGCCCCTTGAGGAAATCGACTCCGAAGTGCAGGGTCTCATGGGTGAGCTCGCCGACATGTTCAAGCTGGTGAGCGATCAGTGACTGTTCAGACGGTCCACCAGTCGCTGCTCGAGAGCCCTGCCTCCGTCATGGCTCCGGTCGGCTCCGTCGTCGTCGAGCGGAACGAGAAGGTGGGCGAGACCGACTATCCGCCTCTGTCAGTCGGGAAGTTGGGCGTGACACCCCAACTCGCCGGCGTTGCCAAGTCCCAGACCGAAGGCGATCGGAAGCTCGTCCGGGCTGGGGACCTGGTCATCAACTCCAGATCAGACAGGCGTGGCGCGTCCGGGCTGGCGCGGCAGGATGGAAGCGTCTCGGTCGTCTATTCCGTCATGACTCCGAGGCCAGAGCTCCTGCTCCCGGAGTACGGCCACCACCTGTTCCGCAGCATCGCGTTCCAAGACGAGTTCTTCCGCTGGGGCACAGGCATTGTCGACGACCTGTGGTCGACGAACTTCACTCGGATGTCGCGCATCCGGGTCCCTCTTCCGCCGCTGGACGTCCAGCGACGGCTCGCTGCCTTGCTCGACGAGGTCGATGCCATGGTCGCGAAGCTCGATCAGCTGACCGATGCGCTGCGAGCGCGAGCGATCGACACTGCTGCCCTCTTCGGCCTCTCCGAAGACGACCCGCGCCGAGGCGCGGACGCACAGTCTCCGTTGTCTGGGATACCCGAGCACTGGGAGCGCACAAAGTTCGGTTACGACTTCACGGAGAGCATCGAGCGGAACGGCGATGACCCGCCGCCGGGTCCGCTCCTCTCGATCTCGGAATACCGAGGCGTCGAGGTGAACACGCGGACGGACGGCCAGCAGGCGTCTTTGGACGTGTCGAAGTACCGGGTCGTAAGGCCTGAGCAGCTCGCCGCCAACATGATGTGGCTGAATCACGGGGGCCTCGGGGTGTCATCGCTGACTGGCTACATCAGCCCCGACTACAAGGCGTTCTGGATTTCGCCGCGGTTCCACCCGCGCTATGTGCACCACCTGCTCCGTAGCCCCCGATATGTCGACTACTTCGGGGCAATCGGCACAGGGGTCCGCCCGAACGCTCAGCGCGTCACGAAGATCGCTCTCGACATGATGCCCTTGCCGCTGCCTCCCATGGATGAGCAGAAGCGCATTGCGGACGATCTTGACCAGGTCACCGTCCGCATCGATGGGATGCTGGCGAAGATCGCCAGCCTCCGCAAACTGCTCGTGGAGCACTCATCTACGCTCCTGCTCGATGTCGTGACCGGACGGAAGGAAGTCGCATGAGCCATGCGCAGCTGATGGAGCTCGAGTTCGAGGAGAACCTCTGCGCAGAGCTTGCCGAGCGCGGTTGGCTGTATGAGCACGACGGGAAGCCGACCGGTTGGGACGTCGGACTGGCGATGGTGCCTGCCGACGCGCTGTACTGGCTGGCTGCTCAATACCCAGACGAATACGAGAAGGCAGTGCCCGGCGACCTGGTCGGCGAGGGAAGAACGAAGGCCGAGCGGAAGCTCCTCGAGCACATCACCAAGGAGCTCGCCAAAGCTACGCGGATGGACCCGACGACCGGGCACCCGGTCGGCGGCCTCCTCGGCGTGCTGCGCAAGGGCTTCTCCTATGCCCAAATCGGCCGCCCGACAGCGAAGTTCGGCCCGATGATGACCTTCCCGCCGGCAAATCCGAACCTGACCGAGGTCGTGGAGGCGGCGGACACGGTCCGGCTGCGGATCCTGCGCCAGGTGCGCTTCGACACAAGGACGAACGAGAGCATCGACGTCGTGCTCCTCGCAAACGGCCTGCCTGTCGTCACCCTCGAGCTCAAGACCGACAACACGCAGACCGTCAACCACGCGATCCGGCAGTACAAGGAGGACCGCAAGCCCAGCAGTAGCCGGCCCCTTCTTGCCCCGGGCCGGGCGCTTGTCCACTTCGCGGTGTCCAACGACCTCGTCTATATGACGACCAAGCTGCAGGGCGGGGACACCGTCTTCTTGCCTTTCAACCAGGGCGACGACGGCCACGAGGGCAACCCGCCGTCGGCGACCGGGTCGTCGACGAACTATCTCTGGCGCGAGATACTCGCGCGCCCGACCTTCATGCGCATCCTCAAGGACTTCGCGCTCTTCGAGCCGGGCAAGTCCGGGAAAAAGGACGAAGGTCGCCTGGTCTTTCCGCGCTTCCACCAGCTGCGGGCCGTCGAACGCGTCGTCGCCGACATCGAGGCGATCGGGCCGGGCAAGCGCTACCTGATTTGGCACTCGGCCGGCTCCGGCAAGACCAAGACCATCGCGTGGCTCAGCCATCGCCTGATCCGGCACATGAGCCCCGATTCGAAGTCGACGTTCGACTCGGTCATCGTCGTCACTGACCGCACCGTGCTGGACGAGAACATCCGCGACGATATGAACCTGGTGCAGTCGAGCAAGGGGCTCGTTGTGGCCGTGGGCGAGAAGTCCGGGGCGAAGTCCCCGCAGCTGAGGAAGGCGCTCGTCGAGGGCGACCACATCATCACCTGCACCCTGCAGACCTTCCCCGAGGTCATGAAGCTCATCGAGGACACCGAGGAGCTGCGCGGCAGGCGCTGGGCCGTCATCGCCGACGAGGCGCATTCCTCGCAGTCGGGGTCCGCTGCGAAGCAGCTCAAGGAGCTCCTCGTCGACGTCGAGGTCGACCCCGCCGAGGAGATCAGCGCTGATGACCTACTAGCCGCCAAGGACTCCGCCATCGCGGCGTCGGCCAACATCACCTTCGTCGCGCTGACCGCTACGCCGAAGGGGAAGACGCTACGCCTGTTCGGCACCCAGGTCGGAGAGCGCTGGGAAGCCTTCGACACGTACACGATGGCGCAGGCGATCGAAGAGGGCTTCATCCTCGACGTGCTCACCAACTACTCGACCTATGACATGTTTCTCCGGGTGAAGAGCACCCTGGACGGCGAGGAGTCGGAGAGTGAGATCCAGGTCAACACCGGCGAGGCGGTCTCGAGCATCGTTCGCTACGCGAGGCTCCACCCGACTGCCATTGCTCAGAAGGTGCGAGTCGTGGTCGAGCATTTCCGGCGCAATGTGCAGCCGCTTCTCGGCGGCCAAGCGCGCGCCATGGTCGTGACCAGCTCGCGCATGGAGGCGCTGAGCTGGTCGCGGAAGATGAACGCCTACATTGCCGAGAAGGGCTATGACCTCCGCACGCTCGCGGCGTTCTCGGGCTCGCTCACCGACGAGGACGGCGAGAGCGTCACCGAGGTCTCGGTCAACGGCGTCAGCGACGTGGGCAGGGTCTTCCGGGAAGAGGGCGTCTACCGCGTCCTCATCGTCGCGAACAAGTTCCAGACGGGCTTCGACGAGCCGCGCTTGATGGCAATGTACGTCGACAAGAAGCTCTCCGGCGTCGCCACCGTGCAGACACTTTCCCGGCTGAATCGCATCTACCCGGGCAAGACCGCACCGATGGTCGTCGACTTCCGCAATACGCCCGCGAGCGTCCAGGCGGACTTCAAGCTGTACTACTCGGACGCGCACGTCGACGGTGACGTCGACCCGAATGCACTGATCACGGTCGGCGAACGGCTCGATACGGCCGGGCTCTACACGCACGAGGAGATGGACGCGGTCGCCGATGCTTTCCTCCACGACGCCGGTGGCGAGGCTATCGCCAAGGCGCTGTCGCCGATCAAGAGCCGGTGGAACGGCCAGTGGCGGCAGGCCGTGTTATCGAAGGACAAGAAGCGGAGGGAAGAACTCGAGACCTTCCGCGTCAACGTGCTCGGGTACCGCAACGCATGGCAGTTCCTCAGCCAGATCGTCGACTATCAGGATCCGGAGCTGCACCGCCGAGCCATTCTCGCGACCCTGCTGGGCCGGAATCTTCACGCCGACGGCGATGACTGCGATGACAGCTTCCTCGAGGGCGTGCAGCTATCGGGCGTCAAGCTCGTCCCGTCCGCGATCGGGGAAGACCACTCGATCATTGAAGGCAGCGGGGACGGCATCAAACTGCCCATCTTCGACGGAGAATACGGCGGCAGCGCCGCGCCGAAGCGCGGTCCTCTCGACGAGGCCATCGACAAAGTCAACGAGATGTTCAAGGCCAAGGGGGTGGACGTCAGTCCCGAAAGCGTCTCGGGTTTCATAACGACCTTCTGGGGTTTCCTAGACGCCAATGAGGAGGCCGTGGCGATGGCGAAGAACAACACCGTCGCCCAACTCAAGGCGTCCGAGGGCTTCAGTGGTGCCGTCGGGCTCGCGGTGCTCAAGACGGTGAACGAGTCGAAGGAGATCCAGTCGTACATGACGGATCCGGCATTCGTCGGGCAGATCGCCGATATCGCGGCGGACGCGCTACATGCCCAACACCTGCCCGGCGGGAGCGCGGGTTCCGGCATGGAAGGCGCGTGAGCATGGGCGAAGCGGAGCAGCACGGGTTCGGCGACGTCATCCGCGAAGCACGGAAGAAGCAGGGCTGGTCGCAGGCGGAGCTAGGTGAGAAGTCTGGGGTGTCGCGCCCGACAGTCGCGCGCATCGAGGCGAACAACGACGTGACAACTGCGACCATCGCCAAGGTGGCGCAGGCGCTCGGTTTGAAACTCGAACTCCGGAACGATGGTTGACCGTGGCGCCGCTTCGAGCGCGACGCTGTGGGCATTCGTAGTGTTGATTGGGACGGCATCCCTGACAGCTCGGAGGGGATGGGAAAGCCAGGTCTTGCCGCGTCTTGAGGCAGCCGCCGACGACCAGGGGCATCGGGTTGACGACGTCAAGTGATTGAGCACCGTTCCCACGGGGTTGTCGAACCGAGCACCGATCTGAGCTAACGGCCACTCACTTGACGGCATGTGCTCTCGAATGCGATGGGCGACGGGCTGGACGCCGCGCTGGTCGGCGTCGACACGATCGTGAACACGCTCAACATCGCGCGCTTCGACGACGAGGCGACCCACTTCTTCGAGACCACGACCCGGAACCTGGTGCAAGCCGGAGATCGGGCAGGGGTCCGGCATCATGTCCTGCTGTCGATCGTGGGGGTCGGCGAGGAGGACGGACCGGACAACGGGTACTGGCGCGGCAAGGTCGCCCAGGAGCGGGTGCTGAAGTCAGCAACGGTACCCGCGACGATCGTCCGCACGACCCAGTTCCACTCCTGGGTCTCGGTGCTGGCAGACCAGCACACCGTCGACGGACGCGTGATCGCGGAGCGCTCACTCATCCAGCCGGTCGACCTCGCCGAGGTTGTGAGCCTCCTCGAGACCGTTGCGCTTGAAACGGAACCGTCTGATCATGAAATCGACCTGGCCGGCCCCGAGCGCTACTTCTTCGACGACCTACTTCGCGGAACGCTCGCCGCAGCAGGCGACGAGCGTGAAGTCGTGACTGTGGCGTGCAGCGGACCAATCGACCTGGTGGTCCCGCGTGGCCGGCACCAAATCGGGGCCAAGCCGTACCCGATCCGAGGGATCCCGACCGCGGGCTGACTTGGGACAGCTCACTCAAGTGAGTCGGCGTCAGGGGCGCCGGCTATCCGTAATGTATAATTTACTGTTGTAAAATCCGAAGGGCGGCTGCGCCAGCCTCCGGAGCGGCGTCTCCCGGCCGGGCTGGTCGAGGTCAAGGCGCCACCTGGGGCGCCTGGGCGTCTGGCCAGGGGGTACTCGAACAATTTGAACTCGGAACGGTCATGCAACTGTCAAACCGCAAGAACCTCGCTCTCCGTCGCGCCCCGGTTCTAGTTCCAGCGACGGCGGATTGGCCCGGGACGGTGGCGAGGGCGTTGGCGATGAAGGTCGCGGCTTGGTCGTCGAGGCAGTCGCCGCGGGTTCATCCGACGGTGATGCTACCGGGCTCCGGCTACATGGCGATAGCAAAATCGACCATCTAAACCCGATCGCTCGCTTCTTACCCGAGCATGCCGTGGTGCACGTGACCGTGGAGTATTCGGAGGGCGTCGCCAACCTGCCCGACGGTGAGCCCGGTGCTGTCGGTGATACTCACGGTGTACTGCCGTAGATGGCGACGTGCCGTACGACGGCGAGGAGTCCATTCCGGTTTCCGTGCAGTTCCGGGTCAAGGCCGGGGCCGGTAATGCGGCGTCCATCCCTATCCGGCCTTGGGTCCCGTCGAGGGTGACCACGTTCGGGGTCGTCCGGAGGACCTGTCGCATCTACTCGAGCGTGACGGACTCCGCAACGACGGGGCGACAAGCAGCATCTCCGGAGTATCGGCGGAGGGGATCGGCATCTTCCCCCGCCACGCCGGAGGGATGCAGGCGCGTCGGCCGTCCTCCCCGAAGCGGACCTTGTTCCACGACTAGATGACCGGCTCGGGCCCCGCCTTGGTGAGTGCGGCGAGTGCGGCGGTGATGTCGGTCGGGCGGTCGGAGCGGGGCAGGCTGGAGAGGACGGTCTGTTCGTGCCGGATCCGCCGCGCCCACGCCGTAGGAGCGATGTCGTCTCGTACCGGGGACCCATCAGTCGTACATTGCATGCGGCGTTATTGGCGTCCGCAGGTGCTCCAGTCGTGACCGGTCACGGATCCTCGGCAGCCACCTGTAACCAGGCGCCTGGTCGTGGATGTACCGGGCCGCGTTGAGCGCGGGGCGGAGCTGTGCAATGGCGTCGCTCACGGTCTGCACCTGCTGCTCCCACACCTCGGCTTGAAACCATGCTGGGCCGACCGCGGCTGGTGTGTGCGGTCCGAGCCGGACGGGTTGTGGCCAGCTGGTCCACCTCCAGGTGGAGCCGGAGACTTGCACGTCCCCGCAGATGTACATGCGGTCGTCGGTGCCGAGGACCTCGATGTTGAAGCGGAGCCAGTCGGGGTCGTCGTCGAGGCCGACGTCGCGGGTGATGGTCGCCCACGGGTTCCGGTCCGTGCGGCTCCGGATGACGTCTTCCGCCTCCCTGTACGAGCGGAGAAGCTCGGAGCCTCCAAGACCGGTTTCGTGGTCGCGGTACCAGAGCTGCTCCGGCCGATCCGGCTCGACGTCCGTGAGGAGTTCGAGCGCGCCGACGGGCGCAAGGCCAGTGCTGAGCAGCTCGAGTGTCATCAGCGATCAGCCCTCGACGTGTCGCCACTGAGGCCGGCGGCGTCGAGGAAGCCGTGTTCTGCTTCCGTGGTGGCGTCTAAGGACCCGACTTCGGGGTTGGCAGCGAGGAGCGCACCGACGCGGCCGCGAGTGTCGTGTTGAAGGTCGCCACGTTCGGTGTCGGTGAAGGTGTCGGCGAGGCACGATTCGGTGTCATGGAGCGCCGCCGCTTCGAGTTGTTCGTCGTCGTGGTTCCACCGCACGGCGACGCGGCCGGTGCGGCCGTCGTCGGCGCGGAAGAAGAGCGCACCTAACGGGTGGCCGTTGCGCCGTTCGAGGTTGTAGTCGTCCATCGTCCAGCCAGTGGCGGGGCTGCCGGTCAATCGTGCGACTGGGAGTATGCGGAAGCCGGTGCGGATGCCATTGAAGGGGCGCTGGATCGGGGTGGACTGCGACCGGATCTGCCGTATGCGGTCGGCGACTTCGGCGAGTTCCGGCGTTTGGTCGGGTTGCGTGATTGGGAACTCGCCGAGGGGGACGGTGGCAATGCCACGGAGGGCGTCGAGTCGGCGTTGCCGAAGCTTGCGTTCCTGCGTTGAAGTCATGTCGAGTCCCTTCAGTCCGGGAGCTGGTGAATTAGGTCGTAGTAGACGTCGGCCTGAAAGTGGATACGGCCGCGGACTTGGTTGGCGAGGTCGGCTTCGTGGTAGCCGTGCAGGAGGGTGGCGGCGGTGATGGTCTCGTCAGTGATGCCGCCGGCGGGGAAGTTCGCGGTGGCGAAGATGGTGTTGTCTTCGGGGACGGCGACGGTGAACTTCGGCCGCGCCGGTCCGTCTTTCGGTGGGACGGCGGGTGTGAACCCGAGCGCAGCCATGTCGGGCATGGTGCGAGTGAACGCGACCCGGGTTCGTCCTGACTCGACGTCGCCGTCCCGTCCGAGATACGGCAATCCCGGGAACGGGGTCATTGCTGCCCATGCGCCGGAGACGAGTGCTCCGGCGTCGATGAGGAGGCGTGCTTGCTCTTCGACGGTGCCGGGGTGGTGCCAGCTTGTGGCGATGCCGCCGGGTCCGTTGTAGGTCATCGCCCAGTCGGCGAGGGCGAACATGTCCACCGCTTCCCATCCGATGTCGACGTGCCGGACTGCGTCGCCGAGGATGGTGAGCGCGTCACCGACCCGTCCGACGCTCATCCCGGTGCGGGCCGCGAGTTGGTCGATGCGGCCGCTCGCCACGGGAAGGGTGCGCGCGACAGCGAACACCGCGTACCGGTCGACGCCGCGCATCTGAAACGGGCACGCCCCGGCGATCTGTCGGCCGTCCTCCCACACCTGTGAGCCGTTGACGAGCAGCACGTTCGGCGAGGCGCGGGCGATTTCGACCATCGTTCGTGGGGCGACGTATGAGGACATGGGTACGAGCAGCAGTTCCGGCTCGTTGGGATCGACTCCGGGTTGACGGCGGAGGGATGCTGCCGGTGCCACGCGGGCGCGGCGACCGTCGGCGAGACGGACCGTGTCGAATGTCTCGACGGTGGCCGGGAGCCCGGCGTGTTCGAGGGCGACGAGTGCGGGGGTGACGTCAACGGGCCAAGTGGACCATTGGCCCAGGTCAAGGATGTCCATCCGCTGCCGAGCTCCACTCCACCAGTCATCGTTCGTGTTGCTCATCAGGTCCTGTTCGAAATCGGGGCGGGTCGCCGTGTTCCGCCCCTGATATGCGCGGAGGAAGATGGGGCCTTGAATGCCGCCGCCAGCACCAACGAAGAACCACACCCCGTTATGCGATCCTGGCGATCACGCCCGACGAGGTTCCTGCCACGGACCGCTGAAAGCCTCGGCTGTCCGCGCATAGGCGTCATGCTGCCGATGTTCGGCCGCCGTGAGGATAGGTACAGCTATGAAGATCACTGCCGGAACCGTTGTGGCTGCGAGCAAGGACCATGGTGGGACGAGTCGGACGTTCGTGCCTGGCGGGTGCCATGGAATCGTCACGAGTGGCGGAGGCTGGCCACTCCAAGTCCGCTGGGAGGGACTCGCCTATTCGCAGCCCGCGTATCGCGACGAGGTGATCTGACCCAAGCGATCCCACCAGGTGGTGGGTCGGCTGATGCTGGTCGGCCGACCCACCACCGTCACACGGCTCGCGATCGATTCAGCGCTGCACCGAGGCGTCGCCCGTTCGCGTTGTCGGCTTCGAGCGACGCGGAGAAGTCGGCGACCCAGTTCTCGCCGTCCGGGCGCGGAATTCGCATCTCGTTCCCGACGTAGTACGTCGAGTCCGGAAGCGGGACGACGTTGATGATGTAGTACAGCGACTGTCGAGGGCAGCCGATCTCGTCGGCGAGCCAGCCAAGGCCCACGGTCGCCCGAGACGCCTGCCGGTGCCGTGGGAAGGGGCGCCGCCTGCGGCTGCGCCGCTCTTCGACGAACGCGCGCGCATCCTCGATGGGGATCTGCATGGATCGCCCGATCCGACGCGCGGATGCAGGCAACGCGCCCTCTGCACTGAGTGCCCACACCCGGCGTGTTGAGACGTTGAGCTGGGCAGCGAGCCACTCGAGCCCGACCGTTTCAACGTCCGGCGGGAACGGTTCCGTGTTCTGACCGAAGAACCGCTGCTTGTCCGCACGCCGCTCTGCGATGAGCACGTCCGCGTCGGCGCGAGGGATCCAATACTTTCCATCGACCTTGAACGCGGACTCGGGAAGCATGCCCTTGGCGCTCCATGCGTACACGGTGCCGATGGTGACGTCAGCCGCCGCAGCGAGCTCTCGGAGTGACATGGCGCCGTTGGTGGCGCTCTGGTTGGTGGGGGACATGTGTTCGCTTCCTCGCGGTGGACGGACAGGCTGTTTGCTGTCCACACACTCCTATGCGGCGAAAATCTCGGAGTGACCAAGACGGACTGAGCCGACCTGTGTTTTCGGTCTGATCCAACGACGGCGAGGCCGGTGCGTCCCAGTCGCAGTCGTCAGCGAGGAAGGGGGCTGGTAGACCATGTCAGCGGGGGCTTCTGACGGGCATCCAGGGTGCCCGGACCGTCGTTCCCAGCGGATGCTGCTTGCCCGTAATGAGCCCTGAAAGTAGGCGAAAAGTTGGTCTGACCTGGGGATACCTCGCGTGGCTTCCGTGCATGCCCGTTGCGGGGAGGTACAGCTATAGACCTTTTGGGGGATATATAGGTGTGGGGATCTAGGGCCGATCTACTTCTTCTTCTTCTTCTATGTATCCTCTATACATAAGTCTTCAAGTCAAGGGGCCTTCTACCTCTCCCGATCGCCGTGCTACCGGCGATCTGCGGTGACTTGACGCTCCCGTTCATTCGTCGAGCACTGGCAAGCCACCGCTTGCTCGATGCTGGCCAGCTCGCGCCGACCCTCGAGAGAGTCGCGTCGACGCCGCAGTTCGCCGCATAGACGCAGGCGTGATGAACTCAGCCCCCGCCGCGCATTCGGACCTCCGGCCTGCGAACACACCGTGTGCGGATGATCAGCACCAGTCCCGATGCCGTCGTCGGAACGTCCGTACGCACGCATGTCGTGCAGTCCGCGAATATATCTCTCGTGAACAGATCGGGACCGACTGGGGCGCGACGCACGATCACTGCGACAGCCGTGGACCTCGCATGAGCCGCTACCCCGAGGCCAAGCAGCACCTCGCAGCAGGGTCTCTCTCCGTGCTGCAAACGGGCAGCGATACGTGGCGAGCCATTTCCTGGGAGCGCCTGCGTTCGACCGTCGATGCGCATTCTTCGTCGCCGACCGCCGGCGAGCCGATGCTCATCGAGTACCGCAGCGGGCCTGACGAAGACGCGGAGGTCCGCGTTCGCGCGCAGGTCCTCACGCTGGGTCCCGGCGTCGGGCTGGTAGTCGAGCTCGTCACCCCGCCGGAAGGGGCTAGCGAGTACGCGCGAGTTGCCAAGCGGGATGCGCCCGACGAGGTCGGCCGCGTTTACATCCGCGCTGATTGGACCGCGGTGGTCCGGGCAGGCGAGATCTTCTCACCCGCTGAGGCCACCGCTCTCCTCGGCTGGGCAATGCCGGAAGATGGCCACCTGCTCGATGCGCTGTGGTCGCTGCAACAACCGCTCGACTACCTTGCCGACATTCGTGCGGGACGGCGTCGGCCGCCGTCGTGACCGCCGAGCCGTCAGCCCACTCCCTCGTCCATATCAGCGGAGACTGGTTGCTGTTCGATGATCCGCGAGCTGCGCTGGTTCACCTGCTGCCGGGTGCCTCGAATAGCGTCGAGCTGATGGTTGCCGTAGCCCAGAGGGCACAGCACGCCGAACTGCAACACTGGGAGCGCGTGCATCGACGTCGTGGCACCGCGTCGATGACGGGAGAGGAGTTGGCCATCTGCACAGCGCCGAAGGGCGAGCGGTTCGAATCCGACCTCCCGGAGCGGTGGGTCGGCAAGCCGGCGCTCTACCTCACCGTCCGGCAGCTGCAGGGTGCGCCGTTACCGACGGGTTCGGTGGAGCGGGTGGGGCCGAACGTCGTGCAGATGCTCCTGATCCTGGAGCGCGCTGGCATCCTCGACGTGATGTGAGCGCGCGAAGAGGCCCTCGATGCGAAGCAGCATCGAGGGCCTCTGGGTCAGCCGGTGGTCAGCTCAGAACGGAGAAGCAGAGCCCGAGGTCAGCCTGGCGGAGCACTCTCGCGGCTCGCTCTCCCCATGCCAGGAACATCGACCCTGCGCCAGGCGACCCCTGCGGCCGGCCCGTCTGGCCGTTGATGAACTTGATGCGGCCAGCGGTGAAGCAGACGATGTCGGCCGACGCCATCGCCTTGTGCGCCCACTTGGTGTCCGTGCGTGCGAAGACGAGTGCGATGCCATCGCCGTGTGCGGCCAGCTTTTCGAGCCATGTGTCCGTGTCGTCGTACGGCGGGTTCACCCAGCACATGCCGTGCCACGGGGAGGTCAGCCCGTCATCGTCGATGGTGAAGCAGCTCACGGCCGGGACGTTCGAGAGCGCGGAACCGGGGGAGCAGGGGTCGAGGTCGAACTCGACGCCCAGAGCGTTGAAGACGGCGGCCGGGGTGTACCACTCGATGTTCGGGTTGTGCGGGCCCGACTCGTGCGTGAAACCGCGGCCTTGACGAGAAGGTGTGGTCTGGCCGTTCGACGTCTGAGCGCTGCTGGCCTTGATGATGTAGGTGTTTGCGTTGGTCATGCACGCCCTATGCATGAGCCGACGCCGCGGGAGCTCCAATGAAGGAAAGCCCAGATCAAATCGGGTATCGTCGAGCTCCTGGCGCGGCCAATTCGTCGCGCGGGCCTTCGCCGCCTTCGGCGCCGGCGCCGCGAGTCCTGGTGTGTGCGGTGGTGCTTCTGCGTGTCGGTGTGGTGTTGGTGAAGACGCGGACGCGGTGGCAACCAACCGCAAAGAACCGGACTTCAAACAGCTGCGATGCTTGCGGTTACTTGCCTACCGGTCCGGCTGCGCCCAGGGACAAGGACATTTACACCGTGGATGTCGTCGGTTCGATCCCGGCAGGGCCCACCGGATACCGGACTCGCAGACGCCGGACTCGCTCGGTGTCACCATGGTCCGGTGCGATGGTTGCGGCGGGTCATGCGGGGCGGGCGGTACGACGACGACGACCGACGCGACCAGCTCGAGCGCTACATCGCCGCGTGCACGGAGCTGAGCCGCTTCCTCGACCTGGTCGGCGAACCGTCGGCCGAGCAGGTTCGCGAGCGAGCCGACACGGCAGCGCAGCTGGTGCGGAACGGGTGGACCCGAGACGACCTCCGCGCGGTCGGCCGGCCGTTCCGGGCTCCGTGGCCCGACGGCAAGGCGCGGGATGCCGGGGCGCCCGGTCCACGGGACGTGGACGACGGGGACCGGTTGGTGGCGGCGGTGAACGACGTCGCGCTGGAGTTGCGCGCGATCGGGCGCTGACCCTCCTAACGTGGCCGTGGCCGTGGCCGTGGCCGTGGCCGTCGCCGTCGGCATCGCCGTCGCCGTCGCCGTCGGCGTTGCGGGGAACCGCACGGATCGGACGGGCACGACGGGGTGCGGGCCACCATGGGGCGCGACGACGCATCCGAGGGGGCCCCGTGCGAGTACTGATCTACCTGCTGATGATCATCACGGCGACGGCACTGTCGTTGGGCGTCGGGCTCGTGGTGGGCTTCGAGCTCCAGGACGCGTCGCGCTGGTTGCTCGTCGCGACCGCCGCCACCACGCCGTTCATCGTCATGGGCCCGGCCGTGATCGGCGCCTTCGCGGGGTACTGGGACCACCGGTCATCGCCCGAGAGTCGTCGGTACCTGGGGTGGTGGTTCGCGGCGGTGATCGCGGTCGAGGTCGTGGCGGCGGTCTTCATCGTCCTCGCGACGCTGTCCGCCCGAGCACCCCTGTGGGTGCCGGTGGTGCTCGTGCTCGGCGCCGCGGTGCTCCTCGCCGTCGCGCGGCCCCTCGGCGCGTTGTTCCGCCGCACGGAGCGCCCGATCCCGGAGGACCTCGGCCCGTCGGTCCCGGACGGCAGCGTCGTCCGGCGGAAGCTGGTCGTGATCGGCGTCACCTTCGTGATCGCGGCCGCCGTCGCGACGATCGGCGCGGCTCTGCTCACGGCGCTGGGCGGAGGCCGCGTCGAAGCGCTCACCCAAACGGTGCTCCTCGCGGGGCAGCTGACGTTCACCGCGACCGCGATGGCCACCCTGTTCGTCGCGCTCCCGTTCAGCCGTGCGCTCCGGGATGCCGGCGGACGGGACATCGGGCGCCTGCGCCGGTTCGCGAAGGTCGTGCTCCGGGGCAAGGACCTGCCGTTGGACGGCACCGATGCGCGGGGTGCGGTGCGGTACGCCCAGATCCTGCCGCTCGTCCTGCAGTTCCAGCTCGGCTTCACCGGTCTGCTCTACGTCGCGATCGTCTTCCAGTGCCTGTCCTACGTGGTACGGGGTGACCTGGGTCTGCTGCCGGAGGTCTTCCTGGCCGCGATCGTCGTCGTGCTGGCACTCGTGTTCCCGTTGACGCTGCGCAGGATCCGCCGCGCCCGCAGGTACGTCGACCGGCACGTGCATGCGGGGGACCGAGGATCGGGTCCCGACGCGTCCGCGGTCTGAGGTCGCCCTACGGAGTCCCGCCGCTGCTGGGGTTATCGTGCTCGTGATGGTGCACCTCGAGGACCCCGACGCTGCCTGGCCGAGCGCGTACGGGCGCGAAGCCGCTCGGCTCGTCGCTGCGTGCGAGGGCAGGGTCACCGAGGTCGAGCACATCGGCAGCACCGCCGTCCCGGGACTCGTTGCGAAGCCGATCATCGACGTCGCCGCACGGGCTGCTCCCGGAGTGGACCCGTTCACCCTCGGCCCTGCCCTCGAAGCGCTCGGCTACCGGCAGCACCGGTCCGGACCGAAGAACCACGGCGTATACGTGCGCAGCCGGGACGGGGTGCGGACGCACATCGTGCACGTGTTCGCGCATGATGCGTGGAACACCTGCAACCAGCGGCTCGTCCGCGACCGGTTGCTCCACCACGCGGACGCACGAGCCCGCTACGCGGCGCTGAAGGAACGGATCGGGGAGATCGCCGACGGTGCTGCGCCCGGACGCCGAGTTCGAACGACTGCGCTCGGCGGCCGTGGACGGCGACCGTTGGGTGCTGGACGGGAACTACTCGACACTGCTGCCCGCGTGACTCGAACGGGCGACCGGGATCATCGTCCTCGAGATCTCCACGGCACGAACGCTGGTGCGGTACGTCCGGCGCATGCTCCGCCGCGGCGACCGGGCCGGAGGGCTCGGCGTCGACGAGCGGCTCTCGTGGCGATTCGTCCGGTACAACCTGCGGAACGGCGCGTCGAACCGCCGCCGGCGTCGCCACGTGTTCGACGAGGCCGTGCTCCCGAAGGTGCTGCTCGTCGGGGCACGTCGCATCCGGGACTTCGTCCGCGCCGAAGGCCTGCGCACCCGTCGCTGACGGGTCGGCGACGTGGCTGGCTCAAGCGCCGGGTCGTCGCGACCACGGCCCCCACGGCCGCGGTCGCGGACGACCGGATTCCCCGCACACCCCTACCATCGCCCCCTCCGTTCTGCGGCACATCCGCCGACAGGATGAAAAGGTGATGGCCGCGCCGCGAGCGAACGTGGGCTCGACGCGTATCGCGTCGGCCGGAGGCAGGGCTCCCTGGGCGAAGGGTGCGGCGATGGTGGTCCAGCCGGACTCGTCGTACCACAACCACACGCTTTCGCGAATGGTTGTGGTACGCGTCGATGGTACGAGCGGCACGACCGAGGAGTTCCGTCGCGGACGCTCCGAAGCCACATCGCGAGCACCGCCCCTCACCCCCGGCCGCGCAGCCGGGCGTCCGCCGCCGCGAGCCCCGCTCGCATCCGCTCCGCGTCCCCGTCCGCCCACCCGCCCGAGCTCGCCAGCGGCAGCTCCGTCATGTGTCGGCGGAGGTGCTCCGGGTAGTCGCGGACGATCCGGTACGGGTCGTCGCGCACAGCCCGGAACAGGGCGGGCCCGTCGGCGTAGAACAGGTCGGCGACGACGAGCCGGCCGTCCGCACCCCGCATGACGTTCGCCGGGTTGTCGTCGAGCGGCCCCCACCACGGCTGCTCATGGGCCCCGCGGGCGTGCACGTCGGCGATGTGCGCGGCGAGCGTCGCGACCTCCGGCTCCCGGCGGGTGATGGACCGCTGGAAGGCGATGCCCTCGTCCTCGGGCACCGGGGCGAGGTACTCCATCACGGTGAGGTCGGCACCGCCGTCGAGCACACGGCGGTCGACGAGCGCGGGCACCTGCCTGGTGTGAGCGGCCTCGCGGTAGAGCGCCGCCGAGTACGCGCCGGCGGGGTCGAACGGACTGATCCGCGCCGCCAGCGCGCCCGAGGGCGATCGGAGCGCGTACGCCCAGTCACCGGTTCCGCACGGCGTCCAGCCGAGCCGCTCGAGCACGCCCACGACCTCGGTCCACGGCATCCGGGCGGTGAGGTGCTCGTCGAACGCGTCATCGGGTCCCATCAGCCCATCCTGCACGGACGCGTCGTGCTCTTCCACGGAGCCCCGTGCTCTGAGACGATGGGCGCGACACGGACGACGACGCCCGTGCACCACCGCGAGGAGTCCATCATGACCGTCCGACTCAACCCGTACATCGGCCTCCGCGACCAGGCCCGTGACGCGCTCGGCTTCTACCACGACGTGTTCCGCGGCGAGCTCACCATCAGCACGTTCGGTGAGGCCGGCATGGCGCAGGACCCCGCGGACGCCGACAAGGTCATGCACGGGCAGCTCGAGGGCGAGAACGGCCTCCTGCTCATGGCCTCGGACGCCCCGACCGGCACGGAGGGTCCGGACGTCAGCAACATCTCGGTGTCGCTCAGCGGGGACGACGAGGAAGCCCTCACCCGCTACTGGAACGGTCTGTCCGAGGGTGCGAAGACGGTCATCGAGCCGCTCACGAAGGCACCGTGGGGCGACACCTTCGGCATGCTCACCGACCGCTTCGGTGTGACCTGGCTCGTCAACATCAGCGGCGCGGCGGGCTGATCGCGTCCGCCGGGGCGCTCGCCGGGATCGGCCACCGTGGCACCCAGCAGCGGACCTGCGCGGCGTAGCGGCGGAAGTCGTCGCCGAAGCGGTGCTCGAGGTCGTCCTCCTCGAGCGGACGCACGATGCAGTTCCACACGATCGAGCCGGCGAGCGCGTAGACGACGACCGTCCAGGACGTCAGCAGGAGGCCGACGGCGACGCCCTGCGCGATCCCGGCGAGGGCCATCGGGTTGCGCACCGAGCGGTACGGGCCGGCGACGACGAGCCGGTTCGGCATCGCCGACGGCAGGGGCGTGCCGGCGCCCTGGGTCGACATCGCGGCGGCGGAGAGGATGCCGAGCACGCTCGCGGCGACGAGGACGACCACTCCGGTGACGACGGACACGACGGTGACCGGCCCCGGGAGCGGCGGGTGCAGCTGCCAGCGGTGTTCGGCGAACGCGATCGCCAGCGGGAACACCCCGAGGAACAGTCCCCAGAACACGACGATCTGCAGGGTGGTGCCGAGCACGTGCCGTCGTCGTCCGGCGTCGGGGTCGGCCGTGCGGAAGCGGAGCGGCCCGGACGTCACCCACTCGGTCGGGATCCGCCCGAGCAGCACCAGGGCGAGCGCGAGCACGGACCCGACGGTCGCGCCGATCATGACGAGGACGCCGACGCCGGCCTCGGTCGTGACGGTCGCCCAGACCGCGAGAGCGGCCATCACGACGGCCGTCCAGACGGTGGCGACGACCGCGGCCGCGCGCACGCCGGCGGCGGCGAGCGCCGACGCGACGACGAAGAGGGGGACGTCGGCCAGCGCGACGAGGATGGGCTGGACGGATCCGAGGGTGGCCGTCCGGACCGCGGGGACGGTGAACACCGCGGCCCACCAGGCGGCCCCGGCGACGGCCTGGACCGCGAAGTACCACCGGCCCCAGGACATGGGTGCACGCTAGCAGCGCCGCGGCGCCACCACGGACCGGACCAGACGGGACCAGACCAAACCAGACCGTCAGGGCGTGACCATGCCACCGTTCACGTTGAGCGTCTCGCCCGCGACGTAGCTCGACTCGTGCGACGCCAGGAACACGTACGCCGGCGCGAGTTCCGCGGGTTGCGCCGCGCGGCCCATCGGGGACTCGCTCGACCCGAACTCCGGAAGGGACTCCGGGTCGACGCCGCCGCTGGGCTGCAGGACGGTCCACGTCGGTCCCGGCGCGACGACGTTCACGCGGATGCCGCGTTCGACGAGTGCCTGCGCGAGCCCCTTGGAGAGGTTGTTGACCGCGCCCTTCGACGCCGCGTAGTCGAGCCGGTCGGGTGCGGGCTGGTACGCCTCCATCGATGCCGTGGTGGTGATCGTCGAGCCCGGCTGCAGGTGGGGGAGTGCGGCCTTCACGAGCCGGAACAGCGCGAACACGTTGACGTCGAACGTCGCCTCGAACTGCTCGTCGCTGAGGTCGGTGACCTCGGGTTGCCAGCGCTGCTTCCCGGCGCCGCTGACGAGGGCGTCGATTCCTCCGAGCCCGTCGACGGCCTGCTCGACGAGTGTGTGGGCGTGGGCGCGGTCACGGAGGTCGCCGGGGATCGGCACGGCCGTCCGGCCGGCGGCGCGGATCTGCTCGATGACGTGGTCGGCGTCCGGCTGCTCCTCCGGCAGGTAAGCGAGTGCGATGTCGGCGCCCTCGCGCGCGAACGCGATCGCGACGGCCCCGCCGATGCCGGAGTCGGCACCGGTGATGAGCGCCTTCCGGCCGGCGAGCCGGCCGGTGCCCCGGTAGGTCGACTCGCCGAGATCGGGCACGGGCCGCATGTCGGACTGGAGGCCCGGCTCGGCCTGCGTCTGCGGCTCCGGCTCGACGTCGGGGTAGCGGGTGCGCGGGTCGCCGGGCTCGTACTGGTCGCGGGGCGCGTTCATCGGGTGCTCGGCTCCAGTTCGACCTTCACCCAGCCGGGTTCGCGACGGTCGAACGCCTCGTAGGCGTCGATCGCCGATCCGATGGGTTCGTGTTCCGTGATGAGCGCCGTCGGGTCGAACTGCCCGGCGGCGACCATGTCGATGAGGGGCGGGGTGACGGAGTGGTGGTCGCAGTTCCCCATCCGTATCGTCAGGTTCTTGAGCATGGCCGCGCCGATGGGGTACCGCTCGGCGGTCGGCCCGTACACGCCGATGATGCCGATGCGGCCGTACTTCGCGACGGCGGCGACCGCCCACTGCGACACCTGCGAGGGGCCGTCGCCGGGCTTCCACTGGTGGGCGTCGCCGAACCCGTCGGCCGAGGCGTCGGGGGCGACCGTGGCGACCTCATCGTCGAACGCCGCGGCCTGCTCGGCGTCGACCGCCGCGGGGCCGCGCTTCGGTCGCTCGGCGTCGACGCCCACGGCGTCGATGACGCAGTCCGCGCCGATGCCGTCCGTCAGGGACATGATCGCCTCGACCGGGTCCTCCGCGTTGTAGTCGACGACCTCGCAGTGCTGCGCGAGTGCGGCGGCGAGCCGGGTCTCGTCGCCGTCGACGACGATCACCCGGCCGGCGCCCTGCTTGTACGCGGAGGCCGCGGCGAACTGGCCGACGATGCCCGCGCCGAAGACGACCACGACGTCACCGCGGGTGACCCCGGCGAGCTCGGCGCCGAACCAGCCGGTCGGGAAGATGTCGGAGAGCAGGATCGCCTGCTCGTCGGAGACGTTGTCGGGCAGCGGGTGCATCGTGTTCCGCGCCCACGGCACTCGGGCGTACTCGGCCTGCAGCCCGTCGATCGGCCCGGTGGACGCGGGACCGCCGAAGAACGCCGTGCCGGCCTGCGGCCCGTTGGTGTTCGCGCGGTCGCACTGTGCGGTCTTGCCCATCCGGCAGTACCGGCAGGCGCCGCAGGACACCGTCGAGTTGATGAGGACCCGGTCGCCGGGGCTGAACCCGCGCACGGCATCACCGATCTCGGTGACGACCCCCACGGCTTCGTGCCCGAGGATCGTGCCCTCCTCCATCGGGGCCATCGTGCCGCGGACGAAGTGCAGGTCCGTCCCGCAGATCGCGCTCCGCGTGATCCGCACGATGGCGTCCTCCGGGTCCTGGATCGCCGGTTCCGGTACGTCGTCGAGCCGGATGTCACCGATCCCGTGCCACACCACTGCGCGCATGTGCTCCTCGTTCCGTCGCTGTCGGTTCGGCGACCACGCAACGCCGGTTCGACTGGGTCGTCGCCCAGATGCGAGCAGCCCCGAGGAGCCGGAGCGGAAGTCCGAACACATCGAGGAGCTCCGGAACCACCGACCGCATCCGGCACAATGGAGGCGTGAACGAGACGGGCATGCCGCGCTTCCGACGGATCTGGTCGACGGTGCAGGTCGGCGTGCTGGCCGTGGCCGTCGTGTTCTGCATCGTGATGCTCGCGATCGGACAGGGCAAGCTCGACCGGGTCTACGCCGTCGCCGCGGTGTTCTTCGGTCTCGCGCTCATCGGGCACAGCACCTACCTGTGGCTCGTCGCGCGGACCGGCCGCGGCCGCCCCTGACCTCCGGCGCGTCAGCCGAACCGGACGGCGAGCGGCACGAGCAGTCCCGCGACCCAGACGAGCACCAGGAGGAGCGCGCCGATCGCGATGAACCGGCGGCGCCGACGGAGCCTCGGACTGCGCTCCTCGCCCCACATCTGCGCGCGGACGAGCACACGGTTCGCCTGCTCGACGACCTTCCGGACCTCGGGGTCGTCGAGTTCGAGCACGCCGTCGCGGGCGTGCTGGGCGATGACGGTCGCTTCGTCGACGGTCAGGTCGTCCTTGCGCATGCGCCCATGCTGCCACGGGCGGTGCACGGCGCGACAGGGGCGCCCGGGGTACGGCGGTCTGAGCGGGGGCCGAGCCGTCGTCGGGTAGCACCGACTCCATGGCACATCGGTTCCGCGGGAAGATCGTCGTCGTCACGGGAGCATCGAGCGGCATCGGGAGGGCCGCTGCGCACGAGTTCGCCCGGCGCGGCGCGACGCTCGTCCTGGCCGCCAGGAGCCACGACGGCCTCGAGGCAGCCGCCGCCGAGTGTCGAGAGCTCGGCGCCGAGGCGATCGCGATCCCGACGGACGTCGCCGACGAGCACGCCGTCCGGGACCTCGTCGCCACCACCACGACCCGGTTCGGCCGGATCGACGTCTTCGTCGGCAACGCCGGGCTGTTCGCCTACGGCCTGTTCGAGCAGACCCCGACGAAGGCCTTCAAGCGCATCGTCGACACGAACCTCTACGGACACCTGCACGCCATCACCGCCCTGCTCCCGCACTGGAAGCAGCGAGGGGAGGGCACCTACGTGCTCGTCGGGAGCATCCAGTCGCTGCTCTCGGCGCCGTACCAGTCCGCGTACGTGACGAGCAAGCACGCGGCGCTCGGTCTGATCGACGTCCTCGGCGACGAGTTCGCGGGCACCGGCATCCGGTTCACCGCCCTGCTGCCCTCGACGATCGACACGCCGATCTACCGGAACGGTGCCAACTACACCGGCAAGAACTCGCACCCGCTCCCGCCGACGGTGTCGGTCCAGCGCGCGGGCCGCGCGGTCGTGCGGGCGGCCGTGCACCCGAAGCGCTACCGGTTCGTCGGCCGCGTCCAGGCGTCGCTCGTGCCGCTGCAGTACGTGTTCCCCGGCCTGTTCCACGCGATCACGAAGCCGATGGTCCAGACGTTCGCGCTGCGGGGCAAGGGTGCTCCGACCGACGGGAACCTCTACGCTCCGGCCGACGCCGGCTACGCGACGGACGGCGGCTGGGTCGCGACGCGACGGCGCGTCACGCGCCCCCTCCTCGTGATCGGGGCGGTCACCGCCGTCGCCGGGGTCGCCCTGCGCGCACGCCGCTGACGGACTGGAGGCACGGGGCGGGCCCGACCCGCGCCTCCAGTCCGTCCGTCGGAGACTCCTAGAACAGCTTCGCGCTCGCGCGGCGAGCGCCCTCGCCGAGGGACTCGAGCTTCGCGGCCGCGATGTGCGGGTGGATGCGCCCGCCGAGGCCGCAGTCGGTGCCGGCGATCACGCGCTCACGGCCGACGACCGAGGCGAACCGCTCGATGCGCTGCGCGACGAGGTCGGGGTGCTCGACGACGTTCGTGGCGTGGCCGACGACGCCCGGGACGATGACCTTGCCGTCGGGCAGCGCGACGTCCTGCCAGACCGTCCACTCGTGCTCGTGGCGGGCGTTCGCGGCCTCGAACGAGTACGCGCCGGCGTCGATGTCGAGCATGAGGTCGACGATGTGACGCAGCTCGATGTCGGTCGTGTGCGGACCGTGCCAGGAGCCCCAGCAGAGGTGGAAGCGCACGCGGCTCGTGTCGAGGCCCTTCAGCGCGTGGTTGAGCGCCTCGACGCGGATCCGGGTGAAGGCGCGGTAGTCCTCGACGCTCGGCTCGGGGTTGATCTGGTCCCAGTTCTCGGCGATCGACGGGTCGTCGATCTGCAGCACGAGACCCGCGTCGAGGATGGTCCGGTACTCCTCGCGGAGCGCGTCCGCCCACGCCCAGATGTGCTCCTCGTCGGTCGCGTAGTACTCGTTCGCGATGCGGGCGGCGGAGCCGGGGGAGAGCGCCGTGATGAAGCCGTTCTCGGCACCGGAGGCCTCGACCGCGTGCTTCAGGTTCGCGGCATCGGTCGCGGCGGCCTCCTGCCCGGTGTAGACGATCGGACCGGTCGTGGTCGGGAAGGCCGTGGCGTTCTTGCCCGTGCCGATGCCCGACTCCGGGTCGGTGTAGGCGTCGCGGAAGATCGTCCAGTCCCGGCGGTCCGGGAAGCTCGTCAGCTTGACGTCGCCCGGGGTCGAGCGGACCGGCTCCTGCGTGAAGATGTTCTCCTCGGTCAGGCTGAGGCCGCTGACGCGCTGGAACGAGTAGCCCCACCAGGCGCCGTAGTCGACCGCGTTCGACATGGCCTTGCCGAACTCGCCGTCGCCCGGCTGCGTGATGCCGAGCGCGACCTGGCGTGCGACGACGTCGTCGACGGCCTTGCTCGTGAGTGCCCGGACCTCGTCGGTGGTCTCGAGCGTGAAACCGTCCGCGGCCACCGGGCGGGCGGCGTTCGCGGCGATGAGCTCGGGGGTGCGGGGGAGCGAACCGGCCGTCGTGGCCTGGACGTGGTCGGTGTTCTCGAAGGACATGGTGCCCAATCTGTCACCTGCGGACGCGGGACCCGGTGCCGGTTACGTCGCACGACGCGCTGCCCCCGCCCCGACCGGGAGAATGGAGAGGCCATGCCACGACCCACTTCACGCATCCCGCTCAACACCCTCGCCGTGCCGTTCGGGCTCGCCGGGTTCGCCGAGACCTGGTCGTACGCGGCCCCCGCGCTGCACCTGCCGGCCTTCCTCCCGCAGGTCTTCTGGGCGATCGCGGCGATCGCCTGGGTGTGGCTGCTGGGCGCGCACACCGTCCGGGGTGTCCGCGTGCGGGCGCGGGAACGGCTCGTCGACCAGCTCCGGCACCCCGCGCAGGGGCCGCTCGCCGCGCTGGTGCCGGCGACGGCCATGCTGCTCGGGGTCGACCTGGCCCGCTCCTGGCCGGTCGGTGGCGAGGTGCTGGTGCTGCTGGCGGTGGCGGTGGCCGCCGGTTTCGCCGCCTGGCTCCTCACCACGTGGTTCGAGGGCCGACTCGTGCTCGAGTCCGTGCACGGCGGCTACCTGCTGCCCACGGTCGCCGCGGCACTGGTCGGTTCGGTCGCGACGCACGAGGTCGGCGCGACCTGGCTCTCGTGGGCGTGCTTCGGCGTCGGGGTGTTCTTCTGGGGCGTGATGACCGGCCTGCTGCTCATCCGGCTGTGCTTCCGGCCGACCCTGCCGGGGCCGCTGGTGCCGACGATGGCGATCCTCGTCGCTCCGCCGGCGGTCGCCACGGTGTCGCTGTTCGCGCTCACCGACGGCGCGGTCACCCTGCCCGTGCAGGCGATCGCGGGCCTCGGAGCGCTGCTGTTCCTCGTGCAGGTCGCGCTGCTGCCGCGGTACGTCCGGCTGTCGTTCTCGCTCGGGTTCTGGTCGTTCACGTTCCCGGCGGCCGCGGTCGCGACGGCGGCGATCGAGTGGCTGCGGGTCCTCGACGTGCCGTCGGCGTGGATCCCGACAGCGGCCGTCCTCGCGCTGCTCTCGGCGCTCGTCGGGGTCGTCGGGGCGAGGTCGATCGGGCTCGCGGCGCACCATCTGCTCCGGCAGGCGGAGGACGTCCTGCACGCTGCGGACGACGAGGACGCGGAGCCCGGCCCGGTCACCGGGGCGACGCGCGTGGTCTGACCGGCGCTCCGGCGCGTGCCTGCGAGCGCCGCGTGACGCCCCGAGACGGCTCGCGTCGCGACTCCGCCGCCGGACGACGTACCGTCGTCCCATGAGCACGACGACGTCCACCGCGCCCGACTTCCAGGCCGGATGGGCGGCCTGGCACGACGCCCACGAGCGTGCCCGGGCCGACGAGCACGGCTTCCTCGCCATCACGAGCATCCGTTGGTTGACCGCGACATCGGAGCGGTTCGACGACGCGCCCGGAGCGTGGTCGACGTCGGAAGACGGACCCGTGGTGGTGCTCGACGGCGCCGAGGCGGTCGAGGTCGACGGCGTGCGGGTCACCGCGACCCACCGGTTCGGTCCGCTGCCCGAGCGCTCGAGCACCGCGGTCGTGTGGCGGGACGGTGACGAGACCGTCGTGGTCGAGGTCGCCCGACGTGGTGGCAGCGACGTCATCCGGCCGCGGCGCCCCTCGAGCCCGACCCGGGTTTCCTACGCGGGGACGCCGTCGTACGCCCCCGACCCGGCGTTCGTGGTCGAGGCGCACTTCGAGCCGTTCGAGACGCCGCGCGAGGTCACGGTCGGCTCGGTGGTCGACGGCTTGCAGCACGTGTACGAGGCGCCGGGCGTGCTGACGTTCGACCTCGACGGGCCGCGGTCGCTCCTCGCGTTCAACGGGCACGGCGACGGGCTGCACGTGCTGTTCACCGACCGGACGAGCGGGGTGACGACCTCCGCGGCCAACCGGAGTCTGGACGTCCCGGCGCCGGACGCCTCCGGGGTGACGACGATCGACTTCAACCGGGCGACGAACCTGCCGTGCGCGTACACCGCGCACGCGACGTGCCCGTTGCCGCCGGCGGAGAACCGGCTCGACGTCGCGGTCGAGGCGGGGGAGCAGCTGCCGGCCTGACGCGGGCGCGGGCGCGGGCGGCGCATGCCTGCGCATCCGTCGACACCACACGTGACGATCGACGGGTGCTGTGTCGACGCATGCGCCCGCATCGGATGCGTGGGCATCGTGGGACGAAACACGAGTCGATCGACGCGTGCTGTGTCGGACGGTGCCCACGCACCGAGCTCCGGCGGACGACATCGCCCGGGGTCAACGCGCCGGGACCCGCCTCCAGTCGCTCGTCGCACGCCAGGTGCGCGGATCGAACGCGAACACGCTGCCCATCCCGGGCTGGTCGAGCGCGCGGGAGATCGGCACGCCGCGCAGGTCCGCGAGCAGGAGCGCCCCGACGGCGCCGTGCGACACGATCGTCACGTCGCCGGCATCGTCGTCCGCCGTGAGCCGCCGGACCGCCTCGACGATCCGTGCCTGGGCGTCCACGGCCCGCTCCCATCCGCGCACGGACTCCTCCGGCGCGGAGAAGAACGCGTCGACGACGCCCTCGAACTCCTCGAACGGCAGGTAGCCGGTGGCGCTCCGGTCGATCTCCCCGAGTGCCCCATGCGTCGTCGGGACGATGCCCGTCGCCGTGCCCAGGACCGCAGCGGTCTCGACGGCCTTCCGCTCCTCGCTCGACACGATCCGCCGGACTTCCGGGTGCCGGGCGACGTCGACCGCTCGGGCGGCGCGGGACCGGCCGGCGTCGGAGAGACCCCACGACTCGATCGGACGGGCGGGCTCCACGACGACCTCGGCGTGGGTCAGGAAGAACGAGACCACGGTCACTCCAGTTCGTCCGCCGCCGAGGGGTCGACGATCCGCACGCCCTCGACCTCGCCGATCCGGGCGAGGAGTGCGGCGCCCTCGGCCCGCCCGGCGATGTCGATCCGCACCGCGGTCGCGTCCGTGCGGTCGGTGTCCTGCCGGACGAGCCGGGCGACCCGCCAGCCCCCGGCGGTGACGAGCGCGAGCACGTCGGGGAGCACGCCACGTCCGGCGTCGTACACCACGTCGAGCGTCATCGTCTGCTCGGCGGAGGCCGACAGTGCGCGCACGATCGCCGTGTACCCGAACACGACGACGAAGTGCAGCGCGGTCACGACGAGCGCGAGGAGCCAGAGTCCGGCGCCCGCGGCCATGCCGATCGCCGCCGTCTCCCAGACCGCGGCGGCGGTGGTCAGGCCGCGGACCGCGCCGCGCCGGGTGAGGATGAGCCCCGCGCCGAGGAACCCGACCCCGGAGACGATCTGCGCCGCGACACGGGAGGGGTCGAGCACCACGTGGTCGGGCACGAGGACGTCGCCGAAACCGTACTTGCTGACGAGGAGCATCAGCGCGGAGGCGGTGCCGACGATCGCCTGCGTGCGGATGCCCGCGCTCTTCGACCGGAGCTGCCGTTCCAAGCCGATGAGGGACGCGAGCGCGAACGCGAGCAGGACCTCGCCGATCTGCACCCACCCCTGCCCGGCGAGCGGTTGGGTGAGTTGTTCGATCGTCACGCGGAACGACGTTACGCCGTGACGGACGGGAGGCGCGATGCCGGCCGTCCCGCGCCTCCCGTCCGTCGGCGGATCGCCGTATGGTGATCGCGTGGAGTTCCCGGGGGAGGCGGCCGGCGCGCGTGACGCGCCGACCTCCCCGGGGTCACCCCGGGGCACGCGGTACCAGCAGGACGACACGCCCCGAGCGGGCAGGCGCGCTCCGCGCGCGACGCCGCACGGAAGCACCGACAGGTCCTCCGGGAACCCCACGCCTCTCGACGTCGTCGCCGTTGCCCTCGCCGACTCCTTCCTGACCGCCGAGCAGTGGGCGCACGACGAGCTGACCGCCGCGGGCTACGCCGTCGTCGGGGTCGAGCATGCGTACGTCGGGCTGGCCGTCGCCGCCGCGCTCGAGGCGCATCCGCGCCCGCCCGTCGACGCACCGCGACAGCTCGCGGCGGTGCTCACCTCGTCTCCGCGCTTGGCCGAGCTGCACCGGTCGAGGGAACCGCGACGTCCGGTGCGGGTCCTCGCGCGTCGGGCGACGGCCGTGCGCTCCCGCCCGGAGACCGTGAGCCGGCTGCTTGTCGACACGCTGCCCGAGCTCGCTCGGGAGCTCGACCTCACCGTCGGCAGGCTGCTGTGGCTCGCGGACACCCGAGGCTGGAACCGCCGGCCGGGTCCGTCGAGCCCACTGCATCACCACCGGCACGAGTGGGTCCGGCGCCCCGGACGCACCCCGCGCCTGCTCGAGAAGCCGATGGACGTGCTGCGGCGCACGCAGCGGACGATCCTCGACGAACTCCTCACCGCGCTGCCGGTGCACGACGCGGCCCACGGGTTCGTCGCCGGCCGGAGCGTCGTCACCGGAGCCGCCGCCCACACCGGGCAGCAGGTCGTCGTTTCGGCCGACCTGACGTCGTTCTTCGCGAGCGTGTCCGCTCCGACGGTCTACGGCGTCTTCCGGTCGGCGGGGTTCGCGGAGCCGCTCGCGCACGTGCTCACCGGGATCTGCACGCACCGAGTCCCGCCGCACGTGCTCACCGCGATGCCCGACGGGGGGACGCCCGAGGAGCGTACTGCCCTCCGTCAGATGCTCGCGGCAGCGCACCTGCCCCAGGGCGCGCCGACCTCACCGGCTCTCGCGAACACGGCGCTCCGACACCTCGACGCCCGCCTTGCCGGCTGGGCCGCTGCCGTCGACGCGGTGTACACGCGGTACGCCGACGACCTCACCTTCAGCGGTGGCCACCGGCTCGCCCGGCGAACGGACGCGTTCCTGCGCGGCGTCGACCGGATCGTCACGGAGCAGGGGCACCGGCTGAACCCCCGGAAGACCCGGGTGCGGCGCCGCGGGGTCCGACAGACGGTCACTGGCGTGGTCGTCAACGAGCGGACGTCGCCCGGTCGGCGCGAGGTCGACCGGCTGCACGCGCTGCTGCACAACGCCGCCGAGCACGGACCTGCGTCGCAGAACCGCGCCGGTCACCCGGACTTCCGGGCGCACCTGCTCGGCCGGATCGGATGGGTCGAGCAGGTGCACCCCGGGCGGGCCCGACGCCTGCGCGAGGAGTTCACCCGGATCGTCTGGTGAGCGAGGTGGGTCCGCTCACAACACGAGCCTCCGGGAGGTCCTGCGCGGGTTCGGCGGGTACGGCGCCCGGATCGTCGTCGGCACGCCGGAGCAGGCGGCCGACACGATCGAGGAGTGGTACCGCTCCCGTGCGGCCGACGGCTTCAAACTCATGATCGACGAGTTCCCTCGGGGACTCGAGACCGTCGTCGACGAGCTCGTGCCGATCCTGCAGCGCCGCGGCCTCTGAACCACCCCTCGCGTGACGTCGTGTGACACCAGCCGCGGAGCACTGCGTCACACGGCGAAACCGCGGTTCACGGTCCGCAACACCCGTCGCCCGAGGACCGGGACGGCCCTAGCGTCGCCGCCATGACCGACTACCTGGACCGCGAGCACGACAAGACCTTCACGAAGGTCTACAAGCAGCAGACCCCGGACATCCTCAAGGCCTTCGTCCAGTTCGACGAGTCGGTGTTCCAGACCGAGGGACGAGCGATCCCGCTGAAGTACCGGGAGCTCATCGCCCTCGCCGTCGGCATCACGACGCAGTGCGTCTACTGCATCGACGGGCACAGCCAGCGCGCGGTGAAGGCCGGTGCGAACGACGCCGAGCTCGCCGAGGCCGCCTGGGTCGCGACGGCCATCCGCGCCGGCGGCGGGTTCGCCCACGGCCGGCTCGGCTTCAAGTTCGGCGCAAGCGCCGTCGACCCGGAACACACCCACTAGGAGCGTGCGCACCATGCCCGACCGCATCACCCTCGTCACCGCCCTGCAGGGCGCCGGCTGGCACCCCGCCGCCTGGCGCGTCGCCGGCCCGGCGGCGCAGCGACTCACGAGCCTCCGGCACTGGCGCGACGTCGTCGTCGAGCAGGACCGCCTGGGCGTCGACGCCGTCACCATCGAGGACTCCTTCACCGCCGGCCCCGTCGACGCCGCGGGCGACCTCGACACCCGCACGGTCGTCGGCCGGCTCGACGCGCTCCTCGTCGCGAACGCGGTCGCCCCCGCGACGCGCGCCGTCGGTCTGGTGCCGACCGTCTCCGTGACGCACACCGAACCCTTCCACGTCGCCACGGGCCTCCAGACCCTCGACCACGTCTCGCTCGGGCGAGCCGGATGGCGGGCCCAGGTGAGTCCGACGGTCCGCGAGGCGGCGCTCTTCGGCCGTCGCCCCGGCGGTGACGATGCTGCCGTCCTCTTCGACGAGGCCCGCGAGGTCGCCGAGGTCGTGCGCCGCCTCTGGGACAGCTGGGACGACGACGCGATCATCCGCGACGTCGCGACCGGCCGCTTCATCGACCGCGACCGCATCCACAACGCCGAGTACGAGGGCTCGTTCGTCTCCGCGCACGGCGCGTCGATCGTGCCACGGTCGCCGCAGGGGCGCCCGCCGGTCTTCTCGCTCGCGCACCGTGCCGACGCGGCCGCGTTCGCCGTGGACGCTGCGGACGTCGTGCTGGTCACGCCCGGCTACGGCGGACGGGAGGCGCGGGACCTGTTGGATGAAATCCGTCATCTCGAGCAGGTGGCTGGTTCCGACGTCCGTCGTCCGGTCCTCGCGGACCTCGCGGTGCTCATCGGGTCCTCGGCGGCCGAGGCCGCCGACGAGCTCGCCGCGCTCGACGCCGCTGCCGGAGCGCCGTACTCGGTCGGTTCCGGATCGGATACGTCCGTCCTCGCGACCACGGTTCCGGAGCTGGTGGCGCTGATCGGGGACCTTCGGGCTCTCGGCTACGCCGGCGTCCGGCTGCGGCCGCTGCGCATCCCGATCGACAGCACCGCGATCGCGCGGCAGCTCGTCCCCGGGCTCGTCACGGCCGGTCTCCGTGCCGACGTGGCCTCCCGTCCCACCGCCGACCTGCGCACGCGGCTCGGCATCGCCCCGGCGGTCAGCCGGTACGCGTCCTCGTCCTCGTTGGGGGTCTCAGCATGAGCAGCAAGCGTCAGGTCCACCTCGCCGCGCACTTCCCGGGCGTCAACAACACGACCGTCTGGAGCGACGACCGCGCCGAGAGCCAGATCGCGTTCTCGTCGTTCGAGCACTTCGCGAAGAACGCCGAGCGCGGGTTCTTCGACTACCTCTTCCTCGCCGAAGGGCTGCGACTCCGCGAGCAGAAGGGCCGGATCCACGACCTCGACGTCGTCGGCCGTCCGAACACGCTCGCGATCCTCGCCGCTCTGGCCGGCGTGACGTCGCACATCGGGCTGGTCGGGACCCTGCAGACGACCTTCAACGAACCGGTCGAGCTCGCGAAGCAGCTCGCCACGCTCGACCACCTCACCGACGGCCGCGCGGGCTGGAACGTCGTGACGAGTTCGGACGCGTTCCACGGCGCGAACTTCCGCCGTGGCGGGTACCTCGACCACGCGGAGCGGTACACGCGCGCCGCGGAGTTCATCGAGCTCTCCCGCGAGCTCTGGGACTCGTGGGAGCAGGACGCCGTCGTGGCGAACCTCCCGACCGGGGTCTTCGCCGACCGCTCCCGGATTCGCGACGTCGACCACCACGGCCCGCAGTTCGACGTCACCGGCACGTTCCCAGTGCCGCGGAGCCCGCAGGAGCACCCCGTGGTCGTCCAGGCCGGCGACTCCGACGAGGGCCGCGAACTCGCCGCAGCCCACGCCGAGGTGATCTTCTCTCTGCACACCGAGTTCCACGACGCGAAGTCCTACTACGACGACATCACGGCACGACTCGAGCGCTTCGGCCGGTCGAAGGACGAGCTGCACATCCTGCCGGCGTCGACCTTCGTGCTCGGCGACACACCGGAGGACGCCGCCGAGAAGGCCCGAGCCATCCAACGCGCCCAGGTCAGCCCCGCCACGGCGATCGCGTTCCTCGAGCAGGTCTGGAACCGCGACCTTTCCGGGTACGACGTCGACGGGCCCCTGCCGGACGTCGAGCCCGACCTCGACGCGGACACCATCACCCGCGGTCGGGTCCGGCACGTGCTGGACCCGCGCGCGCTCGTGCAGTCGTGGCGCGACCGGGCCGCCGCCGAACACCTCTCGATCCGCGACCTCGTCATCGAGGTGTCCACGCGCGGCGGCTTCGTCGGCACGCCGTCGTACATCGCCTCGGAGATCGACCGGTACGTGCAGGAGCGGGCCACGGACGGCTTCGTGGTCGTGCCGCACACCAACCCGTACGGTCTCGACGAGTTCGTCGACACGGTCGTCCCGCTGCTCCAGGAGCGCGGCGTGTACCGGGAGTCGTACACCGAGGGCGCGACGCTCCGCGACACGCTCGGCCTACCGGGGACCATCCGTTCGCGCCAGCGGACCGGGGCACTCGCATGACGGTCTCGAGTCTCGCGATCCTGGTCCCCGGGAACTTCGAGGACGACGCGCCCGTCGAGGGGCTCGAGGCCACGCTCGACCTCTTCGCCACGGCGGAGCGTCTCGGTGTCGACGGCGCCTGGGTCCGGCACCGCCACCTCGAGCACGGGATCGGCTCCGCGGCGGTGTTCCTGGCCGCGGCGTCGCAGCGTACGACCGCGATCGAGCTCGGCGTCGCGGTGGTGCCGATCGGGTGGGAGAGCCCGTTCCGTCTCGCCGAGGACTTCTCGCTCGCGGACGTGTTGTCGCACGGACGGCTCCAGGTCGGGCTGTCGACGAGCGCGCCGCACGAGGACATCCTCGGCGACCTGGTGTTCGACGGCGACTGGCGCTCGTTCGACCGTGGGTACGGCCGCGTGACCCGGTTCGTGGACAACCTGCGCGGGTCGTTCCTCGGCGAGGAGGACACGCTCATCCAGAGCCCGGGCAACGTGCAGCGACCGCGTCTGCAGCCGTACGCCCCGGGCCTCGTCGACCGGGTGTGGTACGGCGGGGGATCGCTCCGCTCGGCGGCCTTCGCCGGGAGCGCCGGCCTCAACCTGCTCATCGGCAACCTCACCTCGGGTGAGGGCACCGACGACTACGGCACCGCGCAGCGGAACCAGCTCGCCGCGTACCGTGCGGCGCTGCCGTCGGGCCGCGCACCCCGCGTGGCCTGGGGACGGTGTGTCGTCCCGACGGACTCGGCCGACCGCACCTCGCGCGACCGCTACCGGTCGTGGTACGAGTCGCGCCTCGCTCGCCAGACCGCGCCGCAGGGTCCTCGTCGCACCCTCTTCTCGGCGGACCTCGTGGGTCCGGCCGAGCACATCGTCGAACAGCTCGTGCAGGACGCCACACTCGCTGAGGTCGACGAGTTCCGCATCGAGCTGCCGTACGAGTTCGCCGGCGACGAGTACGAGCAGATCGTCGCCGACGTCGTGTCGAAGGTCGCACCGGCGCTCGGCTGGACGGCGCGCCCGGCGCCCCGCCAGGTGGTGACGGCGTGACCCGGTACGTGTTCTCGCGCATCGGGCAGGCGGTGCTCGTGCTCTGGGCTGCGTGGACGATCTCCTTCTTCGTCCTCTACGTCCTGCCGAGCGACCCCGCCCGGATCATGCTCGGCCCGGACGCCACCGACGTGTCGCAGGCGCAGCTCGACGCGCTCCGCCACCAGTACGGCCTCGACCAGCCCGTCCTCGTGCAGTACGTCCAGCACCTCGGCTCGCTGCTGACGGGTGACCTCGGCCACTCGATCGGCGTCGGACGGCCGGTCTCCCAGGTGATCGGCGAGGCCGTCGGCCCGACCGTGCAGATCGCGGTCGTCGGCCTGCTGCTGGCCATCGTGTTCGGCGGGGGACTCGCGGTCCTCGCGACCTGGACCCGGAACCGTTCCCTCGGACAGTTCCTCCTGCAGCTGCCCCCGATCGGCGTCGCCGTCCCGGGCTTCTGGTTCGCCCTGCTGCTCGTGCAGTGGTTCTCGTTCGGCCTGCACGTGTTCCCGGCGTTCGGCGGCGAGGGACCTCCGTCGGTCGTGCTGCCCGCGATCACCCTGGCGCTGCCCACCGGTGCGACGATCGCCCAGCTGCTGTCGAAGTCCCTCGTGGCGACGCTCCGCGAGCCGTACGTCGACACCGCGTACGCCAAGGGCGCCGGGCGCTGGCGGGTGCAGCTCCGGCACGCGCTGAAGAACGCCGCGTTGCCGGCCCTCACCGTCACCGGACTCATCGTCGGGCAGCTGTTCTCCGGCACCGTCGTCACCGAGACGGTGTTCTCCCGCCCGGGCCTCGGCCGCGTCACCGCGACGGCGGTGCAGGGGCAGGACATCCCCGTCGTCCAGGGCATCGTGCTCGTCGCCGCGGCGATCTTCGTCGTCGCGAACCTCGTCGTCGACCTCGTGTACCCGCTCCTCGACCCGCGTGTGGTCCTGGCGGGGAGTCGCCGGAAGCTCCGGGAGCAGGACGGTACGGCCCCGGGCGACGGCACGCCGGACGGGCCGCGCGGCGCGACGCCGGGCGGCGGAACCGGCACCACGACCGCACCCCAGGGAGCCCCCGCATGACCGAGACCACGCAGCTCGCGATCGGCCGTTCCGCGCCGCTCGTCACCGACCGGCTCCCCGGGGGAGCGACCGCGCTGCGGGGTCTCGTCGCCCGGCCGACACTCACGGTCGCGGTCCTCTGGCTCGCCCTCGTCGTCCTCGCCGCGCTGCTCCCCGGAGCCCTGACACACCACGACCCGCTCGCCGCGGAGCCGGCCGTGAAGCTCACCGCGCCGGACGCCGCGCACTGGTTCGGCACCGACCAGCTCGGTCGCGACCTCTACGCACGCGTCATCCACGGCACCGCGCTGACCCTGCAGGCCGCGATCCTCGCGATCCTCATCGGCCTCGTCGGCGGCTCGGTGGTCGGGCTCCTCGCCGGGTTCGTCGGCGGGGCGGTCGACACCGTGCTCATGCGTGTCGCGGACGTCCTGCTCGCGATCCCGAGCCTGTTGCTGTCGCTGACGATCGTCACCGTCCTGGGCTTCGGCACCGTGAACGTCGCGGTGGCGGTCGGCGTCGCGAGCATCGCCACCATCGCTCGGATCATGCGCTCCGAGGTCGTTCGGGTCCGCACGGCGGCCTACGTCGAAGCCGCCTCCGCGAACGGCAACCGTTGGTGGCGCGTCCTGCTCGTGCACGTGCTGCCGAACGCCGCCGGTCCGGTGCTCGTGCTCGCCGCACTCGAGTTCGGCACCGCGATCCTCGCCGTCTCGAGCCTGAGCTTCCTCGGCTACGGCGCCCAGCCGCCACAGCCCGAGTGGGGCTCCCTGGTCGCCACCGGTCGCGACTTCATCGCGACCTCGTGGTGGCTCACCACCATCCCGGGTCTCGTCATCGCGGTCACGGTCCTCGCCGGCAACCGCGTCGCCCGGGCCCTCGACACCGAACGGCGGGCCGTCCGATGAGCCTCCTCAGCATCCGCGACCTCACGGTCGCGTACGGCCACGGCCGGCACGCGCGCACGGCACTGCACGGCGTCTCCCTCGACGTCGGTCGCGGCGAACGCGTCGCGATCGTCGGCGAGTCCGGTTCGGGCAAGTCGACGGCGGCGCACGCGGTCCTCCGGCTCCTGCCCGCAGCGGCCGACCTGACGGGAGGCACGGTGCGGCTCTCCGGGACCGTCGCCGGTTCCGCGGACCTCGACCTGGTGACCGCCTCCGACGCCGAGGTGCGCTCGGTGCGCGGCGTCCGGATCGGCTTCGTCCCGCAGGACCCCACCGTCTCGCTCAACCCCGTCACGAGGATCGGCAAGCAGGTCGCCGAGGTGCTCGAGATCCACGGCATCGCGACCGGCGCCGAGGCGCACGAACGCGCCGTGGAGGAGTTGCGCCGCGCCGGCATCGACCGCCCGGAGCTGCGCGCGAAGCAGTACCCGCACGAGCTCTCCGGCGGGATGCGGCAGCGCGTCCTCATCGCCATCGCGCTCATCGGCGACCCGGAGCTCCTGGTCGCGGACGAACCGACGAGCGCCCTCGACGTCACGATGCAGCGGACGATCCTCGACCACCTGGACCGGCTCGTCGCCGAGCGGGGCACGAGCGTCCTCTTCATCACGCACGACCTCGGGGTCGCCGCGGACCGGGCCGACCGCATCGTCGTGATGTCCGAGGGACGGATCGTCGAGGAGGGCACCCCCGCCGAGGTGCTCGGTGCATCGCGCGAGCCGTACACCCGTGCGCTCATCGCCGCGGCGCCCAGTCTCGATGACGTGACCGTGTCCGTCGGATCCGCGCCGTCCCCGCGGGCTCGGCCGGCCGGCCGCTCCGCAGGCTCCGCGTCCGTCCGGAACCGGCCCGAGGGGGCCCACCTCCAGTCCGAGGACAGCGACCCCCTGGTCGTCGCGACGGGGCTGCGGAAGTCCTTCGCCCGCGTGGCCGCCGTCGACGGCGTCGACCTGACCGTCCCGCGCGGTCGCACCCTCGCCCTTGTGGGGGAGTCCGGGTCCGGGAAGTCGACCACCGCGCGGCTCGTGCTCGGTCTCGAACGCGCCGACGCCGGCACGGTCCGCTTCGACGGCGACGACGTGACCGCTGCCCGCGGTGCTGGGTTGCGGGCCTACCGGCGCCGCGCGCAGGTCGTACAGCAGAACCCGTACGCGGCCCTGCACCCGCGCCTGTCGGTCGGTTCGATCATCGCCGACCCGCTCGCGGCGTTCGGCATCGGCACCCGGCGTTCGCGTGCGGCCCGCGTTGCGGAGTTGCTCGACCTCGTCGCCCTGCCTGCCTCCGCGGCGGAGCGTCGACCGTCGGAACTGTCGGGCGGGCAGCGGCAGCGCGTCGCGATCGCCCGGGCGCTCGTGCTCGACCCGTCGTTCGTGGTCCTCGACGAACCCGTCTCGGCGCTCGACGTGTCCGTGCAAGCGCAGATCCTCGACTTGCTCGCGTCGCTCCAGTCGACGCTCGGCGTCTCGTACCTCTTCATCTCGCACGACCTCGCCGTCGTCCGCCGCATCGCGCACGAGGTGTCCGTCCTCCGAGGCGGCCGCGTGGTCGAGCACGGCGGCGTCGCCGACGTCCTCCACGACCCGCAGCACGAGTACACCTGCGCGCTGCTCGACGCGATCCCCGGGCGATCTCGGCGCGGTCCCGTCCTGGCCGCTCCCGCCTCCGATCCCGCACCCGCCTCTGATCCCGCACCCGAAGGAGCCTCATGACCATCCACCGCACCCCGATCCGTCTGGTGACCGCGATCGCGGTCGGCACCGCGGCGGCCCTGGTGATGGCCGGCTGCTCGTCGGACAGCACCGCGTCGTCGTCCTCGTCGAAGCCCGTCGACGGCGGCTCGCTGACCTACGCCGTCGCGAACGACCCGATCACGCTCAACCCGAGCGGGACCGGTGCCGGCAACGACACGCTCGCCATCACCCGGCAGCTCGTCGACTCGCTGCTCTGGCAGGACCCGTCGGACGGATCCCTCAAGCCGTGGCTCGCGACGAAGTACGCGGCGAACAGCGACGCGACAGCGTTCACGTTCGACCTCCGGTCCGGTGTGACGTTCTCCGACGGATCGTCCTTCGATGCCACCGCTGTCAAGGACACTTTCGACGACATCGCGAAGGCCGGGGCGTCGAGCACGGCCGCGGCGTACTTCTCCGGGTACAAGGAGACGAAGGTCGTCGACGACGACAGCGTCGAGGTCGACTTCACGACCCCGAACGCCGCGTTCCCGAACGCCACCGCATCGGTCGCGCTCGGCATCGTCGCGCCGAAGACCACCGAGACGCCGTTCGACGACCGGGCCGACGGCAAGGCGGTCATCGGGACCGGGCCGTTCACGCTGTCGTCGTACACGAAGAACACCTCCACCGTTCTGACGAAGCGCAAGGACTACGACTGGGGTCCCGCCGCGCGGTCGAACGCCGGGGCGGCGCACCTGTCGAAGGTGACGTTCCAGGTCGTTCCGGAGGCGAGCGTCCGAACGGGCAGTCTGCAGTCCGGCCAGCTCGACGCGATCAGCAGCGTGCAGCCGAGCGACGTCGACACGCTCAAGTCGCAGTACGACCTCGTCAGCCGTGCCAACCCCGGGCAGGTGTTCGGCCTGACGTTCAACCAGAAGCGCCCGCTCGTGTCCGACCTCGTCGTCCGCAAGGCGATCGCGCAGGCCGTCGACCCGAAGACCGTGCGGGACACGTCGCTGAACGACCTGTTCAAGGTCGCGACCTCGGTGCTCGGTTCGACCACGCCCGGATACAAGAACACGTCCTCGGCGATCTCGTACGACCCGACGGCGGCGGCCTCGGCGCTGCAGGACGCCGGGTGGGAGAAGGGCTCGGACGGCATCCGCGCGAAGGATGGTCAGACGCTCCAGCTCAAGCTCATCTGGATCACCAACTTCGGGCCGAACCAGACCTCGCTCGAACTCATCCAGCAGGAGCTGAAGAAGGTCGGCGTCGGCCTCACGCTCGAGAGCGGCACCGTCCCGCAGTACCTCGCCAACACCACGAGCGGCGACTGGGACCTCGCGTGGGACAACAACTCCCGCGCCGACGGTGACGTCCTCCGCTCGAAGTTCTCCAGCGACGGCGCCCAGTCGATCGGCGCCGGGGACAGCACGCTCGACGCCCTCTTCACGAAGGAGCTCTCGCAGTCGTCGGCGACCGACCGCACCGCCACGTTCTCGTCGATCCAGCAGCGCATCGCCGCGCAGGTCGACTTCGTCCCCGTGCACGAGCTCACCAGCATCATCGCCACCGCGAAGGACGTGCACGGCGTCGCGTTCGGTGCGGACACCCGCCTCGACCAGCTCACCGGCGCGTGGAAGGACGCAGCATGACCGCCGTCCCCCTGTCGATCCTCGACCTCGTGCCGGTCAGCGCCGGTTCATCGGCGGCAGCGGCCCTGCACCGGACCGTGGACCTCGCGGTCGCGGCGGAACGCGCCGGGTACGCCCGGTACTGGCTGGCCGAGCACCACCTCAACCCGGGCGTCGCCGGCAGCGCGCCGAACATCGTGATCGGGGCGGTGGCCGCGGCGACCTCGACGATCCGGGTCGGCAGCGCGGCGACCCTGGTCGGCAACGTCCGCGGGCTGCAGATCGCCGAGACTTTCGGCACACTCGCCGCGCTGTACGGACCGCGGATCGACCTCGGGCTCGGACGATCGGGTGCCCCCGCGCCCGGGACCCCGAAGCCGCCGTCGCTCGCTCTCCGCGCGGACGAGGTGGTCGACGGTCTGCTCATCCCGGCCCCGTTCGACTTCCGGGTCGCCCCGCGCAGCCGGTTCGCCCTGCAGGGCGAGCTGCTCGGCCGGGTGCCGGGCGACGTCGACCGGTTCGAGGGCGAACTCGACCTGATCCGGGCACTGTTCGCCGGGAACTGGTCGCGCGACGGCGCGGTCGTCGAGGCCCCGCCGGCGGCTGCCGCTCCCGTCGAGCTCTGGATCCACGGCTCGACGGGCGGCGCGAGCGCCCGGGCCGCCGGCGCGCTCGGCCTGCCGTACGGTGCGAATTACCACACGTCGCCGGGCACGGTCCTGGCATCGGTGCAGGCGTACCGCGACGCGTTCCAGCCCGGCGTGCTCGACGCCCCGCACGTCATCGTGTCGGCGGACGTCGTGGTGGGCCGTACCGCGGACGAGGCCGAGGAACTCGCGCTCGGGTACGGCCAGTGGGTGCACTCGATCCGCTCCGGCGTCGGGGCGATCGAGTACCCGACTCCCGACGAGGCACGGGCGACGCCGCTGTCGGACGATGACACGGCCGCCGTCGCCGACCGCATCGCCACCCGGTTCGTTGGCGACGCTGCACAGGTCGCGGACGGACTCGAGACGTTGCGCCGCGTGACAGGAGCGGACGAACTCCTCGTCACCACGATCACGCACGACCACGATGCCCGCGTGCGCTCCTACGAGCTGCTCGCTGTGGAGTGGTCTGCGCGGGCCGACGTCGGGGTGGGAGCGGGCTCCGTGCCGGCCGGCGCGGTGCGCTGATGCGGTTCCAGCTGCTCGACATCGTCCCGTACCAGGAGGACCCGGACGCCGGCCCGTTCCTCTCCGCCGCACCGTCCGTGCTGCTCGGGGCGCTCGCGGCCTCGACCTCGCGCATCCGCCTGCAGACCGGCGTCACCGTGCTGTCGATCCTCGATCCCAGGCGTTCTCGGGCCGCGCAGGCGGACTGGGCGGGCGATTCGCCTCCCGTTCGTCCTGTGCGCGCGTATCGCGACGCTCCACCAGTTGATCGACGTGTGCCGTGTTGACGGGTGCGCACGCATCTATTGCCCGCACGCGACGACACCCCCGTGGCCAGGCCAGCCACGGGGGTGCCGCGCGCAGAAGCGCAGCGTCAGCCGGCGTCGAGCGGGAGGCCCTCCGGGTTGAGCTCGGACTGCTGCACGGCCTCGTTCGACAGGTTGTACGCCTTGAGCCACTTCGCGTACGTGCCGTCGTCGATGAGCTCGTCGATCGCTTCCTGGATCGGTTTCGCGAGCCCGTTCCCCTTCTTCGTCGTCGCCGCGATGAGGCCCTGCAGGTCGGCGCCCGCGCCGGAGTAGGTCCCCGCGGTGGTCGTCGCCTTCGCGGTGCCGGCGTCCTGTTTGTTCTGGTACGCGATGGTCGGGTTCGGCCCGAGGTAGCCGTCGACCTTGCCGGACTGCACCGCGAGGAGCTTCGCGTTCGCGTCGGGGTAGTACTTCACGGTGATCGTCTTCCCCTGCTTCTCGAGGTCGGACTTCCAGCCGAGGAGGATCTTCTCCTGGTTGGTGCCGGAGTCGGTCGCGATGGTCTTGCCCGCGAGCACCGACGGGTCGCCGTCGAACTTCAGGGAGCTGCCCTTCTTCACCTGCAGCGCGAGGTTGTCCTGACGGTACGAGGCGAAGTCGTACTTCTCCTTGCGCTGCTCGGTCACGGTGATGTTCGACAGGCCGACGTCGACCGAGCCGCCGTCGATGCCGACGAACAGGTTGTCCCAGGTGGCGTTCTTCACCTGCGGCTCGAGGCCGAGCTTGGCGGCGACGAGCCTGCCGATGTCGGGCTCGGAGCCGGTGAGGGTCTTCTGGTCGTCGCCGGTGAACGCCAGCGGCGGGTAGCCCGACGGGAGTGCGCCGACGCCGATGACGAGCTTGCCGGACTGCTTGACGTCGGCGGGGAGCTCCTCGTGGAGCTTCGTGTCCTCCGTGACGGTGAGTTTCGTCTCCGTCGCGGCACCGTTCGACGCTGCTCCGATCGTGACGCTGCCGTCCGACGAGCCGGTGCCGGCGGCCGCTCCGGTCGCGCAGCCGGCGAGGGCGAGGACGACGCCGGTGGCGAGGACGAGGGCGCCGGCGGCGTGCCGCCAGCGTGCTGGGCTGTTCGTGGACATGGTTCTCCTGGGGTCGGGTGCTGCGGGAAACGGGGAGGTCAGCGGACGCGGGACAGGAAGTCGCGCGTGCGGGGGTGCTGCGGGTCGTCGATGAGCTGCGCGGGCGGCCCCTGCTCGACGATGCGGCCGTAGTCGAGGAAGACGACGTGGTCGGCGACCTCGCGGGCGAAGGCGACCTCGTGCGTGACGATCACGAGGGTCGTGCCGGACTCGGCGAGGTCCCGGATCACACCGAGCACCTCGCCGACGAGCTCCGGGTCGAGGGCGGAGGTCGGTTCGTCGAGCAGGACCACCGACGGTTCGAGCGCCAGCGCCCGGGCGATCGCGACACGCTGCTGCTGGCCGCCGGAGAACTGGCGGGGGCGGGTGTCCGCGCGGTCGCCGAGGCCGACCCGTTCGAGCAGGACGCGGGCCCGGTCGCGCGCCGACGCACGGTCGACGCCCGCTGCGATCGGTCCCTCGGCCACGTTCTCGAGCGCGGTGAGGTGCGGGAACAGGTTGAAGTGCTGGAAGACGAACCCGATCCGGGAGCGCTGTCGGAGGATGTGCCGCTCGGGCAGCTCCTTGTACCGGGGGACCCCGTCGCGGCCGGTGCGGAGCCGGACGCCGATCGTCTCGCCGCCGACGGTGACCACACCACGGTCCAGCGGCTCGAGGTGGTTGATCGCCCGGAGCAGCGTGGACTTGCCGGACCCGGACGGACCGAGGATCACGGTCACGCTGCCGGACGGCAGGGACAGGTCGACGCCGTCGATGACGACGTTGTCACCGAACGCCTTCACGGCGCCGTGGATGCCGATGGTGGCGCTCATCGATCCGCTCCTGTCCCGGCGGTCCGCCGCAGCCCTGTCACGGCGGTCCGCCGCAGCCCTGTCCCCGCGGTCCGCCGCAGCGCGGTCCGCAGCCGCTGGACGGGCGTCGGCGGCAGCGCCCGGACGGAACCGCGCGCCGTCCACCGCTTGACGTAGTACTGGACGATCGACACGGCGCTGGTGAGCGCGAGGTACCAGATCGTCGCCACGACGAGCAGCGGGATGATGTCCGTCGGGTACGTGCTGGACAGGTTCTGCACCACGCCGAACAGGTCGAGCAGCGACACGTAGAACAGCAGTGAGGACGCCTTCAGCAGCCCGACGATCTGGTTCACGAACGCCGGCACGATCGACCGCAGCGCCTGCGGCAGGATCACCCGGACGAACTGCCGGCGGCGGGGGAGTCCGAGCGCCTGGGCCGCCTCGTGCTGTCCGTGGTCGACGGCGAGGACGCCGGCGCGCACGATCTCCGACGCGTACGCGACCTCGCTGAGGCTCAGGCCGATGACACCGATCGCGAGGTCGCCGAGGACGTTCGCGGTCGGCACCTCGACCTGCGGGCCGAAGGGGATGCCGATCCCGATCGTCGGGTACAGCGACCCGAGGTTGTACAGGAAGACCAGCACGAGGATGAGCGGCACCGAGCGGAAGAGCCAGACGTAGCCCCAGGCCAGGCCGGACAGCACCGGGTTCCGGGACAGCCTCGCGACCGCGACGACGATGCCGCCCGCGAAGCTGATCACGGCGCTCAGCGCGGTCGCGACGAGGGTGAGCTGCAGGCCGGTGAGGATCGCCGGGCTGAACAGCCACTTCCCGACGGCCGGCCAGCCCCACTGCTCGTTCGTGAAGAGCGTCTCGACGAAGTTCAGGAGCACCACGAGCACGAGCGCCGCGGCGATCCAGCGCAGCGGGTGCCGCAGCGGGACGACGGGACGGTCGAGCGCGGCGCGTCCGGACGCGTCGATGGTGGCGTCGGTCGGACGGGAGGCGCGGTGCGCGTCCGCGACGCCGGTCGCGCCGTCGGGGCTGGTCGCGCGACGCCGCAGCGCATCGGTGGTCTGGGTCATGTCGCGACCGTAGGAGCTGCGCGGGCGACCGACAACGGGCTGCGAAACACATCGGCACGCGGCGGAACACCGCGTCATGAACGCCTCGCGGATGACGCTCCGTGACGCTCCGCGGCCGCTATCGTGACCGGCATGACCGCACACCGCGTGACCGTGCCCGAGCCGCCGGCCGACGGCAGCAAGCCGAAGGGGCCGGCGTCGTACTTCCCGAGCATCGAACGGACGTACGGGCGCCCGGTGCAGGACTGGCTCGACCTCATCACCGAGCAGCTGGACGACCATCGGCACATGGAGGTCGTGACCTGGCTCAAGACCGAGCACGGCTTCGGACACGGACACGCGAACGCCCTGGTCGGTTACGTCCGGCGAGCACTCGCGGATTGACCCGGTCCGGGCCGCGAGTGGTTGACGCGGTTGTCGCACCTGCGGGACAATGGGTTGACACGGTTGACGGGAGACGGGCCATGGCGACCACAGCACGAGCACGAGCACGTGCCGAGCACGACGGGGCGAACGACCGAGCCGCGCTGAGCGCCTCCGCGGAAGCCCTCCTCGACGCGCTTCGTCGGCGGCTCGTCAGCGGGCACGCGGACGGCGCGCTCGGCGACGGTGTCGACGTCGACGTGCTCGCGGACCGCATGGTGGCCGCGCTCCCCGCCGTCAAGCACGAGGCCGACGCGCTGATCGGCCCGTTCTACGACACCCCGACGCTCGCTGCGTGGCGCGGGGTCACCAGGCAGGCGCTCAGCAAGGCGACGGCGAAACGCGACCTGATCGGTCTGAAGATCGGCGACGGCAGCCTCGTCTACCCGTCGTTCCAGTTCGGCGCCTCGGGCGCGCCGCTGCCGAACCTGCGGCAGGTGCTCGCGCTCATCGACCCGGACCGGATCGACCCGTGGGGCAGCGCCCTGTGGCTCAACACCGTGGCGGACGAGTTCGGCGGCACCACCGCCGCGCAGGCGCTCCGCGACGGCCGGGACGAGCAGGTGCTCGCGGCAGCCCGTCGTGCCGCGCACGCGTGGGCGGCGGACGCGTGACGCCGAGCCGGAACGAGGTCGCCCAGCGGCCGCCGCGTGACGACCTCGCCCTCGAGGACTTCCCGGTCGAGGAGTCCCGTGGCACCACGTTCTACCGGGCGAAGCGACACGACCGCGGCGCGTGGTGGTTCGCCAGCGCCGAACCCGATGCCGACGGTGTGGACGGGGGACGCTTCGACCTCGCCGTTCCGCGCGGCACGTGCTACTGGGCCGACGCCGTCGAGGTCGCCGTGCGGGAACGGCTGGCCCACCACGTCCTCACGACGAACACCGTGTTCGCCTCCCGTGCGCGGGAGATGGTCGTCGTCGCCGCCCGGGCGTCGCGGGGACGACGCTTCGCGGACGTCACCCATCCCGCAGCCGTCCGGTACGGCGTCGGTGCCGAGCTGCAGACCATGACGGACTACCGCGTTCCGCAGGCCTGGGCACGGGCGTTCGATGCGGCCGGGTTCGCCGGTGTGCGCTACAGCACCCGGTTCACGAGCGCCTCGGCCGCCAACGCGTGGGCCGTGTTCGGTGCGGCCGGCGTCCCGAAGCGCCCACGGCCCGAGCGGGTGCACCGGGACGGCGTGACGGCGTGCCGCGAGTCGGGGATCCGGGTGCTCGACGACGGGTCCGAGGCCGGGCCGGAGCGTTTCACCTTCACCACCCCGCCGGAGGACTGAGGGGCCGACGATCGCCGGTGTCGGTGGTCGTGCCTACCGTGACGGCGTGGCCGAACCCGTCGACGCGTGGTGGCGCCGCCGGCAGTGGTCGCGCGGTGCCGCGGTGCCGTACGCCGTGGGGGAGTTCCGTGCCGAGTGGGCGTCCTACCCCGTGCTCGTCCGGCAGTACCACCCGGAGTGGAACCACGGCGTCGTCCTGACGCAGGTCCCGCCGGCGGCCGAGGTGCTGCTCACGTGGGAGTGCGACGTGGGACACGTCTTCGTGGCCACGCCAGCCGAACAGCGATCCCGCCCGGGCCGTGAGCGTCGGCGTTCGGTGTGGTGCCCGGAGTGCGCGGTGCAGGCGCAGCCCCAGCGCTGGCCCGTCCTGCCCGCCGACTGGCCGTCCGGGGTGCCCGTACCGCAGCGCGTCGTCCGGCTCACGGGGCGGCAGACCCTGCCCGCGGCGCCGGCACGGGGCGTCCCGGCCGGAGCGATGGCGTCCGCGCGGACACGGCGACGCCCGGACCCCACGGCGCCCCGGACTCCGAAGCCGGCCGTCCCGCGGTCGATCTGCCCGAAGACGCCCCGCCTGCCCTCGGGCGAGTCGTTCGCGAGCGTCTGCGCACCGGCGACGGCGTCCGCGGTGGAGGCCGAGCTCCGCGCCGCGCTGGCCGAACGCTTCGCCTTCACGTACGACCACTCCGCGATCCGCCTCGACCGTCCGTTCTTCGACCACGTGGAGGTCTGGCCGGACATCATCCTGCCGGAGCTCCGCGTCGCGATCGAGTACGACTCCACCGGACGCCACGGGCTCGAGCACGTCGGACCCCGGCAGGAGACCGACCGGCGGAAGGACCGTGCCGTGCGGGCCGTCGGGTGGGAGGTCGTGCGCATCCGGACCGGGCGGCTGCAGGCCCTCGGTCCCCACGACCTCGAAGTGTCCGGCATCTCCGGCCGCACGGTCGCCCGACTGATCGACACACTGCGGGACATCCGCGGCAGCCTATTCGTCGACGCCTACGCCCGCTGACCGCGCCGCCCGCGCCGCCCGCGCAGCCCGCGCCGCGCCGCGCCGCCCGTGCGCTCAGGTGCGGAGCGCCAGCGCCTCGCTCGTCCACCGGGCGTGCAGCTCCCACGGGTCGGTCACCCCCGAGGCCACGGCGTCGACGTGCGCGAGCAGTTCCGGCGTCACCCGGAACCACTCGGTGCCCGGGTACCGGGTGGCGGCGAACCGCGCGTGCCGCCGCCGTTCGAGGGTCCGGTCGCCGCGCTCGAACCCGAGCAGGTCCTGGTGCGGGATCGCCGCGAGCCGCTGGCGCGGGTTGGCGGTCGTCCCGATCTTGATCCGGTCGCCGAAGTCGTCGCGCATCCGCAGGTAGTAGACGACGTCGACGCGCGGAGGAGCGAGCTCGCCGTCGGGGACGTCCCCGTACCGCCACTCGCACGTGACGCACACCGCACGGGAGGGGTACCGGACCCCGACCCGCGACCCGCACACCGGGCACGGGCCGGGCAGCGCGTCCTCGACGCCGGCGTGCTCGGCGACGAACTCGGTCACGAGCGTGACGTGCCCCGCGCAGAGCGGCACCGGCGGCGAGCCGTCGCCGACAGCGACCGGTGCGTGGCAACCGGGCACGCAGCAGGAGAGGGCGATCATGCCGGGAACGCTAGCCGGACCCACCGACGCGAGCCGTGCCTCCCGGCCCAGGCTGTCACTCGGTGAAGATGACGCCGATCGGCTCGCGCTTCTCCTCCTGGAACCGGTCCTCGGCCCGGCCGAGCGCCCAGTATGCGGACAGCGACATCTCGGACTTCTCGAGTCCCCAGTCGTCCTGCAGCAGCCGACGGATCGCCTTCATCGCGGTCCGCTCGCCGTGCGCGAAGACCTGGACGGGCCGGGAGGCGCGCACCAGCGACCGGGCGGCCTCCAGCAGGAGCGTGCCCGGCTCGGCGCCGGTGGCGTCGCGGTGCAGCCACCGCAGGTCCACACCGGCGGGGTGGCGGACGGGCTGCTCGTCGGCGGGGCCGGCCACCTCGACCAGGGCGACGCCCGTGGCGGAGTCGGGCAGCGCCTCCAGGGCGGCGGAGATCGCGGGCAGGGCGCTGTCGTCACCGAGCAGCACGTGCGTGACGGCCGGGTCGGCGGAGGGGGCGTACCCGCCGCCGGGTCCGGAGAGCGCGAGCAGGTCGCCGGGCTGCGCCGCGGCCGCCCAGGGGCCGGCGAGGCCCTCGTCGCCGTGCACGACGAAGTCGACGGCGATGGTCTTCGCGTCGTGGTCGACCGCGCGGACCGTGTACGTGCGCCGAGCCGGGCGATCCTGCTTGGGGAGCGTCTGGCGGAGCCCCTCGAGGTCGTACGGGGGAGTGAGGCCGAGTGACGGCTTCGCGAGCAGGAGCTTCACGTACTTGTCCGTCGCAGCGAGGCGCTCCGGATCCGCGCCGCCGACGAAGTCGTCGAAGGCGGGGCCGCCGAGGTGCACGCGGACCATGTGCGGGGAGAGGCGCTCCGTGCGGTCGACGACGAAGACGTGCTGGGGGCGATTGGGTTTCGAGCTCATCGGTGCGAGCTTCCTCTCCGTTGCTTGGCGCGGCGCTTGACGTATCGGTGACTAAGGTTAGCCTTACCTCATGGACACGACCGTCATCCCGTTCTCCGAACTGCTGCGCACGCGGACCCGTCGCTCGCACGGCACCTCGGCCGGGAGCGGCTTCATGCACGACCTGCTCCGGGGCGGGTGCGACGTCGCCGACTACGCGGCCCTGCTCGGACAGTACTCGTTCGTGTACGACGCCCTCGAGCGTGCTGCCGAACGGATGGCCGACCACCCCGTCGCGTTCCCCTTCGTCACCTCCCAGCTGACGCGCATGCCCGCGATCCGGGCGGACCTCGAGTACCTCGTCGGACCGGACTGGTCGGAGCTCGTGTGCCCGCTGCCCGCGACCACGGCCTACGTCCGCCGCCTCAACGAGGTCGCCGCCGAGTGGCCGGGCGGATTCGTCGCACACCACTACACGCGGTACCTCGGGGACCTGTCCGGCGGCCAGGTGATCGGGAAGGTGCTCGCCGACCAGTTCGGGTTCGAGACGAACGGCATCCTCTTCTACATCTTCGACCAGGTCGCCGACCCGGGGGCGTTCAAGGACACCTACCGGGCGCAGCTCGACGCCGCGCCGTGGTCGGCCGAGGAGCAGGAGCGGGTGATCGCCGAGGTCGAGCTCGCCTACGCCCTCAACAACGGGCTGCTCGAGGAGCTCGACGCACGCCGCGGGGGCGCGGACGCCGTGGTGACCGCATGAGCGCGCCGCTCGACGACGAGGCACGGGGTGCGATCCTCCGGCACATGAACGACGACCACGGCCGGGACAACCTCGTGATCGTCCGGGCGAACGGCGCGGCGACGGCCGTGGCGGCCACCATGACCGAGATCGACGCTATCGCCGGCGTCTGGATCGCGCAGCTCGACGACGGCGCCGAGGAGCAGGTCGTCGTGCCGTGGACCACTCCGTTGACCGATCGACGGTCGGCCCGCGTGCAGATCGTCGAGGCGCACGCCGCGGCCCGGGCGCAGCTCTCCGAGCCGAGCTGAGCCTCCCCGGCGGTCCGACCCAACGCTCAGTGGCGCATGCGGCGCGCGAGCTTCTGGATCGGACCGGTTCTCGGGGCCCGCTCGGCGGGGTCGACGACCTCCTGCTGGTAGAACTCCGCCAGGTCGGACATGAGCGCCCGCCGCTCCGCCCGCGCGTACGCACGCCGCTCACGGGTGAACGCGATCACCGTCGACCAGCACATCAGGATCATCACGATGCTGAACGGCAGGGCGGTCGTGATCGCCGCGGTCTTCAGCGCGTCGAGCCCACCTGCGAGCAGCAGCGCCACCGCGACCAGCGCCGTGACGCCGGCGAAGAAGACGCGGATCCAGTTCTTCGGCTCGATCTGTCCTCCGGTCGCGATCATCCCCATCACGAGCGCCCCCGAGTCCGCGGAGGTCACGAAGAACACCCCGATGAGGATGATCGCCCCGATGACGAGCACCGTGCCGGCCGGCAGGCTCCCGAGCAGCTGGAAGAGGACCTGCTCGACGGACACGCTGCCGTCCGCCCCGATGAGATCGGCGTGGCCGTGCAACTGGTCGTACAGCGCCGTGCCACCCATGATCGCGAACCACAGGAAGGTCAGGAGCGTCGGCACGAACAGCACGCCGAGCACGAACTGCCGGACCGTGCGACCGCGGGAGATCCGTGCGATGAAGATGCCCACGAACGGCGCCCAGGACATCCACCAGCCCCAGTAGAACGTCGTCCACGCCCCCTGCCACTCCTGTCCGGACTTCCCCGCGAACGCGCTCGTGTCGAACGCCAGCCCGACGAAGCCCTGGACGTACTGTCCGATCGACTGGACGAACTCGCCGAGCAGGAACTGGGTCGGGCCGACGAACAGCACGAACACCAGCAGGACCGCTGCGAGCGCGAGGTTGATGTTCGACAGGATCTTCATGCCCGTGCCGACCCCGCTCAGCAGCGAGCCGATCGCGATCAGGGTGACCACGACGATCAGCCCGATCTGCAGCCCCAGCGTGTCGTCGGCGATCCCGGTGTAGTCCAGTCCGGAGCCGATCTGCAGCACGCCGAGCCCGAGTGACGTGGCGACGCCGAACAGCGTGCCGATCAGCGCGAGCACGTCGATGAGGTTCCCCCACCCACCGACGACCCGCCTGCCGAGCAGGGGCTCGAGCGCCCACCGGATCGACACCGGTCGCGACCGGCGGTGGATCGCGTAGGCGAGCGCGAGCCCGACCACGACGTAGATCGCCCAGGCGTGCAGGCCCCAGTGCAGGAACGTCTGCGTGACGGCCTGCTGCGCCAGGGCGTCGTCGTCGCCGGTCACCCCGGGGCGCGGCGAGGCGAAGTGACTGAGCGGCTCGGCGACGCCGTAGAAGACGAGCCCGATGCCCATGCCCGCGGCGAACAGCAGCGCGAGCCACGACATCGTGGAGAACTCCGGCCGCTCGTCGTCCTGGCCGAGCACGATGTCGCCGAAGCGGCTGAACCCGATCCAGATCGCGAACACGACGAACCCGGCGGCGGCGATCACGTAGTACCAGCCGAAGTCCCGCACGATGGCGCCCTGCACGGCGGTGAAGGCGTCCTCCGTGGCGCGCGGTGCCGCGAGGGCGACCACGACGAACGCGAGGACGAGTCCTGCGGCGGGCCAGAAGACCCATCGTTCGAGCGGCGGTGCGGTGCTCTCGGGCGCTGTCGGCTCGGCCGTCTCGCTCATCCGGTCCCTCCACCTGCGGATGCGGCGCATCCCTGGCCGGATCCTACGAACGCAGTCGGATGTTCGTCCGGGTGTGATGGGAACCTGCCGCGATCCCGGCGGTCCGTCCGGACGGTTGTCGTCACCCGTCTCGACGGGCCGATACGCTGCTGGGAGCCGGGACCAGCCTCCCGGCGGACGCGGAAAGGACCACATGACGGCGATCGACGGCAACACGCGCCACGGGCGCCCGCGGGACGACGTCAGCGGCGCGGTCGACAGCGACCTGCGCTCGGACGTGCGGTACCTCGGCAACCTGCTCGGGCGGGTGCTGCGCGAGACCGGTGGCGAGGACCTGCTGCACGACGTGGAGAGCCTGCGCGCCGCGGTCATCGACGCGTTCGAGGGCGGCGACGCCGAGGGTGCGGCGCGTGCCGAGGCGATCGTCGCGGGCATGTCCGCCGAGCGGGCCGAAGCCGTCGCGCAGGCGTTCACGACGTACTTCCACCTGACGAACCTGGCGGAGGAGCACCACCGTGTCCGCGTGCTGCGGCACCGCGGAGACGACGGCGGTCTCGCCGGGGACTCGTTCCCGGCGACCTACGCCTCGCTCGTCGAGGAGGTCGGGGACGATGCGGCCGCCGCACGGCTCCGGGAGCTCCGCTTCCACCCCGTGCTCACCGCGCACCCGACCGAGGCCCGCCGACGCGCGGTGACCACGGCCGTGCGTCGCATCACGGACCTCATCGACGAGCGCGACCGGACGACGAACGCCACCGCCCGTGCGGAGAACGAGCGCCGGCTGCTCGAGGAGATCACGACGCTCCTCCGCACCTCGCCGCTCCGCACGACCCGGCCGACCCCGCTCGACGAGGTCCGCACGGCGATGAGCGTGTTCGACCAGACGCTGTTCGAGATCGTCCCGCAGGTGTACCGACTGCTCGACGACCGGCTGCAGGGCGACGACGCCGGCCGTGCCCCGGTGACCGCGCCGGCGTTCGTCCGGTTCGGCACCTGGATCGGCGGGGACCGCGACGGCAACCCGCACGTGACCGCCGAGGTCACCCGCCAGGCCGCCGAGATCGCGGCCGAGCACATCCTGCTCGGCCTCGCCCGCGCTGCGACCCGCATCGGCAGCACCCTGACGCTCGACGCGAACGAGACCCCCGCCGACGCCGGCCTCACCGCGCTCGTCGCGACGCAGGAGGCGCTCGACGCGGGGATCGCCGAGCGCATCGGGGTCCGCGCTCCGAACGAGACGCACCGCCGTGCCCTCATGTTCGTCGCGGCCCGCATCGACGCCACCCGCCAGGGGGACTCCCGGCTCGCGTACGCCGGGCCGGACGCGCTCCTCACGGACCTCCGCGTCATCCAGACGTCGCTCGTCGCGGCCGGTGCCACGCGCCCCGCGAACGGCGAGCTGCAGAACCTCATCTGGCAGGTCGAGACCTTCGGGTTCCACCTCGCCGAGCTCGAGGTCCGGCAGCACTCGCAGGTGCACCGGAACGCCCTGGCCGAGATCCGCGCGGGCGGCGAGCTGAGCGAGATGACGGAGGAGGTCCTCTCCGTCTTCCGCACGATCGCGTCGCTGCAGTCGCGCTACGGGGTGCGTTCCGCCAGCCGGTACATCGTCTCGTTCACCCAGTCGGCCGAGGACCTGGCGAACGTCCACGAGCTCGCGGTCGCAGCCCTGGGATCGCCCGAGGCCGCCCCCGTGCTCGACGTCATCCCGCTGTTCGAGACCTTCGCGGACCTGCACGCCAGCGTCGACATCCTCGACGAGGCCGTCCGCACCGAGGCGTTCCAGCGACGCCTCGCCGCCACGGGCCGTCGGCTCGAGGTCATGCTCGGCTACTCGGACTCGTCGAAGGACGTCGGCCCGGTGTCGGCGAACCTCGCGCTCTACGACGCCCAGGCACGCATCGCCGACTGGGCGAAGGAGCACGACGTCGAGCTGACGCTGTTCCACGGCCGCGGCGGTTCGCTCGGACGCGGCGGCGGACCCGCGAACGAGGCCGTCCTCGCGCAGCCGCCGGGGTCGATCGACGGACGGCTCAAGCTCACCGAGCAGGGCGAGGTCATCTTCGCCCAGTACGGCGACAAGGACATCGCCGCCCGGCACCTCGAGCAGATGGCGTCGGCGACCCTGTTCGCGTCGTCGCCGTCGAACGAGGAGCGCACGGCCGTCGCCGCGACCCGCTTCGCCGACCTCGCGCAGCAGCTCGACGACGTCTCGCGGCAGGCGTTCTACGACCTCGTGAAGGCCGACGGGTTCGCGCCGTGGTTCGCCCGGGTGACCCCGATGGAGGAGATCGGTCTCCTGCCGCTCGGCTCCCGTCCGGCCCGCCGCGGGCTCTCGGTCGAGTCCCTGGAGGACCTGCGGGCCATCCCGTGGGTGTTCTCGTGGACGCAGGCGCGCATCAACCTCGCGGGCTGGTACGGCCTCGGCGCCGCGCTCGAGGCCGTCGGCGACGTGGAGCTCCTCCGCACCGCCTACGCCGAGTGGCCGCTGTTCGGCGCGATGATCAAGAACGTCGAGATGTCGCTCGCCAAGACCGACGAGCACATCGCCCGCCGGTACCTCGAACTCGCCGACCGCGACGACCTCGCCGCGAAGGTGCTGGACGAGATGGTCCGCACCCGCGACTGGGTGCTGCGCGTCTCCGGCGGCAGTGACGTCCTCGAGGACCGGCCGGTCCTCGCCCGCGCCGTCCGCCTCCGCAGCCCCTACGTCGACGCGCTGTCGCACCTGCAGCTGCGGGCCCTCCGGGCGATCCGCACCTCCGGCAGCACGGACCCGGCGGACGGCGACCACCGGCTGCTGCTCCTCACCGTGAACGGGATCGCGGCCGGCCTGCAGAACACGGGCTGATTCCGCGGTCGCGCAACCGCCTGGAGGCGCGGTGCCGGTCCGACGGGCCGGCACCGCGCCTCCAGGCGGTTGCGCAGCATCCGCGACACGACACGAGTCGATCGACGCGCGTTCTGTCGGAACCGCCGAGCTCGGCCTTGTCGAATCGATTCGGGTGCGCGTACCGTGGCCGTCGTGACGACGGAGCGCACCCGGATCCCGACCGCGACCACGGTCCTGCCGCCGATCCTGCCGCTCGCCCTCATCGTGGGCGTCTCGCCGTTCGCGACCGACATGTACATCCCGGCCCTGCCGGCGATCGCGCGCGACCTCGGCACCACGCCGGGTGCGGTCCAGCTCTCGCTGACGGCGTTCCTCGTCGCGTTCGCCGTCGGCCAGCTGCTCGCCGGACCGGTGAGCGACGGGATCGGGCGACGGCCGCTCCTGCTCGTCGGCACCGCCGTCTTCGCGCTCGCGTCGGTGGGGTGCGCGTTCGCGCCGGACGTCGTGACGCTCGTCCTCGCCCGGGTGTTCCAGGGGCTCGCCGGGGCCGCGGGCGCGGTGGCCGGACGGGCGATGGTCTCCGACGTCACCGGTGGCCCGCGGATGGCGAAGGTGTTCGGGACGCTCGCGGCGATCAACGCGATCGGACCGGTCGTGGCACCGCTGGCCGGGGGAGCCGTTCTCACCATCGGCACGTGGCGGCTCATGTTCGTCGTGCTCGCCGTCCTCGGTGCGGTGTTCTTCGTCGCGGTGGTCGTGCGGTTCCGCGAGACGCTGCCACGGGAGTTCCGCGGCGGGGTCGGTCTCGGGGCGAACTGGTCGCGCATCCGGGAGCTCATGGCCATCCCGCGGTTCCGCGCCTACGTCCTGACCGGGGTGCTCTCCACGATCGGCTTCTTCGCGTACATCGCCACGAGCTCGTTCGTGTTCCAGACCGAGTTCGGGTTCTCAGAGGGGATGTACACGCTCGTCTTCGCCACGAACGCGTCGATGATGATCGTCACGACGCTGGTGTTCCGCCGCGTCGTCGGGCGGTTCTCGGAGGACGCGCTGCTGTCGTTCGGCCTCGCGGTCGGGACACTCGGAGCCGTCGGCGTCCTGGTGTCCGCGCTGCTCGGGCTCGGCGTCGTCCCGGTGTGGGTCTCGCTCGCGGTGGTCACCGGAGCCTGGGGTTTCGTACTGCCGGCGGCGATGACGCGGACGCAGCACATCGGCGCGGCGCACCCCGGTACCGCCGCTGCACTGCAGGGCGGGCTGACGTTCGGGCTCGGGGGACTGGGCACGCCCCTCGCCGGCGCGCTCGGGGGCACGGCACTCGCGATGGGGTCCGTGATGGCGGTGCTGATGGCTGCCGCCGTCGCGGTCCAACTCGTCGCGACCCGGCGAGGACGCTCCGTCTCCTGAGACCACCGAGGGGCGCTCACCGAACCTGAACTCTGCTCTGTTCATCCGCTTCGCGCAGCCGCGGAGCCGTTACCCGCGAGGCGGGGCGGCGAACCATCGGGGTTGTGCGCCGCCGTGTCACGATTCGGACGATGAACGCCGAGCCCGACCCCAGGACCAGCTTCGAGACGTCCGGGGCCGATCTCGAGGCGGCGGTCCACATGTACCAGGACGCGTACGGGAGCGACGGGTTCCGGGCGACCCGGACGGACCGGGCGTTCAGCTACCGGTTCCGGGTGACCGGCGACGACACCATGTCCTTCCGCTCGACACGCTTCGACGCCCGGATGGAGGGCGAGGTCGAGTCGGGAGACGAGTACGTCGTGATGTGGCTCGCCGACGGCGGCGGGATCGTGGACGTCGGCCGGCAGGAGGTCGCCTTCAGACCCGGTACGCCGATGATGTTCCCCACGGGACGCCCCTTCGCGTTCGACCTGCAGGACGTCCGGCAGAGCCTCGTCCAGTTCGAGCGCACCTTCCTCGAGCGGGTGGCCGCGGAGGAGCACGGCACGCAGCCCGCGCCGCTCGTGTTCGACCACACGCAGGCGCCGCGCACGGAGGACCTGCGCCGCTGGAACACCCAGGTCCAGCGCGCCGCCGAGACCGTGCTCGGCAACGGGCCCGTGTCGCCGCTCGTGCTCGCCGAGACCGCGCGGGACACCGCCCTGGCGCTGCTCCGCACCTTCCCGCACACCGCCCTCGCTCCCGACGTCACGCTGCCGCAGGGCGCGACGGGACGGGTGCGCGAGGCCGTCGAGTACATGCACGCGTTCGCCCACACGCCGATCACCACGACGGACGTCGCCGAGCACGTCGGGCTCAGCGTGCGCGGGCTGCAGCAGGCCTTCCAGCGCCAGGTCGGGTCCGCGCCGAACGGGATGCTGCGCGGGATCCGCCTCGACCGGGTGCGCGAGGAGCTCCGCCGATCGGCCCCGGGCGAGGTCACGGTCGCCGCCGTCGCGGTCCGGTGGGGGTTCGCGCACCTCGGTCGGTTCTCGGGCGCGTACGCGGCGCGGTTCGGCGAGTACCCGCGCGACACGCTGCACGGCTGAGGCCAGGGACTCCGATCGGCCGCCCCGCTACGCTTCGCAGGGTGCGCAGACCTCGACCGTGGGTGATCGTCCCCGGGATCTGGAACTCCGGCCCCGACCACTGGCAGTCGCTGTGGCAGGACGAACGCGCAGCGGACGACGACCACGGAGTGGTCCGCATCGAGCCGACGTCCTGGAGCGAACCCGACCCGGGCGACTGGACGGCGGCGATCTCCCGCGCCGTGGCGGCGTCCGACGAGCCGCCGGTGCTCATCGCGCACAGCCTGGGCGTCCTGGCCGTCGCGGGCTGGCTGCGGGACGCCGGACGCGCTCCGATCGCCGGGGCGTTCCTCGTCGCACCGCCGGACCCGCTCGGACCCGGGTACCCGGACGCCGCCGTCGGGTTCACCGCGCCGACCGGGAC
>NZ_JABMCE010000053.1 GCF_013359865.1 Curtobacterium pusillum
GGCGAGAACGGTCGGGGCGGCGCGCTCAGAGCGACAGAACGTGACCGCTCGGCGGAGCGCGCGCGGCATGTCCTGGCCGCTCAGTGGGGGGCGCCCCCGGCGCGGAGCGAGCCGGGGACGGTCGGGAGGCGCGGTGCGGGCCCGACCCGCGCCTCCCGTGCGGACGCCGAGCGGGCGCAACACGCCGTCTGCGGTCGCCGAGTGGGCACGAACGGTCGGGATGGCGCGCTCAGAGCGACAGAACGTGACCGCTCGGTGCCGCGCGGCCCGGCCGCGCGACCGCCCGGGAACGACGAAGCGCCGCCCGGCGGACCGGGCGGCGCTTCGGGGTGAGGTCAGACGGTGGGGTACTGCCCGCGCTTGACCTGCGGCTTCGGCAGGCGCAGGAAGCGCAGCTGCCACGACCGCGTGAGGATGTAGAAGAACGTGCCGCGCTGCATCGAGCCGAACTTGTTCGTCAGCTTCTTGCGGAAGGACAGCCAGAGCACGAGGCAGTCCAGCAGGAAGAGCGCCACGAACGCCCACACCAGCAGCAGCGCGTACGACGCGATCGCCGTCTGCGAGGCGGCGAACCCGACGATGAGGAACAGGACGAGCACCGGCATCATGATCTCGCCGACGTTCCAGCGGGCGTCGATCCAGTCGCGCACGAACCTGCGCTGCTCGCCCTTGTCCTTCGCGGGGAGGTAGCGCTCCTCGCCGTTCGCCATGCCGACGCGGGCCTTCTCGCGCTCGTTGGTGAGACGAGCGCGCGCCGCCTTCTTGTCCTCGGCGGAGCCGCCGACGATCGGACGGCGGTTCGCTGCCTCACGCTCGCGACGCGTCGGCGTCGGCCGGCCCTTGCCCTGCTCGAGGAGCTCGGCCTCGGTCGGGTTCACGGTCGTGTTGGTCTTGGGGGCTGCCTTCGCCACGGTGCGTTCCTAACGGCGGTGTGCGTGCTGGATCGTCCTCTAGATTACCGGGCATGACCGACACCGAACAGCACAGCACCGCGACCGACCCCGCGCTCCTCGACGCCCTCCGCGAACACGTCCAGGGCGCGCTGCCCTCGACGATCGCCGATCTCTCCGCGCTCGTGCGCCTGCCGTCGGTGTCCTGGTCTGCGTTCGACCCGGCGAACGTCCGGGCGAGCGCCGAGGCCGTCGCGGACCTGGCCCGGTCGACGGGAGTGTTCGCCGACGACGCCGTCCGGATCGTGCGCTCGGCGGTCGAGGGGGACACGGCGACCGCGGACGCGGACGGTCGCGAACTCGGTCAGCCCGCGGTGCTCGCGGTGCGCCCGGCCCGCAACGGGAAGCCGACCGTGATGCTCTACGCGCACCACGACGTCCAGCCGCAGGGCGACGACGCACTGTGGGAGACGCCGCCGTTCGAGCCGACGCTCCGCGGAGACCGCCTGTACGGTCGCGGCGCCTCGGACGACAAGGCCGGCGTGATGACGCACATCGCCTCGCTCCGCGCCGTCCACGCGCAGTTCGGCGACGACCTCGACCTCGGCATCGTGCTGTTCGTCGAGGGCGAGGAGGAGTTCGGCTCCCGGTCGTTCCGCACGTTCCTGCGGGAGCAGAAGGAGCACCTGGCGGCGGACGTCATCGTCGTGGCGGACAGCGACAACTGGTCCGCCGAGGTCCCGTCGATCACGGTCTCCCTGCGCGGCAACGTCACCTTCAAGCTCACCCTGACGACCCTCGAGCACGCGAGCCACAGCGGCATGTTCGGGGGAGCGGCGCCCGACGCCATGATCCCGATGGTCCGCCTGCTCGCCTCGCTCCACGACGACGACGGGTCCGTCGCCGTCGAGGGGCTCACCTCGTACGAGGCGGACGTGCCCGCCCGCACCGAGGACGAACTGGCGACCGACGCCGCGCTGCTGCCCGGCGTGCGTCCCGTCGGCCGGGGAGACGTGCTCTCGCGCATGTGGTTCCAGCCGTCGATCACGGTCACGGGCATGGACGTCCCGAGCGTCGCGAACGCGTCGAACACGCTCCTGCCGACGGTGTCCGCGCGGATCTCCGTCCGCGTCGCTCCCGGTCAGCCGGCCACCGAGGCCGCCGCGGCCGTCGAGCGCCACCTGCGCGCCCACGTGCCCTTCGGCGCACGCCTCGAGATCTCCGAGCCGGACGCGGGGGACGGCTTCCTCGTCGACACGGCCGGTTGGGCCGTCCAGGAGGCGCGCACGGCGATGCGTGAGGGCTGGGGCAACGAGGCGGTCGAGCAGGGCATCGGCGGCTCGATCCCGTTCGTGTCCGACCTCGCCGCCGAGTTCCCCGAGGCGCAGATCCTCGTGACGGGCGTCGAGGACCCGGACACGCGGGCGCACAGCCCGAACGAGTCCCAGCACCTGGGCGTCCTGCACCGCGCGATCGCGTCGGAGGCGATCCTGCTGGCGCGCCTCGCGACGCGCTGACGCGGCAGCCCGCAAAACGCAACGCGGCAGCCCGCAAGACGCAACGTTGACGGTTGCCCGCAGGGGTGTACCGCTGCGCGGAGCCGTCGGGGTTGCGTTTTGCGGGAGGGGCGCCGACGGGCCGGTGCGAGCGTCGGGGGCGCGTGCTTACAATCGACGCAGGCGCGGTGAACGGCACCGCCCGGAGGGAGACGCGCGGATGAGCGACACCATCACCGACAACGCACCGGCGACCGAGGCGCCGTCGCACGGCGTCCTGCTCAGCGACGCGGCCGCGGCGAAGGTGGCGAGCCTCCTCGAGCAGGAAGGCCGCGACGACCTCCGTCTGCGTCTCGCCGTCCAGCCCGGCGGCTGCTCGGGCCTCATCTACCAGCTCTACTTCGACGAGCGTCTGCTCGACGGCGACGCCACCGTCGAGTTCGACGGCGGGGTCGAGGTCGTGGTCGACAAGATGAGCGTCCCGTACCTCGACGGCGCCTCGATCGACTTCGAGGACACGATCCAGAAGCAGGGCTTCACGATCGACAACCCCAACGCGCAGGGCAGCTGCGCGTGCGGCGACAGCTTCCACTGATCGCCCGTCCGCCCGACACGAGCGGGGAGCGACCGACACGGTCGCTCCCCGCTCGTTCGTTCCCCGGGCGTGGCATCGCCACGATCAGGGAAAACGCCGTCGATGCGAGTGCGGATCGCGGCCGGAGGCGTGTCGCGTGTGCGCGAGCGGTCTCCAGCTGCGAGTAAGCTAGGAGTGTTCCAACCAAGCTGGGAGCGAGCCATGAGCGACCTTCGTGTCACGGCCTGCTCCGGTTTCACGTCTTCCGAGAGGTAACAGTGCGTTCGAATCGCCGTATACGTTGGGCGGCCGTCCCGGTGGCCGTCGGTCTGGTCATCGCACTGGCTGGTTGCTCGCAGCAGCAGCTGAACGGATGGCTCCCCGGCACGGAGGACACGAAGGACGTCACGAACCACACGAGCCGCATCGTCGGTCTGTGGACCACCAGCTGGGTCGTGCTCCTCGCGGTCGGTCTCATCGTGTGGGGCCTGGTCATCTGGGCCGCGATCGTGTACCGCCGCCGCAAGGGCCAGACCGGCCTCCCGGTGCAGATGCGGTACAACATGCCGCTCGAGATCTTCTACACGATCGTGCCGCTGATCCTCGTGCTCGGCTTCTTCGCCTTCACCGCGAAGGACCAGGCCGCGATCGAGAAGCCGTTCACCAACCCGGACGCCACGATCCACGTCTACGGCAAGCGCTGGGCTTGGGACTTCAACTACATCGACCAGAACAACCCCGACAAGAGCGTCTACTACCAGGGCATCCAGGCCCAGGAAGAAGAGAACGCCAAGGGCGCCATCGACGAGTCGCAGCTGCCGACCCTGTACCTGCCCAAGGGCAAGAAGGTCAAGATCGAGCTGTCCTCGCGCGACGTCGACCACTCCTTCTGGATCATCGACTTCCTGTACAAGAAGGACATGCTCCCGGGCAAGACGAACTACGAGTACTTCATCCCGGAGAAGCTCGGCACGTACCAGGGCAAGTGCGCCGAGCTCTGCGGTGAGTACCACTCGCTCATGCTCTTCCAGGTGAAGGTCGTGACCCCGTCGCAGTACCAGGACTACCTCGGCACCCTCAAGGACCAGGGCAAGGTCGGTCTGCTCGGCAACGAGTACAACACCAACACGAACGAACCGAACGACAAGACGCCCGTCACGGCGTCCAGCGAGAACAAGTAGGGGCTCGTCAGATGACAACGTCACTCGTCGGCCAGCCGACCAGGCCCTCGACGCCGGACTTCCAGGCGTCGAAGGTGGGTCGGAAGGGCAACATCATCGTCCGGTGGATCACCTCCACGGACCACAAGACCATCGGGTACATGTACCTGATCGCGTCGTTCATGTTCTTCCTGCTCGCGGGTGTGATGGCCCTGGTCATCCGCGCCCAGCTCTTCGAGCCCGGGCTGCACGTGGTCGCGACGAAGGAGCAGTACAACCAGCTGTTCACGATGCACGGCACGATCATGCTGCTGATGTTCGCGACGCCGCTGTTCTCGGGCTTCGCGAACGCGATCATGCCGCTCCAGATCGGTGCACCGGACGTCGCCTTCCCCCGTCTCAACGGCTTCGCCTTCTGGCTCTACCTCTTCGGTTCGCTCATCGCCGTCGGCGGCTTCCTCACCCCGCAGGGCGCAGCGTCCTTCGGCTGGTTCGCCTACGCGCCACTGAGTGACACGACGTTCACACCAGGGCTCGGCGGAACGCTGTGGGTCTTCGGCCTCGGCATGACCGGCTTCTCGACGATCCTCGGTGCGGTGAACTTCATCACCACGATCATCACGATGCGCGCCCCCGGTCTGACCATGTTCCGCATGTCGATCTTCACGTGGAACACGCTCATCACGGCGCTGCTCGTGCTGATGGCCTTCCCGGTGCTCGCCGCCGCGCTGTTCGGTCTCGGCCTCGACCGCGTGTTCGGTGCTCAGATCTTCAACCCGGCCAACGGCGGAGCGCTCCTCTGGCAGCACCTGTTCTGGTTCTTCGGGCACCCCGAGGTGTACATCATCGCGCTGCCGTTCTTCGGCATCGTGTCCGAGGTCTTCCCGGTCTTCAGCCGCAAGCCGATCTTCGGGTACAAGACCCTCGTCTACGCGACCATCTCGATCGCGGCGCTGTCGGTCACGGTGTGGGCGCACCACATGTACGTCACCGGTGGCGTCCTGCTCCCGTGGTTCTCCCTCATGACGATGCTCATCGCGGTCCCGACCGGCGTGAAGATCTTCAACTGGGTCGGCACGATGTGGCGCGGTTCGGTCACCTTCGAGACCCCGCTGCTGTGGGCCGTCGGCTTCCTCATCACCTTCACGTTCGGTGGTCTCACCGGTGTGATCCTGGCGTCGCCGCCGCTCGACTTCCACGTCTCCGACTCGTACTTCGTCGTGGCGCACTTCCACTACGTGGTCTTCGGCACGGTCGTCTTCGCGATGTTCTCCGGCTTCTACTTCTGGTGGCCGAAGTGGACGGGCAAGATGCTCAACGAGCGCCTCGGCAAGATCCACTTCTGGCTCCTGTTCATCGGCTTCCACACGACGTTCCTCATCCAGCACTGGCTGGGCGTCATCGGCATGCCGCGCCGCTACGCGACGTACCTGCCGAACGACGGCTTCACGTGGATGAACCAGCTGTCGACGATCGGCTCGATGATCCTCGCGGTCTCGTTCCTGCCGTTCATCTTCAACGTCTACGTCACCGCTCGGAACGCGCCGAAGGTCGCCGTGAACGACCCGTGGGGCTACGGCCGCTCGCTCGAGTGGGCGACCAGCTGCCCGCCGCCGCGGCACAACTTCACGTCGATCCCGCGCATCCGTTCGGAGTCGCCGGCGTTCGACCTGAACCACCCCGAAGCGGGTGTGCCGATCGGCGTCGGTCCTGCGAAGGACGCTCCCGATGCTCCGACCTACGACGCCGCGAAGGGCGAGGTGAAGTAAGGCGATGCGCGCCAACACCAACCTGTTCTGGATCCTCTTCGGGTTCTTCATCGTCGCCGACGCGGCGTACTCCATCTGGTCGCTCATCTACTACGGCGAGCTGGAGTGGGTCGGCACCCTGGCCATCGGCCTCACCGGGATCATGTCCGCGTTCATCGCGTTCTACCTCGGCAAGGTCATGTCCTCGCAGGGTGGCGTCCTTCCCGAGGACCGTCCCGACGCCAACATCGAGGACGGCGACGCCGAGCTCGGGCACTTCAGCCCCTGGTCGTGGTGGCCGATCCTCCTCGCGGGCGCGGTGGCCCTCTGCTTCCTCGGCGTCGCGGCCGGCCTCTGGATCGTGCCGATCGGGCTCGCCTGCGTGGCGGTCACGCTCGTCGGCTGGGTCTACGAGTACTACCGCGGCAACTTCGGTCACTGACCTGACGCTGCAGCGCACCTGACACTTCGGGCGGCACCACACCGGTGCCGCCCGAAGTGCGTCCCGGCCCAGCACCGATTGCGATCCCATCCGGGTCCGACCACCAGCTCCCCGGCCCGAACCGGGAATCAACCGGCCCGCGCGCCGCTTGGCCTCAGGGGCCGGCGATCCCAGCGGACCACACCCCACCACAGCGAAAGGAGTCACCTCCGGTGACCGACAAGCGCACTCTCATCATCTTCGGCGCGACGGGCGACCTCGCCTCCCGCTTGCTGCTGCCGGGTCTCGGCACGTTCCTGCAGAGCGGTCGAGCGGTCCCCGTCCAGCTCATCGGCACGGGCCGCAGCGCCCGCAGCGAGGAGCAGTGGAAGGACGTCGTCACGAAGTCCTTCGCGTCGCAGGACGTGAAGGGCCCGGACGTCGACGCGACGCTCGCGTCGACGCAGTTCATCCAGGGTGACCCCACCGACCCGGAGCACCTCAAGGCGCTGTTCGCTGCGGCGGAGCACGAGCCGATCCTGTACTTCGCGCTGCCGCCGCAGATCGCGTCGGACATCTGCGAGGCCCTGCAGCAGGTCGAGCTCCCCGAGGGCACCACGCTCGCGTTCGAGAAGCCGTTCGGCACGGATGTCGCCAGTGCCGAGGCGCTCAACGAGACGGTCCTGAAGCTGGTCCCCGAGGAGCGCGTGCACCGCACCGACCACTTCCTCGGCCGAACCACGGTCCTGAACATCATCGGTCTGCGGTTCGCGAACCGCCTGTTCGAGCCGATCTGGAACGCGGACAACATCGAGAAGGTCGACGTCTTCTACGACGAGACCCTCGGCCTCGAGAACCGCGCCCAGTACTACGACGAGGCCGGCGCGATGGTCGACATGATCCAGTCGCACCTGCTGCAGATCCTCGGTCTGGTCACGATGGACGCCCCGTCCGCGATCGACGCGGTCGAGTTCCGGTCCTCGCTGGCCCGCGTGCTGCGGTCGACCCGGCTCAAGGGCGACGACCCGAAGGTCGCTTCGCGTCGCGCCGTGTACACGGCGGGCACGATCGACGGCAAGGACCTGCCGTCGTACCAGGACGAGGACGGCGTCGACCCGTCGCGTCGGACGGAGACCCTGGCCGAGATCTCGGTCGAGGTCGACACCGCCCGCTGGAAGGGCGTCCCGTTCACCCTCCGTTCCGGCAAGGCCCTCGGTGCCAGCCGCAAGGAGGTCCTGATCACGTTCAAGCCTGTGACCCGTCTGCCCTCCGGCCTGACCGGCCGTCCGAAGACCGACACGCTCCGCATCGTCCTCAACCCGGACGAGATCGAGCTCACGGTGTCGGCGAACGGCGGCGGCAACCCGTTCGAGATGGGCCAGGTCACGCTGTCCTCGTCCTTCGCCGACGGCGAGCTGACCCCGTACGGCGAGGTCCTCAACGGGATCTTCCACGACGACCCGCTGCTCTCGATCCGCGGTGACGTGGCGGAGCGCTGCTGGGAGATCGTGGAGCCGGTCGTCGAGGCGTGGAAGGCGAACGAGGTCCCGTTGGAGGAGTACCGCGCGGGTTCGCGTGGCCCGGCGGACTGGGAGTCGTCCTCCTGACGTCCTGACGGACGCCACCACCTGACGGACTGGAGGCGCGGTGCCGGCTGGCACCGCGCCTCCAGTCCGTTCTCGGTCCCGTCTACCCCGGCAAGGCGACAGGATGCCGCCGAAGTTTGCCGGCAATCTGTCGCTTTCGCGGTCGGGACCACCGCATCAGGCGGGCGTGCCCGCCCGCTCGCCCTCGCCCGTCCACGACCGGGTCCCGCCGTCGTGGACGGCCAGCCGCGTCCGGTGCCCCGCCGCGCTACCGCGCGCCCGCGCGATCGCGTCCGCCGCCGACACGAGCGTCAGGTGCGAGAGCACCTGCGGGGTGTTGCCGATGTGGTGCCCGGTGGCGACGTCGATCTCCTCCGAGAGCATCCCGACGTCGTTCGTGTAGCCGACGAGCACGTCCATGAGCCGTTCCGCGTCCTCGACACGGCCGGAGGCGGCGTACTGCTCGACGAGCCAGAACGAGCACGCGAGGAACGGGTGCTCGCTGCCCGACAGCCCGTCGAAGCCGGCGGACGTCCGGTACCGGAGCACGAGCCCCTCGGAGCCGGTCCGCAGGTCCTGCTCGATCGCGGCGACGGTGCCGGTCATCCGCGGGTCGCCGGGCTTCACGTAGCCGATCTGCGGCAGGACGAGCAGGCTCGCGTCGACCTCGTCGGTGTCGTAGTGCTGCCGGTAGCTGCCGCGCTCCGCGTTCCAGCCGTGCTGCTCGATCTCGGCGCGGACCTCGGCGCGCAGGGTGCGCCAACGGTCGACGGGGCCCTCGAGTCCGAACTCCTCCACGGCCGCGACCCCGCGGTCGAACGCCGCCCAGATCATCGCGCGCGAGTGCGTGAAGTGCCGGCGTGGTCCGCGCATCTCCCAGATGCCGTTGTCCGGTTGCTGCCAGTGTTCCTCGACGTACCCGAGCAGCGCGCGCTGGAGGGCCCACGAGTCGGCGTTCTCCTCGACGCCGAGCTCCCGGGCGTCGTGCAGTGCCGCGAGTACCTCGCCGAACACGTCGCCCTGGTACTGCGTGTACGCGCCGTTCCCGATCCGGACCGGTGCGGAGCCCGCGTAGCCGGGCAGGTTCGGCAGCTCGCGCTCCGGGAGCTCGCGTTCGCCGGCGATCCCGTACATGATCTGCACGTCCGCGGGGTCCCCGGCGATGGCGCGCAGGAGCCAACCACGCCAGTGCGCCGCCTCGTCGCGGTACCCGTGTGCGATGAGGGACGCCAGGGCGAGGGACGCGTCGCGGAGCCACACGTAGCGGTAGTCCCAGTTGCGGACGCCACCGGGGTCCTCCGGGAGGCTCGTGGTCGCGGCCGCCACCACGCCGCCGGTCTCGGCGTGCGTCATCGCGCGGAGGAACATGAGCGACTGCCGGGTCGCCTCGACGTAGCGTCCCTGGGTCCGGAGCGGTGCCATCCAGGCGCGCCACCACGATCGGGTGCGCTCGAGTGCCGCGTCGACGTCGACCGGCTCCGGGGGTTCGCGGTGCGACGGGTACCAGGTGAGCACGGTGTCGAGGACGTCGCCGTCGTGCACGGTGCTCGTCGCCGTGTGCCGGTGGTCGTCGGCGTGGAAGCGCACTCCGCGGACGATGATCGAGCCCGGGCCGGCGGTCGCGAGGAGCGCCGGCTCCTCGTCGCCGCCGATCTGCCGGACCCAGGGGAGCGCGAGTGCGTAGTCGAAACGGATCCGCAGCGTCTGACGGAGCTCGACCGATCCGCGCAGACCCCGCGCCCGCCGGATGATCGTCGCCCGGTGCGCACCGATGGGCATGCACTCGGTGACCTCGACGACACCGGTGCTCGTCGTCCACACCGTGGAGAGCACGAGCGTGTCGTGGTCGTACCGACGGGTGGCGGTCGCGTCGGGGTCCGTGGGGCGGAGCGTCCACTCACCGTGGTCCTGGGTGCCGAGGATCGACGCGAAGGTCGACGGGCTGTCGAACCGGGGGAGGCAGGCCCAGTCGATCGTGCCGTCCCGGCCGACCAGTGCAGCGGTGTACGTGTCACCGATCAGCGCGTGGTCCTCGATGCGGTTGGTCGGTGCGTTCGCCGTCGTCATGGGGCGATCCAACCACCGGCGGCTCCGGACACCGCGCAGCGGGCTGAGGGATGCCTCAGGCCGGGTCGGCGGGATCCGCCTCGGCGAGGCCGACGCGTGCGAGTTCCGACCACATCCCGGCGCCGTCCGGTGCGTACACCCAGGGCGCGGACGACTCGCGCGAGCGCTCCTGGGCGCGCGAACGCCCACCGGCGAGGACGGCCTCGCTGGTGGAGAGCTGGCGGATCGCGACGGCCGCGACGTTCTCCGGGTGCTGCCGGGCGAACTCGCCGTACAGGGCCTCGTCGTGCTGCCCGTCGTCGCCGACGAGGAGCCACTGCACGTCCGGGAAGTCCTTCGCCAGCCGTTCGAGGTTCTGCTGCTTGTGGAGCTGGCCGCTGCGGAAGAAGCGGTCGTGCGTGGGGCCCCAGTCGGTGAGCAGGAGCGTCCCCGACGGGTAGAGGTTGCGGGTCAGGAACCGCTGGAGCGTCGGTGCCACGTTCCACGCGCCCGTGGAGAGGTAGACCGTGGGGGCGCCCGGGTGCTGGGCGAGCACGCGTTCGTAGAGGACCGACATGCCGGGCACCGGACGGCGCGCGTGCTCGGTGAGGACGAACGAGTTCCAGGCGGCGAGCAACGGACGGGGAAGCGAGGTCACCATGACGGTGTCGTCGACGTCGGACAGCAGCCCGAAGCGGGTGTCCGGGTGCACGATGAAGACGTCGGCCTCGACGTCCCGCATGCCCCCGGCGGACAGCCTGATGGTGCGCCACCCCGGTTCGAGGTCGATCGGCACGATGGTGTCCACCACGCCGCCCCGGTCGGACTGCACGACGTGCGTGGTGCCGCCGGCCGTGATCGTGACCTCGGCGTCGTCGACCGCCACGCTCGTGAAGCTCTTCCAGCCGCGCACGCCGTAGAAGGACGCGTCGGAGGCCAGTCCGCGCCGGGTGAGCAGGACACGGCAGAGCACACGCACCCAGCCGGGAGCGCCGTAGCCGTTGTACGGGATCACCGTCGGCACGAGGCCGCGGCGGCGTGCTCGCTGCTCGCGGAACTCCTGGACGGCGTCCTCGATGCGGGCGGCCCGGTGGAGGATCGGCTCGGCCAGCGACGGCTCGTGGGGCGTCGGGTCGGGCATCGCCCCATCATTCCACGGCCGGACCCGGGACACCTACGACCTCGCAGGCGCTCTGGGAGAGTCGCAGCGATATTCCAGCCGGTCTCTGCGACAGTTGGTCCGTCACACCCACATGACCGCGCTGTCCGCGCAAGAGGAGAACACGTGCTCGTCACCGAGGTATCGAACGCACTGCCGGGGGGATCATCACTGCTCAGGAACGAGCCGGTCCAAGCCCGCAGTTCGGCGCGCCTCGCCGGCCTCCTCGACGCCGCGGCCGCGGTGATCGACGAGATCGGGTTCGAGCGCCTGACCACCGCGATGGTCGCCGAGCGGGCGGGGGCGTCCATCGGTACCGTCTACCGCTACTTCCCGGACCGGATCGCCGTCGTCGAGGCGCTGGCGATCCGGAGCACCCAGCGTCTGGCCGAGCGGTTCGTCGCGGCGCTCGACGCGAGTGCCGCCGCGACCTGGCAGGACGCCTGCGACGCACTCATCGACGCGACCGCCGAGATGTACCGGACCGAGCCGGGGTTCCGCGCCATCCGCTTCGGCGACGCGGCGGACACCGGCACGGGCGACGCCGAGGACCGGATGGCGGCGCTGGGGAGCGCGGTCGCCCAGATCATGCACGAACGGTTCGGTCTGCCCACCGGCGAGCGCATCGAACGCACGTGGGTGGTGCTCGCCGAGTCGGCGCACGCGGTCCTCGCCCGCGCGCACCGTGACCCCTCGAACCCCGAGACGGACCTGATCGAGGAGTACCGCACGATGAGCCGCGCCCACCTCGAAGCGGTGGTCGCCGCCTCCTGACCGACCCGGTCGGGTCGGGTCACCGAACCGACGACGCCCGCGCTCCGAACTGGAGGCGCGGGCGTCGTCGTGCGCGCGGCCGACGGTCGCGCAGTCGGCCGGCCGCAGAACGTCGACCGGCCGTCCGGGGCGCGTCACGGATCGTCACGGCTGAACCGGTGTCGGACCCGGCGGGTACTCTCACTCGGAGTCGGGCTACCTCCGAACAGAAGGGCACCCATGATCGAGTTCCGCTCGGTGCGCAAGACCTACCCGGACGGCACCAACGCGGTCGATGACTTCAGCCTCGTCATCCCCTCCAGGACCACGACGGTCTTCGTCGGGTCGAGCGGCTGCGGCAAGACCACCCTCCTCCGGATGATCAACCGGATGGTCGACCCGAGCGCGGGCGCCGTGGAGATCGACGGCGAGGACGTCGCGGGTGTGGACCCGGTCCAGCTCCGTCGCCGGATCGGCTACGTGATGCAGAACGCCGGGCTGCTGCCGCACCGCAAGGTCGTCGACAACATCGCCACCGTGCCGCTCCTCACGGGCGTCTCGAAGGCCGAGGCGCGCGCACGTGCCCTCGAGCTCATGGACACCGTCGGCCTCGACCGGGCCTTCGCGAACCGGTACCCGTCCCAGCTCTCCGGCGGGCAGCAGCAGCGCGTCGGCGTCGCCCGCGGCCTCGCGGTGGACCCGAACATCCTGCTCATGGACGAGCCCTTCGGCGCCGTCGACCCGCTCGTCCGCACCGACCTGCAGGACGAACTCATCCGCCTGCAGCGCGAGCTCGGCAAGACCGTCGTGTTCGTCACCCACGACATCGACGAGGCGTTCAAGCTCGGCGACCAGGTCGTCATCCTCAAGAAGGGCGGCGAGATCGCCCAGCTCGGCACCCCGGCCCAGATCCTCGCCGAACCGGCCGACGACTTCGTGGCGAACTTCATCGGCGCCGGTCGTGGTCGCCGCGCGCTCCGGGTCGAGCAGACGCCGACCGGGCCGATCGTCGTCGACGGCGAGGGCCGCGCCGCGGGAGTGCTCACCGGGCCGGTCCAGGTCGTCGACGCCGCCGAGGCCGTGCAGCAGCAGCGGGACGACGCGTGAACTGGGTCCTGGGAAACCTCGACACGATCACGTCGAACCTGATCGCGCACGTCTGGCTGTCGATCCCGCCGATCGTCATCAGCTTCGTGCTGTCGGTGCCGATCGGGCTGGTCGTGTCGCGGTTGCGGAAGCGCCGCGGTGCCGCGCACGCGACCGGTTCGACGATCGTCGTGGTATCGAGCCTCCTCTACGCGATCCCGTCGTTCCCGTTCTTCCTGGCGCTGCCCGCGATCCTGGGGACGAGCATCCTCGACCCCGTCAACGTCGTGATCGCGCTCACGGTGTACGGCATCGCGCTCATGGCCCGGTCGGCGGCGGACGCGATCGACGCCGTCGACGCCGAGGTCGTCGGCGCGTCCGAGGCGCTCGGGTACTCGCCGGCCCAGCGGTTCTTCAAGGTGGAGCTGCCGCTCGCCGGTCCGGTCCTGCTCGCCGGCATCCGCGTGGTGGCGGTGTCGACGGTCAGCCTCGTCACGGTCGGTGCGCTGCTCGGCATCGCGAACCTCGGCTTCCTGCTCACGGACGGGCTGAAGCGCGGGATCAGCGTGGAGATCCTCACCGGGATCGTCCTGACGATCGCCCTCGCCCTCGTCATCGACGGGCTGCTCGTGCTCCTCGGGCGGATCGTCATGCCGTGGACCCGGGGGACCGGCCGCGCCGCCCGAGCCGTGCGCCGACGGGCCGCCGCCGACGTCCGCGCGGGGGAGGTCTCCGCATGAACCTCTTCGCACAGGGCATCGCGTGGATCTTCGACCCGGCCAACAACACGGGGAACAACGCCATCCTCGTCCGGCTCGGCGAGCACGTCACGATCACGCTGCTCACCGTCGCCGTCGCGGTCGTGATCGCCGTGCCGCTCGGGCTGCTGATCGGCCACACCGGCAAGGGACGGAGCGTCGCGGTCGGGCTCTCCGGTGGCATCCGCGCCCTGCCCACCCTCGGCGTCCTGACGCTCCTCGCGCTGTGGCTCGGCCTGGGGCTGCAGGCACCGGTGATCGCGTTCGTCATCCTCGCCATCCCGTCGATCCTCGCCGGCACGTACTCCGGGGTGGAGGCGATCGACCGGGCGACGATCGACGCCGCCCGCGCGCAGGGCATGACCCCGTGGCAGGTGCTCGGCAAGGTCGAGATCCCGCTCGCACTGCCGCTCATCGTCGGCGGCATCCGCGCGGCGGTCCTGCAGGTCGTCGCCACCGTCACGCTCGCCGCGTACATCAACGCCGGCGGTCTCGGCGGGTACGCGTTCTCCGGTCTCGCCAATTCGGACTACGTCGAGGTCCTCGGCGGTTCGATCCTGGTGATCGTGCTCGCCATCGCGTTCGAGATCGTCTTCGCCGCACTGCAGCGGCTCGCCGTGCCCGCGGGTGTCTCCGCGGGGTCCGGGCGGCAGTCGCGTCGGAACACCCGTAGCTCAGCACCACGAGCATCAACCCCTGTGGAAGGAACCCACCCGTGATCACAGCAACGACCCGGCGCCTCGCCGCGACGATCGCCGTCGCCTCCGCGGCCGCCATCGCCCTCGTGGGCTGCTCGTCGAGCGACCCGCTCTCCTCCGGCTCCGGCGGCGGGGACTCCAAGACCATCGTCGTGGGTTCGCAGGCGTACCCGTCGAACGAGATCATCGCCGAGCTCTACGCGCAGGAGCTCCAGCACGAGGGCTTCACCGTCACGAAGAAGCTCAACATCGGGCAGCGCAAGGCCTACTGGCCCGAGGTCTCGAAGGGCAGCATCGACGTCTTCCCCGAGTACAACGGCAACCTGCTCAACTTCCTGCTCCAGGAAGACGGCAAGGACACCACGACGGAGACGACGACGGACGGCATCAACTCGGCGCTGAAGGACGCGCTGCCCTCGGGCGTGAAGGCGCTGACCTCGGCCGACGCGTCCGACGCGGACACCTACACGGTGACCCAGGAGACCGCCGACAAGTACGGCCTGAAGTCCATCGCCGACCTGTCCAAGATCGGCGGGACCATCTCGATCGCCGCGAACCCCGAGTTCGCGACCGCCGCGTACGGTCCCAAGGGCCTCAAGGAGAAGTACGGCATCACCGGCGAGGTCAACCAGCAGAACGACTCGGGCGGCCCGCTGACGATCAAGGCGATCCAGGACGGTGACTCGCAGGTGGCGGACATCTACTCCGCGAGCGCCTCGATCAAGACCGAGAAGCTCGTCACGCTCGAGGACCCGAAGCACCTCGTGCCGGCGAACAACGTCACGCCGATCGTCTCGAAGGACCTCGACTCGAAGGCGGCGGAGGCGATCGACAAGGTCGACAAGCTCCTCACGACGGACATGCTCATCGAGCTGAACCGCCAGAACTCGGTGGACCAGAAGTCGGCGGCCTCGGTCGCGAAGTCCTTCCTGCAGGACAAGGACCTCCTGTAGGGCGATCCCACAGAACAAAACGACAGGTGTCGGGCATCCGCCCGGCACCTGTCGTCGTTCGCGGAGCGGACAGGCGGCACGATCGTGCCGCACGGTTGTGCCGTGCACGATGGATGCACGTTCGTGCAGGCGAGGGTTCTACAACTTGTCGAGCGAGGTGTCCGCACGGTAGCGTGGAGGTGTCCCAACGGCTGTGACACCAGAAGTTCCCCCTTCCACAGGAAGCAACTGACGTGCACCAACAGCGCGCGGCGACCCGGCAAGGACGCGCCGCATGAACGACATCCTCGATCCGCTCATCCTGTCGCGGTGGCAGTTCGGTCTGACGACGATCTACCACTTCCTGTTCGTCCCGCTGACGATCGGCATGGCCGTCGTCGTGGCCGTGTTCCAGACGGCCTGGTACCGGACGGGCAGAGCGCACTACCTCCAGCTGACCCGGTTCTTCGGGCGCATCTTCCTCATCAACTTCGCCATGGGCGTGGTGACCGGGATCGTGCAGGAGTTCCAGTTCGGCATGAACTGGTCGAACTACTCCCGGTTCGTCGGTGACGTCTTCGGCGCACCGCTCGCGCTCGAGGGCATCCTCGCGTTCTTCTTCGAGGCGGCGTTCATCGGGATCTGGATCTTCGGCTGGGACCGTCTGCCGAAGGGCCTGCACCTCGCGAGCATGTGGTGCGTCAGTGCGGGCTCGATCATGTCGGCGTACTTCATCATCGCCGCGAACGCGTTCATGCAGCACCCGGTCGGGTTCACCATGAACGGGGCCAAGGGGCGCGCGGAGCTCACGGACATCTGGGCCGTGCTCGGCAACAAGGTCGCCCTGGCCGCGTTCCCGCACACGCTGTTCGCCTGCTTCATGGTCGCCGCGGCGGTCATCATCTCGGTCGCCGCGTACCACCTGGCACGCAACCAGAACCTCGAGACGATGATGCCGGCGCTGAAGTTCGGCATGTGGACGATGCTCGCCGCGGGGGCGTTGACGGTGCTCACGGGCGACCAGCTCGGGCTCACCATGGTGGACACGCAGCCGATGAAGATGGCGGCGGCCGAGGCGTTGTACAACACCGCCACCGGCAAGGACGCCTCGTTCTCGATCTTCACGCTCGGCACGCCGGACGGTGTGCACGAGCTGTTCTCCATCCGGGTGCCCTACCTGCTGTCGTTCCTGTCGACGCACACCTTCAACGGCACCGTCGAGGGCATCAACGACCTGCAGGCCGAGTACTCGCAGGTGTACGGTCCCGGCGACTACAAGCCGATCATCTGGGTCACGTACTGGGCGTTCCGCTGGATGATCGCCCTGGGCGTCGGCGCGGTGCTGGTCTCCCTCGTCGGCCTGTGGCTGACCCGCAAGGGCCGCTTCCCGACCAAGCGGTGGGTGTGGCGCATCGCGACGTGGACGGTCCCGCTGCCGATGGCCGCGATGATCGTCGGCTGGATCTTCACGGAGATGGGCCGGCAACCGTGGCTCGTGTTCGGGCTGTTGAAGACGAGCGACGGCGTCTCGCCGAACGTGACCGGGGTCGAGGTCCTCATCTCGCTCGTCGTGTTCACGCTCATCTACGGCTCGCTGGCCGTCGTCGAGTTCCGCCTCATCAAGAAGGTGGCGCAGGAGGGCCCCGCCGCCCCGGCGGAGGTCGACGAGGAGACCGGCGAGGTCAAGCACGAAGTGACGGTGTACTGAGATGGACCTGCCCGTTCTCTGGTTCGCGATCGTCGGCGTGTTCTTCGTCGGCTACTTCGTCCTCGACGGCTTCGACTTCGGCGTCGGCATGTCCCTGCCGTTCCTCGGCAAGGACGACACCGACCGACGCGTGCTCATCAACACGATCGGACCCGTGTGGGACCTCAACGAGACCTGGGTCATCGTCGCCGGCGCCTGCCTGTTCGCAGCGTTCCCCGAGTGGTACGCCACGATGTTCTCCGGGTTCTACCTCGCCCTGCTGCTCATCCTCGCGGCGCTCATCGCCCGTGGTGTCTCGTTCGAGTACCGGCACCAGAACAAGCACCTGGAGTGGAAGCGCCGCTTCGACCTCATGATCATCATCGGCAGCGCCGTCCCGTCGTTCCTCTGGGGCGTCGCGTTCGGGAACGTCGTCCGCGGCATCCCGATGGACGCCGGCCACAACTACACCGGCACCCTGTTCGACCTGCTCAACCCCTTCGCCCTGCTCACCGGCCTGGCGACGCTGCTGGTGTTCTTCACCCACGGCGTGGTGTTCGTGGCGCTCAAGACCGAGGGTGAGATCCGGGAGCGTGCGAAGCGTCTGGCGACCCGGTCCGGCATCGTCACGATCGTCGTCGGCGCGGCGTTCCTCGTCACGATGGCGTTCGTCCGAGCGACCCCCGCGTCGCTGGTGCTCTCCGTCGTCGCCGCACTCGCCCTCGTCCTGGCCGTGCTCTGTAACGCGTGGGGCAAGGAGGGGCGTGCGTTCACGCTGATGGCGGTGACGATCGCGGCCGTCGTGCTCGCGATGTTCACCGCGATCTTCCCGGACGTCATGCCCGCGACGAACGACCCCGCGAACAGCCTCAACGTCTTCAACGCGTCGAGCGGCACGTACACCCTGACGGTGATGAGCTGGGTCGCGCTGATCTTCGTCCCCCTCGTGTTCGCCTACCAGGCCTGGACGTACTGGGTGTTCCGCAAGCGCGTCTCGCGGACCCAGATCACCCAGGCCGCGCACTAGCGGGGCGACGGTGAAGCCGCTCGACCCGCGACTCCTGCGTCTGTCGCGCACGGCGCGCGGCTTCATCGTCGCGGCCGCCGGCACCGGCGTCCTCCGCACGCTCGCGACCATCGCGATCGCGTGGGGGATCGCCGCCGCCGTCACGCTCGGGGTGGACGCCGTGCACCACGGCACCGTCCCGACCGCGATCGCGCAGGCCCTGGCACTCCTCGGCGGGGCGTTCGTCCTCCGCGCCGTGGCCGCGTGGGCCACGGACGACCTCGCGGCCCGCGCGGCGGCGAAGGTGAAGAGCGAGCTCCGGGCGACGGTCCTCGCGCGAGCGGCCGAACGGGGACCGTCGTGGCTCGCCGAACGGTCGAGCGCCGGGTTCGCCACGACGCTCGGCCCCGGGCTCGACGCCCTCGACGCGTACTTCGGGCGTTACCTGCCGCAGCTCGCCCTGACCGCCATCGCCACGCCGGTCCTCCTCGTCGCGATCGGTCTGGGCGACCTGACGAGCGGGATCATCCTCCTCTGCGCCCTGCCGGTCATCCCGGTGTTCATGATCCTCATCGGGCTGGCGACACAGTCACTGCAGCGGAAGCAGTCCGACGCCCTCGCGAAGCTCGGCGGCGCCTTCACCGAGGCGGTCGAGGGACTCGCGACCCTCAAGGTGTTCGGCCGGGCCCGGCGCCAGGTCGGCCGCATCGGTGCGGTCACGGACGAGTACCGCCGCGGCACCCTCGGCGTGCTGCGCCTGTCGTTCGTCAGCGGCTTCGCGCTCGAGCTCGCCGCCAGCCTCTCGGTGGCGCTCGTCGCGGTGTCGATCGGCATCCGGCTCGTCGACGGCTCGCTGGGACTCGGCGCCGCGATGTTCGTCCTCGTCCTCGCGCCCGAGGCGTTCGCCCCGATCCGCCAGGTCGGCGCCGACTTCCACGCAGCCCAGGACGGCGTCGAGGCCTCGACCGCCGTGCTCGACGTCCTCGATGACACCGCTCCGCCGCCCGCCCGCCCGGCCGACGTCCCCGCCGCCGACGACCTCGTGCTCGACGGACTGACCGTCCGACGCCCGGACGTCGTCATCGGACCCGTCGACCTCCGCGCCGCGCCCGGCACGATCGTCGTCCTCGCCGGCCCCAGCGGATCCGGCAAGTCCAGCCTCATCGCCGCGATCCGCGGCGCACTGCCGCACGACGGCACGGTCGTCGTGCCTGGACCGGTCGGCACCACGACGACCGACCGCACGACGTGGGCCGACCAGCGCCCCCGACTCGTCCGCGGCACCATCGCCGAGAACGTCGCGCTCAGCGCGACCCCCGACGCCACCGGCGTCTGGACCGCCCTGCGCGAGGCGGGGCTGGGACTCGACCCGGGCCTCCAGGTCGGTTCCGGCGGCAGCGGTCTGTCCGGCGGCCAGGCACAGCGCGTCGCCGTCGCACGCGCCCTCTACCGCGCGGAGCGCGCGCGCACGCCGCTGGTGCTGCTCGACGAGCCCACCTCGGCACTCGACGTCGAGGCCGAGGCGCACGTCGTCGACGCGCTCCGCAGCCTCGCGGATGCCGGCGCGGTCGTCGTGGTCGCGAGCCACCGGCCGGCCGTGGTCGCCGCCGGAAACGTCCGCGTCGACCTGCGGAGCGACGGATCGGTGACGGTCACCCGGTCGATCGGAGCGCAGGCATGAGCCGGGAGGCGCGGCACGAGTCCGTCCTGCGGCTCGCCATGCCGCACGGGGCCGGTTGGGGCAAGGCCGTGGCGGCCGCGTCGCTCAGCGCCGCGTGCGCCGTCGCGCTGCTCGCCGCGAGCGGCTACCTCATCACGCGTGCGGCCGAACACCCGCCGATCCTCTACCTGACGCTCGTGATGGTCGGGGTGCGGGCGTTCGCACTCGGCCGTGCGGCCCTGCGCTACGTCGACCGGCTCGCCGGGCACGACGCGTCGTTCCGGCAGCTCGCCGTCGTGCGGACGGAGATGTACCGGCGGTTGTCGTCGGTCGCTCCGGCCGGGCTCGGGTCCACCGGTCGCGGGGACCTCCTCACGCGGCTCGTCACCGACACCGACCGGCTGCAGGACCTGCCGATCCGGGTCGTCGGGCCGCTCGTGTCCGCGGGGATCGTCGCGCTGCTGTCCGTCGTCGCGGTGGCGCTCGTGTCGGTGCCGGCGGCGCTCGTGCTGCTCGTCGCCCTCGCCGTGGCCGCCCTGCTCGGCTCGGTCGTGACGCTGTCGATCGCGAAGCGGTCCGACGAGCAGACCGCTGCCGAGCGCGGACACGTGGCCGACCTCGTGCTCGACACCGTCCGGACGCTCGACGTCTTCGCCGCGTACGGCACGCTCGACGAACGGCTCCGCCACATTGCACGGCTCGACGCCCGCGTCACCGCGGCCGTCCGTCGTCGGGGGACGGTCGAGTCGCTCGTCGGGGCGCTCGTCGGGCTCGTCGGTGGAGGCGCCGTGATCGGCATCCTCGCCGTCGGGGCGCCCGCGGTCGTCGCCGGAGCGCTCAACGGTCCGCTCTGGGCCCTCGCCGTGTTCGTGCCGCTCGCCCTGTTCGAGGTCGTCGGCGGCGTGCCGCTCGCAGTCCTGACGCTCCGCCGGGTGCGCGCGGCCGCCGATCGTGTGGAACGGGTCGTGCCGGCAGCGGTGCCGGCGGGCATCGTCCCCGAACCGGAGAACGACGCCGACCCCGCCACGCTCGTGGTCGACGGGCCGGTCGCGGTGTCGCTGCGCGACCTGACGGTGCGCTGGCCCGGGGGGTCGACCGCAGCGGTCGACGGGGTCTCGCTCGATCTCCGGCCCCGTGAGGTCGTCGTGCTCGAGGGGCCGAGCGGTGCGGGCAAGTCGACGCTCGTGGACGCGCTCGTCCGGTTCGTCGACCACGAGGGGTCCTACACGCTCGACGGGGTCGAGGCGAAGGACATGCACCCGGACGCCGTCCGCGCCCGCATCGGCCTCATCGAGCAGGACCCGTTCGTGTTCGACCAGTCCGTGCGGCAGAACCTGCTCTTCGCGCGCGAGACCGCGTCCGACGACGACCTGCTCGCCGTGCTCGACCGGGTGGGTCTCGGCTCGTGGGTCCAACGGCGCGGCGGGCTCGACGCGGGCGTGGGGGAGCGGGGCGTGCTGGTCTCCGGCGGGCAGGCGCACCGGCTCGCGCTCGCCCGGGCGCTCCTGCACGCGTTCCCCGTGCTCGTGCTCGACGAGCCGACCGCCGACATCGATCCCGACCTCGGCGACGCCGTGCTGCGGGACCTCGTGGGTGCCGCGCGGCAGGAAGGTCGGACCGTCGTCATCGTGTCGCACGTGCCGGTCGCCGACGACCTCGTCGACCGGACGGTCCGGATGTGCGACGGACGCTTCGTCGGGGCGTGAGCCCGACCACCTGCGTGGGGAGAGACGACGGGCTGCGGTGATGCGCGCCTCCAGGCCTTATATCCTTGTTGACCGGAGCGCGTCCGACGGACGTGAGCCGTGCCTCCAGACCGATTGAGAGTTCCGTGACCACCGAGCAGCACCCCGAGGACCCGAACGCCTACGACTTCCGTCGTCTGCAGGAGAAGTGGCAGCCCCGCTGGGAGGAGCTCGGCCTCTTCACCACCGATCTCGACGACACGCGCCCGCGGAAGTACATCCTCGAGATGTTCCCGTACCCGTCCGGTGACCTGCACATGGGGCACGCCGAGAACTGGGCGCTCGGCGACTTCGTGGCGCGGTACTGGCGGCAGCAGGGCTTCAACGTGCTGCACCCCATCGGCTGGGACTCGTTCGGGCTGCCGGCCGAGAACGCGGCGATCAAGCGCGGGGTCGACCCCAAGGAGTGGACCTACGCGAACATCGAGCAGCAGAAGGCGTCGTTCAAGCGCTACGCCCCGTCCTTCGACTGGACGACCGAGATCCACACCTCGGACCCCGAGTACTACAAGTGGAACCAGTGGCTGTTCCTCAAGATGTACGAGAAGGGCCTGGCGTACCGGAAGGACAGCTGGGTCAACTGGGACCCGGTGGACCAGACCGTCCTCGCCAACGAGCAGGTGCTGCCCGACGGCACCTCGGACCGTTCCGGCGCGGTCGTCGTCAAGAAGAAGCTGACGCAGTGGTACTTCAAGATCACGGAGTACGCGGACCGGCTCCTCGACGACCTCAACCAGCTCGAGGGGCGGTGGCCGGCGAAGGTCATCGCGCAGCAGCGCAACTGGATCGGCCGGTCGGTCGGCGCCGACGTCGACTTCGTGATCGAAGGGCGGGACGAACCCGTCACGGTGTTCACCACGCGTCCGGACACGATCCACGGGGTGACGTTCCTCGTGGTGGCACCGGACTCGGACCTTGCGGCTTCCCTGGTCGCCTCTGCTGATGACGGGGTGCGTGCTGCTTTCGCGGACTACCTGACCGCCACGCAGAAGACCTCCGAGATCGACCGGCAGAACGCCGACCGCCCGAAGACCGGTGTGCCGCTCGGTCGCTTCGCGATCCACCCGCTGACGGGCGAGCGCCTGCCGATCTGGGCCGCCGACTACGTGCTCGCCGACTACGGCCACGGCGCGGTCATGGCGGTCCCGGCGCACGACCAGCGCGACCTCGACTTCGCGCGGGCGTTCGACCTGCCGGTGAAGGTCGTCGTGGACACCAACGCCGCCGTGACCGGAGCGATCCCGGTGATCACCCCGGACATGGAACTGCCTGCTCTGGACCCGGTGTCGACCGGTGAAGCACTGACGGGCCAGGGCCGGATGATCAACTCCGGGCCGCTCGACGGCATGTCGAAGCAGCACGCCATCACCGCCGCGATCTCGCTGCTCGAGGAGCGCGGCACCGGCCGCGCCGCCAAGACCTACCGCCTGCGCGACTGGCTCATCTCGCGCCAACGGTTCTGGGGCACCCCGATCCCGATCATCCACGGCGCCGACGGCACCGAGCACCCGGTGCCGTTCGACCAGCTCCCCGTGCGGCTGCCCGACACCGAGGGGCTCGACCTCAAGCCGAAGGGCACCTCGCCGCTCGGTGGGGCGACCGACTGGGTCAACGTGCCGAACCCCGTCGACGGCACGCCGGCGACGCGCGACACCGACACGATGGACACGTTCGTCGACTCGTCGTGGTACTTCCTGCGGTTCCTGGCGGCGAACGACGACACGCAGGCGTTCGACCCCGCCGTGGCCCGCAAGTGGGCGCCCGTCGACCAGTACATCGGCGGCATCGAGCACGCGATCCTGCACCTCCTCTACGCCCGCTTCGTCACCAAGGTCCTGTTCGACCTCGGCTACCTCGACTTCACCGAGCCGTTCTCGGCACTGCTCAACCAGGGCATGGTGCTGTCCGGCGGCTCGAAGATGTCGAAGTCGAAGGGCGGTGTCTCCCTCGGCGACGAGCTCGACGCGAACGGTGTCGACGCGATCCGCCTGGTCATGGGCTTCGCCGGCCCACCCGAGGACGACATCAACTGGGAGGACGTCTCCCCGTCGGCGTCCGCACGCTTCCTGGCCCGGGCGTACCGCCTGGCGCTCGACGTGACCTCGTCGCCCGACGCCGTGTGGGCCGACGGCGACCGTGCGCTCCGCCAGGTGACCCACCGCTTCCTGGCCGACGCGCCGGGGATGATGGAGTCGTTCAAGTTCAACGTCGTGATCGCGCGGCTCATGGACCTCGTGAACGTCACCCGCAAGGCGATCGACAGCGGCCCCGGCGCCGGTGACCCCGCCGTGCGAGAGGCCGTCGAGACCATCGCGCTCGGACTCAGCGTCTTCGCGCCGTACACCGGCGAGGAGATGTGGGAGAAGCTGGGCTACGAGGCCACCGTCGCCACGTACGGCTGGCGGAAGGCCGACCCGACGCTGCTCGTGCAGGAGTCGCTGACCGCGGTCGTGCAGGTCAACGGCAAGGTGCGTGACTCGTTCGAGGTGTCGAAGGCGATCGAGCCGTCCGAACTCGAGGCCATGGCGCGTGCGTCGGCGAACGTGCAGCGGTACATCGGGGACCGCGAGATCGTGAAGGTGATCGTGCGGGCGCCGAAGCTCGTGAACATCGCGATCAAGGGGTAGTTCCTCCTCCACAGCGGCGGGGCCGAGCGCGTCGTCCACGGGAGCTCGCTACGGAGCCCGGCCGATCGGCCGGGCTCCGTAGCGTTCGGGCATGTCCTCGGGTTCGTCGTCTCCGTCCTCGTCCTCGTCGCGTCTCGCTGCGCTGGCGTTGTCGCCGCGGGCCGCGGTGGTACTGGCGGCGGTGGTCGTCGCGGTCGCCGTGGTGGTGGTGCTGCTCGGCGCACGGTCCGGAGCCACGTCGGGGAGTGGTGACGGGCGGGTCACCGTGACGGGAGCGCCGTCGTCGGTGTCGTCCGCGCCCGCGGGGTCGTCGTCGGGGGCGCCGTCGGCCGCGGCGGCGCCGGGCGGGGCCTCGTCGTCCGGGGCGGCGTCGGCCGGGCCGGTGGTCGTGCACGTCGTCGGGGCGGTCGAGCGCGCGGGCGTCGTGACGCTCGCCGCGGGCAGCCGGGTGTCCGCGGCGATCGACCGTGCCGGAGGGGCGAGCACGGAGGCGGACCTCGCACGGCTCAACCTCGCACGTGTGCTCGAGGACGGGGAACGGCTGTACGTGCCGCGGGTGGGGGAGACCGACATTCCGGCGGCACTGGACGGTTCCCTCGCTGTGCCGTCAGGCGGCGGCGGTGTCGGTGCCGGTGCCGGTGCCGGTGCCGGCGTCGGGACCGGGGCCGGTGACGTGGTCGTCGACCTGAACACCGCTGACCAGGCGGCGCTCGAGACGCTCCCGGGCATCGGGCCGTCGCTCGCCGGCCGGATCCTGGCGTGGCGGGACGAACACGGCCGGTTCAGCGCAGTGGAGGACCTGCTCGACGTGAGCGGCATCGGTGACGGCCGGTTCGCGGACCTCCGCGACCTCGTCCGGGTCTGACCGGGACCGCGTGTGGCAGTGGACCTCGCGCCGGGTGTGCGCGACCTGCGGGTGGCCGGTCCGGTGGCGGCTGCCTGGATCTGCGCCGCGGTGCTCGTGGGCGTGCCCGGGAGCGCGGGATGGGTGGTGCTCGCGTGCACACTCGTGGTGTCCGGTGGTGTGGTCGGGCTCGTCGTACGGTGGCCTCGTCGGGTGCTGGGTGCGCTCGGTCTCCTGGTCACCGTGGCGTCGTTCTGCGGGTTGGTCGCGGTCGCCGTGGTGGTCGGCGAAGCGCGACGGAGCCCCGAGCCGCTCGCGGGCACCGGAACCGACCGCGTCTCCGGCGCCGTTGAGGTCGACATCGTGCTCGCGCGGGACCTCGTACCCGGCGACAGGTCGGTCGTCGGGACGCTCGAGCGCGCCGGGGCGATCGGCGGGCTGCACGTGCCGGTCCGTGCGGTGCCGGCCGCCCCCACGGTCGTCGACGTCCTCGCGGCCGGAACCCGGGTGTCCTCGTCCGCCTCGCTCGAACCCGACGAGCCCGGCGGAGCAACGTCGTACGTCGCGTTCCTCCGCGGGGGCTTCGACGTCGAACCACCGACCGGGCTGCTCGCCGCCACCGACCGCGCGCGACAGGCGTTCGTGTCCGCGACCTCGACGCTGCCGGAGCCGGGCGGGTCGCTCCTCCGGGGGCTGGCGATCGGTGACCGGAGCGGCCTGGACCCGGCGACCGAGGCCGCGATGGAGACCTCGGCGTTGACCCACCTCACCGCGGTCTCCGGGGCGAACTGCGCGGTGATCGTCGGACTGGTCGTGGTGGCCGGCCGGGCGCTGGGGCTCCCGCGGCTCGCCCGTGCTGTCGTGGCCGTCGCGCTGCTGCTCGCGTTCGTCGTGCTCGTTCGCCCGGATCCGTCGATCGTGCGCGCGACCGTGATGGCGGTCGTCGTCCTCGTCGTGCACCTGACCGGGCGTCCCGTTCGTGGCGTGCCGCTGATCGCCCTGGCCGTGATCGGCATGCTGGTGGTCGATCCCTGGTACGCGCGCTCCTTCGCCTTCGCCCTGTCCGTCCTCGCCACGAGCGGCATCGTCGTGCTCGGCCCACCGCTGACGGCACTGCTCGCGCGGCGGATCTGGACGCCGGTGGCCGCTGCGCTGGCGATCCCCGTGGCGGCGCAGCTCGCGTGCTGGCCGGTCACGATCCCGCTGTCCGCGGCCTTCCCCACGTACGCGGTACCGGCGAACCTGCTCACCGAGCCGCTCGCGCCGATCGTCACGGTGGTCGGGCTCGCCGCGTGTCTGACGGCGCCGATCTGGCCGTGGGGCGGGGCGGTGCTCGCCGGGGTCGCCTGGGCACCGGCGAGCGCGATCGGCGGGATCGCGCACGGGGCGGCGGCACTCCCGTACGCCTCCGCGCCCTGGCCGAGCGGAGTCGTGGGGGTGGGCGCCGCGGCGATCGTCAGCGCCTGCATCGCGGTGGCCGTCCTCGCCCCGAGAACGGTGCGCTTCCGGTTGCTCCTGCTCGCCGGCACCGTCGCGGTCATCGGTGTGGCGGCCGTCGCGCTGCCCCGGGTCGTCGTCCGCGCGGGACTGCCGGCGGACTGGTCGGTGGCCGCCTGCGACGTCGGGCAGGGGGACGCGGTCGTCGTCCGTGGCGGCGCGGCCGTCGCACTCGTGGACACCGGGGACGACGCCGAGCGTCTGACGGCGTGCCTGGACCTGCTCGGCATCGACCGGATCGACCTCCTCGTGCTGACGCACTTCGACCGCGACCACGTCGGAGCGGCCGAGGTCGTGACCGACCGCGTGACGACGGCGCTCGTCGGCCCGACCGGACGGCCCGAGGACGAACGCGTCGTGCGCTCCCTGGAGGACGCCGGCATCGACGTCCACCAGGCCGACGACACGACCTCGGGATCGCTCGGCCCGCTCCGCTGGCGCCTGCTGTGGCCGCGTGCGGGTGCACGCGACGCGGGCAACGACGCGAGCCTCGTGCTCCGGACCGAGCCGGGCCCCGGCTGCACGTCATGCGTCTCGGGGCTGTTCCTCGGGGACCTCGGCGAGTCCGCACAGCGCCGCCTCCGCAGCGCCCTCGGCGGTGCTCCGATCGGCACAGCAGGCCCGGTCGACGTCGTGAAGGTGGCGCACCACGGGTCGGCGGACCAGGACCCGGTCCTGTACCGCGAGACGGCGGCGGCCGTGGGCCTCGTCGGCGTCGGCGCCGGCAACACGTACGGCCACCCGACCCGCTCGGCACTCGCGATGCTCGAGACCGCGGGCACGTCGGCGTACCGCACCGACCTCCACGGAACGGTCGTCGTGGGCCGCGACGGACCCGACTCGCTCCGCTTGTGGACGGAGCGTTCGGCGTCGGCGGTCGCCCGTAGGATCGAGGCATGCCCGCCAAGAAGCCCGCACGCGCCGCAGCGAAGATCGACCAGGTGCCCTGGTCGGGGATCCGCCCGGCGCCCGTCGTGCTCATCACCGGGCCCGAGGCGTTCCTGGCCGACCGCGCGAGCACGGTGCTGCGCGACCTGCTCGTGGGCGAGGACCCGGCGCTCGAGGTTCACGACCTCGAAGCGGACCAGTACGCACCGGGGCTGCTCGCGACCCTCGCCAGCCCGTCCCTGTTCGGCGAACCACGGCTGGTCCGGGTCACCAACGTCGAGAAGTGCACCGACGCCTTCATCACGGAGACGATCTCCTACCTCGGCGCCCCGGCGGACGACGTCACGCTCGTCCTCCGCCACGGGGGTGGCGTCCGTGGCAAGAAGCTCCTCGACACCATCCGCAGCGGGGTCGGCGGCGGCGTCGAGGTGCAGTGCGACGAACTCAAGCGCGAGACCGACCGGATCGACTTCGTCACGGCCGAGTTCCGCGCCGCACGTCGGAAGATCGCGCCCTCGGCGGTGCGCACCCTCGTCGCCGCCTTCGCAGACGACCTCGCGGAGCTCGCAGCGGCGTGCCGACAGCTCCTCGCGGACGAAGCAGAAGAGATCACGGACAAGGTCGTCGACAAGTACTACGGCGGTCGCGTCGAGACGAACGCGTTCAAGGTCGCGGACATCGCGCTCGCGGGACGTTCGGCTCCGGCGATCGTCGAGCTGCGGCACGCACTGTCGACCGGAGAAGCACCCGTGCCGATCGTCGCCGCGTTCGCGAGCAAGATCCGCACGATGGCCAAGGTGAGCGCCTTCCGGGGCCCGAGCGGGCAGGCTGCCTCCGCCCTCGGCATGGCGCCGTGGCAAGTGCAGCGGGCGCAGCGCGACGTGGCGGGCTGGAGCGAAGCCGGACTGGCGAACGCGATCATCAGCATCGCCGAGGCGGACACCGCGGTGAAGGGCGGCTCGCGCGACGCGCACTACGCGCTCGAGGTCATGGTCCGGACCATCGCCCGGCGCGGCGAATCCCGCTGAGACGACCCGCGCCTCCCGACCCGGCGGACGCGCGGGCGCGCTCGAGGTACCGAGAACGCGGCATCTCTCGGCGGCTGGTGCCGGTCCGTGGAACGTCGACGAACGCGAGCGGTGCGTCCCCGCGGTTCGACGCCGCGCTACGGCATGCCGCCCGCCCCCACAACGAAGAAGGCCCCGCACCAACGGTGCGGGGCCTTCGAACGAGATCAGTGCGTCAGAGCGCAGCGACCTTCTTCGCGATGGCCGACTTGCGGTTCGCGGCCTGGTTCTTGTGGATGACGCCCTTGCTCACGGCCTTGTCGAGCTTCTTCGAGGCGAGGGTCAGTGCCGCGACGGCCTTGTCCTTGTCGCCGGCGACGACGGCCTCGTTCGTGTGACGGATGACCGTCTTGAGCTCCGAACGGTAGGCCTTGTTGCGCTCCTGGGCCTTGAGGTTGGTCTTGATGCGCTTCATCTGCGACTTGATGTTCGCCATGCGTGTTGCTCCTTGATCGTCTCTACGGGTGGTCGCGACCGCTGGGTAGAGGGGCCCTTGGTCGCATCGCGTTCCACCCGTGGGCGGGGAACGCGGAAGCCAGCCACCAACACTACCAGCCCGACGGGCCACGGCCAAAGCACCGAAACGCCGAAACCGCGCCGCAACACGCACCGGATACGGTGACGAGCATGCCATCCCTCGCACCCCGGATCGAGACCGTGCCCGCCTCCGGCATCCGTCGGGTGTTCGAGCAGGCGGCGCTCCTGCGTGCCGACCACGGCGGTGACGCCGGCGACGAAGGCGTCGCGATGCTGGTCATCGGCGAGCCGGACGTCCCGGTCGCCCCGCACATCGGCGAGGCTGCTCGGCGCGCGTGGTCGGAGGACCGGACGGCCTACACCCCGAACGGCGGCATCGCCCCACTGCGGGAGGCCGTCCGTGAGAAGCTCCGTCGTGAGAACCGGATCGAGGTCGACCTCGAGCAGATCTGGATGACGATCGGAGCGACGCAGGCCCTCTTCGAGGCGATGACCCTGGTGCTGTCGCCCGGCGACGAGGTGCTCGTCCCGGACCCCGGGTACACGACCTTCACGATGAACGCGCACATCATCGGCGCCACCCCGGTGCCGTACCGGCTCGAACCGCAGCACGGCTTCGAGCCGGACCTGCAGGCGCTCGAGGCGAGCATCACCGAGCGGACGCGCGCCCTGGTGGTGAACTCCCCGTCGAACCCGCTCGGCTCGGTGTTCGGCGAGCAGACCCTCCGTGACCTGCTCGCCCTTGCGAAGCGCCACGACCTCTGGGTGATCAGCGACGAGGTGTACGAGTACTTCACCTACGGCACGCGGCACGTCAGCCTCGCGAGCCTCGACGAGGACGATCGCGTCTTCACGGCGTTCTCGCTGAGCAAGACGTACGCGATGACCGGCGTGCGGGTCGGGTACCTCGTGACGCCGAAGGGCCTCGGTCCGACCATGCGCACCACGCAGGAGGCCATGATCAGCTGCGTCGCCGAGCCCGATCAGTGGGCGGCCCTCGCGGCGATCGTGGGGGACCACTCCGCCGTGCAGGACGCCCGCGAGCACTACCGTGCCAACCTCGACGTGGCGAAGGACGTCCTCGACGCAGCCGGCATCCGGTACCTCGACCCGCACGGTGCGTTCTACCTGTGGATCGACGTGTCGCACGTCTCCCGGGGCGACGTCGCGGAGTGGGCGCTCGAGTTCCTGCAGCGCGAGCGGGTCGCGGTGGCTCCCGGCAGTGCGTTCGGCCGGACGGGTGAGGGCTGGATCCGCGTCTGCCTCGCGGCGACGGCGGCGGACCTGCGTCGCGGGCTCGGTGCCCTGCCCTCGCCCTCCACGGTGACCGTCTGACGGTCTGGAGGCACGGTGCGGGCCCGACCCGCGCCTCCCGTCGGTCCTCCACACCGTCGGAACCCGTCGCGTCCTCCCCAGGACGGGCGCGGTTGCGCGCCGCCGGCGCGCAACCGTGGGAGAATCGTTCGACCGTCCGACCCACCCCGAGGAACCGTGAGCCCACAAGCATCCGCGCCGCTCGAGCCCGCCTCGACCCCGGCCGACGCGATCCGCAACTTCTGCATCATCGCGCACATCGACCACGGCAAGTCCACGCTGGCCGACCGCATGCTGCAGATCACCGGCATCGTCGAGGACCGCGCCATGCGTGCGCAGTACCTCGACCGCATGGACATCGAGCGCGAGCGCGGCATCACGATCAAGTCCCAGGCGGTCCGCATGCCGTGGGAGCTCGACGGTCGGACGTACGCGCTCAACATGATCGACACGCCCGGACACGTCGACTTCTCGTACGAGGTGTCCCGATCGCTCGCCGCGTGCGAGGGAGCGATCCTCCTCGTCGACGCGGCGCAGGGCATCGAGGCGCAGACCCTCGCGAACCTGTACCTGGCGCTCGAGAACGACCTCGAGATCATCCCGGTCCTCAACAAGATCGACCTGCCGGCGGCCGAGCCGGAGAAGTACGCCGCCGAGCTCGCGCAGCTCATCGGCGGCTCGCCGGATGACGTCCTGCGCGTGTCCGGCAAGACGGGTGTGGGCGTGCCGGAGCTCCTCGACCGCGTCGTCGGGTCCGTGCCCGCTCCCGTCGGCGACGTGGACGCTCCGCCGCGCGCGATGATCTTCGACTCCGTCTACGACAGCTACCGCGGTGTGGTGACGTACGTCCGCATGGTGGACGGCACGATCCACCCGCGCGAGAAGGTCCAGATGATGTCGACGAAGTCGACGCACGAGATCCTCGAGATCGGGGTCTCCGCTCCGGAGCCGAAGCCGACCAAGGGCCTCAGCGTCGGTGAGGTCGGCTACCTCATCACCGGTGTGAAGGACGTCCGCCAGTCGAAGGTCGGTGACACGGTCACGTCGGCGCAGAAGCCCGCGACCGACGCGCTGGCCGGGTACACGGACCCGAAGCCGATGGTCTTCTCGGGGCTGTACCCGATCGACGGTTCGGACTACCCCGACCTGCGTGAAGCGCTCGACAAGCTCAAGCTCTCCGACGCCGCGCTCGTGTACGAGCCCGAGACGTCGGTGGCGCTCGGCTTCGGCTTCCGCTGCGGCTTCCTCGGCCTGCTCCACCTCGAGATCATCACCGAGCGCCTCAGCCGCGAGTTCGGTCTCGACCTCATCACCACGGCCCCGAGCGTGATCTACGAGGTCACGAACGAGGACAACACCGTGACCGAGGTCACGAACCCGTCCGAGTTCCCCGGCGGTCGCATCGTCGAGGTCCGCGAGCCGATGGTCCGTGCGGCGATCCTCGCGCCGAAGGACTACGTCGGCGCGATCATGGAGCTCTGCCAGTCACGCCGCGGCTCCCTGCTCGGCATGGAGTACCTCGGCGAGGACCGCGTCGAGATCCGGTACGAGATGCCCCTCGGCGAGATCGTCTTCGACTTCTTCGACCAGCTGAAGAGCAAGACGCAGGGGTACGCCTCGCTCGACTACGAGCCGACGGGTGACCAGGCAGCGGACCTCGTGAAGGTCGACATCCTGCTGCAGGGCGAGCAGGTGGACGCCTTCAGTGCGATCGTCCACCGCGACAAGGCCTACGCCTACGGCACGCTGATGACCGAGCGCCTCCGCAAGCTCATCCCGCGCCAGCAGTTCGAGGTCCCGATCCAGGCCGCCATCGGTGCGCGCATCATCGCCCGCGAGAGCATCCGGGCGATGCGCAAGGACGTCCTCGCGAAGTGCTACGGCGGTGACATCACCCGCAAGCGCAAGCTCCTCGAGAAGCAGAAGGAGGGCAAGAAGCGCATGAAGATGGTGGGTCGCGTCGAGGTCCCTCAGGAAGCCTTCATCGCCGCGCTGTCGGGCGATGTGGAAGAGAAGAAGAAGTAGCGCGCAGCGGCGTTCGGTCGGCGCACCGTCGGCGAGGCGAGGTCGGTTCGATGCGAGCCCGGAGGCCCCAGTAGCATGGGCGGCATGAGTACCCGCGGGAGCTACCGGACCGCCCTGACGTACGGAGCCGTGGGCGCGACCCAGGCCCCGGACCTCATGACGTACCCGCCGGAGGGGTTCACCCCGTCGGAGTCGCGCTCCCGGATCGGCCACGGCGACCAGCGGTTCGAGACCGCGGTCACGCAGGCCCTGACGTGGCAGATCCAGGAGCGCAGCGGGATCCGTGTGCACGTCGAGGAGCAGCCCGACGACGACGAGGTGCGCTACAACCCGGTGACGTTCGACGATGACGGTGTGCCCATCGCGCCGGCGTCGATCGGGACGCCGCGCGTGGAGAAGTTCGCGCCCGACGGGACGCCGCTGATGACGGCGGGCACGACCGCGACGCTCACGATGCACGCGTTCGGGCAGACGGTGCAGGCGCCGGTGCGGGTCGTGTCGATCATCGACGAGGCCGACCGCAAGGGCTTCGCGTACGGCACGCTGGAGGGGCACCCGCTCTCGGGCGAGGAGTCGTTCGTGGTCGAGCGGACGCCGGACGGCTCGGTGTGGCTGCAGATCCGGCAGTTCTCGCAGCCGTCGAGCCGGAAGTGGCAGTTCGTCGCGCCGCTGCTGCGTCGGCAGCAGAAGGTGATGGCGGAGAAGTACCTCGAGGCGCTGCGCGGCGACTAGCGCTCGACCGGGCGGAGCGGGGGCAGTGCGGCGATGGCGTCCTCGATGAGCTGCGCGTCCTCGACGCAGTTCCGGGCGATCGTCACGGCACCCGTGGCGCGGAGCGCGGCCACGTCGTAGACACCGGTCGCGACGGCGAGGAACGGGATGCCGACAGCCTCCGCGGCTTCGCCGTCGCGCGGCGTGTCCCCGACGATGACGGCACGGGTGCCCGCGAGGGCCTCGGCGGCGCGCGCCGTGACGCCGATCCGCTCGACCTCGGCGTCGCCGAAGAACGAGTGGTCCCAGTCGAACGCGTCGACGTCGAAGCCGGCGCCCTGGAGCTTCACGCGGGCACGGTACGCGGAGTTGCCGGTGAGCAGTCCGTTCCGCCAGCCGAGCTCCGCGAACCGGGCGACGAGGGCGACCGCACCGGGGGCCGGACTGCGGTGGTCGCCGGAGCGGTGGCGTTCCTCGGTGAGGTCGCGAAGGTGTCGGCTGACGAGCGGGATGAGATCGGTGTCGAGCTCGTGCGCGCGGACGTGCTCCGCGATGAGCCCCGCGTCGGTGCGGCCGTGCTGGTGACCCACCCGCAGCACGAGGTCACGACCGACCGCCCGTTCGAGCGCGACGTGGTACAGGTTGCCCGGTGACGCGGCGTTCATCACGAGGGTCCCGTCGATGTCCCACAGCACGGTGGTGGGGACGGTGTGGTGCTCCATGTCTCCATCATGACGGACAATGGAGTCCATGCCGAGTGCCCTGCCGATCGCCGATCCTGCTCCCGCGGACGGACTGATCACGCCGGTGTCCGACGCGGGTGCCGTGCCGTTCGGGGTGTACGTGCACGTGCCGTTCTGCCGGGTGCGCTGCGGCTACTGCGACTTCAACACGTACACGGCGTCGGAGCTGCGCGGGGTGCGGCGTGACGACTACGCCGGGCACGCCGTCCGCGAGATCGAGTGGGCCGCCCAGGTGCTCGATCGGTCCGGTGTCCCGCGTCGACCCGTGTCGACCGTGTTCTTCGGTGGCGGGACGCCCACGATGCTGCCGGCGTCCGACCTCGTGATGATCCTGCGCGCGATCGACGACACCTGGGGGATCCTCCCGGGCGCCGAGGTCACCACCGAGGCGAACCCGGACTCGGTGGACGCCTCCTCGCTCGAGGTGCTCCGCGCGGGCGGCTTCAACCGCGTCAGCTACGGCATGCAGTCGGCGGTGCCGCAGGTGCTCGCGACCCTCGACCGGACGCACGACCCTTCGCGCGTGCCCCTGGTGGTGGACCTCGCGAAGCAGCAGGGCCTCGACGTCTCGCTCGACCTCATCTACTCGACGCCGGGGGAGACGCTGGACGACTGGCGGACCTCGCTCGACGCAGCCCTCGCGTGCGAGCCGGACCACGTGTCGGCGTACTCGCTCATCGTCGAGGACGGCACGGCGATGGGCCGCATGGTCGCGCGCGGTGAGCTGCCCGCGCCGGACGACGACCTCGCGGCGGACATGTACGAGCTCGCGGACCGGGTCCTCGGCGACGCCGGCTACTCCTGGTACGAGGTGTCGAACTGGGCGCGCGGCGAGCAGCACGCCAGCCGGCACAACCTGTCCTACTGGAAGGGCCACGACTGGTGGGGCGTGGGCCCTGGTGCTCACTCGGCGGTCGCCGGCACACGCTGGTGGAACGTGAAGCACCCGGCCGCCTACGCGAACCGCGTGCTGCAGGACGAGTCGCCGGCAGCGGGTCGCGAGGCCCTCGACGACGAGACCCGGTACGTCGAGCGCGTGCTGCTCGCGGCGCGGGTCCGCGGGGAGCTCGCCACGACCGAGCTCCGCCAGGAGGCGCGGGGCCGGGTCGCCGACCTCATCGCACGTGGTCTCGTGGACGGGTCGGCCGCGGTGCGGGGACGGATCGAGTTGACGCTGCAGGGTCGCCTGCTCGCGGACGCGGTGGTCCGCGAGCTGCTCGACTGACCTGCCGTCGCTACGGCTTGACGAACTCGATCGAGAGCGGGTAGCGGTAGAACTCCCCGCGGTTCGCGGCGACGGCGGCCATGATCCCGAAGACGATCGTCACGATCCAGATGACGGGCAGCAGGAGCGCGCCGATGAGTACCAGCGTGAGCAGTCCGGCCACGAAGTAGGCGATCGCCATCGTGATGTGGAAGTTCAGCGCGACGCGGGTGTGCTCGCGGATGAAGCCGCCGCGGTCGCGCAGCACGAGGTACGCCACGAGCGGAGCGATGAAGTTGAAGAGGATGCCGCCGACATGGGTCAGCGTGGCCCAGAGGCGCTGGTCCTCGGGCGACATCGGCTGCGGCGGCTGGTAGTTCGGTCCTGCTCCGCCGGGGAACTGCGGGCCGCCGGGCTGCTGTCCGTAGGTCATGCCGGAAGCGTATCGGCAGGCCGTGCAGAAGTCCCGGTCGGTCGGCGGTCGGGCGTAGGATCAGCAGTCGACACGTCCGAGTGCCAGAACGAGTGGAAGGGGTCCGGGTGGTCAGCGAACGCAGCCTCGAGGTCCTCAAGGCCATCGTGCGGGACTACGTCGCCTCCCGCGAGCCCGTCGGTTCCAAGACCATCGTCGAGCGGCACGCCTTCGGGGTGAGCGCCGCCACGATCCGGAACGACATGGCGCAACTCGAGGACGAACAGCTCATCGCCGCGCCGCACACCTCGTCCGGCCGCGTCCCGACGGACAAGGGGTACCGGCTCTTCGTCGACCACCTCGCGGGCACCCGACCGCTCTCCAGCGCGCAGCGGCACGCGATCGAGACGTTCCTCGGGGCGCCGAACGACCTCGACGAGGTGCTCGGCCGCACCGTCCGGCTGCTCAGCCAGCTCACCAACCAGGTCGCCCTCGTGCAGTACCCGTCGATGGTGCGCGCACGGGTGCAGCACATCGAGCTCGTGCGCCTCGGCGACAACCGCCTGATGGTCGTGCTCATCACCGACACGGCGCGGGTCGAGCAGCGCGTGGTCGAGACCGACGTGATCCTCGACGAGGGCGCGCTCACCGAACTCCGTGCCGTCGTGAACGGCGCCACCGTCGGGCTGCTGCTGCAGGACGTCGCGACGGCGCTCCGCGCGGTGCCGCTGCAGATCCGTCCGGACGCCCAGCCCCTCGCCGGCGTCGTCGTCGCGACGCTCATCGAGCAGGTCGCGGCGAACCGTCAGGACCGCCTGGTGATGGCCGGCGCGGCGAACCTCGCGAAGAGCGAGCAGGACTTCTCCGGCGGCCTCTTCCCCGTGCTCGAGGCGATCGAGGAACAGGTGACCCTGCTCCGGCTGTTCGGGGAGATGCAGATCGACGACGGCGTCGCCGCCCGGATCGGCGTGGAGAACGCCGAGTACGGGCTCGACGCCACGAGCATCGTCGCCGGCGGGTACCTGGCCGGTGGCGAGGTCGCCCGGCTCGGCGTGCTCGGGCCGACCCGCATGGACTACGGCACGAACATGGCCGCCGTGCGCGCCGTCGCTCGGTACCTGTCCAAACTCCTGGGCGAACATTGACCAGGCCCCCACGCGCCTGAGCGGGCCGACCCCGAGCGGGCGATCCGCGCCTCCAGGCCGACCGACGACCACCAGAACCGCGGCGACCGCCGCACCGCACCGACCGAACGAAACCGACTGAGGGATACGTGGCAGACCACTACGACGTCCTCGGCGTCCAGCAGGACGCCTCCGATGCCGACATCAAGCAGGCGTACCGCCGTCTGGCGCGCGAACTGCACCCGGACGTGAACCCGAGCCCCGAAGCGGCCGAGCGGTTCAAGGATGTGACGCACGCGTACGACGTGCTGAGCGACCCCGAACAGCGCCGCCGCTACGACGCCGGACCGCAGGCCGACAGCCACTTCGGCGGTGCCGGCGGGTTCAGCGACATCTTCGACGCGTTCTTCGGGGGCGGTGGCGGCGGCGGCCGTGGCAACGGGCCGCGCAGCCGTGCCGAGCGCGGGCAGGACGCCCTGCTCCGCATCGACGTCGACCTCGACGAGGTCGTCTTCGGCACCCACAAGGACGTCGAGGTCGACACGGCCGTGCTGTGCGAGACGTGCGGCGGCTCCTGCTGCGCGCCGGGCACCAGCCCGCAGACCTGCGACATCTGCGGCGGCACCGGGCACATCCAGCGCCAGGTCCGATCGCTCCTGGGCAACGTCGTGACGAGCGCGCCGTGCGGCACGTGCCGCGGGTACGGCACCGTCATCCCGAGCCCGTGCCCGACGTGTCAGGGGCAGGGCCGTGTCCGTGCGCGCCGCACGGTGCCGGTGGACGTCCCGGCAGGTGTCGACTCCGGTCTCCGGCTGCAGATGCCCGGGCAGGGCGAGGTCGGTCCGGCCGGCGGTCCCTCGGGCGACCTGTACCTCGAGATCCGGGTGCGTCACCACGACGTGTTCAGCCGCGACGGCGACGACCTGCTCGCCACGCTCGAGGTCCAGATGACCGACGCCGTGCTCGGCACGAACACGACGATCGACGGGCTCGACGGGCCGGTCGAACTCGAGATCCGCCCGGGTGTGCAGAGCGCCGACGTGCTCGTGATCAAGGACCGCGGCATCACGAAGCTCCGCGGCAACGGGCGCGGCGACCTGCGCGTGGGCGTGCAGGTGGTGACACCGACGAAGCTCTCGCACAAGGAACGCCAGCTCGTGGAGCAGCTCGCGAAGTCGCACCGGGCACCGAAGCCGCAGCTCGCCCGCTTCCAGCAGGGGATGTTCGGCAAGCTCCGCGACCGGTTCTTCAACTTCTGATGGCGTCGCTCTACCTCGTCGGGTCGCTCGACGGCGTCGCGGTCGGCGACACGGTCCCGCTCGACGGGGCGGAGGGACGCCACGCGGTGTCCGTCGCACGCGTGCGGGTGGGGGAGACGCTGCGCATCGGCGACGGCCGCGGCACCGTCGTGACCGGGACGGTCGCGTCGGTCGACCGCGACTCCCTGTCCCTGTCGGTGGCGTCGGTGGCGTCCGACGCGCCACCCACACCGGCGCTGACGCTCGTGCAGGCGCTGGCGAAGGGCGGCCGCGACGAGATGGCCGTGCAGGCGGCGACCGAGATCGGCGTCGACCGGATCGTGCCGTGGTCGGCGGCGCGCAGTGTCTCCCGGTGGGACGGCGCGAAGGTCGAGAAGGGCCGGGCGCGCTGGGCGGCCATCGCGCACGAGGCGTCGAAGCAGGCGATCCGGTCGCGGGTGCCCGTCGTGGAGGCGCCGGTGACGACGGCGCAGCTGGCGGCCGGAGCGGGTGCCGGTGCTGCCGGTGCCGCTGCCGGTGCCGGTGCCGGTGCCGGCGCCGGTGCCGGCGCTCTGCGCGTCGTGCTGGTGCTCGACCCGGTCGGGGACGTGCGACTGTCCGCCTGGGAGCCACCGGTCGACGTCGAGGAGATCGTGCTCGTCGTCGGGCCGGAGGGCGGGATCGACCGCTCGGAGTTCGACCGGCTGGTGGCCGCCGGCGCCCTCCGGGTCCGGCTCGGCGACACCGTGCTCCGGACCTCCACCGCCGGGCCCGCAGCCCTGGCGGTCCTGCAGACGCGGCTCGGGCGCTGGTAGGGCCGAGCGTCGGTCCCGCGTTCTACGATGGGTCCATGAGCACCAGCACGCCCAGCGTCTTCTCCAAGATCATCGCGCGCGAGATCCCGGCGGCGATCGTCGCCGAGGACGACCGCGTGATCGCGATCGAGGACATCGAACCGAAGGCTCCCGTCCACGTGCTCGTCATCCCCAAGACCGAGGAGTACGCGAACGTCTCCGAGCTCGCCGCCGGCGACCCGGACCTCCTCGCCCACGTGGTCGCCACCGCGCAGCGCATCGCCGACGAGCGCGCCGACGGCCAGTTCCGACTCGTCTTCAACACCGGCGAAGCCGCCGGTCAGACCGTGTTCCACGTGCACGCGCACGTACTCGCAGGTGAACTGCAGGAAGGCACTCTTGCCGGCTAACGAACCAGTACCCTCCCAGGCCGACCCGACGGACGTCTCCGCCGAGATCCAGGTCGACGGCATCGCGATGGTGCAGCTGCTCGGCCCGCAGGACCGGCTGCTCAAGACCGTCGAACGGCAGTACCCGGGTGTCCGTGTGCTCGTCCGCGGGAACGAGGTCTCGCTGACCGGTCCGGAGCGCGACGTCACGCGCGCACACGCCCTCGTCGACGAACTCGTCGGCATGGTCAAGCGCGGGCAGGACATCGGCCCGACCGACATCCCGGTGTCCGCGCGACTCCTGGACGAGGACCGCAGGCCGTCCGACACGTTCGGCACCCCGATCGTCTCGAGCCGCGGCAAGTCCGTGCGGCCGAAGACCGACGGCCAGCGGGCCTACGTCGACGCGATCGACGAGAACACCATCACGTTCGGCATCGGTCCGGCCGGTACCGGCAAGACCTACCTCGCGATGGCGAAGGCGGTGCAGGCACTGCAGCGGCGCGAGGTGAACCGGATCATCCTCACGCGCCCCGCGGTCGAGGCCGGCGAGCGGCTCGGCTTCCTGCCCGGCACGCTCACCGACAAGATCGACCCGTACCTGCGCCCGCTGTACGACGCCCTGAACGAGATGATGGACCCCGAGCTGGTCCCGAAGCTGCTGGCGGCCGGCACGGTCGAGGTGGCTCCGCTGGCGTACATGCGCGGGCGGACGCTCAACGACTCCTTCGTGGTCCTCGACGAAGCCCAGAACACCACGCCCGAGCAGATGAAGATGTTCCTGACGCGTCTCGGGTTCGGTTCGAAGATGGTCGTCACGGGTGACATCACCCAGGTCGACCTCCCCGGCAACCTGTCCGGGCTCCGACTCGTGACACGGATCCTCGACAAGGTCGACGACATCCACTTCGCACGCCTCGGCAGCGAGGACGTCGTCCGGCACACGCTCGTCGGACGGATCGTGGACGCCTACACCGTGTACGACGAAGAGCGCCTCGCCGAGCAGTCCGGGTACCGCCCGGGCGGCCGGGGCAGCGCTGCCACGCCGAACCCCGCCGGCGCGAACCGCGCCGAGCGGCGGGGGCGTCCGCCGCAGGACCGCCAGCGTTCCCCGTACCCCCAGAACGATCCCCGAGGAGGGAACCGGTGAGCATCGAGCTCAACAACGAGTCCGGCGTCGAGGTCGACGAGGCCGCCATCCAGCGCCTCGCCGCCTTCGCACTCGACGCGCTGCACGTCCACGCCGACGCGGAGCTCGCCATCGTGCTCGTGGACGAGGGGGCGATGGAACAGCTGCACGTCCGGTGGATGGACGAGCCCGGGCCCACCGACGTCCTGAGCTTCCCGATGGACGAGCTCCGGCCCGGCACGGAGGACGACCCGACGCCCGCCGGACTGCTCGGCGACATCGTGCTCTGCCCCCAGGTCGCCGAGGAGCAGGCGAAGACGGCCGGCCACTCGAGCACCGACGAGATGCTCCTGCTGACCTGCCACGGCATCCTGCACCTGCTCGGGTTCGACCACGCCGAACCCGACGAGAAGGCGGAGATGTTCGGGCTGCAGGGCGAGATCCTCAGCGCGTTCGCCGCGCAGCGCCGAGGACGGTGACCTGATGCTGCTCGTCGTCGTCATGCTGGCGGTGGCGTTCGTGCTGGTCGTCGTCGGCGGGCTGCTCGCCGCGTCCGATGCGGCGCTCTCCGTGCTGTCCCGCGCCGACCTCGACGAGATCGCGCGGGGGAGCGGACACCGTCGGGCGATCGAGGCGATCGGCGACGACGTCGGCGCCCACGTCAACGCGCTCAACTTCTTCCGGGTGCTCGCCGAGACCGCGGCGGCCGTGCTCGTCACGATCGCGCTCGTCATGGTGTTCGACACCTGGTGGGTCGCCCTCATCGTGGCGGCGGCGATCATGACCGCGGTGTCGTTCGTGCTCGTCGGGTCGAGTCCGCGCAGCGTCGGACGCGCGCACGCCGAGCGGCTCATCGGGTCGACGGGTGGTCTCGTCCGCGGGGTGCGCATCGTCCTCGGGCCGCTCGCAGGACTGCTCGTCGCGATCGGCGACCGGGTCACGCCCGGCCGGGGGCGCAGCGCCTCGACGGTCTCGAGCGAGGAGCAGCTGCTGTCGCTCGTCGACGAAGCGACCGAGAGCAACGTCCTCGAGCAGGACGACCGCGAGCTCATCCACTCGGTGTTCGAGTTCAGCGACACCGTCGTCCGCGAGGTCATGGTGCCGCGTACCGACATGCTCACCGTCGACGGTTCCGACACCCTGGCCGCCGGCATGGAGCAGTTCCTCGCCGCCGGTGTCTCGCGCATGCCCGTCACGGGCAAGGACAGCGACGACGTGCTCGGGGTCCTGTACCTCCGCGACGTCTCCCGCGCGCTGTACGAGCGGCCGGGGTCGGGCTCGGATCGCGTCACCACCCTGCTGCGCCCGGCCGAGTTCGTGCCGGAGTCGAAGGCGGCCGATGACACGCTGCGCCACATGCAGGTCGCCAAGAACCACCTCGTGCTCGTCGTCGACGAGTACGGCGGCGTCGCCGGGCTCGTCACGATGGAGGACCTCATCGAGGAGCTCGTCGGCGACATCTCGGACGAGTACGACCGCGCCGTGGTCGACCGGGTCGAGGTCGAGCCGGGGGTGTGGCGGATCTCCGCCCGGCTCCCGATCGACGAGCTCGGCGACCTGTTCGGCATCGAGCTCGAGGACGACGACGTCGACACCGCCGGCGGCCTGCTCACCAAGGAGCTCGGTCACCTGGCGATCCGCGGCGACACCGTGACCGTGTCCGGCGTCGTACTGACGGCCGACCGGGTCGAGGGCAAGCGCCGACACCTCATCACCGTGCTCGCCGAGCGCACACCGGAACTCGCCGGCGTCGAGGACGCCTTCGACGACGCAGCATCCACCACGACGGGACCCACGCACACATGACCGACACCACCCCTGCCGCCTCCGACACCCGGGAGCCGTACCGTGCCGGGTTCGTCTCGTTCGTCGGGCGCCCGAACGTCGGCAAGTCCACGCTGACGAACGCCCTCGTCGGCGAGAAGGTCGCGATCACCTCGTCGAAGCCGCAGACCACTCGTCGCGCGATCCGGGGCGTCGTGCACCGGCCGAACGGGCAGGTCATCATCGTGGACACCCCGGGCGTGCACCGCCCCCGGACGCTGCTCGGCGAGCGGCTCAACGACCTCGTGCAGTCCACCCTCGGCGACGTCGACGTGATCGGCTTCTGCGTGCCGGCGAACGAGCCGATCGGCCCGGGCGACCGGTTCATCAACGACACGCTCGACCAGTACCCGCGTGCGAAGAAGGTCGCCATCGTGACCAAGATCGACCGCACGGCGAAGGACAGGGTCGGCGAGCAGCTCCTCGCGGTGTCGAAGCTCCGCGAGTGGGACTCCGTCATCCCGACGTCGGGCACGAAGGGGCTGCAGCTCGAGGTGCTGCTCGACGAGATCACGAAGCTGCTGCCCGAGTCGCCGCAGCTGTACGACGCCTCGACCGTCACCGAGGAGACCGACGAGGAACGCATCGGGGAGCTCATCCGTGAAGCCGCGCTCGAGGGCGTCCGCGACGAACTGCCGCACTCGCTCGCCGTGGTGATCGAGGACGTGGTCGAACCGGACGAGGACGACGACCCGGACGGTCCGCTGCGGATCTTCGCGAACCTGTTCGTCGAGCGGGACAGCCAGAAGGCGATCGTCATCGGTCGCAAGGGCGAGCGCCTGAAGGACGTCGGGTCGCGCGCCCGTGCCGAGATCGAAGCGCTGCTCGGCGGACGCCACGTGTACCTCAACATCCGGGTGAAGGTCGCGAAGGAGTGGCAGCGCGACCCGAAGCAGCTGGGGCGCCTCGGCTTCTGACCGGTCTCAACGAGGGTCGAGACCGCCGGCCTCGTCGATGAGCTCCCCGAGAGCGGGCGCACTCGCGCGAGAGAACGACGGCGTCACGTGCACAGCGTCCGTTCGGATGAACGCGCCGTCCGCTGTACCGGGAGTGAGCCCGTCGACCGAGACGAGAGGGCGCGTGTCGACGAGCCGGACATCGTGTTTGTCAGCAACGCGTTCGGTCGAAGCCATCCTCGACAGCCATTCTTGCGACACCCGCTGCGTGCATGCCTGGGGCGAACCGAATCGAACATGGCACCGCGCCGGGTCCTTGCCGGCCGGGGGCGCTGTGAGTTGGAGCACGACTCCGGTCGTACCGCGGAGTTCCTCGAGCATGCTTGCACTCGCGCGCTCGAACTGCGACGCCGTCAGTACACCGCGGCCGTCGACCTGTTCGAACGGGATGCCGTCCATGCGCGAGCCGATGATGACGGCGTCCGGCCTGAGATCTGCGACTCGATCGATGACCTGCTGTTGCACGCGTCCGCATTCGATTCCGCGTTGCACCTCGGCATCGATGAAGGGACAACCGTTCCGTGCGAGTACGACCACCTTCCGGGACGGACGCGTCGTCCGCATCAGCTCGATGACTGCTTCGCTCCACGCACCGGCGATCGAATCCCCGACGAGGACGACCGTGTGCTCCGCGTCACTCGCACCGAACGTGCACTTCTCTTCTGGCAGCTCGAGTGAGAGGCGCCCACAGTCACGGGGGTCGGGGCCACCGGGGTGTCGCCCGTCATCGTGCAAGGCGGTGTCCCAGTTCGTCTCACGAAGCGCGCGTTCGAGCGACTCCTGACGAGCGTCGACCGACGAGGTCGGGGTGGGAGCGGCATGAGCGGGTGCAGTGATCACGGTCGAGGTGGGCAGGGCGGCTCCGATTGCTGCCATCGCGACTGCCGTCGAGGCGATGGTTCCGGCAGCGGTGAACGTCCGCCGAAGGCTGCTGGGAACAGTGCGGGCGCCACCCGCGAGCATCGGTCGTTCGATGAACGAGAACGACGCGGCTGCGAACGCGCAGGAGACCGGGATGACCGACCAAAGTGCTTCGGGATGCACCTGCTGCACGATGATGAGGATGGGGAAGTGCCAGAGGTAGAGCGAGTAGCTGATCCTGCCGAAGAAGCGAGAGACGCGGTTCTCGAGGAGCCAGGTGCCACCGCGAGGTGATCGTCCGCCCACGAGCACCAGGACGGTCCCGACCACGGCGGGCACCGCACCGGGAACCGGCATGGGCACCGACGGCGCGAAGAACACCATGCCGGACACGATCAGGGTCATGCCGCCGATCACGAGCACGAGGCCGCTCCGTTCCGACACCGGTCGGGCGCTGCCGATGAACACAGCGAGCATCGCTCCCGCCGCGAGTTCCCACGCCCTCGTCGCGGTGGAGAAGTACGCGGTCTGCGGATCGTCGACGGAGGTCACGAACGCCGCTGCGAGGGATGAGCACACTGCCAAGGTGAGGAACGCCAGGAGGAGCCGCTTCAGCAGCGGGGACGATCGAACGGTTCCCGTTCGCCGTCGCACGATCCACGTCGACAGGACGATGAGCAGCGGCCAGAGCGCGTAGAACTGCTCCTCCACCGACAGGGACCACGTGTGCTGGAAGGGTGAGACGACGTCGAAGCCCCCGAAGTAGTCGGTTCCCTGGCTAATGAACCACCAGTTCGAGACGGATGCGACCGCTGCTCCGAGAGGGGTGAGGAGGGAGACCGGGTCTTGCGACGGAAACAGGAGCAGAAGAGCCACCGCCGTGGTGCCCGCCATCGCGAGGAATGCGGGAGCGAGTCGGCGGACTCGGCGCAGCCAGAAGCGCCCGATGCGTATGCGACCGGTGCGATGGACTTCGTCGAGCAGGGAGCGGGTGATGAGGTATCCCGAGATCACGAAGAAGACGTCGACGCCGAGGAAACCACCGGAGGGCGTCGCGAACGTGTGCTCCGTGACCACTGCCAGGACGGCCAAGGCGCGAAGGCCTTCGATGTCTGGTCGCTTGAGGGGTTGCTGCACCATACAAATATATCGCATGGGAAATGCAAACCCCGCGTCGAGTGGTCGCGAGTCAATCGGCGGGATGACGCGTGCGGCAGTTCAGCGCCGTACCGTGGTGTGGTGTTCCGTCCCATGCTGCGCGCGCAGGTCATCACCGACGTCGTCGTCGCCGTGGTCCTCGGCGCGCTCGTGCTCATCGCGACGGCCCGGGGGATGGACTCGCCGCTCGCGATCCTGACCGTGGTGGGGATGACCGCCGCGCTGGCACTCCGGCGGCTCTCGCCCGGCGTCGCCCTCGCGACGGCCTGGGTGTTCGCGGCGTTCGAGATGGTGACCGGGCAGGACCCGGACCTGTCGAATCTGTTCATCGCGGGCGTCATGTACACGACCAGCGCGTACGGCAGCCGCCGGGTCCGGTTCGCGGGTCTCGTGTCGGCGATCGCCGGCCCCCTGATCGCCGCCGCCTACCTCGGTCTGGACGACTACCGGACCCGCACCGGCATCCAGACCGCGACGACGCCGGAGCAGGAGTCCCTCAAGGTCGCGATCTCGTACTTCGCCGTCGTCCTGCTCCTGCTGCTGCTGCCCTGGCTCGCCGGGCTCGTCCGCCGGGTCCGTCGCTCCGCGAGCCTGAGCCGCGAAGCCCAGCTCGTCGCCGAGCGCGACGCCGCCCGCGCCGATCGGGCCGTCGCCGTCGAGCAGGAGCGCGTCCGGATCGCCCGCGACATGCACGACATCGTGGCCCACTCGCTCGCGGTCGTGATCGCCCAGGCCGACGGTGCCCGCTACGCGCTGAAGGCCGACCCGGCGATCGCCGACGAGGCCCTCGGGACGATCTCCACGACCGCGCGCCGCGCCCTCGGGGACGTCCGCGAACTGCTCGGTGCGCTGCGGCACGAGCAGGGCAGTGCGCCGACTCCGGAGATCGACGACATCGACCGGCTCGTGGGGGAGATGCGCGGCGTCGGCCTCGACGTGCGGGTCGAGCGCGAGGGGGACCCGGCGGGTCTGCCCACCACGACGCAGCTCGCGGTCTACCGGATCGTCCAGGAGAGCCTGACGAACGCGTGGAAGCACGGCGAACCGGGGACCCCGGTGCACGCCGCTCTCACCTACCGACCGGACACCGTCGAGATCACCGTGGTGAACCGTCGCGCGGACGACGGCACCCGTGGACCGGGTACCGGCCACGGCCTCGTCGGGATGCGCGAACGTGCCACGATGACCGGGGGCACGATGACCGCGGGACCCCGCGGCGACGACTTCGCCGTCGCCGTCCGGATGCCGTCCGTCCCTGCGAGCGGCCACATGCCGCGCGGGCTCGTCCCGAGCACCACCTCGACCCCGACCTCGACCCCCACCTCGACCCCCACCTCGACCTCCAAGGAGCGCTCCGGCCGATGAACGAGACCCCGATCCGCGTCGCGCTCGTCGATGACCAGGCACTCTTCCGCACCGGCATCCGGATGCTCATCGACTCGCAGCCGGACCTGCAGTTCGTCGGCGAGGCCGGCGACGGTGCGGAGGGTGTCGAGCTCGTCCGTCGTGGTCGTCCGGACGTCGTGCTGATGGACGTCCGCATGCCGGTGATGGACGGCATCACCGCGACCGCGCACATCGTCGAGGACGGTGGAGCGGACGGCGCGAAGGTCCTCGTGCTCACGACCTTCGACTTCGACGAGGCGGCGGCGAAGGCGATCCGTGCCGGAGCGAGCGGCTTCGTGCTGAAGGACGCCGACCCGGAGTTCCTGCTCGCCGCGATCCGCACGGTGCACGCGGGGACGGCGGTCTTCGCGGCCTCGGCGACGCGCGAGCTCCTCCGCCGCTACGAGGACACCAGCGAGCAGGCCGCGTCGGTGCCGCCGGCGTTCGCCGACCTCACGCCGCGCGAACGGGAGATCTTCGACCTGGCCGCGCGAGGCTTCAGCAACAGCGAGATCGCGCAGCACGAGTACGTGAGCGAGGCGACGGTGAAGACGCACATCTCGCGGGTCCTCACCAAGCTCGAGCTGCGCGACCGGGTTCGGCTCGTCGTGTTCGCCCACGAGCACGGGCTCGTGGCGAAGCAGGACTGACCGAGGGCTCCTGTCATCCGCTCGGATGACTTCCCCACAGGGATCCGAGCCGAGCGGACCATCCACAGGAGCCGTCAGACCGACGCGGGGCGGGCCTCCAGAACGTCATCGTGGAGGCATGACCACCAGCCATGCACCGATCATCCGTCTCGACCACGTCTCGAAGCACTACGGCGACGCCGCGCGGCGGGTGACCGCGCTCGACGACGTGAGCGTGGACATCGGCGCGGGGGAGTTCACCGCGGTGATGGGACCGTCCGGGTCGGGCAAGTCGACGTTGATGCACGTCGCGGCCGGGCTCGACGCGGTGTCGGCCGGCCGGATCCAGATCGACGGCACCGACATCACCGGCCTGGCGGACAAGGACCTCACCGAACTCCGACGTCGTCGGCTCGGGTTCGTGTTCCAGTCGTTCAACCTCGTCCCGACGCTGGACGTGAGCGAGAACATCCGGTTGCCGTTCCTCCTCGGTGGCCACAGGCCGAGCCCTGAGGAGTCGGCGTGGATCGACCGGCTCATCGAGATGCTCGGACTGGGCAACCGGCTGTCGCACCGGCCGCACCAGCTGTCGGGCGGCCAGCAGCAGCGCGTCGCGATCGCGCGAGCGCTGGCATCCCGGCCCGCAGTGGTCGTGGCCGACGAACCGACGGGTGCACTCGACTCCCGGACCGGGCGCGACGTGCTGCAGATCCTGCGCGGGGCCGTGTCGGAGTGGGGGCAGAGCGTGGTGATGGTGACGCACGACCCGGTGGCGGCGGCGAACGCGGACCGGATCCTGTTCCTCGCGGACGGGCGTGTCGTGGGCGACCGCCCCGCGATGGACGCCGCCGCGATCTCGACCACGATGCTCGGGATGGAGGCCGCCGCGTGAACGGCGTCCGTGCGTTCTCGCCGACGATCCTCGTCGCTGCCCTCGGGACGACGTTCGGTTCGGCGCTCGTGATCGCTCCCGGCATCGTGACCGAGGCGCTCGCCGCGACCGGTCTCTCCGAACTCGGTCCGGTCAAGGCGATCCTGTCCGTCGTCGGCTGGCTGTTCCTCGGCATCGCGCTGTACGTCGGCGCGATCGTCACGGCGAACACCTGCGCGACCCTCATCGCCGGGCAGACGCGGATCATCGCGCTGCAGCGGCTCGTCGGCGCGACCGGTGCGACGCTGCGCGGCCGGATCACCCGCACGGGGCTGGTCGTCGGTGTGCTCGGCGGTCTCATCGGCGCGGTCGTCGGCACGGGGCTCTCGTCGCTCTTCGTCGCGATCCTCCGCGGTAACGGTTTCCTGCCCGACACGACGTACACGCTCGTGCCGTGGGAACTCGTGCTCCCCGTCGTCGCCGTCGTCCTCGCCACCTGGGGTGCGTTCGCGGTCGGGTCGCGCCGGGTGCTCACCGTGACGCCGCTCGAAGCGCTGTCGTCGAGCGTCGAGCCGAGCCACGACGACGTCCGCTCGGGCACCGCGCGGAAGGTCTGGGCGATCGTCCTCATGGCCGGCGGCGGTCTGCTCCTGCTGGTCGGGCTGCTCGCGAGCGGCCTGTCGCCCGTCGCGGTGCTGCCGGCGGCGCTCGGCGGCTTCGTCTCGTTCGCCGGGGTCGCCGTCGGTGCCACCATCGTGATGCCGCCCGTCCTCCAGCTGATCGGTCGGATCGGGTCGCGCGACCCCGTGGTCCTGCTCGCCGGGCGGAACGCCATGCGTGCGCCGGGCCGCTCCGCACGCGCGACGATCGGTCTCGTCATCGGCGTCACCCTCCTCGTGACGTTCGCAGTCGCCCTCGGGATCATGCAGCACGTGCTCGAAGCGCAGCTCCGGTCGATGGACCACGGTCAGATGACCACCGAGATGGTCCAGGGACAGCGTGACTTCTTCGTGCAGCTCAACGTCGTCGTGAGCGTCATCGTCGGGTTCTCCGCCGTCATCGCGGCCGTCGGCGTCGTCAACGCCCTCGCCCTCGGGGTCCTGCAGCGCCGCCGGGAGCTCGGACTCCTGCGCGTCCTCGGGCTCACCGGCGCACAGGTCCGGCGCATGATCGTCACCGAGGCGGTCCAGATGGTCGTCGCGGCCGTCGTCACCGGGCTCGTGCTCGGCACCTTCTACGGGTGGGTCGGCGGTCAGACGCTGCTCGGTTCGCTCGGGTTCGCCACGACACCGGTGCTGCCACCGGTGACGGTGGGGATCGTGGTCGTCGGAGCCCTCGTGCTCGCGGTGGTCGCCACCATCGCGCCGGTGCGGCGGGCGATGCGCGTCCCGCCGACCGAGGCGCTCGCCGTCGACTGACGGGGTGCCCTGGTCGTCCGGGGTGTCGGACTGGAGGCGCGGGGCGGGCACGCGCCGCGCCTCCAGTCCGACAAGTCGGTTGTCACACGGCCCCCGGCCGGTGCTACCGTGGAGGCGATGTACTCGGCGCTCCTCCTCCTTCGCTGCCGCGACGAGGCCTGACACAACGGCCCACCTCGTCGCGGAGTCCGTCGTGGCCGCAACCACGCAGTGCTGACGAACAGCACGACGACGAAAGCGACGAAACGATGCAGAACACGCAGCGCCCCTCCGGGATGCCGATCCACAAGTACGTTCCCTTCCACGAGCAGATCCGCGTCGACCTCCCGGACCGCACCTGGCCGACGAAGCGCATCGAGCGGGCGCCTCGCTGGTGCGCGGTCGACCTGCGCGACGGCAACCAGGCCCTGATCGACCCGATGGACTCCGAGCGCAAGCGCGCGATGTTCGACCTGCTGGTCCGGATGGGATACAAGGAGATCGAGGTCGGGTTCCCCAGCGCCTCGCAGACCGACTTCGACTTCGTCCGCTCCCTCATCGACGAGGGGGCCATCCCCGACGACGTCACCATCCAGGTGCTGACCCAGGCACGCGAACACCTCATCAACCGCACGTACGAGGCGATCGACGGCGCGAAGCAGGCGATCGTCCACCTCTACAACTCGACCTCGATCGTCCAGCGCGAGGTCGTGTTCCGCACCGGCGTGCAGGGCGTCGTCGACATCGCGGTGTCCGGGGCGAAGCTGTGCCGCGCGGCCGAGGCGAACCTGCAGCACCCCACGACGGTCTTCTACGAGTACTCGCCGGAGTCGTACACCGGCACCGAGCTCGAGGTCGCGGTCCAGATCTGCAACGCCGTGCTCGAGGTCTTCGAGCCGACCCCCGACCGCAAGGTGATCATCAACCTCCCGGCGACGGTCGAGATGGCGACGCCGAACGTGTACGCCGACTCGATCGAGTGGATGTCGCGCCACCTCGCCCACCGGGACGACGTGATCCTGTCCCTGCACCCGCACAACGACCGCGGGACCGCCGTGGCCGCGGCAGAACTCGGCTACATGGCCGGCGCCGACCGCATCGAGGGCTGCCTGTTCGGCAACGGAGAGCGCACGGGCAACGTGGACCTGGTCGCCCTCGGCATGAACCTGTTCACGCAGGGGATCGACCCCGAGATCGACTTCTCGGACATCGACCAGATCAAGCGCACCGTCGAGTACTGCAACCAGCTGCCCGTGCCGGAGCGTCAGCCGTGGGCGGGCGACCTCGTGTACACGGCGTTCAGCGGCTCGCACCAGGACGCCATCAACAAGGGCTTCGACGCCATGAAGGCCAAGGCCGAGGCGGCGGGCAAGTCGATCGACGAGATCGAGTGGGCCGTGCCGTACCTGCCCGTCGACCCGAAGGACATCGGTCGCTCGTACGAGGCCGTCATCCGCGTGAACTCGCAGTCCGGCAAGGGCGGTGTCGCCTACCTGCTCAAGACCGACCACGCGATCGACCTGCCGCGCAAGCTGCAGATCGAGTTCTCCGGGGTCGTGCAGCAGCGCACCGACGCCGAGGGTGGCGAGTTCTCCTCGGAGCGGATCTGGGACCTGTTCCGCGACGAGTACCTGCCCGCCGCCGACGAGTCGGACAAGTGGGGCCGGTACGAGATCACGAAGACGGCGACGTCGAGCGACTTCGACGGCACCACGAAGCTCTCGGTCGCGATGCGCGTCGACGAGGGCTCGGTCGCCGCGGATGCCGTGGGCACCGGCCCGATCGACGCATTCCTCACGGTGATGCGCGAGCAGGGTGTCGACGTCACGCTGTACGACTACTCGGAGCACACGATGAGCGCCTCGGGCGACGCGAAGGCGGCGTCGTACGTCGAGCTCGATGTCGACGGCGTGCGGCTGTGGGGCGTCGGCATCGACGCCGACATCGCGACGGCGTCGCTCAAGGCGATCGTCTCGGCGGTCAACCGGGCAGTCCGCGCGGGGGCGGCATCCGGAGCGTCGGAGCTCGTCTCCGCCTGACCTCCCTCCCGCAAAACGCAACGTTGGCGGTTCTGCGCAGCGACATACCGCTGCGAGGTGCCGCCGACGTTGCGTTTTGCGGGTCGGCGCGGGGCGTCGGTGGGGAGGGGGATACTGGAGCCATGCCGCTGTACCGGGACGAGTGCGTCGTGTTGCGCACCCACAAGCTCGGGGAAGCCGACCGCATCGTCACGATGCTGAGCCGGCAGCACGGCAAGATCCGCGCGGTGGCGAAGGGCGTCCGGCGGACCGCGTCGAAGTTCGGGTCCCGGCTCGAACCGTTCATGGTCGTCGACGCCCAGTTCTACGAGGGCCGCTCGCTCGACATCGTCACCCAGGCCGAGTCCCTCGGGTCGTACGGCGCACAGATCGTCGCCGACTACGGGGCGTACACCGCTGCCAGCGCCATGGTCGAGACCGCCGACCGCCTGAGCGAGGCCGACGCCGGGCTCCAGCAGTACCTGCTCCTCGTCGGCGCGTTGCGTTCCCTGTCCCGCGGTGAGCACGTGTCGAGCGCGACGCTCGACTCGTACCTGCTCCGGGCGATGAGCATCGCGGGGTGGGCGCCCTCGTTCCGTGACTGTGCGGTGACCGGTGAGCCGGGGCCGCACTCCGCGTTCGTCGTCCAGCTCGGCGGTGTCGTGGCCGACCACGCTGCTCCTCCGGGCACGCCGCGGCTCGACGACGACACGCTCCGCCTGCTCGGGTCGTTGCTCGCCGGCGACTGGCGGGTGGTCGACGCAGCCGACGAACGCACTCGGTCCCGGGCCTCCGGCGTGGTCGCGGCCTACGCGCAGTGGCACCTGGAACGGTCGCTCCGGTCCCTGCCGCACGTCGACCGCAGCGAGCACCCCGCCGCTGTGGCGCCCACGCCCGGCGGTGTCCCGGCCGCGGTCGCGGCGACGCCGGCCCCGGCGGTGCCCACCCCGGCTGACGCC
>NZ_JABMCE010000054.1 GCF_013359865.1 Curtobacterium pusillum
AAATCCTCGGCTCACAGCTCGATTATCAGCTCCCCGAGGCTTATCGCAGATTTCTACGTCCTTCTTCGGCTCCAGATGCCAAGGCATCCACCGTTTGCTCTTAGAAACTTGACCACAAAGATTAAAATTGCGATCGACTCGACAACAACCCCGGAATCCGAAGACCCTAGGTTCGTTGCGAGCGATCTAAGATGCTCGCGTCCACTGTGTAGTTCTCAACATACGATCGGCACCAGCGCTCCACAGTCACACGGACTGCTTCACCCTGGCCCACCGAAGAACCATACGGATCACTCCGTGCGGCTCAACCCCCAGCCCGAAGACTGGGAAGCCTGGTCCCTCAGGACCCAACAACGTGCACCAGCCGACCCGCTCACCCCCAACCCGTTCCAACCCGACCCGAA
>NZ_JABMCE010000055.1 GCF_013359865.1 Curtobacterium pusillum
CCTCCAGTCACGGCCGTCGCCCCGCTGGCGCGGTGCGCCGGTACCGGCTGGTGGGGCCCACCTCCAGTCACGGCCGTCGCCCCGCTGGCGCGGTGCGCCGGTACCGGCTGGTGGGGCCCCTCCCGCTGCGCCGCTGGCGCTACAGCACCCCGACCGCCGTCGCCCGCCAGCGACCCTGTCGCTCCTCCAGCCGCATCGCGACGGCGCGCGCGTGACTGCGTGTGTGCACCACGACCGTCGCCTCCGCGACGCCATCGGCCGGCCGGCACACGACCACGCTGCCGACACGGAGCAACGCCCGGGCCCGTGAACGCCCGCCGAGCTGCCGAGCGCGCGCCGCCACTGCGGCGCGCTGCTGCAGGTGCCGGTGCACGTCGTCCGTGACCCACCGGGCGATGCTGTCGACCTCGCGCGCGCCGGTGAGGATCTCCGCGACACAGAGGCCGAGCGCGCGGGCCGTGTCCTCCACGTCCGTGGGCGGCGGGACCACACTGAGGCGTGCGACCTCCGCCGTCGGCTCCTCGTCGTCGATCCGGCGTGCTTGCTCCGCCACCCCTGCCCCTTTCGTCCGGGCCGAGCGTAGGGCGAGTACAACATGAGAAATACGACAGCGAGCAGGCTGTGGACAGTGCGGAGTTGTCCACAGTGCGTCGCACCTAGACTGAGCGGGTGTCGACCCTCAGTGACCTCGTCCTCGCACAAGGCCGTTCCTCCGAAGCCGACGTGGAGTGGCTCCACCTGCTCGTCGGGGACTGGCAGCTGCTCGCCGACCTGTCCTTCGCGGACATGGTCCTGTGGGTGCCGACCGCCGAGGACGGCTCCTTCGTGGCCGTCGCGCACGCCCGCCCGAGTTCCGCAGCGACGCTGTTCTACCGGGACATCGTCGGCCAGGAGATCCGCGAGGAATGGCGCGAGCAGGTCACGCAGAGCTTCGCCACCGCGAAGGTCGTCGACTCGGCCGAGCCGGACTGGTACGAGGACACCCCGACGCGCGTCCGGGCGATCCCGGTTCTCCGTCGTCTCAACGCGAACAGTGCCGAGACCACCCAGCGCCCGATCGCCGTCGTCACCCGGCACTCGAACCAGGACGAGATGCGGACGCCGAGCCGCCAGGAGCTCAACTTCACCGCCAGCGCGAACGACCTGTTCGGCATGATCGCGACGGGCGACTTCCCCGACCTCGGAGCCCCCGCCGGACCCCGTCGTGGTGCTCCGCGCGCGAGCGACGGGCTGCTCCGCCTCGACACGAACGGCATCGTGGTGTTCGCCAGCCCCAACGGCCTCAGCGCGTTCAACCGCATGGGCTTCGAGGGCGAGCTCGAGCGGAAGTCGCTCGCCGAGGTCACCACCGAACTCATCGGCGCCCAGCAGGAGGTCGACGAATCCCTGCCCCTGGTCGTGACCGGGCGCGCACCCTGGCGTGCGGACATCGAGTCGAAGGGCGTCACGGTGTCGTTGCGGTCGATCCCGCTCCGCGACCACGGCGAGCGGATCGGCGCGGTCGTGCTCTGCCGGGACGTCACCGAGATGCGCCACCAGGAGCGCGAACTCATCACCAAGGACGCGACGATCCGCGAGATCCACCACCGCGTGAAGAACAACCTCCAGACCGTGGCGTCGCTCCTGCGCATCCAGGCCCGCCGGACCCACTCGGACGAGGCCCGCACGTCGCTGCAGAACGCGATGCGGCGCGTGGCGGCCATCGCCGTCGTGCACGACACCCTGTCGACCGGGTTGAGCCAGAACGTCGACTTCGACGAGGTCTTCGACTCCGTGCTGAAGCTCGTCACCGAGGTCGCGGCGTCGCACAACACCACGGTGCGGCCGAAGAAGACCGGCGAGTTCGGGGTGCTGCCCTCGGAGGCGGCGACGCCCCTCGCGCTCGGGCTCACCGAGCTGGTCACGAACGCCGTCGAGCACGGGCTGGACGGCCGCGACGGCGAGGTCGAGATCGTGGCGGAGCGCTTCGACGACCACCTCGACATCCAGGTCCGCGACAACGGCCGGGGCCTGCCGGAGGGCAAGGTCGGGTCGGGGCTCGGGACGCAGATCGTCCGCACGCTCATCCAGGGCGAACTCGGCGGCACGATCGACTGGCACACCCTGACCGGCAGCGGCACCGAGGTGACGATCACGATCCCGTTCCGCTGGCTCACCGCCGCGGCACCCGGCGCCGCCTGACGCGCCCCGCCCCGCCCCGCGACCCGCCCGCCCCGCGGGAGCGCAAGACACCGGTGTTCGTCGGTCGAACCCCCGCATGACGCGGTGCGACGCACGAACACCGGTGTCTTGCGGCTCGGTGACCGGCGGGGCCGGGGCGGGGGCGGGGCGGGGCCGGGGCCGGAATGCGAAGGAGCCCGCCGCCCCGAAGGGCGACGGGCTCCGTCAGCGTGCGGTCAGGAGGCGCGGCGGGCGCGGGCGGCGCGACGCTTCAGCGCACGGCGCTCGTCCTCGCTGAGGCCACCCCAGACACCGGAGTCCTGGTTGTTCTCGAGGGCGTACTGCAGGCACATCTCGGTGACCGTGCAGCGCGCGCAGACCGACTTGGCCTTCTCGATCTGGTCGACGGCCGGTCCGGTGTTCCCGACGGGGAAGAAGAGCTCGGGGTCCGCGGTGAGGCAGGCTGCCTGGTCACGCCAGTCCATGTGTGGTGCTCCTTGAAATCGATGCTCGAACGGCAGGCCGGGGCCGCGGCTCGGGAATCGGAACGCTGGCATGCACGAGGCACGAGGGGACACCCGTGGGGGAGGAATCCGCTGGAAGCGAGTCTGACGCCCGCGGAACGCTCGGGGGAGGAGCGTCGAACCACGGGAGACGCACACCACATCGTGCCGTCCAAACGACCTCGAATATCGTTCCATACTGGTAGGGCCAAATCAAGGGTTCCGACGCTGGAGGAATGCTGTGCCCGACACCACCCCGACCGAGTCCGAACCCGTGGAGCGGAGGTCACCCGTGCTCGTGGCGCTCCTCGTGGTCGTCGGTGTCGAGTTCGCGGCCCTCCTCGTCCTGACCGTCGTGCTCGTCGTGGAACTCGTCGTCGCGCCCGCCACGAGCATCGCCTCCGGCATCGCGCTGACGATCCTCGCCGCGATCGCCGCACTGTGGCTCGGTGCACTGTTCGTCGGGCTCCGGAACCGTCGCCCGTGGGTCCGCTCCGGGATCATCGTCTGGCAGGTGCTGCAGGGCGCGCTCGCGATCGGCGCCTTCCAGGGCGTCTTCCGCGTGCCGGCCGTCGGCTGGCTGCTCCTGATCCCGGCACTGCTCGGGATCACGCTGGTGCTGTCGCGTCCGGTGACCGACGCGCTCGCCCGTCCCGTCGAGTAGACGGGGCCGCTGTCTGACGGGAGGCACGGCGCCAGCTGGCGCCGTGCCTCCCGTCCGTCTCCAGCTGCGTTCAGACCAGATCGAGCCTCTTCCGCAGGCTCGCCACGTGCCCCGTCGCCTTCACGTTGTAGAGGGGCAGCTGCACGGTGCCGTCCTCGTCGACGACGATCGTGGACCGGATCGTGCCGGTGACGATCTTCCCGTAGTTGTTCTTCTCGCCCCACGCCCCGTAGGCCTTGTGCACGGCGAGGTCGGGATCGCTCAGCAGCGGGAACGTGAGCGCCTGCTCGTGCTGGAACCGCTTGAGCGCCGGCAGGTCGTCCTTCGAGACGCCGAGCACCTCGTACCCGGCTGCCTGCAGTGACGACATGTTGTCCCGGAAGTCGCACGCCTCGGTGGTGCAGCCCGGGGTGGACGCGGCCGGGTAGAAGTAGACGATGACCTTCTTGCCGCGCAGGGCCGCGAGCGAGTGCTCGTTCCCGTCCTGGTCCGGCAGGGTGAAGTCGGGGGCGGTGTCGCCGGCGACGAGACGGTCGGTCATGGGGCTCCTGTTCGTTCGCGGTGCCCGGTGGTCACGGGCACGCGAAACCCATGCTATTGTTGTCTCCCGTTGCAGCACGGAAGCGCAACATGCACCTCTAGCTCAATTGGCAGAGCAACTGACTCTTAATCAGTGGGTTCTCGGTTCAAGTCCGAGGGGGTGCACCGCCAAGGCCCCGACTCCTCGAGTCGGGGCCTTCGTCGTTCCCGGCCGCCACGCCCCGGGCGCGTGACACGCCCGGAGCGCATTCCGTCGGCGAATCCGTCCGTCAGCGCGTGGGGACGTCGACGACGCGTTCCTCGCCGACGACGGGGTCCAGCGCCCCGGCCGACGTCGCGGCGAGGTCCGCCCGGAGCGGCCCGATCGCGTCGCCCGGGACCCAGAGCTCGAACGTCGCGGCGGCGCCGTAGGCGGCGTCACCGAGCGTCGCGCCGTGGTGTCGCACCCACTCGCGCAGCACGTTGTCGATGCGGCCGGCGTCGGCGTGCGGGACGTCCATCGTCACCCGGGTCAACGCCTGCCGGTGCACGAGCGCCGCGCGGTCGAGTGCCTCGGACACCGAGGTCGAGTAGGCACGGACGAGGCCGCCGGCGCCGAGCTTGACGCCGCCGAAGTACCGCGTGACGACCGCCACGACGTCGGTCAGCCGGCGCCGCCGGAGGACCTCGAGCATCGGGACGCCCGCCGTGCCGGACGGCTCGCCGTCGTCCGAGGAGCGCGCCTGGTCCCCGAGCACCCCGGTCACCATGGCCGTGCAGTTGTGCCGAGCGTCCCACCGGCGCCGTCGGACCTCGGCGATGACGCGATCGGCGTCCTCGACGCTCGCGACGGGCGCGACGGTGGTGATGAACCGCGACTTGGTGATGACGATCTCGTGCTCCACCGTCGCGGCGATCGTGGACGGGAAGCGCGGGCTCACCTTCCCGAGGGTAGCGGCGGGGACGGGCGCGCCCGCGCTACCATGTCGTGCACGACCTGCGGCTGGGGAGGAGTCCGATCGACATGGCGACAGCTGATCCGAAGGGTGGCGTCCTCGACGCTGCGGAGCTCGCGCGCCGGCTCAACCTGCTGCTCGACTTCGAGGAAGCGCAGCGCGGGGCGCCCGTGCCGTTCGCCGCGATCGAGGAGTACGTCGCGACGCAGGGCGGTTCGCTGTCGCGTGCGAAGTGGACCTACATGCTCTCGGGCGACGGTCGCCGCAACCGGGACACGGGCCTCCTCCGACTGCTGGCCGGCTTCTTCGAGGTGGACGAGCGCTTCCTGCTCGAGGACAGCGACGTACCCGAGCGCATCGGCGCCCAGCTGGCCCTCGTCCGGTCCCTCCGGTCGGCGCGCGTGAGCGGGTTCGCGGCCCGGACGTTCCCCGGCGAGCTCTCGCCCGAGGCGCTCCGTCGCATCGCGGAGGTGCTCGAGGAGGAGTCCGAGCGGGGGAGCGTCGCATGACCGGCTCCTTCGTCGAGGCGTTCTGGGCCCGCGGGGCTGCCGAGGGCTGGTCGGACGTGGACCAGGCGGTGTCGGCCGCGGCCACGGTCGTCGGCAAGTCGATCGTCGTCCGGGAAGAAGCGTTCCTCGCTGCCGAGCCGGTGTGCGGCTTCGTGGCGACGCTCGAGCGCCAGCACCTCGTGATGATCTCGCCGACCGCGTCGCGGACCTTCCGGTCGTTCGTGATCGGCCACGAGCTCGGCCACATCCTGCACGGGCACCAGGACCACGCACTGCAGGCGGCGTACATCCGCGACGTCATCCCGGACCTGCCGGACTACAAGGTCGAGCGGGCCCTCGCCCGCGGACTGTTCTCGAACGAGTACGAGCACGAGGCGGAGGTCTTCGCCGACCGGCTCGCCGGGCTCATCCGCGACAACCGCGATCGTCCGAGTGCGTTCCGCGGGGTGTTCGGGTGATCGTCTCCCTCGTCCAAGCGCTGCTCCTCCTCGCCGGCACGGTGACCCTGTTCGTGCTCCAGCGCGGCCAGGACCGGACGCTGGCGGTGACGTTCCTGCTCTTCGCGGCGACGATCATCACGAACGTCGACCCCCTGTACCTGTGGCTCGACCCGCTGTTCGGCGGGTTCAACGTCGTCACCGTGGTCAGCGACTGCCTCATGGTCGCGGGGACCAGCACGCTGCTGTGGGGTGTGGCGAAGGCCGTCGGCGCTGCCCGGCCGTGGCTCCGGAACGCCATCGTGGTGACGTGCGCCGTCGTGGTGGTGGTCGTGGTCGTGGCCTTCGCCGTGCTCGACAAGCCAGCGACCACGACGACCTTCATGCTCGACGCCGGGCACCACCCGGCGGCCACGGTGTACTCGATCGCGCAGACGGTGTACCTCGGGGTGGCCCTCGGGGCGACGGGGCTGCTCTGCACCCTGCACCTGGGGGAGGCGCGGACCACGACGGACCTCGTCGGCCTGTGGGTGCTCGTGCTCGGCGGAGCGCTCGGGGTCGTCCGCATGGTGGTCGTCGTGGTGATGGACCTCGCGCACGTGTTCGGGGAACTCGGCCTGACGAACGCGCTGACGCTCCCGTACGACGTGACGACCCCGGGAGCGGTCATCTGCGTCTCCTCGGGGATGCTCCTGCTCGTGATCGGGCACCAGGTCTCCCGACGTCGACGTTCGCACCGGGTCGAGGTCGCACTCCGCCGACTCGAGCCCCTGCACCGCCGCATCGGCGTCGACAACGGGTACCCGGACTCCGGCGACCCGGCCACGCGCCTCAGTCGGCTCATCGTCGAGATCAACGACGGTGCCCGTCGTGCTCGCGCGGCACTGAGCGAGGCCGAGCGCCAGGCGCTGGTCGACGCCGAAGCCGCCCTCGACGCTGCGTAGCGGGCGCGACGGGCGGGTTCGTCGCGGTGGCCGCGGTCACCGCTCGACGCCGTCGCCCGTGCCGTGTAGGGTTTGTAGCAGTTGCTACAGATCCTGTGGCCGCCGGGTGGGACTCGGCCGCGTTGGGGGCGGCCGAGCATCACCGGCCCGGGACGGGCGTTGTCTAGGATCGTCGGGTGACCGTCTTCGCAGCTGTCGTCCTGTTCATCGGTGCCGTCTTCAACGTCGTCGCCTGGCCGCGCTTCTTCCAGCGCGTGGCGAAGGACTCCCGGGCGCGGGACGCGGCCGGCAAGCCGACCACGTTCTACACGGTGCACCTCGTGCTGCTGCTCATCGCGCTGGCGATCGCGGTCGCCGCGGTCGTGGCGGGGATCCTCCTGCTGGTCTGAGCGGGTCGCGATCCCGCCGGTCAGGCGCCCGGCCGCACCCGCAGGTCGGACCCGGTGTGCGTGATCCCGTCGGCCGTGACGCCCACGAGGCCGAGGTCGACCCGCGCCCACGTGGTCGGCAGCTCGCCCCCCGGCGGTGGCGTGTCCGCCCCGAGGGTGAGGTGCTTGCCTCCCGGCAGTTCGGCGGTGGCCGAGTTCAGGTACACCTGGACGTGCCCGCGGAGCTCCATCCGGGAGTCGGTCGTCACCGCCGAGGTCCCGTTCGACTCCCCGCGGACGTCGAGCGTGAAGTCGTCCATGGCCACCCGGTCCGCGCTGAGCCGGATGACGGTGATCTCGGACCCGTCGGCGAGCGGCACCCGCACGAGTGCGAGTCCGGACAGGCCGCCGATCTCGATCGAGGAGCTGCTCAGCTGCGCGGACGGCTGGGTGAACACCGTCGTGTCGTCCGGGGTCGCCGCTCCCCACGCCGCGTCGGGCGCGTCCGTCCCGGAGGGGGAGGCATCGGCGCTGGTGCCGTCGCCGCCGGACGCCGGGCCGGAACCCGAATCCGTCCCGGAACCCGGCGACGACGGGGCTGTGGTGTCCGTCCCGGAGGGGGCGGACGGCGCTGATGCGCCGGGGTGCCCCGGAGCCGGCGACGGAGTGGTGGTGTCCGACGGTGTCGGAGACGGGGTCGACGACGGCGCCGAGCAGTCCATGAGCAGGGGGATGCAGAACCCCGCGGCCGACGCGCTGGTGCCGCCCGTGACGGACAGCGCAGCGGCGACCACGAGCACCGCGCTCGCGCCGAGTGCGGTGCGGCGGTGCCGCGTCACTCGGTCTCCTCCTCGCGATCGCGGTCCCGGTCGGTCTCGGCGGTGCCGGTCGACCGCGGCCCCATCCACGCGACGACCAGGACGCCCCCGACGGTGGACAGGAGCATCCCGAGGACGAACCCGCCGAGGTTGACGCCGATGAGCGAGTACACCGCGAGGGCGAGCGCCACGATGCCGTAGAACAGGCGCTGCGCGGGGGAGCAGACCGCCAGGATCCCGAGCACGACGAGCGCGAGCGGGATCACCGTGGCCTGGAGGCCCTCGACGCCGAACTGGATGCGGATGTTCCCGAGGTCGAGCTGCCCAGAACAGAACAGCTCGATCCCGCCGAGCACCACGAGCAGGCCGCCGACGAACGGTCGCGCACGCGCCCAGGTCCGGAACCGCGCCCAGGGCGAGGTCGGTGCGACGGCGTGGGCGCTCATCAGAAGCAGCTCTTCGTGCCGTCCGTGAGCTGCAGGTGCATGCCCGTCAGCGTGAAGGTTCCGGCGGTCGTGGACCACGCGGTCTGCTGGACGCCGTGGATGGTGAGCGAGTCGGCGTCCTGGGCGAAGTCCCCGGCGCTGCCCTTCTGGTCGCCGTTGACCGTCGACGCGTCGACGCCGATCCGGATGTCGTGGAACTCGGCGTCGCCCTTGAGGTCGGTCATGCCGATCTGCAGGTCCTTCGCCGACGCGGGGGTCTTCCCGCCGCCGGCCGTGATCATCACGCCGACCTTGCCCATCGGGGTGTCGGTGGAGACCGACTGGCAGAGGTTCGCGAGCGTCGCCGACCCGATGTTCGCGATCGCGACCTGGCGGTCGTTGCCGGCGGTGTCCTTCGCGACGCCGGCGTACTGCGAGAACTGCTGGCCGTCGAGCTCGTCCGCGCTGATCTGGAACTGCTGGCCGGAGATCGAGAACGAGACGGGGACTGCGCCCTGCGCGACTCCGCCGAACGCGATCGCGGTGAGGACGCCGACGGGTACGGCGACGAGTGTGATCCGGCCGGCGTGCGACCGGGTGAGCCTGGTGAACTGCATCGTTCCTCCTCGTGTCGCGACCCCTCTGTCCCGACCGCGGACCACGCTAGACCCCTTGTTGACTGCTGGTCAACAGTGAAGTGACCCGTTCGGGGGACGGGAACCACCCGTCGGTAGGCTCGAGACGTGCCCGACGACCGCCACCGCTCCCGCCTCAGCTCCGAGGAACGCCGTGCGCAGCTCGTCGCCCTCGGCGTCGCGACCCTGGTGGACGAGCCGCTCGAGGACATCACGATCGACCGGCTCGCCGCGGCCGCCGGGGTCTCCCGCGGGCTGCTCTTCCACTACTTCGGCACGAAGCAGGGCCTCCACGAGGCCATCGTCCGCACCGCCCGAGACGCGATGCTGCACGCGACCGAGCCGCGCGCCGAGCTCGAACCCCTCGCGCGGCTGGAGGACACCCTCCGCCAGTTCGTCGCCTTCGTGGCCGAGCACCGCGGCACGTTCCACGCCCTCGTCCGCGGCGCCTCCGCCGGGGACGTCGACGTGCGTGCGCTCATCGACGAGGCGCGCGACGAGAACGCCCGCCGCGCGATCGCCGTGTTCCTCGAGCTCGGGCACGAGGACCGTCCGCTGCTCCGGAGCGCCCTGCGCTCCTGGGTCGCGTTCGTCGAGGAGATGCTCGACGAGGTCCAGACGCACGACGACGACGCGGACGCGCTCACGGGGCTCCTGGTGCGCAGCGCGGTCGCGATCGTCGCGGCCCTGGACGCGACCGGCTGACGGTCTGGAGGCGCGGGGCGGGCTCGCACTGCGCCTCCCGACCGGCCGCTGGTCGCGTCCAGGGCGCTTCAGGCGTGCTTCAGCGGGGCACGGCAGGATCGTGGGATGCGGGTGCTGGTGGTCGACGACGAGGCGCGGCTCGCCGACGGCGTGCGCCGCGGTCTCGAAGCCGAGGGGTGGGCGGTCGACGTGGCCCACGACGGCGTCGACGGTCTGTGGCACGCCCGCGAGTTCACGTACGACGCGATCGTGCTCGACCTCATGATGCCGGGCCTCAGCGGGTGGGCCGTCTGCGCGCAGCTCCGCGCCGACGGCGACTGGACGCCCGTGCTCATGCTCACCGCGAAGGACGGCGAGTGGGACCAGGTCGAGGCGCTCGACGCCGGTGCCGACGACTACGTGACGAAGCCGTTCTCACACCCCGTCCTCGTCGCCCGCCTGCGCGCCCTGGTCCGCCGGGGTGCCCGGGAACGACCGGCCGTCCTGACCGTCGGGGACCTCGTGGTCGACCCGGCGTCCCGCACGGTGTCCCGCGCCGCCACGCCGATCGACCTGACCAGCCGTGAGTTCGCGGTGCTCGAGTTCCTGGCCCGCCGCGCAGGCGAGGTCTGCTCGAAGCGCGACGTCATCGAGAACGTGTGGGACGTCGACTTCGACGGTGACCCGAACATCGTGGAGGTCTACGTCGGGCACCTGCGCCGGAAGGTCGACCGGCCGTTCGGGCGCGCGGCGATCGAGACCGTGCGCGGCGCCGGGTACCGGCTGGCGGCCGAGGGTGGCTGAGCGGTCCGGGGGTCGGCCCACGGGACTGCGCCGGCCGGCGGTGGGACGGCGGCGCTTCCGGTCACTCCGGGCGCGGACGACGCTCGGGGCGGTCGTCGTCGTGCTCGCGGCGCTGCTCGTCGGCGCTGCGGCGTTCGTCGTCGTGCTGCGGCTCGTGCTGCTCGACGGGGTGCGGACCTCGGCGGAGTCGGGGCTCGACCAGGCCGCTGCTCGGGTGGAGGCGGACGGCGCGGGCGCGGTGCGCGGCTACGAGGACGTCCTCGTGCAGGTCGTCGACGACGACGGCTCGGTCATCGCGCACGGCGACGACGCGGATCCACCGGCGCTCCCCACCGCCGACGAGTCGCGCTGGTCGCACGACGGGGAACGGTGGCTGCTCGTCGCCGACGACGTGGACCTGCCGGGCGGCGGTGACGCCACCCTCGTCTACGGCGTCTCGCTCGAACAGACCGACGCCGCCGTCGGGGCCGCCGTGGTGCTGCTCGCCGTCGGGGTGCCGGCGCTCGTGCTCGTGATGGGACTCGTGACCTGGGGCGTCACCGGGCGGTCGCTCCGGCCCGTCGAACGGATGCGGAACGAGGTCGAGGGGATCCGCGCGGCCCGGCCGGACGCCCGCGTCGAGGTGCCGGACTCGGGCGACGAGATCGCCCGGCTCGCCGGCACGATGAACGCCATGCTCGACCGGCTCGACCGCGCCGCCGAGGGGCAGCGACGGTTCGTGTCCGACGCGTCCCACGAACTGCGCTCGCCGATCGCCACCATCCGGCAGCACGCCGAAGTGGCCGCCGCGCACCCCGAGCGCACCGAGGTCGCCGAGCTCGCCGACGTGGTGCGGTCCGAGGCGCTCCGGCTGCAGGACCTCGTCGCCGCGCTCCTCGAACTCTCGCGTCTCGACGAGGGCGGGACCGGCCGGCGGCGGCCGGTGGACCTCGACGACCTGGCCTTCGACGCCGTGGCGCGGGCGCGGGTGCGGGCACGCTCCGCGCCGGGCGGCGTCGTGGAGGTCGACGGGTCCGGCATCGGACCGGCCCGGGTCCTCGGGAACGAGCGCGTGCTCGCCGGGGTGGTCCGCAACCTCGTCGACAACGCCGTGCGCCACGCCGAGACGCGGGTGGTCGTGGCGCTCGCCGACGACGGCGGGCGCGCGGTCCTGACCGTGGACGACGACGGTCCCGGGGTCCCGCCGGGGGAGCGCGACCGGGTGTTCGAACGGTTCGTGCGGCTCGACGAGGCCCGCAGCCGGGACGCCGGCGGGGCCGGGCTCGGCCTCGCCATCGTGCGCGACGCGGTCCGGGCGCACGGCGGCGAGGTGGCGGTCACGGAGTCGCCGCTCGGCGGTGCCCGCTTCGTCGTGCGCCTCGCACTCGGCGGCTGATCAGGTCGCTTCAGGCCTGCTTCAGCACCCCGTCGGCAGTCTGGCGGCATGAACACACTCCGCAACGACTCCGCCCGCGCCGTCCGCGTCGCCGGCCTCGCCGCCCTGCCGCTCGTGGCCTCGCTCGCCCTCGTCGGCTGCTCCACCGGGCAGTCCGGGCAGTCAGGGCAGTCGGCGTCCTCCGGCTCGTCCGGTTCGTCCTCGGCCGGCTCCCCGTCCGGGACCGCCACGGCCACCTCGGCCTCCTCGAACTCCTCGAACGACGCCCTGCGCGCCGCGGTCGACACGGCTCGGAAGGCCGTGGGCTCCGGCACGGTGATCTCCGTCGAGCAGGAGCAGAACGGCTCGGCCTACGAGGTCCTCGTGGTCACGGACGACGGTTCCGAGCACGAGGTGCACACGAACGCGGCCGGTACCGCGGTGTCCGGCTCGCCGCGCGCGAAGACCTCGGACGCCGACGACCGCGCCGAGAACGAGCGCTTCCTCGCCGCCGCCGACCTCGGCGTCAGCGACGCCGCGCGCAGGTTCGAGGACCTGCACGCGGGCACCATCACCGAGCTCGGGCTCGACGACCACCTCGGGAAGGTCGTGTGGGAGGGCGACGTGCGGGACTCCTCCGGCACGAAGCACAGCGTGCGCATCGACGCCGGGTCGGGCGAGGTCGTCACGGACCGGGTCGACCACGACGACTGACCTCCTGCCGACCGTGCCCGCGTCGGTGGCGAGCGGTAGACCTGGGCCATCCGGCGGGAAGCCGGTGGAACCGGGAGGCACCATGACCGACCAGACCACGCGCACCTACCCGCAGGGCGTCCCGAGCTGGATCGACGCCCGTCAGCCCGACCCGGACGCCGCCCAGGCGTTCTACGGCGGGCTGTTCGGATGGGACTTCGAGGAGCGGTTGCCGCCCGGCGCGCCCGGCTCGTACCGCATCGCGAGCATCGGCGGCCGCGAGGTCGGTGCCATCGCGTCGAGCGACGGTCCGGCATCGTGGACGACGTACCTCGCCGTCGACGATGCCGACACCGTGGCCGCGCGGGTCGTCGAACTCGGCGGGACCGCCGGTACGCCCGAAGACGCCGGGCCCGGGGGAGCCGCCGGGCGCAGCGTCGACTGCGTCGATCCCCGGGGTGCCGTGTTCGGGCTCTGGCAGGCTCGGGCCCGACTCGGCGCGCAGCACATCAACGCTCCCGGCGGCTGGGTCTTCAGCGACCTCCGCTCGACCGAGCCGGAGCGGGCGTTCTCGTTCTACGAGCGGCTGTTCGGGTGGGAGGTGTCGGACATGCACGAGGGGCCGAGTGCGATGGTCCGGCTGCCCGGCTACGGCGACCACCTCGCAGCGACCTCGGACCCGGACATCCGCGAGCGTCAGGTCGGTGCTCCCGAGGGGTTCGCCGACGTCATCGGCGCGCTCGCGCGACTCGACGCCGGTCCGGACGACTGGCACGTCTCGTTCAGCGTGGCCGACCGGGACGAAGCGGCGGCGCTGGCCGACCGGCTCGGCGGCCGGGTGCTCGGCACCTGGGAGGGCTACTGGACCCGGGCGGCGGAGCTCGAGGACCCGCAGGGCGCGACGTTCCGCGTCACGCAGTTCGCGCCGGCCGGCTGAACCCGGCCGACCGCGTGTCGAGCAGGCGGTCGGTCCGCTCGGGGTCGTTCACGTCGCGTGTCGACAGCCGGGGGGGCGCCCGGTCGGGTCAGGACTGCGACGGGAGCGGCGCACCGAGGACCCGGCGGAGGGCCAGCCCGGCGACCCGCTCGTCCGAGGTGTCGAGCAGCACCCGGTAGGTCTCGTCCGCGGTGACGAACTCGACGCACACGGCGTCGAAGTCGCACGGTTCGATCCGCCACCCGTGCACCGCGTGCATCGGCACCTCGGTCAACGCATCACGTTCGAAGCTCGTCTCCGCGACCACCCGGTCCTCGTAGACCCGCACGCGGCCGAAGGTACCGCGCCAGATCAGCTGCAGGTCGAGCGTGGGGGAGACGAAAGGGGCCGGCACCTGCCGATCGTACCGACGGGTGTCGGCCCCTCCCGCACGCGCACGGGGCGCCGTGACGCTATTCGGACAGGACCGGGCGCGGGGCGCCCACGTGGGTCACAGCCGCTCGTCGCCGTCCGCGTCGCGTGCCCGACGGATCTGGTTGGCCGGGTCGCGTCCGGTCACCGGGTACGGGCCGGTGACACCGGACCGGAGTGCGGCGATGCGGAGGATCCGATCCCGCTGCAGGAACCAGCCGAGGATCAGCAGCGGGATCACGATGATGAGCGACGCGATCGTGTAGGTCCCGATCGGGTAGTCGATCGCCATGAGCACGATGACGGTCGCGAGGAACACGAGCGTCAGCCACGACGTGTACGGCGCGCCGGGCAGCTTGAACGTCGGCTCCTTCGCGAGGCCCTGCTTCGCCCACGACCGGAGCTTCATCTGGCAGAGGATGATCGTGCCCCAGGCGGTGATGATGCCCAGGCTCGCGATGTTCAGCGCGATCTCGAACGCCTGCTCGGGCACGAAGAGGTTGAGGATGACGCCGACGAGCGTGAACGCCGACGTGAGCAGGATGCCGGCGAACGGCACGCCGCCCTTCGACATCTTCGTCGTCCACTTCGGCGCGGAGCCGTTCATCCCCATCGAGTGCAGGGCGCGGCCCGTCGAGTAGAGACCGGCGTTGAGCGACGACAGGGCGGCGGTGAGCACGACGAAGTTCATGATCGAGCCGACGACCTGACCGACCTGCGGGTTGCCGATCGACGAGAAGAAGGTCACGAAGGGGCTGACGCCGTCCTTGTAGGACGTGTAGGGGAGCAGCAGCGACAGCAGGACGACCGAACCGACGTAGAAGACCGCGATGCGGAGGACCACCGAGTTGATGGCGCGCGGGATGACCTTCTCGGTGTTCTGCGTCTCGCCCGAGGCGGTGCCGACCAGCTCGATCGCGGCGTAGGCGAACACGACGCCCTGCACGACGAGCACGGCGGGCAGCAGCCCGGTCGGGAAGAGTCCGCCGTGGTCGGCCCAGATGCCGAACCCGGTGCGGACGGCCTCGCCGCCGGCCTCGACGGGGAACGCGAACACGAGCCAGATCAGGGCGACGACGAGGAACGCCACGAGCGCGGCGACCTTGATGATGGCGAACCAGAACTCGAGCTCGCCGAACACCTTCACGGCCACGAGGTTCGCCGCGAGCACGACGAGCAGTGCCGCGAGCGCGAGCGCCCACTGCGGCACGGCGCGCGGGCCCGCCCAGTAGTGCAGGTAGAGCGCGACCGCCGTGGTGTCGACGATCGACGTCATCGCCCAGTTGAGGAAGTACATCCAGCCCGCGGCGTACGCGAACTTCTCGCCGAAGAACTCACGCGCGTACGAGATGAACGATCCCGAGGAGGGGCGGTGCAGTACGAGCTCGCCGAGGGCGCGGAGGATGAAGAACGCGAAGACGCCCGCGACCAGGTAGACGACCGCCAGGGCCGGTCCCGCACTGTGGAGTCGTCCACCGGCGCCGAGGAAGAGGCCCGTACCGATCGCGCCGCCGATCGCGATCATCTGCAGTTGCCGGGGCTTCAGACCGTGCTGGTAGCCCTCCTGCTCGTGCGAGAAGTCGTTCGCGGGCGCGCGGTCCACCCCGGTGTCGTTCTGCGCTGTCATGCGCGACACGCTACATGTGCCCGGGAACGTGGGCGGAACACGAACGCGCGGGCCCCCCGAACCGTAACGAGACGGTTACGATCGCAATCCCCATGGGAATGGGCGACACGCCGCGTCCGGGGTACAGCGGTGCCGGAATTCCGGCGGACCCCGATTCGCGCTGGGGGACAACGGCCGATAGCGTTGAACGTCCCCTCAGGGGGCACCGACGATCAGGACGCGTCCACCGCAGCAGTGCGGCGGGGGCCGTACGGTCGGCCGGACCGGGGTCGTCCCGAGTACGACCCCCGCGTGCGTGATCGCTCGCCCTGCGCCAGTTGCGCGGGCTCGATGCGGTGCCGCCGAACGCAGGGTGCCGGACGACCCGTCCGCAACCACACCGAGACCGCCGTGCGCCCGGAGCGCCGCGGTCCCGCGAGGAGCACCGTTGACCATCGCACCACCCCAGGACCGGCGTGCCACCACGCCGGACGACCCCACAGTCGCCCATGCCGTGAGCGTGCGCGGCGCCTACAAGGTGTTCGGCCGACGTCCCGGCGAGGCGGTCCGCCGTCTGGCCGCCGGCGCGACGCGTGACGAGGTCCGCGACCTCGGTTCGGCAGCCGTCATCGACGCGTCCTTCGACGTGCGTCCCGGCGAGATCTTCGTCGTGATGGGGCTCTCCGGCTCCGGCAAGTCGACGCTCATCCGGATGCTGAACGGCCTGCTCGAGCCGACCGCGGGCACCGTCGAGATCGGTGGTCGCACCGTGACGAAGGCCACCCCGAAGGAGGTCCGCGAGATCCGCCGCACGAGCGTGTCGATGGTCTTCCAGCACTTCGCCCTGCTGCCGCACCGCACCGTGCTCGAGAACGTCGCGTTCGGCCTCGAGGTGAACGGCGTCGACAAGACGACGCGGCTCGCCAAGGCCCGCGAGGTCATCGGCCTCGTCGGGCTCGACGTCTGGGCGGACGCCAAGCCGGACGAGCTCTCCGGCGGCATGCAGCAGCGCGTCGGGATCGCCCGCGCCCTCGCCGCCGAGACCGACGTCCTGCTCATGGACGAGGCGTTCAGCGCCCTCGACCCGCTCATCCGCCGCGAGATGCAGGAACAGCTCGTCGACCTGCAGCAGCGGCTCGGCAAGACGATCGTGTTCATCACGCACGACCTCAACGAGGCGATGTTCCTCGGGGACCGCATCGCCGTGATGCGCGACGGCCGGATCGTGCAGATCGGGTCGCCCGAGGACATCCTCACGGATCCCGCGAACGACTACGTCGCCCAGTTCGTGCAGGACGTCGACCGTGCTCGCGTCCTCACCGCGTCGAGCGTGATGGAGCCCGCCCGTGCGGCCGTCCCGCTCACCGTCGGGCCGCGCGGCGCGCTGCGCACCATGCGCGACCTGCAGACCGCAGCCGTCTTCGTGACCGGCCGCGGCCGGAAGCTCGAGGGCTGGGTGCGCGATCGCCACGTCATGCGCCAGGTCAAGGCCGGCGACACGAACCTCGACGCCATCGTGAACACCGAGTACGCCCGGGTCGCCCCGGACACGGCGCTCACCGACCTGTTCGAGCTCGCGGTCGAGTCGCCGCTGCCCATCGCGGTCGTCGACGACGAGGAGCGCCTGCTCGGCGTCGTCCCGCGCGTCACCCTGCTGGCCGCGCTCGGCAACGTGCCGACCTCCACCATGCCGATCCCGGTCCTCGAGCCGGTGACCCGCATCAGCGACTCCGACATGGACTCCACCCTCGCCGCGACGGGTGAGACGCCGATCCAGACCGACCCCGCCGTCGGCGACGCCGGCACGACCACCACCGAAGGAGACCTCGCATGATCACCCCCGGCACCAACTCCTTCGGCGACTTCCACCTGCCCCTCGGCACCTGGGTCGCCGCCATCGTCGACTGGATCACCACCTACCTCTCGGGCTTCTTCGACGTCGTGCGCTACGTCTTCACGTGGATGGACGCGTGGATGGAGTACTTCCTGTCCACCCCGCCGTTCGGGGTGATCGTCGCGATCCTCGTCGTCCTGGCGTTCGTCGCGAAGGGCTGGAAGCTCGCTCTCGGTGCCGCCGTCGGCCTGCTCTTCATCGTGAGCGTCGGCCAGTGGACGAACGCGATGGACACGCTCGCGCTCGTCGTCGTCGCCGCCGGTCTCGCCGTCGTGTTCAGCATCCCGCTGGGCATCTGGGCCGCGCGCTCCGACGCCGCGAGCCGCATCATCCGCCCGGTGCTCGACTTCATGCAGACCACGCCGGCCTTCGTCTACCTGATCCCGGCGCTGCTGCTCTTCCGGGTCGGTGTCGTCCCCGGCATCGTCGCGACGATCGTGTTCGCGATGGCCCCGGGCGTCCGCCTCACCGAGCTCGGCATCCGCGGGGTCCCCGGCGAGGTCGTCGAGGCCGGTGCCGCGTTCGGCTCCAGCCCGTGGCGCATCCTGCGCCAGATCCAGCTGCCGCTCGCGAAGGCCAGCATCATGGCCGGTGTCAACCAGGTCATCATGCTGTCCCTCTCGATGGTCGTCATCGCCGGCATGGTCGGCGCCGGCGGCCTCGGCGAGCAGATCGTCGCCTCCCTGAACCGCATCGACGTCGGCCTGGGCGCCGAGGCCGGCCTGTCCGTCGTGGTCCTCGCGATCCTGCTGGACCGCCTGACCGCAGCGCTCGGCGGGGACTCGGGTCGCGCCTCCCGGCTCTTCGGACGGAAGCGGAAGCCGACCGTGACCGCGACGCCGAACGCCGTGACCGCCCAGACCGCCGCCACGGCGGAGGTGCCGGGCACGACCCCGGCCGACCGCCAGACCGTCGACGCGTGAGGAAGGACCACCCCATGAAGCGCACCCCGCGAACCACCCGCACGAACCGCACCAAGCGCGCCGTCGCGGCACTCGCCCTCGCCGCCGCCACCGCCGTCGGGCTCTCCGCCTGCATGCCGCCCGGCTACTACGGGGCGAGCGGCACGCTCGACAACGGCGACCAGAAGTCGATGCACGTCGTCGTCTTCAACGGCTGGGACGAGGACACCGCCGCCAGCTACCTCTGGAAGTACGTGCTCGAGCAGAAGGGCTACGACGTCCAGCTCACGAACTCCGACGTGGCACCGGCGTACTCGGGCCTCGCCTCCGGCGACTACGACGTGGTGTTCGACACCTGGCTGCCGAACACGCACAAGCAGTACATGGACACCTACGGCAAGCAGCTGACCGACCTCGGCTCCTGGAACGACCAGGCGTCGCTCGAACTCGCCGTGCCGGAGTACTCCGACATCGACTCGATCGACGAGCTGAAGGCGCACGCGTCCGAGTTCGGGAACAAGATCATCGGCATCGAGCCCGCCGCGGGTGAGACGAAGGTGGTGTCCGACGACGTCATCCCGCAGTACGGCCTCGACGGCATGGACTTCATCACGAGCTCCACGCCGGCGATGCTCGCCGACCTCAAGGCCTCGATCGCGAAGAAGGAGGACGTCGTCGTGACGCTGTGGCGCCCGCACTGGGCGTACGACGCGTTCCCGATCAAGGACCTCAAGGACCCGAAGGGCGCGCTCGGCAAGAACGAGGAGATCCACACCATCGCGAAGAAGTCCATCGAGGACGACTTCCCGACGGCGTCGAAGTGGATGAAGCACTTCTCGATGGACAGCGACACGCTGTACTCGCTCGAGAACGCCCTCGTGAACAGCGGCGCGAAGACGAGCGAGTACCCGGCGATCACGAAGAAGTGGGCATCCGAGCACAAGGACTTCGTGGACTCGCTCACGTCCTCGAAGTAGCGGCTCTCCTGGCCAGGAGGCGCGGTGCCGGTCCGGCACCGCGCCTCCGTCGCGTCCGCGGCCGGTTCCTGAACGACGTCCGTCGCCCGTTGCTTCGATGGAGGGATGGACATCCTCCTCCGGCTCCTCGTCGCGATCGGCTTCGCGCTGCTCGTCACCGCCGCCGCTGCCCTCGTCCTGCACCTCGTGTTCCGCGCCCTCGCCAGACGCGAGCGATGGGCGTCCCTGCTGTCCCGCCGCACCAAGCACCCCACCCGCACGATGCTGCTCATCGCCCTGCTCTGGGCGGCCTTCGCGACGAGCATCCCGGACCGACCCGACGCGTACCCGTGGCGCGACGAGGTCTCCCACACCTTCCTCATCGCGACGATCGGGGTCGGCACCTGGCTGGCCTGCGAGATCTCGGTCTTCCTCGAGGGCCTCGGTCTGCACCGCTACCGCGTCGACGTCCCCGACAACCGGGTCGCCCGGCGTATCCGGACGCAGGTGGTCGTGCTCCGCCGGCTCACGGTCGCCGTGCTCGTCATCATCGGCCTCGGCGCGATCCTGCTCACCTTCCCCGGCGTCGAGGCAGCGGGAGCCAGCGTCCTCGCCTCGGCCGGGCTCATCTCGGTCATCGCGGGCCTCGCGGCGCAGTCCACGCTCGGCAACGTCTTCGCCGGCATGCAGCTCGCGTTCTCGGGCTCCATCCGGGTCGACGACGTCGTCGTGGTCGAACAGCAGTGGGGGCGCATCGAGGAGATCACCCTCACGTACGTGGTCGTGCACCTGTGGGACGACCGGCGCTTCGTGCTCCCGTCGACGTACTTCACGTCGACCCCGTTCGAGAACTGGACACGGACGAACAGCGAACTGCTCGGCGCCGTCGAGTTCGACCTGGACTGGCGGGTGCGTCCGGGGGAGATGCGCGTCGAACTCGAGCGGATCCTCGACCACACCGATCTCTGGGACCGCCGCGTCCAGGTGCTCCAGGTGACCGATGCGGTGCAGGGGTTCGTGCACGTCCGCGTGCTCGTCACCGCCCACGACGCGCCCTCGCTCTTCGACCTGCGCTGCTACGTCCGCGAGGAACTCGTCGCCTGGATCCAGCGAACCCACCCGGACGCGCAACCGGTGCAGCGCGTGCTCATGGTCGACGAGGTGGCCGGGCCGAAGCGGCGCACGGCGTCGACAGCGTCGTCCTCGGCGCTGTTCACGCCCGACCAGGACGACCGGGCGGCCCTCTTCACCGGACCGATCCAGACGTCCGACATCCCGCCGTCGGAGCGCTGAACCCGGCCCAGGACGGACTGGAGGCACGTGACGAACCCGCCACGTGCCTCCAGTCCGTCTGCTGGTCGCGGTCGCGACCTACGGCTGCTTCGCCTTCACGGCGCGGTCGTCCTCGACGACCGTGCCGACGGCCACGATCGTGGTGGCGAGCCACGCGACCCACGTCAGGGCCAGGCGCCAGTCGCGCGGGCCCTGCCGGGTGGTCTGCACGACGCTGTAGCCGCTGATGATCGAGCTCCACACCGCTCCGCTGAACAAGAACTTGCGCACGGGTTCCTCCTGTCGGTAGTCGCGTCAACGCTACCGGTGGGTACATTGGAGCGCCGCCGGTCGCCCTCCCGGCGCACTCGAGGAGGAACGCGTGCGTCAGGCCGTCATCGGGGGAGCCCTGCTCGTGATCGGCGCCGTGTGCGTCGCCCTCGGCCTGCTGCCCCTGTCCGACCTCGCCGTGCTCGCGGACCGGGTCGTCCCGGTGCTGGCCTTCGTGCTCGGGCTCACCGTCGTCGCCGAACTCGCCGCGGACGCCGGAGTGTTCGACCGTCTCGCCGACCTCGCCGCGCTCGTCGGTCGCGGTCGCACGGCCGGCCTCTGGGCCGCCGTCGTCGCCCTCGCGGTGCTCTGCACGGTGTTCCTGTCGATCGACACGACCGCGGTGCTGCTCACACCCATCGTCATCACACTCGCCCGGCGGGTGGGACTGCCGCCGATGCCGTTCGCCCTCACGACGGTCTGGCTCGCGAACACCGCGTCGTTGCTGCTCCCGGTGTCCAACCTCACGAACCTGCTCGCCGTCGACCGCATGGGACTCGACGGGCCGATCCCATTCGCCGGCCTCATGGTGTGGGCAGCCCTCGCTGGGGTCGTGATCCCGTGCACGGTGCTCCTCGTCGTGTTCCGAGGACGGCTGTTCGGCCGCTACACGCCGGTCTCCGTGCGACGGATGACCGACCCGGTCTTCTTCTGGTCGGCGTCGGCGGTGCTCGTCGCGCTGGTGATCGCGCTGACCGCCGGCGTCGCCGTGTGGGTCGCCGCGCTCGCCGCGGCCGCGGTGCTCGTCGTCGTGGCGGCGTTCCGGGCACCGGCGGAACTCCGGCCGGCCCGCGTGCCGTGGTCGACGCTCGTCTTCGCCGCCGGGTTGTTCGTCGTCGTGGAGACGCTGCACACAACGGGGGTCACCGAACCGCTCGTCCGGGCACTGACCGGCGGGACCGATGCCGGGTCGCTCCTGGTGCTCGGCGGTGCGGGCGCCGCGGCGGCGAACGCGATCGACAACCTGCCCGCCTACCTGGTGCTCGAGCCGGCCGCGGGGCACGAGGCCCTGCGCTCCGCGGCGCTCCTGGTCGGGGTGAACGCCGGATGCCTCGTCACGCCGTGGGCCTCGCTCGCGACGCTGCTCTGGCACGCGCGACTGTCGTCCGAGGGCGTGCAGCTGTCGTGGGGACGGTACATGGCGCTCGGGTGCGTGGTCGCACCGCTCACCGTGGTGGCCGGGGTGCTCGTGTTGGGCGCTTAGAGCCAGTCCTTCTTCTTGAAGACGCCGTAGAGGGCGAACGACGACGCCACGATGAGGACGAGCGACGTGTACAGCCCGCTCCACTGCCCCTCGCCCGGGAACTTGAGGTTCTGCCCGAAGAACCCCGTGATCGCGGTCGGGATCGCGATGATCGCCGCCCAGCTCGTGACCTTCTTCATCACCGTGTTCTGCCGGTTCGACGCGAGGTTCAGGTTCGTGTCGAGGACGCTCGACACGGCATCGCGGAGCTGGTCGACCGAGTCGGCGATCGACACGAGGTGGTCCTCGACGTCGCGGAAGTACGGGCGGATCCCGTCGGAGATCGTCTCGGCGTCGCCGTGCAGCAGCGAGGCGACGCTGTCCCGGGTGGGGACGACCTGCCGACGGAGCACGCCGAGCGCCTTGCGGAGGCGGAAGGAGCGGCGCTGGATCTGCTTCTCCCGAGGCGTGCCGTGCTCGAACAGGTCGTCCTCGAGCTCGTCGATGCGGCGCTCGATGTCCTCCACCGTGCTCGTGGCGTGGTCGGTCACGGCGTCGAGCAGACCCCACACGAGCCAGGGGACCCCGTGGTCGGCGATGTCGGCACTCGCGTCGAGGCGCCGTTCGACCGCGCCCGTGTCGACGTCAGCGCCGTGGATCGTGACGAGCGCGCGCTTCGTCACGAAGGCCTTCACCTCGTGGGTGACGAGGTCTCCGGCGTCGTCGAGCCCGGCGACGTCGTACACGACGAGGAAGAGGCTGTCGCGGTACCGGTCGAGTTTCGGGCGCTGTCCGCGTTCCACGGCGTCCTCGACGGCGAGGGCGTGGATGCCGAGTTCCTCCTCGACGTGCTCGAGGTCGGACGGCTGCGGGTCGGTGTAGTCCACCCAGACGAACGAGTCATCCTCGGCGACGAGTTCGGAGACCCGGTGGACCGGGAAGTCCCGCTCCGCCGCGCTGCCGTTCCGCCACGCCCGTGTCAAGACCATGGGCACGAGCCTAGTGAGACGGCCGGCCCGGGAATCCCAGGCCGGCCGTCGTGGGCGGTGCGTCAGTACGCGGACACGAGCGTCCCGTCCTGCACCTCGAGGTACTCGTACACGTCGAAGTCGTCCTCGGCGTGGCCCGAGTCGCCGAAGAAGGACGTGTAGTCGTACCCGATCACGCCGTCCTCCGTGCTCTCGACCGAGATGGTGCCCGATCCGGACACGTCGACCGTGAGCTTCGGCATCGTCTTCACCTGGTACTCGACAGGGCCGTCCGCGTCGTACGGGCCGTACCACGGGCATCCGCTCAGGGCGTCGACGTCGGTCTTCGCGGCGCAGGACTCGATGAGGTCGGTGACGTACGCCTCGGCGTCGATGGTCAGCTGCTTCGTCGCCTTCGGCTGGAAGTCGACGTACGACGAGGTCGCGCCGCCGACCGACACCGTCTTCGTCCCGCCGGTGAAGTACTTCGAGCCGCCGACGCGCACGTCGTAGGTGCCGGGGTAGGCGAGGGACCGGAACGCTCCGTCCGAGATCTCGCCGACCTTCTTCCCGCCAACGGTCACCGGCGCTCCCTCGAGCGCGTCGGAGGCCGTGACCGAGACGGTGTCGGCGAGCGGCCGGGTCACGCGCCACTCGTCCTTCACGAGGAACGTGGTGCCGGTGCGGCGCAGCGTGACCTGCCCGGAGCGGTTCTTGCCGCCCTGGGTGTAGGTCACCGTGGCGAGTGCGCTGTCGCCGTTGGTCGTGACCCGGCCGACGCGGACGTCCTTCGGTCGGTCCGCCGCGCTCTTCAGCACGGTGGAGTCGAGCATCGAGGCGTCCGTCGGGACCTCGCTGAGCCGTTCGGCGGCGGCCGCGTCACCGCGAGCGATCGCATCGACGTACGACCGGACGGTCGGGGCCGGACCCCAGACGTTCGAGCGGAGGACCGACGTCGTCACGGCACCGGCGATGACCACGACGACCACCGCACCGCCGGCGATGAGGGAGCGCACGAGCACCTTCTTCGCGCGGGGCGACATCGGAGCCGGGGCCGGGGTGCCCGAGCCGGCGAACGACTGCGCACCGGCGGGCTGCCCCCACGCGGGCGCTCCGGGGGTCGCCGCCGGGCCCGACGGTGCTGCCGGCGCGCCCGGGACGACGC
>NZ_JABMCE010000056.1 GCF_013359865.1 Curtobacterium pusillum
CCCCAGCCCCCGCCGCGACGCCGGGGGGCTCGCGACAGCGGGACGCGACCGCCCAGCGCGATTCGTCCGTCCAGTCGGAGGCGCCCGCCCAGCCGGACGATGCCCTGCAGGACGCGCCCGCTCGCCGTGAGGCGCCCGCCGGACCGGACACGTCCGCGCAGCAGCCGTCGACCGCGCCGGCAGGACCCGCGACACCGGAACCGGCCGGCGCTCCCGTCACCCAGTGGGCAGTCGCTGCGATCCCCTCGACCGACCCGACCGCGGGCGCCGCGTCCGAGCACGCCGAGCCCTCCTGGTCGGCGCCGTTCGGCACCACCGACACCGGCGAACCCGTCGCCCCCGTGCAGACGGTGTCGGACCCGACGGCGGACGCGGCCCTCGCGGCACAGCTGCGCCCCGCGTCGTCCCTCGGTGCCGGCGCACCGCAGGCCGCGCCGACGACGGGAGCCGTGCCTCTGGGCTCCGACGTCCCCGTCGACGACTACCCGCTCGACGACGACCCGTACGGGGACGGCGAGCCCTACCCGGACGCCGCGGCGCCATCGCAGCCCGTCGCGCAGCCGCGGGCGGCCCCGTCCCCGGCCCCGGCCTCGGCGCCGCAGCAGCGGCAGGCAGCACCGATCCCGCAGGTCCGTCGGACGCCAGTGGCGGGCCGCTACGGCGAGGCCGTCGTCCGTGAGATCCTCAACGCCCAGTTCATCGAGGAGACCTCCCTCCACGAGGAAGGCGCCTGATGTACGACGGCATCGTGCAGGACCTCATCGACGAGTTCGGTCGCCTCCCCGGCATCGGACCGAAGTCGGCGCAGCGCATCGCGTTCCACATCCTCCAGACCGAGTCGTTCGACCCGACCCGGCTGTCCGAGCTCCTGGCGGACGTCAAGGAGAAGGTCCGCTTCTGCGAGATCTGCGGCAACGTGACCGAGAACGTCCAGTGCAGCATCTGCCGTGACCCACGTCGGTCGCCTGCGGTGATCTGCGTGGTGGAAGAGGCGAAGGACGTCGCCGCGATCGAACGCACGCGCGAGTTCCGTGGGCTGTACCACGTGCTCGGCGGCGCGATCAGCCCGATCGACGGCATCGGCCCCGACGACCTCCGGATCCAGCAGCTCATGACGCGCCTGGCCGACGGCACCGTCGACGAGGTCATCATCGCGACGGACCCGAACCTCGAGGGCGAGGCGACGGCGACGTACCTCAGCCGACTGCTCGTGCCGATGGGCATCCGGACCACGCGCCTCGCGTCGGGCCTGCCCGTCGGCGGTGACCTCGAGTACGCGGACGAGGTCACCCTCGGTCGCGCCTTCGAGGGCCGCCGGGTGGTCGGCGGCTGACGAGCGGCCGAGGCGGCCGACGCGTCGACGCGGCCGGAGTGCTCGCGCAGGATCCTTGCGTCTGCGCCCGCTCGGACGCAACATCCGCGAAACACCGACTACCATTGTCAGACCGCGTCACACTCGCGGAACCGTCGTCCCGGGAGTACCAGCCAGTGGCCTTGATCGTGCAGAAGTTCGGTGGATCGTCCGTCGCGGACGCCGAGAGCATCAAGCGCGTGGCGAAACGGATCGTCCAGACGAAGAAGGCCGGCAACGACGTCGTCGTGGCCGTCTCGGCGATGGGCGACACGACTGACGAACTCGTCGACCTCGCGCACTCCGTGACGCCGATCCCCGCCGGTCGAGAGCTCGACATGCTGCTGACGGCCGGGGAGCGCATCTCGATGGCGCTGCTCGCGATGGCGATCAAGAGCCTCGGGGTCGAAGCCTCCTCGTACACCGGCAGCCAGGCCGGCATGCTCACCGACGCCCAGCACGGCAAGGCCCGGATCGTCGACGTCACCCCGAAGCGCGTGCGCGAGGCGCTCGACGCCGGCCACGTCGCGATCGTCGCCGGCTTCCAGGGCTTCAACCGCACGACGGGCGAGATCACCACGCTCGGTCGTGGTGGGTCGGACACGACGGCCGTCGCCCTCGCGGCAGCGCTCGACGCCGACATCTGCGAGATCTACACCGACGTCGACGGCATCTTCACCGCCGACCCGCGCGTCGTGCCGAAGGCCAGGAAGGTCGACCGCATCACGAGCGAGGAGATGCTCGAACTCGCGGCCTCCGGCGCCAAGGTCCTCTACATCCGCGCCGTCGAGTACGCCCGTCGGCACGGCGTCACGCTGCACGTCCGCTCGTCCTTCAGCAACGCCGAGGGAACCATCGTCTACAACCCTGCAGAGGGGGAAACCGTGGAAGAACCGATCATCACCGGCATCGCCGGAGACCTCTCCGAGGGCAAGATCACCGTGGTCGGGGTGCCCGACACCCCGGGCAAGGCGGCGGAGATCTTCACGATCGTCGCCCGCGCCGGCGCCAACATCGACATGATCGTGCAGAACGTGTCCGAGGCGGTCACCGGCCGCACGGACATCTCGTTCACGCTGCCGAAGGACCAGGGCCAGGGCGTCCTCACCGCGCTCGAGGTGGCGAAGGCCGACATCGGGTACGAGGGCATCCAGTACGACGACCAGATCGGCAAGCTCGCCCTCGTCGGCGCCGGCATGCGGACCAACGCCGGCGTCTCGGCCGCGCTCTTCCGCGCCCTGCACGAGGCGTCGATCAACATCGAGATGATCTCCACGTCGGAGATCCGCATCTCGGTCGTCACCCGTGCCGACACCCTCAACGAGGCGATGCGCGTCGTGCACAACGCGTTCGGTCTCGACGCCGACTCCGAGGCCGTCGTGTACGCCGGCACCGGCCGCTGACCCGTCAGGAGCACTGCATGAGCACCCTCACCGTCGCCGTCGTGGGCGCCACCGGCCAGGTCGGCGCCGTGATGCGCCGCCTCCTCGAGGAGCGCGCGTTCCCAGCCGACCGCGTCCGGTTCTTCGCGAGCGCCCGGTCCGCCGGCACGACCCTGCCGTTCCGCGGCGAGCAGATCGTGGTCGAGGACTCCGAGACCGCCGACCCGTCCGGCATCGACATCGCGCTGTTCTCGGCGGGAGCCACCGCCTCCCGGGCACTGGCGCCGAAGTTCGCCGCAGCCGGCGCGCTCGTCGTCGACAACTCCAGCGCCTGGCGGATGGACCCCGAGGTCCCGCTCGTCGTCAGCGAGGTCAACCCGCACGCGATCGACGAGGCCCCGAAGGGCATCATCGCGAACCCGAACTGCACGACGATGGCGATCATGCCGGTGCTCAAGGTGCTCGACACCGAAGCCGGGCTCCGTCGTCTCGTCGCGACCACCTACCAGGCGGTCTCGGGGTCGGGGCTCGCCGGCGTCGAGGAACTCCTCGGCCAGGCGAAGGCCGCGCTCGAGCAGGACACCGCGGCGCTCACCCACGACGGGTCCGCCGTGACGTTCCCGGAGCCGGTCAAGTACGTCCGGCCGATCGCGTTCGACGTCGTTCCGCTCGCGGGCAGCATCGTCGACGACGGCTTCGGTGAGACCGACGAGGAGAAGAAGCTCCGGAACGAGAGCCGCAAGATCCTCGAGCTGCCGGACCTCCTCGTCGCTGGCACGTGCGTCCGCGTCCCCGTCTTCACCGGGCACTCGATCTCGGTCAACGCCGAGTTCGACCGCCCGCTGACCCCCGAGCGGGCGACGGAGCTCCTCGCCGACGCTCCGGGCGTCGAGCTCGCCGATGTCCCGACGCCGCTGCAGGCCGCCGGCCAGGACCCGTCGTTCGTCGGTCGCATCCGCGCGGACCAGTCCGCGCCCGAGGGTCGCGGTCTCGCCCTCTTCGTCAGCAACGACAACCTCCGCAAGGGCGCCGCGCTCAACGCGGTGCAGATCGCCGAGGCGATCGTCGCACGGCGCACCGTCGCCGCGTAGCCCACTCGCGCGACCAAGAGCGCGACCAAGAGCGCGACCAGGAGACGGACTGGAGGCGCGGTGCGGGCCCGCACCGCGCCTCCAGTCCGTCTCATGCGTGAGTCCACGTCCGCGCGCCGCTAGGATCGTGGGGTGGCAGTGAAGCAGGTGGACCCCATCGACGTCGTCCTGGTCGGGGGAGGGATCATGAGCGCCACCCTCGGCGCGATCATCCACCGCCTCGAACCCACCTGGAAGATCCGCGTCTACGAGCGCCTCGGCACCGTCGCCCAGGAGAGCTCGAACCCGTGGAACAACGCCGGCACCGGCCACTCCGCGCTCTGCGAGCTGAACTACACCCCCGAGCTCCCGGACGGTCGTGTCGACATCGCCAAGGCGGTGAACGTCAACGAGCAGTTCCAGGTGTCCAGGCAGTTCTGGTCACACCTCGTCGAGACGGGTGTCCTCCCGGAGCCGTCGAACTTCATCAACCCGACGCCGCACATCTCGTTCGTGTGGGGCGCCGACAACGTCGAGTACATGCGGAAGCGTTACGAGGCGATGAAGGACCACCCGCTGTTCGCCGGGCTGGAGTTCTCCGACGACCCGCGGCAGATCCGGCAGTGGGCGCCCGCGCTCATCCCGGGCCGGAAGAAGGACCAACCGATCGCGGCGACGTACTCGGCGGCGGGGTCCGACGTCGACTTCGGATCGCTGACCAGGCAGCTGTTCGACCAGCTCGAGATCGACGGCGTCGAGTTCGAGCCGTCGCACCAGGTGACGAAGCTGACCCGTTCGAAGGTCACCGACGGATGGGTGCTCGACGTCCGGAACGAGGTCGGTCGGTCGACGCAGCGGATCGCCGCGAAGTTCGTGTTCGTCGGCGCCGGTGGTGGGGCGCTGCACCTGCTGCAGAAGTCCGGCATCCCGGAGATCCGCGGGTACGGCGGGTTCCCGGTGTCGGGCGAGTTCCTCCGTACCGACGACCCCGAGGTCGTGCAGAAGCACGCGGCGAAGGTCTACGGCAAGGCCAGTGTCGGTGCACCGCCGATGTCGGTGCCGCACCTCGACACGCGCATCGTCGACGGCCACGCATCGCTGATGTTCGGGCCGTACGCCGGGTTCAGCCCGAAGTTCCTCAAGCAGGGCTCGCTGCTCGACCTGTTCAAGTCGATCCGGCCGCACAACCTCCGCCCGATGCTCAGCGTCGCGTTCTCGAACTTCGACCTCGTGCGGTACCTCATCGGGCAGCTGCTCGCGTCGAAGCAGGCGAAGTTCGACGCACTGCGTGACTTCATGCCGAGTGCCGAGCCCGGGAACTGGCACCGGATCACGGCCGGGCAGCGTGTGCAGGTCATCAAGCCCGACAAGGACAAGGGTGGTGTACTGCAGTTCGGCACCGAGGTGATCACCTCCGCTGACGGCTCGATCGCGGGTCTGCTCGGGGCGAGCCCCGGGGCCTCGACCGCCGTGCCGATCATGTTCGGCCTGCTGCGGAAGTGCTTCCCGGACCGCTGGGGCCGGTGGGAAGAGGCGGTGCGCGTGATGGTGCCGACCTACGGGCAGGACCTCGGCAGCGATCCGGAGCTGGCGGACGAGACGCTCGAGCGCACGGCCAAGGTCCTCGGGCTCCACCACTGACGCAGCGCCGCCCGCGGGGCGCGCTCGCTTGCGTCCCGTTCGAACGTGTGTTCGAATGGCGACATGCGATGGAGTGGGCAGGCGATAGACGCCTCGCGGAGCGATGCGCTCCCGGGGCTCGAGTCGAACAGCGGGTTCGTCCGCAGTGTGACGACGCCGGAGTTCGCCGGCGTGACCTTCCACGAGGTCCTGGCGAAGAGCGCCCTGAACCGCGTTCCCTCGGCGGACGGCAGTGGGACCTACGGCTGGACGATCAACCCGTACCGCGGGTGCAGCCACGCGTGCGTCTACTGTTTCGCCCGTCCGACGCACACGTACCTCGAGTTCGACGGGGGAGCGGACTTCGACCAGCAGATCGTGGTGAAGACGAACGTGGCCGACGTCCTGCACCGCGAGCTCGCGAAGCCGAGCTGGGACCGCCACCCGGTCGCCCTCGGCACGAACACCGACCCGTACCAGCGCGCCGAGGGTCGGTACCGGCTCATGCCCGGCGTGATCCGGGCGCTCGCCGACTCGGGTACACCGTTCAGCATCCTGACGAAGGGCACGCTGCTCCGCCGGGACCTGCCCTTGCTGGTCGAGGCGGCACGATCGGTGCCGGTCGACCTGGCGATGTCGATCGCGGTGTACGACGACGAACTGCAGCAGCAGGTCGAGCCCGGGACGCCGACGACGGCCGCACGGCTCGCGACGGTGCGCGCCATCCGCGACGCGGGCCTGGACTGCTCGGTGTTCCTCATGCCGGTGCTGCCGTACATCACCGACACCCGCGCGCACCTCGACGATGCGATCGGACGAGCCGCGGCCGCCGGCGCGTCGAGCGTCATGTACTCGGCGCTGCACCTGCGTCCGGGGGTCAAGCCGTGGTGGTTCGCGTGGCTCGAGCGCACCCGACCGGACCTCGTGCAGCGGTACCGCTCGATGTACCTCGACAACACGTACGCGCCCAAGGACTATCGTCGGTGGCTCGCCGAGCGGGTGCGCCCGATCCTCCGCGCGCACGGCATGGTGCTCGGCCGGGTGGACCCGGCCACGGGGTCGATGGGGTTCTCGAACCGGTCGAGCACCGCGTCGAGCACGCCCCTCAAGCGCGCGGACCCGGGCTTCGACCACCGGCTCCCGGCCCGAGTGACCCCGGCGGTGCCGACGCTCTTCTGAGTACCGGCCGGTCCGCGTCCGGGGGACACCCGGAACGCCGCAGTGCCGGTATCATCGAGCGGGTCGCCGACCGCTCCGACAATCGGGGTACATGATCGCGCCAACGGTGGTTGGATCGTGGGCGGCGTTCCCACTCGTCCGGAAGGACCACCACCCGTGCTCGGCATCCCCACGCATCTCGCTCCGCGAGTGAACGCGTGGTCGACGGTGCGGGCCTTCCACGCTGCTGCCATCGGCTCCCTCGCGGCCGCTGCGATCGTCCTGTTGCTGTACCGCCTGGCCGAACCCGACGTCCACGTGGTCGGAGCCGTGCTGGCGCTCCTCCCGATGCTCGGCATGATCGCGGTGCACGTCCAGTTCGGCACGTGGAGGTCCGCGGTCGCGTTCCTCGTGGTCGGCGGCGTGTGCGCCTGGTGGTTCGCCGTCGTCGTGCAGCGCGAGGTGCCGGCGGGATGGGTCGCGTCGTACCTGCTCTCGCTCGCGATCATCCCGCTCGTCCTTGTCGGCGGTGCTGGTGCGGTCGCCGGCAGGGTGGCTCTCTGGTCCATCGGTGGCTTCCTGGTGGGTCGGGCCGCGACGTCCATCGCGATCGCGCAGGAGGGTGGCCCCGTGCACCCGCTCATCCTGGCGTGGGCGACCCTGGCGTTCGTCATCGCGCTCGTCCTGTTCACCAGTCGCAACAGCGCGCGCTCCGAACGGGTGCAGCCCGAGCTCCTCCGGTCAGCGCGTGAGGAGCACGTCTCCGCGTACCGCGCCGGGGTCGAGGCCGAGGCCGCCGCGATCCTGCACGACACCGTGCTCAACCACCTCGGGGCGATCGCGCTGGCGCCGGACGGCCCGATGGACCCGCAGCTCGCGCGGACGGTCGAGGCCGACGTCGCGATGCTCATCGGCAAGGAGTGGCTGTCCGCCGGGGCTCCCTCGGCGCGACCGGAGGCGGATGTCGCCGTGCAGGCCTTCGAGCGGATGGTGGACGACCATCGTGCCCACGGTCTGGACGTGGCCGTGACGGGTGACCCGTCCGCGCTCGCGCGGCTCGACCAGGCGGCGATGACCGCGGTCCTGCGCGCGGTCGGCCAGTGTCTCGCGAACGTCCGGAAGCATGCGGGCACGGACGCGGCCGAGGTGAGCGTGTTCGACGACGGCGTCGCGTGCACCGTGATGGTCGTCGACGACGGCCGTGGGTTCGACGAATCGGCGACGAGCCCGGACCGGATGGGGCTGCGCGGCTCCGTGCGGGAGCGGATCGGCCGTGTCGGTGGGGAGGTCCAAGTCTGGTCGTCGCCCGGCTCCGGCACGAGCGTGATGATGTCCGTCCCCTACGGCGCGGTGACCGGGACCGTGCAGGTCATCCGGGCCGACGGCTCGGAGGCGGACCGGTGACGCCGCGCGACGCGGCCCGCACCGCCCAGCAGTACGACCCGCTCGGCGTGATGGGGTCCCGCCCGTTGGCCATCGTCCTCGCCGCCAGCGGCGTCCTGTGGGCACTGCTCGTGTCCGTCTTCGACCGCGACATCGTCGGCAGCCCGACCCTGAGCGCGCTGACGGTGCTGCTCATCGCGGCGTCGGGGGCAGTGGTGCTGGTGGCGTCGAGTCCTTTCCGCGCACCGTTCCCGCGGTGGGCGTTCGTCCTGCACGTGGGGCTGCTCGCCGCGGCGACCGTCACGAGCGTCGCAGCGCAGTGGGGTCCGGACCGAAGCCCTCTGAACGACTTCATGTCCCTGCTCACGGCGACCGGCATCGTGATGACGGCGCCGTACCGCCCGTGGGTCGACCTCGCCGTCGGCGGGCTCGTCCTCGCGGTCGTCGCGGGTGCCGCTTGGGGAGCGGGGGCAGCGGCCTTCCCGCACCACGTCCCGATCGGTGTCGCGGCGTTCCTCGCGGCGGCCCCCACACTCGTCCTGACGGCGGCGTCGGCGGTGTTCGCGTGGACGTTCGCCGGGCTCGCCGAGCGCGTGCAGATCCGGGCGGGGTCGTACTCCGTCGAGCGCGCGGAGCGGGACGGCATCGCCGCGAGCGTGCAGCAGGACCGCTCGACGATCCTCGCGCGGGACGTCGCACCGTTCCTCGCCGAACTCCGCAGCCGCGAGGTCGTCACCGACGCCGACCGGGCACGGGCCCGCAGCATCGCCGACGGCATCCGCCGCTCGATGGTCGCCGACGCGGACCGGACGTGGTTCGAGCAGGCGGTCGCGGTCGAGGGTGGCGCCGGCGCCGTGGTCGACGACCCGGACGGCCTCATCGCGACGCTCGACGCCGATCAGCGGACGGTGGTCCGGACGTTCCTGCGGGCCGCGCTCCGCGCCTCCACGGTCGACCCGGCGGGCTTCCGCGCGACGATCAGGCGCTCGACCGCCGCCGACGGCACCGACGGCGCCGGACCGGCCGGCCGCCCGGCGTCCGGCCGCCGTCCGACGGCACCGTGCCGCGTCACCGTCGCGATCGACCTGGTCGTGGCGGACTCCGACGTCGGCATCCACCGCACCTTCGACCCGTACTTCGCGGTCCTGCGCGTGACGTTCCCCGATCTGGACGTCGCGGTCCGACCGTCCGCCCTCGCACTAAGGTTCTCGTATGACCAGCACTGACCCGAGCCGGATCACGGAGGGCACGCCCGCCCTGCCGAACCCGGGGACACGACGCGTGCGGCTGGCGATCCTCGACGACCACGAGGTGCTGTTGGACAGCCTGTCGAGCTGGATCGCGGTGAACGCGTTCGACTTCGACCTCGCCCTCACGGCCCACACGTGGCTCGAGATGGTGCACAGCGAGAACTTCCCGACGGACCTGGTGTTCCTCGACTTCCAGCTGAAGGAACCGGTCTCGATCGAGGCCCGCGTGCGCACCTGCCGTGCCGCCGGCGCGAAGGTCATCGTCCTGTCGAGCGTCGACAGCCGCGAGTCCCGCGACCGCGCCCTCGCCGCCGGCGCCGCGGCGTTCCTGTCGAAATCGCTCCCGATGCGCGAGGTCATGGACGTCGCGCGCGAGATCATGGGAGTCGCCCGCGAGACCCCGGCCCAGCGCGACTGGCGTCCGCTGCCGACCGGGGCGAACGCGCACCAGCGGCCGAAGCTCAGCCACGGTGAAGAGGAAGCGCTCCGCCTGTACGTGTCGGGCTACTCGACGAACGAGGTCGCCGCGCAGATGAACGTGCAGTACGAGACCGCGAAGACGTACCTGCGTCGCGTCCGCGAGAAGTACAGCAAGGTGGGTCGTCCCGCCTCGAAGAAGTCGGACCTCATCCGTCGCGCCGCCGAGGACGGGTTCCTCGCGTAGTGGCGAAGCTCTACTTCCGCTACGGCGCGATGAACAGCGGCAAGAGCACAGGGCTGCTGCAGGCCGCCTACAACTACGAGGAACGCGGGCACCGGGTCCTGCTGGCGAAGCCGTCGGTGGACACCAAGGGCGACCGTGAGATCGTGTCGCGACTCGGTGTGACCCGCACGGTCGACATCGTGTTCTCGCCCGACGCCGACGTCCGTGCCGCAGTGACCGAGGCCGGTGCCACCGACCCCGAGTCGGCCCGCCTCGACGGCATGGTGCGGCCGGTCAGCTGCGTGCTCGTCGACGAGGCCCAGTTCCTCACACCCCGACAGGTCGACGACCTGCTCCGGATCGCCGTCCTCGACGAGACCCCGGTGATCACCTACGGCATCCGTACCGACTTCCGTACCGAGGCCTTCCCCGGCAGTGCACGCCTGCTGGAGGTCGCGCACTCCCTCGAGGAGCTCAAGACGATCTGCCGCTGCGGCCGGAAGGCGGTCTTCAACGCCCGCAAGGTCGACGGCCGCTTCGTCTTCGACGGATCCCAGGTCGCCATCGACGGCGTCGACGTCACCTACGAGTCGCTCTGCGCCAACTGCTACCTCACGGAGTCCGGCGGGCGTCTCGACGGCGACTGACGGCTCGCGTCCCGTAGGCGCGACCGTTTGACGGCCTGGAGGTGGGCCCCACCAGCCGGTACCGGCGCACCGCGCCAGCGGGGTGACGGCCGTGCCTGGAGGGACGGTGCGGGCCCGCCCCGCGCCTCCCGGCCTCCTCGGTGCCAGGAATGCACGTGTGCCGGCCGGCGTTGGCGACCACATGAGCGACGCATCCGTGCACCTGTCCGTCCTCGATCTGGCCACCCGCGAGTACGGCCAGTCCAACACCGAGGCCCTGCAGGGTTCCATCGACATGGCGGTGCACGCCGAGAAGCTCGGTTACGAGCGCTTCTGGGTCGCCGAGCACCACGGCATGCCGGGGATCACCTCGTCCGCGCCGGCGGTGCTCCTCAGCGCCGTCGGTGCCGCGACGTCCACGATCCGGATCGGCTCCGGTGGCGTGATGCTGCCGAACCACGCGCCGCTCGTCGTCGCGGAGCAGTTCGGTACGCTGCGAGCGCTCTACGGCGACCGCGTCGACCTCGGACTCGGACGTGCGCCCGGCACCGACGGCGCGACCGCCATGGCGCTCCGCCGCACGGACCGGCTCGACGTGGACGACTTCCCCGACCGTCTGGCCGACCTGATCGGCTTCTTCACCGGGATGGACTCGTCCAACCCGCTGTCCCGTATCCGCGCCGTCCCCGGGTACGGCGACGTGCCGGAGTTCTGGCTGCTCGGGTCGTCCGGGTACAGCGCGCAGGTCGCCGGCGCGCTCGGCGTCTCGTTCGCGTTCGCGCACCACTTCGCGTCGGACAACACCGAGGCGGCGCTCGCGCTCTACCGCGACTCGTTCCGACCCTCGCGCTTCCGGTCGGAGCCGAACGCGCTGATCGGCGTGCAGGTCGTCACCGACGAGGACCCCGCGGTGGTGTCCGAGCAGTCGGCACCGGGGATGATCTCGTTCATCCGGATGCGGCAGGGTGCCAAGCCCGAGCCGGTCTCGATGGAGGAGGCGCGGGCGTACGAGTTCAACGACCTCGAACGGCGGTTCATCGCGGCGAGGACGGAGCGGCAGGCGTACGGGAACACCGACGAGGTCGCGGCGAAGATCAACGCCCTCGTCGCGTCGACCGGCGCGGACGGCGTGATCGTCGCTCCGGGGGCGGCGCAGGCGCGGTACCGGCACCAGGCGCTCGACGTCGTGGCGTCGCTGCACGCCGCCGGGCGGCTCGTGCGCTCGGGGGCCGGCGCGGCGACGTCGGTGTAGGCCGAGCGGACGCTCAGTCCATCAGGCCGAGCCGTGTCGCGGCCGTGATCGCGGCGACGCGCGAGCTGACCTCGAGCTTCCGGAAGACGTTGTAGACGTGTCGTTTGACGGTACCCACAGCCAAGCCGAGGTCCGACGCGATCTCGGCGTTCGTGTGAGCACGCATGATGAGCCGCAGCACCTCGAGTTCTCGATCGCTCAGCAGCGCGGCCGAGGGAAGGCTCAGTCGCTCCGGTTCCGGCGATGCCGAAACTCGTGAACGGCCCGAAGCAGCACGGATGATCCGCTCGATGAGCTCGCTGCTCGGCGTGGTCTTGGTGACGAAGTCCGCTGCACCAGCCGCGAGCAATGTGCGTCGGAGCACCGCGTCACGGTGCATCGTCAGTACGACGACTGCGATGTTCGGCCGCGTCCGACGCAGCGAGGCGATCGTCGTCCGAGCGGGAGGGCCGTCGAGCTCGACGTCGAGGAGCAGTACGTCGATGGCCGCGGCTTCCACCGTGGTGAGGACGTCGGCTGGCCGAGCGCCGTGCGCCACGACCCGGATCTGGGGCCGCGCACAGAGGATCGAGGCGAGTCCCTCGCGGAACAGATGGTGATCGTCGACGATCGCGACGTGCACCACACCGAAGTCGGTCACAGGGCGCCGATCGGGATGGAGACCGAGACAGCGGTCCCCTTTTCCGGCCGACTCGTGACCGAGAACCCGGCTCCGATCAATGCGGCCCGCTCCTGCATCGTTCGACGTCCCAGTCGCCCGCTGGTCTCCTCGTCTTCGTCGAACCCCGGTCCGTCGTCCGAGACGGTGACGGTGACAGCGGTCGCCGACCACTCGAAGTGCACGGTCGCGGTCGAGTCCGGCGCGTGCTTGCGCCAGTTGGTCAGCGCCTCCAGCAGGATCGTCAGTGCTTCCTCGGATTTCCAGCTCGGCAACGGCACCGGTGTCCCGCGCGAGCTGATCGAGACCGCTGCTTCCTCCGGGAAGAGATCCGCCAGGTGACGAGCCAGCGCGGAGTCGAGGAGGTCGTCCCCGACCCGCGCATGCAGCGCCACCGCGAGGTCTTGCACCTCGCTGAGCGCGGCGCGGAGGAGTCGTGCCGCGTCCTCGAGGTGCCCGACACCCATCGGTGCCGGCGGATCCGTGAAGAGGACGAGGTCGACGCGCTGCACGCCGGCGATGATCGCGTGGGCGATCCGATCGTGGAGATCGCGGGCGATCTGCGTCCGCGAATCCAGGTGCGCGCTGCTGGCTCGCTGCCGGAGCGCTTCGGTGTACGCGATCGCGCCGGCCGGGAAGCGGTTCCAGATGCCGGCGTGGAGCGCGCGGGTGGCCCGCAGGATGTCGGGAGCATCCACCGCGCCGACCTCCTCCACGAAGATCGGGAGGTAGGCGTCGAAGAGCATCTCCGCTGCGAGCATCGCCCCGGCAGGGTGCTGCGCCTGCTCCGCGTGCAGGGCACCCGTAGCGAGGTGAGCGGGGTCGAGGAACGCGTCGCTCACGATGCTGGAACCGGCGCCTGCGGCGTATCGGGCGTGCGCCTCGCTGATCATCGAACTGACGTTGTCTTCGAGGCTCTGCGCCATCACCGGATCCGCAGCCAGTTGGGGGAATCGAGCCTGGATCTGTTCGGCTATCGCCGTGAGGTGGTCGGTCGAATGTTGCATGACACGGTCAGGCTACCCGAACGGACGGCCCGGCACGAGATCGGCGAACGTCCTCGGCATGCACCTTGATCCCCCGGGCGTCACTGCATCCACGGCATGCTCGGGTCGGTCATCACCATGAGGGCAAGCAGGCAGACGGGCACAGTCGTGACAGCAGCGCACCGAAGCGAGCGCTGTCGGACTCCACGCTCGCTCCCGGCGATGGCCATCATCACGAGCCCGGTCGCGTACTCCAAGTGGAGGCTCCAAGCGAAGACATGCGACCGGAATGCCGACCAACTGTGCCACGGTGGCTGCTCCGGGAAGAAGCCCGGCACCACGACCACGAGTAGTGCGAACGCGGACAGCGACCACCCGACGATGAGGGCGCCGCGGGCAACGCGGCGCGGAGTCCACCGCCGGAGACCAGCGGTTGCGAGGGCCGGGATCACGACGATGGCCACGGAAACCAGTCCGTAATGCAAGTATGCCGGCGAGGTCTGTGCAGGCTCGGCGAGCTCGAGGGGGAGGTGGACCCAGGCCAGGTACGCCGCGACGAGGATCGCGGTCGGCAGCAGGGCGATCATGACCGATGAGGTGATGGTCAACAACACGCCTGCGAACCGGTGCACAGAGCCCTCGCTCGCTGCATTCATGCAAGCCCAGCCATTCGGAGGAGCTTCGCCGAGCCAGAGTCGACGATCGACTGCAGCTGTTTCTGGTCCGGGCTGCCGTCGAGGCCGAGGAAAACGGTCCGTGGCAGGGACGAGATCGGCCACGGACCGACGAAGACATCCCGGATAGCAGCCTTGAGGATGTCCGTCGTCGCTTCGCTGGTCACGGCGAAGCGCTCCTGGAGGAAGAGCCGCAGGATGGAAGTGTCGTCGTGCGCCGCGGATCGGACGGCACGGTGTGCGTCCACGAGATTTGTCCCTGCATGCATACGCCGACCGAGCAACCAGCCCTCGGCGTCCGCGAGAAGATCATCGTAGGAGAATCGCCCGCTTGTGCCGCCGAGGTATTCGGTGACGTACTCGTCGGCAGTTTTTCCGACACCGAGCGAGCCGTAGTCCGCCCACATGGTCAGCAGGTCAGCGCTCCACCCGCCGAGATCCCCCGCTGTACCGGTTCGAGCGCCCGCGCTATCGCCCCAGATGCACACACCGTTCGCGGTCGCCGCGAGGTGTTGGATGTCTCCGTCGAACGAAGTGAGCGACTCGGACACAGGCCCGGCATCGAGATACAGGTCTCCACGCGCGAGCCCCCACTTCTCGCCGTACACACCGGCGGACGTCTCCGGCAGCGGGGTGTAGACGGTCCACATCTTGTCGTCGTATTCGCCGGTCTGGAGGTACCAGAGCACCATCTGACCAGCCTTGTTGGGAGGAAGCAGGGGCTGGCGGCTCAGCGCGCGCTCGGCCAGGACGGAGAGTCGTGTGAACTCGAAGGATGTCTTCCAGACGACTTCGTTGTAGCTCGGAGGCAGGGCCACTTCACTGCCGCGGACGGGTTGTGCGCTGGGGGACACGGCATTGCGGTCGAGGTTCCGGTCGTGAAGCTCTTGGATCTGGTTGTAGGACCATCCCTGGGGCATGGGGTACGCCAGATTCCCGGAGTAACCAGTCGACATTCCGCTCACCCAGATCGCATCCGCCCAGCCGCTTCGGTAGACCCTGTCCGCGATGTACCGCGTTGCGTAGATCCCCACCCTGTAGGGAACGTTGACCGACAGGTCGAGGCCCGCGCGTACCCCGGCGAAGTAGTTCTTCAGGATGCCGTCGACCTCGGTGGCGAACGCGTCGTAGTCGACAGGGAAGAAGATCACGGAGTCGCGGGGGAGGCCCAACTGCCGGGCACGCATAGCAGCCTGGTACCCCTGGGTGTAGCCGATCTCGTACGTGAAGTACTGCGCTGCATTGTTGTAGTTCTGCATGATCGGAATCAGCGAGAATCCCGCGGCGAAGAGCCGCTCGAGCTCTCCTCGTGCGATGCTCTTGGCTTCGACGGTCAGGTACCGGCCGATCACCGTGTAGCCCTCAGAACGGAGCTGGGTCGCGAGTTCTTGCGTGACCTTGGTGGTGGTGTCGATCCCGGTGACCGCTCGGTTCGGATTGCCGGTGCTCACGAGCAGCGCCGCCCAGGTGTCGAAGTCGCCTCTCCCATGGGCGTCGAGGAGGAGGAATTGCTGGAAGGACGTCGTTGCAGTCCGCGTCTTCTCGTCGAAGGTGCCGTTGCGTGTCACGGAAAAGCCGTTGAACAGCAATGCTATCTGGAAGAGCGACACCCATGCTTTCGCGCCGTCGACACTTCCCGCTGCAACCGACGCCTGTGTCTTGAGTCCTGACTGGGTTCCGGGGCCGAAATTCCCGTTCGCGACGGAGTCCGCCATGCCGAGCTCGAACTGGATACCGAACATGAAACCGTACTGCACGTCTCGGCTGTACAGGCCGTCGCACGGTACGAGCCGGTACGTGGAATGCGCCGCATAACGACCGTTGATCCATTGTTGGGCGCGTCGGACTGGATCGGTTCCGCCTCCCACGATGACGTACGCGTCTAGCGTGAGCAGCGAGCGCATCAACTTGGCGTTGACCGTGCCGTCGGACCGAAGGCCGAGTTGTGTGTTGATGGAAGCGACCGAACTCGTCACTACCGACGTCCACTTCCCGAACTCGACGTCCCCCGAGTACCCCTTGCACCACAGCGCGCACTGCAAGATGCCGACCACCCCCACGTTCTTGGTCGATGGGGACAGCGTTCCGATCTTCGACGAGAAAGCCGCGGACGTCCCGTCACCGAAGTTGTTCGAGAGAGCGGTGATGCCCAGCTCGTGCTGGAGTGCCCTGGTCAGCGCGTACATGGTACCCCAGCCCGTCACCCCGTCCTCGGCGATCGTCTGGTAGCCGGAAACGTTCCGGTAACGGGAGTTGAGCCACGCTTGTGCTTTCTGGACCCAGATGTCCATGGGTCAGATCCTTCCCGTGAATGTGTCCTCTGCCAGCGGCAGTCCGCCGGGAGCGTTCGCGGTCGCCGTCTCTCGTCCTGTGCGTCGTTGCATCCCGCGGCTCGCCCTCGGTGCAGTGCAGCTCACTTGCGCGTACGTGAGAGCGCGGGCTCGGACGCCAGGGGACGTCCGACCCGTCTCGACTTCGAGCGTGAACGTGGTCCCAGCGGGAAGGTCATCCTCGATCGTGGCGATGGTGTTCCGCGCGCCGCCTGCGATCTGCTTGCTCGTCTTCGCGGTCGACTGAGCAGCGTCGGGGTCCGCGGCTGGGTCGTCAGGTGTCAGAGGGGCCGGAATCACGTCCGACACGCCCGCCAGAACAGCATCGGTCGTGATCGTGATCACGGTTCCCCTCGGAACCGGGCCAGGACCCGTGCTCGAGACGACGACGATCGACGGTACCCAGTAGCGGGATCCATCGCTCACCTCTCGAGCCACCCACCCGACATCCGTACTGAGTCCCCACGCGACTCCGCTGGCTTCGTCCATCGGAACCTCGAACGTCGAAGTCGTGCTCTGGCTCCCGTTGAGCAGCTCCAGTGTGGGGGCGATCGAGGGGCCGATGTTCTCGTGCGGATACTCGACCGCACTTCGCAGAGGAAGGTGAACCGACGCGCCCCCGCCGACCGATCCACCCGGCATGTCGAACCGAATCGCGCCCGGCTCCTTCGTGATCGGGAGGCTGACGATCGTTGTGCCATGGACCATGACTGCTGAATCGCCAGTCCATTCGACGAAACGCTCATCGAAGCGAAGGACAGCCGTGGTCCTTCGACCGCTGCCCGATGCAGCGAGCGTGAAACTGCTGGGCACAGGGTTCGAATGGCTGCGTGAGAAGTCGGTCGCAAACGTCCGAACCGCAGTCGCGAGCAACGTTGGTTGTGTGGTGACTGCGCTCGCTGGACTTGGCGTCCGCAGCGCCGTGAACGCGACGGCACCGGCGCTGGCGAATCTGAGTGCGGCCCGCCGTGTGAGTGAAGCTGTGAGGATCTGCATGGCGTGCCTCACGCTATTTTGCGGAGGGACACGTGCTGATACCGGTTCCTCATTATGTGTCTCCATGCACAGCGCGTTGCGTGCTCATGACGCAGGCCACCAGGGCAGCGCAGCCGAAGAGCAGCCCAGACCGTTTTTGAGGCCGGCCGGAGTTCGCGACAATCGGCGATCGCCGTGCCGATCAAGCTCACGAGAAAAGAAGAAGCCCGGGTCGACATGACCCGGGCTTCAACACTGTCTCAACACAGTGTCGGGGTGACAGGATTTGAACCTGCGACCTCCTCGTCCCGAACGAGGCGCGCTACCAAGCTGCGCCACACCCCGTGGTGTGATCACTTCTCTCAAAGCGACAGATCGAGTCTACACGACCCCATGGGTAGTTCTGACCATCCGGCTTCCGCCCGAGCGTCCCGCAGCGACTTCGGTCCGGATCATCAGCCGCCGCGGTCTGGGAACCACGGCGGGTGGAACCCCTGACCACGGCGGCTGCTGTCGTCAGTACAGGCTGCGGCAGCCGGCGTTCTTCTGCGCGGTGCTCCAAGAGGGCCCATCCAGCGGCACGCAGAGGTACTTCCAAGTGTTCGCCCCGACGATGCCGTCAGCAACGAGCCCGGCGCTGCGCTGGAAGTTGACGATGTTCTGCTTAGTCTGCGGACCGAAGATTCCGTCAGCTGGGAGAGCCTGGATCTGCTGAATGTACTTCACGCAATTACCGGTTGAACCCTGACGGAACTGACTCGTGACACATCCCGAAGCCGCGTTGGCGGCCGACGCTGTGCCGAGGCTCATTCCGATCACTCCCGCAGTAGCAACCGCGGTCAGTCCGATACGGATCAGCTTGTTCACTTCGTTCTCCATCTCATCGTCGCCCGGCGGTCGGGCGTTGTGAGTCTGCCTGGAGACGGTCGACGTTCCGAGTCCTGGAGGCTCAGTGTGTCGGAGGGTGTAGCTAGGACCTAGCAGTCAGCGTGACGACGACGGCCTCAGGGCGGCAGGAGAACCGCAACGGTGCGTAGATCGACGTGCCGAGACCGGCCGACACCTCGAGCCACGACCAATGCCCGCGGTGCTGCCACTTGTGCAGCCCGCTGACGTAGCGGCGCGGGAGGTCGCAGTTCGTGACGAGCGCACCGACGCCCGGGATCTGTACCTGGCCGCCGTGCGTGTGTCCCGCGAAGACGATGTCCGCGCCCTGGGTGACGAACGCGTCGAGCACCCGGCGGTACGGCGCGTGGGTGATGCCGATCGCGACGGGGGAGGGGCCGTCCTCGTCCTCGGACCAGGACACCTCGCCGCGCATCTCGTCGACGTTGGTCGGCAGCAGGTCGAGACGGTCCCAGTCCCGGTGGGCGTCGGACGTGCCGAACAGCTCGAACCGCGACCCACGGACCTCGATCGCGTGCGCGCGGTCGTTCACGTCGAGCCAGCCGAGCGACTCGAAGAACGCCGTCTGACGGTCGATGTCGAGCTCGACCGGGCGCCGCTCGGAGTGCATCCGGCTCGGGCCCGAGAAGTACTTGAACGGGTTGCGTGGTGAGGGGCCGTAGAAGTCGTTCGACCCGTACGCGAAGGCTCCGGGCACGCCGCGGAACGGCTCGAGCGCGTACTCGACGGCCGCGTTCGCCGTCGGGTGGCCGAGATTGTCGCCGGTGTTCACGACAAAGTCCGGCTCGACCAGGCTCAGGTCGCGCAGCCACTGCTGCTTGTCGGCCTGCCATGGCGCCATGTGGATGTCCGAGAGGTGCAGGACCACCACGTCGCGCGCCCCCGGCGGGAGGACCGGGACGGTCTCCCACCGGATGCCGAAGCGACGGCGCTCGACCAGCGTTCCCCACGCCGCCGTGGCGGCACCCAGGGCCGCGCCCGCAGCGAGGACCCCGAGCCCCGCGCGGCCACGGCTCACTTGCACTTCTCCGGAGCCTTGCCGTCCTTGTCGCCGTACAGCGTCAGCGTCACGGCCGAGTCTTTGTTCGCCGCGGCGTGCACGCCCGGGTCCACCGCTGCGACCCGGCACTCCTTGTCGCCGCCGCCCTTCACGTACGACTTCGAGATCGTCACGTTCGTGAAGCCCAGCTGGTTGAGCTTCGACCGGGCCGTGTCGAGGGTGGCACCCGCGATCGCCGGCATCGTGATCTGCGATCCATCGGAGGTGTAGACGGTGACGCTCGAACCGCTCGACAGCAGGGAGCCCGCCGCCGGCGACGACGAGGTCACCGTGCCTGCCTTCTGGACACCGGGCTGGGCGCCCCCGTCCACGTAGGTGAAGCCGGACGCGGCCAGTGCCGCCTTGGCGTCGGCGGCGCTCTTGCCGGTGACGTCGGGCACGGCCTTGCTGTTGCCGCGGAGGGCAGACGAGGACGGGTCGGTGAAGGGGCCGGCCGGGTACAGCGCGTTGAGCGGGGTCTGGGCCTGACGCCACACATCGGCGCGAGCACCGGCGTAGGTGCCGCGCACACCGTTGTTGTAGTGACGGAGATTGTTCTTGCCACCGTCGGTGTTGCCCTGCCAGTAGGCGGTGGCCACGCGCGAGCTCGAGCCGACGAGCCAGATCTGGTCCGCGTCGTCGGTGGTGCCCGTCTTGCCGAACAGCTGCGTGCCGTCGGCGGTCTGCGCGCCGACCGCGGTGCCGCCGGAGATCGTGCCCTTCATGGCGTAGATCGCGGTCTGTGCCACGGTCGGGTCGAGGACCTGCTTGCACGCCTTCGGCTGGCCGCCGAGGCTCTTGCCCTCAGCGTTGGTCACGTTGTCGATGGCGATCGGAGCGCAGTAGGTGCCGTTGTTCGCGATGCCAGCGTACGCCGCGGCCATCGTCAGCGGCGCGATGTTGTTGGTGCCGAGGATCGATGACGGGTAGGAGTTGAGCTCGGTCTTGTCGTCGCCCGAGTGGACGCCGAGGTCCTCGGCGGTCTGCTTGATGTCGCACAGGTCGAGCTTCGCGGCCATCGATGCGAATGCGGCGTTCACCGAGAGCGCCGTGGCGCGAGCGACGGTGTAGTTGCCGGCCTCGCCCGCCGAGTCGTTCTTCGGGTTCCACGGGTTCGTGATCGTCTCGCCGCAATGCTGCCAGACCGACGTGTTGTGCGGTGTCCCGTTGACGGTCTCGTTGAGACCGTGACCGGCTTTCAGCCAGTCGAGCAGTGTGAAGACCTTGTACGTCGAACCGACCTGAAAGCCGATGCCGCCGCCGTACTTCTTGTCCACGCTGTAGTTGATCGAGGTCGACGTCGGCGGGGACTGCAACGCCTGGTCGTAGTCCTTGTTCTGCGCCATCGTGAGGATCCGGCCGGTGTTCACCTCGACCGAGTCGAGCGCTGCACCGAGCTTGAGGGCGGTCTCGGCCTTGTTGTCGTAGGTGTTCAGCACCTGCTTCTGCTGGGCGTTCGCGTCGATGTCGAGCGTCGTCTGGATCTTGTAGCCGCCGTTACGCCAGGCGGTGTCACGCTCCTTCTGGGTGGCACCGAGCTGGGACATCTCCTTGACGACCTGCACCGCGTAGTCGCAGAAGAACTGCGACCCGTCGCCGACGGACGCTTTGCAGCCCTGCGCCGGCTCGGTCAGGTGGACGTAGTCCTTCGGGCTCGACGCGACCGCCTGGTCGTACTCGGCCTTCGTCAGGTGCTTCTGCGCGTACATCGACTTGAGGATGACGTTGCGGCGAGCGACGTTGGCGTCGTAGTACTTCGGGTCCGACAGGTTTCGCGTGTTCGGCGACTGCACGATCGCGAGGATCGAGGCCGCCTCGGCCGGGGTGAGGTCGGTCGCGCTCTTGTTGTAGTAGTGCTGCGCCGCAGCCTGCACGCCGTAGGTCTGGTCGCCGAAGTACGCGATGTTGAGGTACCCGGTGAGGATCTCCTTGTGGCTGTACTTCTTCGCCAGCCCGATCGCGAGCTTCATCTCCTCGAGCTTGCGGGGGATGGTCTGCTCGACGGCGTCGTTGTACGCCTTGAGACGCTCTTCCTGCGTCGGGAGCTCGAGCGCCTGGTTCATCTTGATGTTGCGGACGAGCTGCATGGTCAGCGTCGACCCACCGCCCGATTCGCCGAGCCCGCCGGCGAGCGAACCCACGCCCGCGCGGATGAGCGACGTCATGTCGACGCCGCCGTGCTCGTAGAAGCGCTTGTCCTCGCCGTCGATGGCCGCGTTCTTCAGCTGGTCGCTGATCTGGTCGAACTTCAGCTCCTGACGGTTCTGGTCGTAGACCGTCGCGAAGTGCACCGACTTGCCGCCCTGGTACGCGTACAGCTCGTTGCGCTGCGGGAGGTCACCGATCTCGATGTACTCCGGCAGGGACTCGAACACGCCGATCGTCGACGTCGTCGTGACCCCGGCCACCGCGATCGCGGGGGTGACACCGATCGTGACGAGCAGACCGGCGAGCACGCTGAAACCGACGAAACCGACGAAGGCGCCGACTGCAGAGACGGGCTTGGTCCGCGAGGCAGACGTCTTCTGGGCAGACATAGGATGCAGCCTAAACGACACCGCCGACTGAAAGGCTGGCAAGGATCTCCATGACTCGCTGGGAATACCTCACGACCCCGTTGATCATCCACAACACCACCGCGATCCTCAACAACTTCGGGGACGAGGGCTGGGAACTGGTCCAGGTCGTCACCGGCCCCGAGGGTGGTCTCGTGGCCTACCTCAAGCGTCCGAAGGCCGACGCGTGAGCGTCACGGACCGGCTCGCCGAGCTCGGGCTGACGATCCCGTCGGTGGCCGCTCCGGTCGCCGCCTACGTGCCCGCCGTCGTCACGGGTCGGTACGTCTACACGGCCGGCCAGCTGCCGTTCGTCGACGGCGCGCTGCCGGTGACCGGCAAGGTGGGCGCGGACGTGGACGCCGAGGCCGCCAGAGCCGAGGCACGGACGGCCGCGCTGAACGCACTCGCCGCCGTGCAGTCCGTCGCCGGCTCGCTCGACCGGGTCGCTCGGGTCGTGAAGGTGACCGTCTTCGTCGCGTCGGACCCGTCGTTCACCGGGCAGCCGGGCGTCGCCAACGGCGCGTCGACGCTGGTCGGCGAGGTCTTCGGCGACGCCGGCGTCCACGCGCGGAGCGCGGTGGGCGTCGCGGTGCTCCCGCTGGACGCGCCGGTCGAGGTCGAGCTGGTGGTGGAGCTCACCGACTGACGGACCGTCAGCAGCGCACGTCACGCGAGCCGCGCCTCCAGTCCGGACTGGAGGCGCGGCTCGCGCGTGCAGCCCTACATCAGATCCGCGATGGTCGCCATGATCGTCGGGTCGGCCAGCGTCGTCGTGTCGCCGATGCGGCGACCTTCGGCCGCGTCACGGAGCAGACGGCGCATGATCTTGCCCGACCGCGTCTTCGGCAGTTCGGGGACGATCACGACCTGACGGGGCTTCGCGATCGCGCCGATGCGCGTCCCGACCCAGTTGCGGAGCTCCGCGGTGGTGGCGTCGCGGTCGACGCCCTCCGCCGCCTCGGCGGTGAGGATGACGAACGCGACCACGGCCTGGCCGGTCGTCTCGTCGGCGGCGCCGACGACGGCGGCCTCGGCGACGCCGTCGTGCCCGACCAGGGCGGACTCGATCTCGGCGGTCGACAGTCGGTGACCGGAGACGTTCATGACGTCGTCGACCCGGCCCTGCACCCAGATGTCGCCCTCTCCGTCGAGGCGGGCGCCGTCCCCGGCGAAGTAGCGACCGGGGAACCGCGACCAGTACGTCTCGACGAACCGGTCGGGGTCGCCCCAGATGCCGCGCGCCATGGACGGCCACGGTTCGGTGATCGTGAGGTAGCCGCTCTCGCCGGGGTCCGCACGGTTGCCCTCCTCGTCCACGATCTCGGCGACGATGCCGGGCAGCGGGGTCTGCGCGGCGCCGGGCTTGAGCTTGGTGACGCCGGGCAGGGCGGAGATCATGATCGCGCCGGTCTCGGTCTGCCACCACGTGTCGACGATCGGCGTCCGGTCGTGGCCGATCACCTGGCGGTACCACTGCCAGGCCTCGGGGTTGATCGGTTCGCCGACACTGCCGAGCAGGCGGAGGGTCTCGAGGCTGCGCGCCTCGGGGATCTCGCGGCCGGCCTTCATCGCCGCCCGGACCGCGGTCGGCGCCGTGTAGAGGACGGTGACGCCGTAGGCGTCGACGAGGTCCCACCACCGGCCGGGCTTCGGCTCGTCCGGGGTGCCCTCGTACAGCACCTGGGTGACGCCGTTGGCGAGGGGACCGTAGACGACGTAGGAGTGCCCGGTGATCCAGCCGATGTCGGCGGTGCACCAGTAGACGTCCTTCTCCGGGTGCATGTCGAACACGTTCCTGTGGGTGTACGCCGCCTGCGTCAGGTAGCCGCCCGACGTGTGCACGATGCCCTTCGGCTTCCCCGTCGTGCCCGAGGTGTAGAGGATGAAGAGCGGGTTCTCGGCGGGGAACGCCTCGGGGGTGTGCTCGGGCTCGGCCTTCGCGAACTCGTCGTGCCACCACAGGTCGCGGTCGTTCCAGGCGATCTCGTTCCCGCCGCGCTTGACGACGAGCACGTGCTCGACGCTGTCGGTGCCCTCGCCGGTCAGTGCTTCGTCGACGGCGGGCTTGAGCGGGGACACCGCGCCGCGTCGCCAGCCGCCGTCCGCGGTCACGACGAGCTTCGCGCCGGCGTCCTCGATGCGGGCGCGGAGGCTCTCGGCGCTGAACCCGCCGAACACGACCGAGTGGATCGCGCCGATGCGGGCGATCGCGAGCATGGTGACGACGGCCTCGGGGATGAGCGGGAGGTAGACGACGACGCGGTCGCCGCTCTCGACTCCCAACGCCTCGAGCATGTTCGCGGCGCGCTGCACGTCGGCGGTGAGCTCCGCGTAGGTGATCCGCCGCGTGTCCCCGGGTGCGCCCTCGAAGTGGATCGCGACGCGGTCGCCGTTGCCGGCACGGACGTGGCGGTCGAGGCAGTTCTCGGCGACGTTGAGCGTGCCGTCGGCGAACCACTTCGCGAACGGCGCGCCGGACCAGTCGAGGGTCTGTGTGAAGGGCGTCCGCCAGTCGAGGAGTGCGCGGGACTGTTCGGCCCAGAACGCCTCGCGGTCCGCCGCGGCGGCCTCGTGCAGATCCTCGTGGGCGACCGCGTCCGCGACGAACTCGGGCGGCGGCGGGAACGTCGCCCCGTCGTCGTGGGCTCCGTCGTGGCGGGGGTCGGTCTGGGTCGGAGCGGACATCGATGTCCTTTCGCGTCGTTGCGGCAGGGGTGCAGTCGGAGACTACCCCTCGGGCTGCGGGCGGTGCGGCCTGCCCGGCGTCGGGCGCGGCGCGCCCGGAAGTCACGTCGGGGGTTGCCCAGGAGGGCCGATCATGGGGTACAGTGGTTCCTGCTGGACTCGTTTCCGGCGGCAACGGTTCGGATTCCCCCCAATCCACCGATGTCAAGGCGGCACCTGTTCCCCCCAACCGGTGCCGCCTCTTCTGTTTTCCGGAGCGGGTTCCGCGTCGACGAGCTGTTCTGCGGCCCGGTCCGGCACGTCGATCCGCACAGGCATGCCGAACGGTGGACAGACCTGTCCATGCTGGTGCATGGAACGAGTGTCGGCTCGACGCTCGTGGTGTTGCTCTCACCAACTGTGGAGCGCGCGTGTCCGAGGCGTCCGGACGTCGCAGCACGGTCGGACACCGAGCGGGGTACGGGTTTGTGGTTCGGGGTACAAAACAGCCCGTTGCTGCGGACCGCCGGATCCGTCCACAGCTGTCCGCGTGTGTTCCGCGGGTCGGCCGAACGCTCCCTACTGTCTCGTCGCATGCGCCGACACCGTGCCGACACCCCTTTCCTGCCGGGCAGCGTGCGCCCCACCCGCGCCCGCGACGTCGCCGCTGCGGAGTTCGAGGAACTCGCCGCCCTCGTTGCCGACGCCACCGTCACCGACGTCCTCGTGGTCGGCGGCCGCGGCACGTGGGTCGACCGGGGGCGTGGGCTCGAACGGGTCGCGCCCGAACTGCCCGAGCGGCGGGTCCGCGACCTCGCGACCGAACTCGTCGCACGCGGGGGGCGACACGTCGACGAGACCACGCCCTGCGCCGACGTCCGCCACGGTGACGGCATCCGGGTGCACGTCGTCCTCGCACCCGTCGCCGTCGGGGGGACGGCGGTCTCGATCCGGCTGCCGGCGCCCGGGCTGCCGACGCTCGCTTCGCTGGACGCCCTCGGCGCGTTCTCCCGGATCCCGCGGTCGGTGGTCGAACGTGCTGTCGAGGAACGCCGCAACGTGCTCGTCACCGGCGCGACCGGGAGCGGCAAGACCACGATGCTCGCCGCCCTGCTCGGCGCCGTCCCGCCGGACGAACGGATCGTCACCGTGGAGGACGTCGCCGAGCTCCGGATCGACCACCCGCACGTCGTCGGACTCGAGGCACGGCAGGCGAACGCCGAGGGTGCCGGAGCCCTCGGACTCGACCGGCTCGTCAGAGAGGCCCTGCGCATGCGTCCGGACCGAATCGTGGTCGGAGAGTGCCGCGGGGCGGAGGTCCGCGAGCTCCTCTCCGCGCTCAACACCGGGCACGACGGCGGGGCGGGCACCGTGCACGCGAACGGCGTCGCGGACGTGGCCGCGCGGCTCGAGGCGCTCGGTGCGCTCGCCGGGCTCGGTCCCGAGGCGCTCGCACGGCAGGCCGTCAGCGCGTTCAACCTGGTGCTCCACGTCGAGCGGCGGGGCGGGCGGCGCCGGCTCGGTGCGGTCGGCGAGCTGCGCGTCGGGACCGACGGGAGGCTCGTCGTGCGCCCGGTGGACCGGCCGCGGTGACGCGGTCGGGCGGTTCGGGCC
>NZ_JABMCE010000057.1 GCF_013359865.1 Curtobacterium pusillum
CCCGAGCTGACCGGCCTGATGGCCGGCGGTGCGGAGCTCGAAGAGCTCGCCCACGAGCTCGAGCAGGTGGGTGGCCAGGACGACCGCATCGAGGAGATCCGCGCAGCCGAGGCGTGACCACGTGACCAGGTGACGGACGGGGCTGTCCCGTCAGGCGACCGACGGTGTGACGCTGCCCTGTTCGGCAGTGGACCCGGCAATCGATCCGGTCCGCTCGCGACGCCGGAACAGGAGTGCGGCGACCACGGCGCCGAGCAGGAACACGCCCGCTCCCCACC
>NZ_JABMCE010000005.1 GCF_013359865.1 Curtobacterium pusillum
CCTCCTGGTCACCGGCAGACGTGCGACCAATGCGGAACGCCGTCGCGGAACGCATCGAACGAGAGCTCACGCAGCCGTAGCGACCGGCCTACCCGACACCAAGCGAAGCCAGAAGCACGACACAGAACGAAGCTGCTCACACATCTGAGACAGACAGAACTGCGTCAAGGACAGGCTCTGACCACTCGTCCGTTGAAGGACCGGCGGTTTCAAGGGGTCGTTGCAACGGGTGGTTGTTTCGGGTCCGAGAGTAGCTGTTCGAATGCTTCTGCAGGGCTGCGGTAGTCGAGGGTCTTGCGGGGGCGGCCGTTGAGTTCAGCCGCGACTTCGAGGAGCCG
>NZ_JABMCE010000058.1 GCF_013359865.1 Curtobacterium pusillum
CGGCGGTGCCGAGCGCGCCCGAAGCGCCGTCGGCGGAGCCCACCACGGGGTCGGCGCCGGCCACGACGCCTGCCGCGGGGACGGCGAACGCGTCCTCGACCGGCCAGGGCACGGCGGCCGGTGACGAGCCGGCCGTGCGTCCGATCGGGGCGGTGGGCTTCCAGCAGCTCCGCGACGCCTGGCCGCAGATCGTCGAGCACGTCCAGCGGCAGAAGCGTTCGGCCTGGTCGGTCGTGGTCACCGCGCAGGTCACCGCGCTGCGTGACGACGTCCTCACGCTGACGTTCCCGAGCCAGCAGGACGTGGCCTCGTTCAAGGAGATGACCGACCCGAACACCAGCGTCAGCGAGCTCCTGCGGACGGCGATCGTCGACGTGCTCGGGCTCCGCGTGAAGTTCGTCGCTCGTGGGCCGGGCGGCCCGGGGCAGCAGCGCCCGGCGCAGCAGCCCGGGCCGCAGCCGCAGCCCGGCGTCGGCGGGCAGTCGTCCACGGACGCCCAGCAGCGCGC
>NZ_JABMCE010000059.1 GCF_013359865.1 Curtobacterium pusillum
GGCGGCGAGGGCGACGGCGACGCTCGCGGCGAGCCGGTCGCCGGCGCCGCAGGGGTCGCCGGCGGTCACCGACGGTGCGGGGACGAACCGGTTGCCCGTGCGGCCGTCGGCGACCAGTGCACCCCGGTCGCCGAGCGTGACGGCGACGGCGTCGACGTGCCAGCGCTCGAGGAGGGCCTCGGCGGCCTCGGTCGCGAAGGGCACGCCCTGGCCGCTCAGGCCCGTGAACCCCTTGGCCTCGGCAGCGTTCGGCGTGGCCACGGCGATCCCTGGCACCGGCTCGGCGCCCTTGGGGTGCGGGTCCCAGACGACGGGCACGCGCTCCGCGGCCCGGCCGATCGCTTCGCGCAGGCTCGGTGCCGCGGCCACCCCGCGGCCGTAGTCGGCGACGACGACCGCGTCGACGTCCCCGAGCGCGGCGCTCATCGCGTCGGTGGTCTCGGGCACGGGCGGGGTGCCGCAGCCCTCGTCGATCCGGACGAGGGCGTGGTCGACGACGCGCACGCGGGTCTTCACCGGCGTCGGGACCCCGGACGGACCGGCGACGACCGTGACGTCCGGCAGCAGGTCGCGGATCTCGGTGGCCCGGGCGTCGTCGCTCAGCACCGTGACGAGGGTGACGTCGTGACCGTCGCGCGCGAGCATCGTCGCCACGAGACCGGCCCCGCCGGCACGGTGGTCGTCGGTCCGGACGTCGACCACGGGCACGGGGGCGTCCGGGCTGAGCCGTTCGCTCGTGCCCGAGACGTCCACGTCCAGCAGGGTGTCGCCGACGACCGCGATGCGGAGCCGCTCGGTGCCGCGGCTCATCGGCGGCCGCCCCGGCCGCCGCGGAGGGCGGGCTCCATCGCGCGGCACAGCGCGTGCACGAGCACGAGCTGCGCCTCCTGCACGTTCGCGGAGGGACCGTCGATGCAGATCGCGTCGTCGACCGCCTCGGCGAGGGGGTTCGGGCGCGGGCCGGTCATCGCGATCGCCCGGGCCCCGACGGCGCGGGCGGCCGCGGCGGCGCGGAGGAGGTTCGGGCTCTTCCCGCTCGTGGACAGCAGGACGACGACGTCACCGGCGCGGGCGTGCGCCGACACCTGACGGGCGAACACCTCGTCGTACCCGTAGTCGTTCCCGATGGCGGTCACGGCCGAGGTCTCGGCGTGCAGGGAGATCGCCGAGTACGCGGGCCGGTCGTCCTGGAAGCGACCCGTCAGCTCGGACGTGAGGTGCTGCGCCTCGGCGGCGGACCCGCCGTTGCCCGCGGCGAGCAGCCGTCGGCCGGCGACGAGCCGCGCGGCGATGTCGTCCGCCCAGTCCGCGATGTGGTCCTTGTGGTCGACGAGGGACGCGATGACCGGCACGGACGCGGCGACGTGGTCGAGGACGACCCGCGCGCTCCCGGTGGTGGTGTGCTCGTCGACCCCGGTCTGCTGGTCGATGGTCATCGTGCTGTCCTCTCCGTCGACTGCGCGGCACGGGCGACCCGGCCGGCGTGGGTGGTGCGGGGGCGGGCGGTCGCCGGGGTGGCGGTGACCGCGCCGGTCCCGGCGAGGAGACGTTCGTAGACGCGCTCGCTGTCCGCCGCGACCTTCTGCCACGTGTAGCGGGCCTCGGCACGTTCCCGTCCGGCACGGCCGTAGGCCTCGCGCCGCTCCGGGTCGTCGAGCAGCGCCCCGACCGCCGCGGCGACCGCCCGCTCGTCGCGCGGCGGGACGTGCAGCCCCGTCGCGTCCTCGACGACGGTGTCGATCAGACCGCCGACGCTCGACGCGACGACCGGTCGACCGCACGCCATCGCCTCGAGGGGCACGATCCCGAACGGCTCGTACCACGGGGCGCACACGACGACGTCGGCGCTCCGGTACACGGCGGGCATGTCGCGCTGTCCGAGCTGGCCGCGGAAGGTCACGTGGTCCCGGACGCCGAGCGACCGGGCGAGGGCGTCGAGCCGCTGGTACTCGGGGTCGTCGGGGAGGTCGGCACCGGCGACGCCGGCCCCGCCCACCACGACGAGCTCGACGTCGCGTCCGGCGTGGACGAGCTCGGCGAGCGCCGCGATGGTCGTCCCGACGCCCTTGCGCCGGACGAGTCGCGAGGCGGAGAGCACCCGGAACGGACGCGTCCGGTCCTCGACCGGGCCGTCGGGCCGGAAGAGCGAGGTGTCGACCCCGCAGGGGACGACCGAGATGCGGTGCAGCGGAACGCCGAGCGACTTGAGCTCGAAGGCCTCGTCCGAGCACGTCGCCACGACCTGGTCGACGCTCCGCCCGACGGCGGGCTCGATCCACTCGCGCTCGGCGGGGCTGGTGTCCGCGGCGCCCTGGTGTCGGCGCTTCACGACGCCGAGCGCGTGGAAGGTCTGCACGACGGGGATGCGGACGCCGCCGGTGCGGGCCTGCACCTGGGCGACCGCCTCGAGCGCGGCGTGGCCGGACATCCAGAAGTGCCCGTGCACGACGTCGGGCCGGTCGACGAACCACTCGGCGGCCAGCACCGACGCGAACGTGCCCATGTACGGGAAGAGCTCGTCCTTCGGCACCGCGCGGGCCGGACCGGCGTCGACGTGCACGACCTCGACCCCGGGCCGGAGCAGCACCCGCACGGGCTGTGCGGCGTCGTCGCGCCGCGTGTACACGGTGACCTCGTGGCCGCGGTCGGCGAGCGCCCCGGACAGTTCCGCCACGTGGACGTTCTGCCCACCTGCGTCGACTCCGCCGAGCACGGCGAGCGGGCTCGCGTGCTCGGACACCATCGCGATCTTCATCGCAGACTCCCTTCGAGTGCGGCTCCCGCCGCTCGGTTCCCCCGCGCCTCGCGCGCTCCCCGCTTTCCACGCCCGCCACGTGTGACGGCGTCGTCGAGCAGGTCGTCCCAGTCGGCGGTGAACCGGCCGAGCGCGTGCCGCGCCAGCGCGGCCTCACGGGCGACGGCACCCCGTCGTCGCGCCTCCTCGGGGTCCTCGAGCAGCGTCCTGGAGGCCCGCACCAGCTCGTCGACGTCCGTCGCGATCGCGCCGGCCTCGCCGGGCACCGTGCGGGCCGCGTCCGTGGTGGCGAGCACGAGCACCGGCATGGCCATGTGCATCGCCTCGATGAGGGAGAGGCCGAGGGACGTCCAGCGGTTCGGGTGCACGTAGGCGCGTCGCTGGGCGAGCGCGGCGTGCATCGGGTCGGCGGGCACGTCGCCGCGGGCGACCACGCGGTCGCCGAAGCCGAGCTCCGGCAGCCGGTCGGTGCCCATGCCCCACACGTCGACCGGGGCCACGGCGGCGAACCGGGGGAGCAGGTCGGTGCCGACGACGCGGTTCCGCCGGACGGGTTCGTTGATGACGACACCGAAGCGGTCGAGGGTCCCGGTGTAGATCGGCCCGGGATCGACGACGCCGTGCTCGACGACGGTGGTCCGGGTGGACCCGCAGTCCCACATGAGGGCGTTCCAGTGCGTCACGTGCGCGATCGTCATGTCGTCCCGGTCCCGGAAGGGGTGCAGGCTGTTCGGCACGTCGGCCCGGGGCGCGTTGTGCTCGACGAACACCATCGGCACGTCCCGGCCGCCGAGCAGACGCCGTGCCTCGTCGAACTCCTCGGTGCGCTGCAGGACCACCACGTCGACCTCGGCCTCGGCGATCGCCGCGGGGTCGATCTCGATCGCGGAGACGGGCCAGTCACGTCCGCCGCGACCGAGTCCCCAGGCGTCGCGCGCCGGGGTGGTCGGGATGAGGTACTCGTGCGGGCCGCGGACGAAGGCGTCCATCCAGCCGCCGTGCACGTGCCACACGAGGATCCGCATGCAGGGCCTTTCGTCGGGGTCGGGAGCAGGAGGAGAAGGAGAAGCAGTGGCGCACGCTACGCAGGAGCTTCTGATGCTCTCCGCAGACTTCTGTGCTCCATCCGCGAAGCGCGGTCGAGGAGCCGGTCGTGGGCTGCGAGGACGTCCTCGACACGCACGGTGGACAGGCACGGATGCCCGGGGACGGGACACTCGCGGGCGCGGCTGAGGCGGCACGCGGCGCCCTGGTCGCCGAGCAGTTCGACGAGCGGGCCGTACGGCGCCCACTTGACCGCGGGGACCACGGGGGAGAACAGGCTCACGACGGGGGCTCCGACGGCGGCGGCGAGGTGCGCCGGCCCGGTGTTGCCGACGACGACGACCTCGGCGGCCGCCAGCACCGCGGCGAGTTCGGCGGGGTTCGTCCGTCCGCCGAGGTCGATGCCGGTGTCCCCGGCGACCGACGCGGTGAGCGCCACCTCGCCGGGCGATCCCGTGACGACGACCGGGATCCCGCGTTCCGCGTAGGCGGCGACGAGCGCACGGTGGTGGGTCTCCGGCCACGAGCGCGCCGGGACGCTCGCGCCGGGGTGCACGACCACGTACCTGCCCAGACCGGCCACGGCGGCCGGCGGCTCGGCGTCGAGACGCACGTCGAGCCTCCCGGCATCCCCCGGGGGCAGGCGGAACCCGGCCGCCTCGGCGATCCGCAGCGCGCGCTCCGGTTCGGGGAGTTCCTCCGGCAGGTCCTCGCCTGGGCGCAACCGGACGTCCAGGAGCGAACCGGGGTGGTCCACCGAGGCACCGGTGATGCGCGGGACGCCGGCGAGCCGGAGCAGCAGTGCGACCGGCAGGGGCGACTGGTGGAACGACGTGAGGACGACGGCCTCGTCGGGCTGCACCTCGGTGACGAGTGCCCGGAACTCGCCGAGCAGCGCGTCGTCGATCGGCCGGGCGGTCTCGGTCACCCACGGGGCCGCCCAGACCCGCACCCGGTCGACGCCGGGCAGGAGGTCGGCGGCCGGGGACCCCTGCGGACCGCACAGCATCGTCACGTGGGACGCCCCGGCGGCGACGGCGCGGACGGCGGGTCCGGCGACCAGGACGTCGCCGAAGGAGTCGAGCCGGACGACGAGGACTCGCGGCGGCACGGTGTCGTTCACGAGAGCACCGCGTCGACGTGCGCGAGCACGAGCGCGACGGCCTCGTCGAGGGTGGCGGCGACCGTGGGCGCCGCGTCCACCTCCTCCTGCCGGGTACGCGGCGTCGGCACCATGACGGCCTGCGCGCCGGCGGCCAGCGCCGCTCCGACGTCCGCGCCGATGTCCCCGACGACGACGAGGTCCTCCGGCGCCACCCCGAGCCGGTCGGCCGCCTCGAGCACCATCCCGGGTCGTGGTTTCCGGCACCCGCACCCGTCGCCGGCGTCGTGCGGGCAGACGCACCACACGTCGAACGGTCCGACGAGTTCGTCGACGCGCGCGTTCGTGGCGTCGACCTGTTCCCGGGTCGCCATGCCCTTCGCCACGGCCGACTGGTTCGTGACGACCCCGAGCAGCAGCCCCGCGGCGCGAGCGCGCTCGACCGCACGGTGCGCCCCGGGGACCGGCACGACACGGTGCGGGTCGGCGTTGTACGGGACGTCGATGACGAGGGTGTCGTCACGGTCGAAGAGCAGGCCGCGGATGACGCGGTCCGGTGCGAGAGCCATGCTCCATGGATACCGGGCCGGCTCCCGGCGCGCCCGCAGGAAGCCCCGTCGAGCGCGCTCCCCGGGTCCGGGGGCTAGCGTCGGCGCGGTGACCGCCGTCGACACCATGCCCCCGTCCGACGGGCGCCCCGAGCTGCTCGTGCTCCGCGCCATCAAGCTCGGCGACCTGCTCGTCGCCGTACCGGCCCTGCACGCGCTCCGCCGCGCCTTCCCGGACCACCGCATCACCCTCGCGACCACCGCGTGGCTCGCGCCCGTCGTCGAGCTCGTGCCCGACGTCGACGTGCACCTCGCCCAGCACGGACTCGACCACCCGATCGGGGCCCGCGCGGGGACGGTCGACGTCGCGGTGAACCTGCACGGGGCCGGACCCGAGTCGTCCGACCTCGTCGCCGCCCTCGGTGCCCGACGGGTGATCGGTCACGCGGATCCGTCGCACGGCTTCGACGGTCCCGCCTGGCCCGAGGGCGGGCACGAACGGGAGCGCTGGACGCGTCTGCTCGAGTGGCACGGCATCGCCGCCGACCCGGAGGACGTCGCGATCGCACGGCCGGCCGGTCCTCCGGCCGTGGACGGTGCCGCGGTCGTGCACGTCGGGGCCTTCCACGGTGCGCGGCACTGGCCGACGGACCGCTTCGGCGACGTGGTGCGCGGGTTGCGCGAGCGCGGTCTCGACGTCGTCCTGACGGGAGGCGCGGACGACGTCGAGCGCGCCGCCGCCGTCGCGCAGGCGGCCGGGCTGGCGCCGGAGGCGGTGCTGGCCGGTTCCCTGGGGCTGCAGGAGTTCGCGGGCGTGATCGCCGCGGCCCGGCTCGTCGTCACGGTCGACACGGGCGCCGCCCACCTGGCCTCGGCGTACGGGATCCCGTCGGTCGTCGTGTTCGGTCCCGCTCCGCCCGAGGCCTGGGGGCCGCCGGCATCCGGACCGCACGTGGTGCTGACCGACGCCTCGGTGCGCCGCGGTGACGTCTTCGCCGAGGACCCGGATCCGGCGCTGCTCGCGGTCGGCGTGGCGGACGTGCTGTCCGCCGTCGACGGACTGGGTGTGACGACGTCCGCGAACGGCGCCGGCACGGCTGTGACCGGGGGACTCGTCGGCCGGTAGCGTCGGCCGGGAGCCGCCCGGAGGCGCCGGGTGCTCACGAGGAGGCGCACGTGTTCGAAGCCGCGAACATCCGGGACTGGATCGGCCTGCCGGTCGTCGACGAGACCGACGACAAGGTCGGCACGCTCGAGAGCATCTACTACGACACGGCGACCTCGGAGCCGGCCTTCGGGGCGGTGACGACCGGGCTCGTCGGGTTCCAGAAGCTCCTGTTCGTGCCGCTCGTGGGTGCACTCGTCGCGCCGAAGCACCTCCGTGTCGCGTACCCGAAGAAGCTCGTGAAGGACGCCCCGACGATCTCGACCGACGGGGAGCTCGACGCCGGACTCGAGCCGGAGATCTACCAGCACTACGGACTCGAGTACCGCACCGGCAGCGGGGGAGAGCGCCGACTCGGCCGACGCTGAGGACGGACCCACTAGCCTGGTCGGTCCGACCCGTCCCCGGAGGCCGACCCTGATCCGTTCTGTCCGTTCGACGCTGCTCGCCGCGGCGGCGGCGCTCGTCGTGCTCGCGGGGTCGCTCGTGGGGGGCGGCACCGCGACGGCGGCGCCGATGTGGCCGGTCCCGGCGCCGTACCCGTCGAGCACCGACCCGCAGGAGGCCCTCGCCGGCCTGCCCGCCGGCAGCGAGTACGTCGCACTGGGCGACTCCTACTCCGCCGGATACGGGCTCTCCGACCCGACGCGGCTGCCGACCGCTGCGTGCGGCCAGTCCGGGCAGGACTACCCCCACCGGATCGCGGCGCGGTTCGGTCTCGCGCTGACGGACGTCACCTGCGGTGGAGCGACGAGCGAGGACGTCACGAGCGGGCACCAGTTCAAGGGCGTGCCGCCGCAGATCCGCTCCCTGTCCGCGCGGACGCGGCTGGTGACCCTGACGATCGGTGGGAACGACGCCGACCTGTTCGGCACCGCGGCGTCGTGCCTCGCGCTCTCCGCGAAGGGCCCGGTGTTCTCCGGACGCGATGCACCGTCGTGCCGGAGCACGCTCGTGCAGGACGGCGAGGACCAGCTCGGCGTGAAGATTCAGTCACGCGTCGCACTCGGCATCGCCGACACCCTGGCCGCGGTGAAGCGGGCAGCGCCGAACGCGGTGATCGTGTTCCTCGGCTACCCGGCGATCTTCCCCGACGCCGATCACACCCCGAAGGGCGGCTGCTTCCGGTCGGCGCTCGACCTCGGCACGCTCACCGGCTCGTTCCCGTCGAACTCGTACCCCTTCACGAACACCGACGTCCGGTACCTGCACGGGGTGCAGGCGGCGCTCAACGACGTGTCGGAGTCGGCTGCCCGCGCCGCCGGGGTCCGGTTCGTCGACGTGTTCTCGAGCACCGAGGCACACTCGGCGTGCGCCACGACGAAGCCCTACGTCTCGGGTGTGTCCCTCGACGGCGCGGGCGACCTCCGTCGCATCGACCTGGAACCGGGGGCGCTGCACCCGAACATGCGCGGTGTCGCGTACCTCACCAAGCGCGTGGCGGCGGCGACGCGAGACCTCGTCGGCTGACGGTCCAGGCACGGGCCGTCGGGGTCGTTCACGTCAGGCGCTGACGCCGACCGGCTCGCTGTGCGCCGCCGGGGGGACGACGCACACGGGCGATGCCGTCTCGCGCAGGACGTCGTGCAGGACGGACCCCGACATCGCCTTCACGTGTCCGAGGCCGAGCACCACGAGCGACGCCCGGCGGGTGTGCGAGGCGATGGCGTGCCCGGGGTGTCCCTCGACGAGCAGCGGGTGGAAGCGGACGTCCGGGTGGCGCGCGGTGAGTTCGGCCGTCACGCGTTGCAGGAGTTCGGCGTTGCGGGTGCGCCAGCGCATCGGCTCCTCGGCGAAGTCGGTCAGCCCCGTGCGGGTCAGCACCGGCATCTCCCATGCCCGGAGCAGGGTCACGCGGCGGTGCCGGCGGCGGGCCTCGTCGACCGCGATCGCGACGGCCCGTTCGTCGACGGGGTCCTCGACCGCGAGGACGACGTCCCCGTCGATCGGGTGCGGCCCGTCGGGGACGACGACCGTCGGCACCGCGGCGCGCTCGGCGACGCGTGCCGGGTCCCCGCCGGCGGTGGACCCGCGGCGGCTCCGGAAGGTGCCGATGACGAGCAGGTCGCCGTCGTCGGACTCCTCGACCAGGGCTGCTGCGAAGGGCCCGGCGTGACGCCGGACCTCGATCCGGGCGTCCGGCAGCGCCTCGCGCGCGGCGTCCGCCACGACGTCGGCCACGGGCCTGCCGTCCGGGCCGGTGCGCCCCTCGATCGCCGGGTCGACCCCGATCACCCGGACGCGGTCGATGTCCGGGCCGAGCCGCGCGGCGACCCAGCGCAGGGCTTCCTCGTGCGGCTTCGCCGCGTCGGCGGCCAGCGTGACCGTCGTCCACCGTTCGTCCATCCCGATCGACCTCCTCGTCCGGGGTCCTCCGGGGCGTCGTCATGGCGCTCCTCGGGTTGCAAACTACTCCCGCACGACGTGCGTAGCCTCGGGGCGTGGTGCTGAGCGCGGGACTCCTGCTGTACCGGGTCGACGCTGCCGGGGTGCAGGTGTGGATCGCGCACATGGGCGGTCCGTTCTGGCGCAGGCGCCCGCGGGCGTGGTCGATCCCGAAGGGCCTGGTCGAGGGTTCCGAGGAGCCGCTCGCCACCGCGCGGCGGGAGTTCGCGGAGGAGATCGGTGCGCCGGCGCCGGAGGGGCCGGTCACGGACCTCGGCGAGCACCGGCAGGCGTCCGGGAAGCGCGTGCGGGTCTTCGCGCTCGAGGCGCCCGGGTTCACGGTCGACGCCGTCCGGTCGAACACGGTCCGACTCGAGGTCCCGCGGGGGTCCGGGCGGTTCGTCGACGTGCCGGAGGTCGACGACGCGCGGTGGGTGCCGGTCGACGAGGCGCGGACGATGGTGGTCGCCGGGCAGGTGAGCGCACTGGACGCCCTGGTGGAGCTGCTGCCGTCGTGATCGCGACCGTCCCGCATCACGTTCGCATCTCGTCGTGGACCTCCGCCGCGTTCTGTGGCTAGCCTGAGCGCGCGTTGCAGTGAGGCGACGCTCGGAGCAGGGGAGTTTCGCATGCAGCGTCGGCGCGCGGTCACCGCGGGGTTGACCGGGATCGTCCTCGGTGCGGGTCTGGCGATCGGGGGCGCCACGAGCGCGTCCGCGGCACCGGCCGGGCACTGGGGCACCTTCACACTCAGCGGATCGAGCAGGGACTACACGGGCACGATGACGCTGCCCGGGTTCCCGGACACCACGTTCACCTCGGACTCCCGCCAGTCCACCGTGATCAGCGGTGCCTCGACGTGGCAGGGCCCCTCGACCGGTCCCGGGGCGGCGTACGGCTCCAGCCGCAACAACACCTACATCAACCAGCGCCCCAACGCGGACTCGCCCAGCGCCGCCGCCGCATCGACCACGACCTACACCTTCGCCGATCCCACGCCCGGCAACGGCAGCTGGTCGTTCGTGCTCGGCGACATCGACGCCGACCAGGCCACCATCGCGGCGACGGTGCAGGGCGGCGGCGCTGCGACGGCAGCGGACCTCGGGTACCAGGGCTCGTACAACTCCTGCTCGTCCGTCTCGCCGGGCGGTTGGTCCTGCCCCGCCGACCCGGGTGGCGTCCCCGCGGGTCAGGACGCCCCGACCTGGGACGCGGCGACGCGCACCCTCACGGGGAACGCGGCGGCGAACGACACTTCGGGCGCGACCGCCTGGTTCACGCCGACCGCGTCGCTCACGAGCCTGACGATCACGTACCAGCAGCGCAGTGGCTTCCCCGTCTACCAGACCTGGTTCGCGAACCGCACCGCGGCGATCACCGGCACGGCGACGCTCGACGGCACACCGATCCCGGGCGCGACGGTGACCGTGACTGCTCCGCGCGGCACGGTGTACACCACCACGACGGCTGCGGACGGCACGTACTCGTTCCCGAGTCTGCCGGTGATCGCCAACTACCGGGTCGAGATCACACCCCCGCCGAGCGCCGCTGGGACGTCTGCACGGACCGGGGTCTCGCTGGCGTCCGCGACCGCGCCCGGAGGGGTCGACCAGGTCGTCGACTTCCCGTTCACCACGCCTGCCGGCACGGTCTCGGTGATCGGCACCGTGACCGACGCAGCCGGACACCCGGCGTCGAACGTCCCCGTGGTCATCACCGACGTGGGCGGCACGACGCTCGTCGACACCACGACGAACAGCGACGGCGTCTACACCGGGTCGGACCTCCCGCCGGGCACCGGACTCGAGGTCTCCGTCGGCGGGGGAGTCCCGACGGCGATCACCACGGGCGACGCCGGCGACGCCCCGACGCCGATCGACGCCATCGTGGCCCCGCCGTCGGTCGTCGCGACCGTGACCGGTGTGGTCAGCCTGGACGGATCACCCGTCCCCGCCGGACACGTCGTGGACCTGCTCGACGGCGACACCGTCGTGGCGTCGACGACCACCGACGCGGACGGCCGGTACACCTTCTCGACGGTCGCGGGGACGTACTCGGTGCGGACCACGGTGCCGACGCCCGGTGCGACGGGAGCGACCTCGAACACGGGGGTCACCGCCACCGCCGGCGGGACCGCCCAGTCCGACCTGCCGTTCGCGACCCCCGCCGCGCCGGCCGTCATCACCGTCGACCAGCCGGGCACGGTGACCGAGTCGAACGGCGTCCCGGTCGCGGGCATCGACGTCGTCGCGACCCCGACCGACGCGGACGCCGGCGCGCCGGTGCGGACCACGACCCGGGCGGACGGCACGTTCGACCTCACCGGCCTCGCGCCCACCTCGGAGTACACCGTCGAGGTCGACGGCGCGGACCCGCTGACGATCACCACGCCGGAGAGCGGCACGGCCACGGCACTGGCCATCACCGTGCCGGCCGCGGTGGTCACCCCGCCCCCGTCGCCGACCCCCTCGGCATCCGCGTCGGCCGGGGGCGGCTCCGGGACGACGCCCGTGGCCTCGGACGGCGGCTCGACGACCGGTGGGGCGCTGGCCTACACCGGTGCCGACCTGACCCCGGGGCTCATCGCGGCGGGCGTGCTCGTGCTCCTCGGCGCCGGACTGCTGACGTTCCGCGCGGTGCGCAACCGTCGGCGGACGTCCCACCTGCAGGACTGACGACACGGCGAAGGGGCGGGCCCGGCGCTGCCGGACCCGCCCCTCGTGTTCGCCGGCCGCGCCCGCGGACCCCGACGCCTCGGGTCAGCGGCGGCGACGCGTGGGCACCGAGGCCGTGGCCACGACGACGGAGCCCGTGAGGGTCTGGATCGCCCGCGACACGACCGGCACCGAGGTCGTGACGACCGCCAGCGACGACGTGATCGCCTCCATCGAGGACGTCGACAGGTGCTCCTGCACGTGCGAGTGCACCGGGAAGCCTCGACGCGCCGCGAGGACCACCCCGAGCGAGCCGAGCAGCACCGCGGCGCCGGCGAACGGCATGAACTGCAGCCCGACCGCTCCGAGCGCCTGGCCGCCGATCGCGGCGCCGCCCGCGATGCCGATGTTGGAGGCACCGTTGATGAGCGCCCCCGCGATGTCCGGGGAGACGCCCCCGGTGCGGATCGCGGCCGCCATGAACAGCGTGCCGGTCGTGCCGTTCGCCGCCATCCACACGCCGGCGACGGCCATCGTGCCGAGCAGGGAGCCGTGCACGAACGGCAGCACGGCGAACGCGGCGGCCATCACGGCGACGGCCGCGAGCAGCGTCTGCCGGGGCGCGCGGTCGACGAACACACCGGCGAGCCAGAGCCCGACGACACCGGTGCCGCCGAGGACGAGCAGCGCACCGCTCACCATGTCGGCGTCGAGCCCGGCGTCGATGGCGTACGGGCCGATGTACGTGTAGACGATGTAGTGCCCGGCGAAGAGGAGCAGGTCGGCCACCACGACGGAGAGCAGGCCGGTGCGGGCCCAGGCCTTCGGCGACCCGATGTGGGGCGACGAGGCCCCGCGGACGCTCGGCAGGAACAGCAGTGCGACGACGGCGAGGGCGGCGGCGGCCACGGCGACGGCACCGACCGCGGGGCGCCAGCCGATGGACTGCGCGACCCAGGTCGCCACGGGCACACCGATGACGAACCCGAGCGAGCTGCCCGAGTACACGAACGCGATCGCCCGGCCGGCGAGACGCGGCGGCACGATCCTGGTCGCGTACGCCGACGCGACCGAGAAGAACAGCGCGTGCGCCACACCGCCGACGACCCGTCCGGCGCAGACCACCGCGAACGACGGCGCGAGCGCGATCATCACGTTGGACACCGTGTACCCGACGAGGGTCGCCACGAGGACGGTCTTCCGGGGGAGCCGCGCGGTCAGCGAGGTCAGCGGGAGCGCCAGGATCGCCACCGCCGCGGCGTACACGGTGACGACGAAGCCCATCGTCGACTCGGACACGCCGAGGTCGGCGCTCATCGTGCCGAGCAGCCCGACCGGCATGAGCTCGGTCGTGATGGCGAAGAACGTCGCGAGGCCGAGGACGGCGATGCCGACGACCGACTGGCCGGTGACGGTGATCGGCCGCGTGTTCATGGACACGGCCGAGGTGGTGGTGGTGTTGGTGGACACGCTGCTGACCTCCTCCGGGGAACGGTGGAGCGCACGTTGGTGACGACGTCACGACGACGGATGTCCGGACGGTGCCGGACGGCGATGCGCGCTCACGGGTGGTGTGGATCGTGGTGTGGGTGATGTGTACGACTCCACGGCGAGTGCGCTCTTCCAGTCTTGCACGGTGCGTCGGCGGAGCGCGAGAGGGTTCACCGTGAATCTCCTCGGAGCGCTCCAACGCACGTCCGGTGAGGGCATTCCCGATCAGTTCTCGTTGGTCACCGTGCCCTGGACGCCACCGCCGCGCAGGTTCAGCGTGAGCGTTCCGCTCATCGACTGCGCCGACAGCGAGACGGAGCCGTGCAGGGCGTCCGTCCGCGGGTAGCAGGCCGACGTCGACTCGATGCGGTTCGCCGTCGCGACCAGGCAGATGGTCGACCGGTCGGTCCCGACCCCGGCCCAGACGCTCCACGGGGTGTCGAGCGAGCCGCCGTCCAGTGCGCGGTTGGTGAAGATGAGCCGCGTCGTCCGCAGGCTCACCGGCGCCTCCACCGGCCCCGGCAGCTGGTCCGCGTAGGTCTGCGGTGCGTCGAGCAGGTCCTCGAGCGTGACGGTGCCCGCGCTCGGCGACACGCTCGGCGCCGCCGCCTGCTCCGGCCGCGAGGTGCCGACGACGGTCCCGGCAGCGAACGCCACCCCGACCGCCGCCGCCACGCCGAGGCCGATCCAGACGCGCGGCCTCGTGGTCCAGAGCGCGCGGCCGACGCGCGTCCGCCATCCCGCAGGGGCCGCCTGGAGGCGCGGCGCGTCCCCGCCGTCCCCGGTCACCTCCGCCTCGTGGTGCGGTTCCCCGTCGTGCCGCGCCGCCGGGTCGTCCTCCGGGAGCACCGGGATCACCGGGACCGGCGCGGACGACGTGCCCGCGGGGGTGGGAGCCGACCGCGCGGGCGACGGGACCCGCGGGGTGACGAGGGTCGCGCCTCCAGACCGGGCCGTCCTGGAACCAGGGTGACGGCGGTGCGCGAGGTGTTCGAGCGCGACGCGCGCCCGGGCCGCCTCCGCCTCGGACGCCGCACCACCCCACGCGAGCGACTCGAGCCGTGCTCGCTCCGCTGCCACGTCGTCGTCGGCCATGCGCACTCCCGATCCGGTCGCACTGATCGACCTCATCGTCCCACCGGCATGCCGTCCGTGCCCGTCCAGTTCGAGGGCGTAGACGGGGGAGATGACCGACAAGCGCGATCCCGATCCCGAGACCCTCGAGCCGCTGAGCCACGACGCGCAGTCCGGCGAGGCCGACTACGTCGCGACGAACCCTGGCGGCGCGGGCACCGAGCGCCACGTGCCGCTCCCGGACGAGGAGCAGGGGCGCGGCACCGAGTACGACCCCGTCGACCAGGGGCCCCAGCAGGAGGGCCAGGGCGGCTGACCGCGCCCGCTGCGTGCGGGCACCGCCCCCGCTACCGGAGCACGCGTCGGAGCACCGCACGCTCGCCGAGCGTCCACGCGGCGCTCGTGACGACGTACAGCGCGGCGGCGAGCGGCGCGATCGCGGCGAACACCACCGTGACGAACGGCGCGAACCGTCCGATCGCCGCGGTGACCGCCGCTCCCGGCACGGCCGGGTCGGGTGCCGCCGCCGGGTTCCAGTGGGCGTTCGCTCGCCGGGCGAGTTCGACCACGATCGCGAGCACCACGAGCAGCAGCACGACGACCCACGCGTGCATCCACAGGGGCGAGGTCAGCGTCACCACGAGGGAGTGCCCGAGCGGGACCCCGGCGAGCGTGGCTCGGAGCAGCGCGTTCGTCGTCCCGCCGATCGACGCGTGCGTGAAGAGGGTGTACACGAGCGAGAGCACCGGGGCCTGGGCGAGCAGGGGCAGGCAGCCCGCGAGCGGGGACACCTTCTCGTCGGTGTAGAGCTCCTGCACCGCCCGCTGGAGGCGTTCGGCATCGCGGCCGTACCGCTGGCGCAGTTCCGCGACCATCGGGGCGAGGCGTCGGCGGTCCCGCTCGGCCCGCACCTGCAGGACGGCGAGCGGGACGAGCAGCGCACGCACCGCGAGCGTGAGCAGGACGACGGCGATCGCGGCGGCGAGCCCGCCGACGACGGGGGAGAGTGCCGCGGCGGTCGCGGCGACGAGTTCGGCGCCGCCGTGCAGCAGCGGCGCGATGACGGGCAGGGTGGTGAGGTCCATGACGTTCCGATCGGTTCGGTGGGAGGGGTCGCGTGTGCGGCCCGGCCACCGATCGGTGGTCAGGCCGGTGCGACCGCTCCCGGCGCCCGGGGTCGGGCGTGTCCGTCGGCGTCGGGGTGGCTCCAAGCGATCCGCGTGACCAGGTCCGCCGGAGCACCCGTCGGCGCGGTGGACCGTGCGGGCAGGAGGCCGAGCACGAGCGCGAGGACGGCGGCGACGAGGACCGCGACGGCCACGGCGCCGATGCCGAGCGCTGCCGCCGCGAGGAGCGGGACGGCACCAACCGAGGGGTCGCCGAGGACCAGCGCTGCGGTGACGCGCAGGAGCAGCTCGACGACGGTCATGGTCCGTTCAGGGTAACGCCCGCGCGCCGTCGTCCGGGAAGTGGCTGGTCAGGGCAGGATCGTGCGCATGACCGCAGGTTCGCCGAGCACCCCAGCGACCGTCGCCCTCGAGCGAGCCGGGGTCCCGTACACGCCGCACGTGTACGAGCACCACGAGACCGCCACGAACTTCGGCGAGGAAGCGGCGGCGGCCCTCGGGCTCCGCGAGGAGCAGGTGTTCAAGACCCTCGTGGTGTCGGTCGACGGCTCCCTGGCCGTGGCGATCGTCCCGGTGGCGAACCGCCTCGACCTCAAGGCCATCGCCGCTGCGGTCGGCGGCAAGAAGGCCACCCTGGCGGACCCGGCCCTCGCCGAGAAGCGCACCGGGTACGTGGTCGGCGGGATCAGCCCGGTCGGCCAGAAGACGAAGCTGCGAACCGTGGTGGACGAGTCCGCGCTCGCCTACCCGAGCATCTTCGTGTCCGGCGGTCGTCGGGGCTTCGACATCGAGGTGGCTCCCGCCGACCTGGTCCGGGTCACCGAGGCCACCGCGGCGGCGATCGCGCGGGCTTGAGTCGGGCCGCCGCAACTTTTTTCCGGGTCCGGGAATGACCCACCCCCTCCTGCGTTGCATTGAGTCGAAGGCACTCAAGTTCCCAGGAGGTCCCTTTGCCAGCAACGTTCGGCCCGACCGGCGGCAACGACTCGTTCGACGAGTTCCTCGCGCGTCTGCTCGCGGCACAGGAGACCGGGGCCCAGCGATCCGTACCGCTGGGACGCCCGGTCGACATCACGCGACTGCTCAGCCGTCGCACCCACGAGCTGCTCCAGCGCACCGCCGAGTACGCCGTGGAGCAGGGTCAGCACGAGATCGACGCCCTGCACATCCTGCACGTGCTCGTCCGCACCGACCCGTTCACCGCGGTCGTCCGGCAGGCCGGGGTCGACCCCGTCCAGCTCGCGGAGGAGATCGAGCAGCGCCTGCCGATGGCGCGCGAGCCCCGGGGCGAGCAGACCGGTCGCCCCGCGCTGACCGGCACGGCGCAGCGCATCCTGCTCGAGGCCACCCAGGCCGCGCGCGGCTTCGGCAGCACGTACACCGACCCCGAGCACGTCTTCTTCGCGCTCGTCATGGACCAGGACACCGTCACCGGGCAGCTGCTCGCGAGCGCCGGCGTCACCCCGCAGGTCATGCAGGACTACGCCCAGCAGGCCGCGGCAGCAGCACGAGAGGGGCGCCCCATGCCCGGCACGACCGAGGACGCGGCGACCCGCAGCGACTCCGGCACCCCGACGCTCGACCAGTTCGGCACCGACCTCACCGAGCGCGCCCGCGACGGACGCATCGACCCCGTGATCGGCCGCGCCGAGGAGATCGAGCAGACGGTCGAGATCCTCCTTCGTCGGACCAAGAACAACCCCGTCCTCATCGGCGAACCCGGTGTCGGCAAGACCGCGATCGTCGAGGGCCTCGCCCAGCGGATCGCCGACGGCGACGTGCCCGTGCTGCTCCAGGGCAAGCGGGTCGTGGCGCTCGACCTCGCCGGGATGCTGTCCGGCACCCGCTACCGGGGTGACTTCGAGGAGCGCCTGACGAAGGCGATGGACGAGATCGCGGCGCACGCCGACGAGCTCGTCGTGTTCGTCGACGAGCTCCACACGGTCGTCGGTGCCGGTGGTGGCGGCGAGGGCGGTTCGATGGACGCCGGCAACATCCTCAAGCCCCGGCTGGCCCGCGGCGACCTGCACATGGTCGGCGCGACCACGCTGAACGAGTACCGCCGGATCGAGAAGGACGCCGCACTCGAGCGCCGCTTCCAGCCGGTCACCGTGGGGGAGCCGGGCGTCGAGGACGCCGTGGCCATCCTCACCGGGCTCGCGCCGCGGTACGCCGAGCACCACGGCGTCGTGTACACGCCGGAGGCGCTCCGCGCAGCGGTCGAGCTCTCGCACCGCTACGTCACCGACCGGCACCTGCCGGACAAGGCCATCGACCTCATCGACCAGGCCGGTGCACGCCGCCGCCTCGCCCTGTCGGGCGACGTCGACGTCGAGGCGCTCCGCTCGCAGGTCGCGACGCTGACCGCGTCGAAGGACGCGGCGGTCGCGGAGGAGCACTACGAGGAAGCGTCGCGCCTGCGCGACGAGATCGACGGACTGGAGGCGCGGATCACCGCCGCCGGTTCCGCCGACGCCGGACGCGCCTCCCGTCAGGACGAGGTGGGCACCTCGATCACCGAAGCGGACATCGCGGCCGTCGTGTCGCGTGCCACCGGCATCCCGGCGACCCGCCTGACGCAGGGCGACCGCTCCCGGCTCGCCGGGCTCGAGGACGAACTCCACGAGCGCGTCGTCGGCCAGGACGACGCCGTGCGCGCCATCGCGACCGCGGTGCGGCGCAGCCGGACCGGCATGGGTGACCCGCGCCGACCGGTGGGCAGCTTCCTGTTCCTCGGCCCGACCGGCGTCGGCAAGACCGAGCTCGCGAAGGCCCTGGCGGGGTCGCTGTTCGGTGACGAGTCGGCGATGCTCCGCTTCGACATGAGCGAGTTCGGCGAACGTCACACCGTGTCGCGGCTGGTCGGTGCCCCTCCCGGGTACGTCGGCTACGACGAGGCCGGGCAGCTCACCGAGCGCGTCCGCCGCAACCCGTACTCGGTGGTGCTGCTCGACGAGGTCGAGAAGGCGCACCCGGACGTGTTCAACCTGCTGCTGCAGGTGCTCGACGACGGGCGCCTGACCGACGGGCAGGGCCGCACGGTCGACTTCCGGAACACGGTCGTGATCATGACGTCGAACCTCGGCTCCGAGTTCCTCGCGTCGCGCACCGGTGCGCTCGGGTTCTCCGCCTCGGCGGAAGGCGGTTACTCGGAGGAGGACCTGCGCGCTCGCGTGATGGGCAAGCTGCGCGAGTCGATGCGGCCGGAGTTCATCAACCGGATCGACGAGATCGTCCTGTTCCGCAAGCTCGACCGCTCGCAGCTGCGGTCGATCGTGTCCCTGCTGCTGCAGGACACCGCGCTCCGCCTGCTCGCCCAGGGCATGACGCTGTCGGTCGCCGACACCGCGGTGGACTGGCTCGCCGAGCACGGGTACGAGCCCGAGTACGGCGCCCGGCCGCTGCGTCGCCTCATCCAGCGCGAGGTCGACGACCGCATCGCGACCCTGGTCGTCGACGAGGCCGTGACGGACGGGGACACCGTCCGGATCGACGTGGTCGACGGTGGCCTGAGCGCGACGGTCGCGGTCCCCGCCGCGGTCTGACCGCAGCCCCACGGAACGCCCCGGTGCCCGAGCGCCGGGGCGTTTCCGCGTCCTCGGCGCCCGTCATTCCGTTCGGGAATGCAATTCCGGACGGATCTCGAGAAAGGGGTTGCGCGGGGAATGCCGGTGTGGATAGTGTTCACGAGCAGCAACACCGCGTCAGCACGAGACCGAGAGGGGGCCTGACCATGATGATCACCGCAACGACTCCGTTCCGTGGAATCCGTGTGTTCGGCGGCACCCCGATCCGGGTCCGCTGACACGGAGCGTCCCGCCTCTGTCGACACCTCTGTCCAGGCCCGCCCGCGCTGAGTTCGTCTCGCCGGGCACGGTCTGACACCTCCGTCGGTCGCGCTTCCCGCCCGCGCGATCGTCACCGTCCACGGTGACGATCCGGGGTCCGGGAATGCGACCGCGAATGTCGGTGGTCGGTGCGACGCTCCTCGTATCGGCAGCAATTCCTGACCGCACCCGCGTGCATTCTCGCGCGGGCTGCGGAATGCATTCTCGCGCATTCATCTCTCCTGCCCGTGTGCCGGGCAGTTCTCTCCTGCCCGTGTGCCGGGCAGTTCCGTCATGCCCTGAAGGGGACCACCTTGTCCACGAAGACCACAGTCCGCCCTCCCGATACCCGCGCGGTGCGTCGCCGGGTCTCGCTCTCCGACCGCATCGCGCTCCGCATCGGGATCTCCCTCATCATCTGGAGCCGGCGCACCCACCACGTGCGTCCGTCGGTCGACCACGAAACGCGCCTCCGACTCGAACGCGAGCGCGAGGCGCGAGAGGCCAAGTGGCTGATCCAGAGCGCCGCGATGCACCTCTGGCACTGACCGACGCCGTTCGGCCCGGTCTCCCCGTCGGGGACCGGGCCGACGCGTCGGGCGCACCCCGCGCCTCCCGTACCGTTGTCGAGTGACCGAAACCGCAGCTGCACTCGTCGAACGCCTGACCGCCATCGTCCCGGACTTCCCCACGCCGGGCATCCTGTTCCGCGACGTCACGCCGGTGTTCTCCGACGCGGTCGCCTTCGGCCGCGTGTGCGAGGCCCTCGCCGCACCGTTCGCCATCGGTGACGGGTTCGCCGCGGTCGCCGGCATCGAAGCACGCGGCTTCGCCCTCGCCGGCGGGATCGCCGCGCAGCACCAGGTCGGCGTGCTGACCGTCCGCAAGGCCGGGAAGCTGCCCGGCGAGGTGCTCAGCGAGCAGTACGCGCTCGAGTACGGCGAGGCCGAGCTCGAGCTCCGCCCGGGCCAGCTGCCGGCGGGTACGCGCGTGCTCGTCGTCGACGACGTCCTCGCGACGGGCGGGACGGCGGCCGCCACCGTGACGCTGCTCGAACGTGCCGGCTACGAGGCCATCGGGTTCGCCGCGCTGCTCGAACTCGACGGGCTCGCAGGCCGGGAACGCCTCGAGCCGCGCCTGCCCGTGCAGACCCTCGGCGCCGTACCGGCCTGAGCCCCGGCGTGAGCGACCGCGCCCGTCGTCGCGCACTAGTCTTGACGCACCAATTCGATCGAGGAGTCCCATCATCGTGACCGAGTCAGTCGCACCCGCGCCCGCAGAGCTTCCCCAGGCACCCGAGCCCCGCACCGCGACGACGACCACGACGGGCACCGAGCTCTTCGACGGCGTGCGCGGCGTCGTGGCGATCCGCGTCGGCGGCGCCCTCAAGGACCTCGCGGCGTCGGTCGATGCCGGCGACCTGGTCGAGCCCGTGACGCTCGACGAGCAGGACGGTCTCGACATCCTCCGCCACTCGGCGGCGCACGTGCTCGCGCAGGCCGTGCAGCAGATCAACCCCGACGCCAAGCTCGGCATCGGGCCGCCCGTCACCGACGGCTACTACTACGACTTCGACGTCGCCGAGCCCTTCACCCCCGAAGACCTCAAGGCGATCGAGAAGAACATGGATCGGATCATCCGGCAGGCCCAGCGCTTCCGCCGCGTGGTCGTCACCGACGACGAGGCCCGCGAGCGCATGGCGGGGGAGCCCTACAAGCAGGAGCTCATCGGCCTCAAGGGCGCTGCGGACGAGGGCGACTCCGGCGAGAGCGTCGAGGTCGGCGCCGGCGAACTGACGGTCTACGAGAACGTCGACCCGAAGACGGGGGAGGTCGTGTGGCAGGACCTCTGCCGCGGCCCGCACCTCCCGCACACGCGCATCATCGGCAACGCGTCGAAGCTCATGCGCGTCGCAGCCGCCTACTGGCGCGGCTCGGAGAAGAACCCGCAGCTGCAGCGGATCTACGGCACCGCGTGGCCGGACAAGGACCAGCTCAAGGCGTACCTCGTGCGTCTGGAAGAGGCGGCGAAGCGCGATCACCGCAAGCTCGGCGCCGAACTCGACCTGTTCTCGTTCCCGGACGAGATCGGTTCCGGCCTGGCGATCTTCCACCCGAAGGGCGGCATCATCCGCCGCGAGATGGAGGACTACTCGCGCCGTCGGCACGAGCAGGAGGGGTACTCGTTCGTCTACACGCCCCACATCACCAAGGGCGACCTGTTCGAGCAGTCGGGCCACCTCGGCTGGTACAAGGACGGCATGTTCCCCGCCATGCACATGGACGAGGCCCGCGACGAGGACGGCAACGTCACGCGGCAGGGCGCGGACTACTACCTCAAGCCGATGAACTGCCCGATGCACATCCTCGCGTACCGGTCGCAGGCGCGGTCCTACCGCGACCTGCCGCTGCGCATGTTCGAGTTCGGCACGGTGTACCGCAACGAGAAGTCCGGCGTGATCCACGGACTCACCCGCGTCCGGGGAATGACCCAGGACGACGCGCACATCTTCACCACGAAGGAGAAGATGAAGGAGGAGCTCACCACCACGCTCCAGTTCGTGCTCTCCCTCCTGCGCGACTACGGGCTCGACGACTTCTACCTCGAGCTCTCCACGAAGGACCCGGAGAAGTACGTCGGCGACGACGCGGTCTGGGAAGAGGCGACGAACACCCTGCGCGAGGTTGCCGAGGAGTCCGGGCTCGAGCTCGTGCCCGACCCGGCCGGTGCGGCGTTCTACGGACCGAAGATCTCGGTGCAGGCGCGGGACGCCATCGGCCGCACCTGGCAGATGTCGACGGTGCAGCTCGACTTCAACCTGCCCGAGCGGTTCGGCCTGGAGTACGCGGCGGCGGACGGCACGCGCCAGCGCCCCGTGATGATCCACCGCGCGCTCTTCGGCTCGATCGAGCGGTTCTTCGGCGTCCTCACGGAGCACTACGCCGGCGCCTTCCCGGCCTGGCTCGCCCCGGTGCAGGTCGTCGCGATCCCGGTGGCGGCGGAGTACGGCGACTACCTCGACGAGGTCGTCGCGAAGCTCCGGTCGCACGGGGTGCGTGCCGAGGTGGACCACTCGGACGACCGCATGCAGAAGAAGATCCGCACGCACACGAAGCAGAAGGTGCCGTTCCAGCTCATCGCCGGTGGCGACGACCGCGATGCCGGTGCGGTGTCGTTCCGCTTCCGCGACGGCCGTCAGGACAACGGCGTGCCGGTCGACGAGGCGGTCGAACGGATCCTCACCGCGATCCGCGAGCGCGCGCAGGTCTGATGGACGAGCAGCGGCCGGGAGGCTCGGAGCACGTCCCCGGGACCGGTCACGTCTCCGACGTGGTCGGTCCCGGGGCCACCGGTGCGTCCGCCGCGAACGGCGACGGTGATCCGCTCGTCATCCGGGACGCCGCAACGGGTGCCGCGGTTCCGGACGCGTTCCAACGGCTCTGGAACCCGCACCGGATGGCGTACATCGACGCCGGGCGCGAGGGGAAGGGCCGCGGGCACGACGACGACTGCCCGTTCTGCGAGGCGCCGCACAAGTCCGACGAGGACGCCCTCATCGTCGCTCGGGGCGAGCACGCGTACGTCCTGCTCAACCTGTTCCCGTACAACAACGGCCATCTGCTGGTCTGCCCGTACCGGCACGTCCCGCTCTACGACGAGGCCACGCCGGAGGAGCTCCGCGAGATCGGCGAGCTCACCCAGACCGCGATGCGGGTCCTCCGCGCGGTCTCGCACTGCGACGGCTTCAACATCGGCATGAACCAGGGTGAGGTAGCCGGAGCCGGCGTGGCCGCGCACCTGCACCAGCACATCGTCCCGCGGTGGCAGTCGGACGCGAACTTCTTCCCGATCATCGCGCGCACGAAGTCGCTGTCCCAGCTGCTCGGCGAGAGCCGGAGACTCATCGCGGAGGGGTGGCCGTCGGACCACTAGACTGTCGGCATCATGAGCGACAGCAGCAGCACCCCGAGCACCCCCGGCACCTCGATCACCGGCTCCGACCGCGTCAAGCGCGGCCTGGCGGAGATGCTCAAGGGCGGCGTCATCATGGACGTCGTCGACGCCGAGCAGGCGCGCATCGCCGAGGAAGCCGGCGCCACCGCCGTCATGGCCCTCGAGCGCGTCCCCGCCGACATCCGCGCCCAGGGTGGGGTCGCGCGCATGTCCGACCCCTCGATGATCGAGGAGATCATCGCCGCCGTGTCGATCCCCGTCATGGCGAAGGCGCGCATCGGCCACTTCGTCGAGGCCCAGGTGCTGCAGGAGCTCGGTGTCGACTACATCGACGAGTCGGAGGTCCTCTCGCCGGCCGACTACGTCAACCACATCGACAAGTGGAACTTCACGACCCCCTTCGTCTGCGGCGCCACCAACCTCGGCGAGGCGCTCCGTCGCATCACCGAGGGCGCGGCGATGATCCGTTCCAAGGGCGAGGCCGGCACCGGTGACGTGTCCGAGGCGACGAAGCACATCCGCACGATCAACAAGGAGATCGCGGCGCTGCGCCACCTCAAGGAAGACGAGCTCTACGTCGCCGCGAAGGAACTGCAGGCGCCGTTCGACGTCGTGAAGGAAGTCGCCCAGACCGGTAAGCTCCCCGTGGTGCTCTTCACCGCCGGTGGTGTCGCGACCCCGGCCGACGCCGCGATGATGATGCAGCTCGGCGCGGACGGCGTGTTCGTCGGCTCCGGCATCTTCAAGTCGGGCGACCCGGCCAAGCGCGCCGCCGCGATCGTCAAGGCGACCACCTTCCACGACGACCCCAAGGTCATCGCCGAGGTGTCCCGCGGTCTGGGTGAGGCGATGGTCGGCATCAACGTCGCCGACGTCCCCGCGCCGCACCGCCTCGCCGAGCGTGGCTGGTAGTCCGACGAGCGGCGCACGGCCCCGCATCGGGGTCCTCGCGCTGCAGGGCGACTTCCGTGAGCACATCGCCTCGCTGACGGAGCTCGGCGCCCACGTGGTGCCGCTCCGTCGCCCCGAGGAAGTGGAGACGCTCGACGGCGTGGTCATCCCCGGCGGGGAGTCGAGCGTGATGGACAAGCTGTCCCGTGCGTTCGGTGTCGCCGAACCGCTGGCCGATGCCATCCGTGCGGGTCTGCCGACGTACGGCACCTGCGCGGGGATGATCATGCTGTCCTCGCGGATCACCGAGGGGATCGCCGGGCAGCAGACGCTCGACGTGCTCGACACCACGGTGCGCCGGAACGCGTTCGGCAGTCAGAACGACTCGTTCGAGATCGACGTCCCGATGCCGGCGCTCGGGGACGCCCCGGTCCACGCGGTGTTCATCCGCGCGCCCGTGGTCGAGGAGCACGGCCCCGGCGTCGAGGTGCTCGGAGCGCTGCCCGACGGTCAGGTCGTCGCGGTGCAGCAGGGCAACGTGATCGCGAGCGCCTTCCACCCCGAGGTCGCGGGTGAGGACCGCTTCCACCGCCGCTTCCTGGACCTCGTCCGCTCCGCATGACCCCGCAAAACGCAACACGGCGGTTGCTCGCAGCGACATTCCGCTGCGAGCAACCGCCAACGTTGCGTTTTGCGGGCGGGACGGCGGCGCCGAGCAGCGCGGCGGCGATGACCCGCGCCTCCCGGCCGCTAAGCTGGACGGGACTTTCCGAAAGACGCAAGGAGCACCGTGTCCGGGCATTCCAAGTGGGCAACGACCAAGCACAAGAAGGCCGTCATCGACCAACGACGTGCCAAGTCGTTCGCGAAGCTCATCAAGAACATCGAGGTCGCCGCGAAGATGGGCGGCGCCGACCTGTCGGGCAACCCGACGCTCGTCGACGCCGTGCAGAAGGCCAAGAAGACCTCGGTCCCGAACGACAACATCGACCGCGCCATCAAGCGCGGCGCCGGCCTGACCGGTGAGTCGATCGAGTACACGACGATCATGTACGAGGGCTACGGCCCGAACGGCGTCGCGATGCTCATCGAGTGCCTGACGGACAACAAGAACCGGGCCGCTGCCGAGGTCCGCACCGCGATGTCGCGCAACGGCGGCACCATGGCCGACCCGGGCAGCGTCGCCTACAACTTCTCGCGGAAGGGCGTCATCTCGGTCACGAAGACGGACGGCCTCGACGAGGACACCGTCATGACCGCCGTGCTGGACGCCGGTGTCGAGGACGTCATCGACCAGGGCGGTGGCTTCGAGGTCATCACCGAGGCGACCGACCTCGTGGCGGCCCGCACCGCGCTGCAGGACGCCGGCATCGACTACGACTCGGCCGACGCGGAGTTCGTCCCCGGCCTCAAGGTCCCGGTCGACGCCGAGACCGCGCGCAAGGTCTTCCGCCTCATCGACGCGCTCGAGGACAGCGACGACGTGCAGAACGTCTACTCGAACTTCGACATCCCGGCGGACGTCCAGGCCGAGCTCGACGAGGACGAGGACTAGCCCGATGCTGCGCGTGCTCGGGGTCGACCCCGGGCTCACGCGGTGCGGCGTCGGCATCGTCGAGGTCGCACCGAACCGGCGCGCACGGCTCGTCCACGTGACGGTCGTGCGCACCCCCGCGGACATGGCGCTCGAGCAGCGCCTGCTGCGGATCGCCGAGGGCATCGCCGCCGAGATCGACGAGCACGCGCCGGACGCCGTCGCGGTGGAGCGCGTGTTCGCCCAGGCGAACGTCCGCACGGTGATGGGCACCGCCCAGGCGGCCGGCCTCGCGCTGCACGCCGCAGCGGCCCGCAGGCTGCCCGTCGGTCTGCACACCCCGTCCGAGGTGAAGGCCGCGGTCACCGGGTACGGCAACGCCGACAAGCGCCAGGTGCAGACGATGATCGCGCGGGTGCTCGGACTCGACGAGGCCCCGAAGCCGGCCGACGCCGCCGACGCGCTCGCCCTGGCGGTGTGCCATGCCTGGAGGCTCGGGTCACCCGACGCCGTCGGCACCCGTCCCACGAACCTCACCCCGGCCCAGCGCGCCTGGCGGGACGCGCAGGGCGGCACGGTCGACTCGCCGCTCGCCCGTGCGGCCGCAGCCGCAGCACGATCGCCGCGTGGCTCGTCGGCTCCGTCGGTGGCCGGCCGTAGGCTCGGGGCATGATCGCGAGTCTCCGGGGCACCTGCATCGACGTCGCCGGGTCGAACGTCGTGGTCGAGGTCGGGGGAGTCGGCTACGCCGTCACCGTGACGCCCGCGCACGCGCTCACGATGCGCCACGGGTCCGAGGTGTTCCTGCGCACGGCGATGATCGTGCGAGAGGACGAGCACCTGCTGTTCGGCTTCGAGTCCACCGACGCCCTGCAGGTTTTCGACCTGCTCCGGAGCGTCTCCGGCGTCGGACCGAAGTCGGCGATGGGCGTCCTCGCCCACATGGAGCCGGCCCAGGTCGCGGGCGCGGTCGCGAACGACGACGACAGCGCCTTCCGCAAGGTCTCCGGCATCGGCCCGAAAACCGCCAAGCTGATCATCGTCGCGCTCTCCGGCAAGCTCGCCGCGTTCGAGCAGGCTCCCGCCGTCGTTGCCGCTCGCGGTGGTGGGACGCACCCGGCCGCGACCGACGTCGTCACCGCCCTCGTCGGGCTCGGCTGGCGTGAGGACGCCGCGCAGAGCGCCGTCGACGACGTCGTGGCAAACGAGCCGGGCGCTGCCTCGATGGGCACGCAGGCGCTGCTCCGTGCGGCGCTCGGCGCACTGCGCCCCGCCGGGGCCGGCCGGTGAGCGGGATCACCGCCGCCAGCGCCGAGTCGCAGGAGGAACTCGCGTTCGAGGGGGCGCTGCGTCCGAAGTCGCTCGACGAGTTCGTCGGACAGCGCAAGGTCCGCGGCCAGCTCGACCTGCTCCTCAAGGCCGCGGCGCTGCAGGAGCGCACGCCCGACCACATCCTCATGGCCGGTCCTCCGGGCCTCGGCAAGACGACGCTCGCGATGATCGTGGCGCACGAGTCCGGTCGGCCCCTGCGGATGTCGAGCGGACCGGCTATCCAGCACGCCGGCGACCTCGCCGCCGTGCTCTCGTCCCTCGTCCCGGGCGAGGTCCTGTTCATCGACGAGATCCACCGGATGGCGCGCTCGGCGGAGGAGATGCTCTACCTCGCGATGGAGGACTTCCGGATCGACGTGATGGTCGGCAAGGGTGCCGGCGCGACGAGCATCCCGCTCGACCTCGCCCCGTTCACCCTCGTCGGCGCCACGACCCGGGCCGGCCTGCTCCCGAACCCGCTCCGCGACCGCTTCGGCTTCACCGCGCACCTCGAGTTCTACGAGAAGGACGAGCTCGAACAGGTGCTCATCCGCGCGGCACACCTGCTCGAACTCGACATCGACCGTTCGGCGCTCCGTGAGATCGCCGGTCGGTCCCGGGGGACACCGCGGATCGCGAACCGTCTGCTCCGGCGCGTCCGTGACTACGCGCTCGTGCACCGGACGACGGACGGCATGGCCGCCGTGCAGGGGGCCCTCGACCTGTACGACGTCGACGAGCTCGGGCTCGACCGGCTCGACCGCGCCGTCGTCGAGACGATGCTGACGCGCTTCGACGGCGGTCCGGTCGGCCTGAACACGCTGGCGGTGTCCGTCGGCGAGGAGTCGGAGACCATCGAGTCCGTCGTCGAACCGTTCCTCGTCCGGGTCGGCCTCGTCACCCGCAGCCCGCGCGGCCGGATCGCCACGCCCCAGGCCTGGCGGCACTTCGACATGACGCCCGGGCAGGCCGGCCTCGCGCAGCCCGGACTCTTCGACGACGCGGACGACACCGACTGAGTCCGCCACCGCAGCAGTCCCGGTGACATGCCACGCACGAATGTGTGCCCTAGACTGCTACGGCCCGAAACCGAGCAACCAGAGAAGGCATCGCATCATGGGTCAAGAAGTCATCCTCATCGTCATCGTCGTGGCGTTCGCGGCCTTCATGTTCTACAACAGCCGGAAGCGCAAGAAGCAGCAGTCCGAACTCGCCACCAAGATGGTGCCGGGTGCGAAGGTGATGCTGTCCTTCGGTCTGTACGGCACGCTCCTGTCGGTCGACGACGAGAAGGTCACCGCCGACGTCGAGATCGCGCCCGGGACGGTCGTCACCGTCCACCGCCAGACACTGTCGCGTGTCGTCGACGACACCGCGTCGGACATCCAGACCGCCACCACGCCCGAGGACGAGCCGGCAGCACCGAAGCCCGTCGCCGAGCTCAACGGTGAGCCGATCTACGGTGAGCGCGTCGACTCGACCGACACCGACGCCGACGCGGCGAAGCGCAAGACCGAAGACTGACACCTCGGCCGCCGGGTCCACCGACCCGGCGGCGACACCTGCCGCCGGTCTCCCGCCGTCGGTCCTGACAGAAAGACGAGACGACCGGTGGCACGATCGACACCCGTCAAGAAGGCGATCCGCTCGCTCACCTGGTTGGTGATCCTGATGGCGGTCCTCGCGGGGTTGAACACCGCCGCGTCGATCCTCGCCGGAACCGCCAAGGACGACAGCGGGAAGTGGTTCGAAGGGGCCAGCTGGGTCCCGGAACTCGCCCTCGACCTGCAGGGCGGCACGCAGCTGACCCTCGCGGCCCAGAACACCGAGGGCGGCTCGGTGACGAGCGAGCAGCTCAACCAGGCCGTCAACATCATCCGTCAGCGCATCAACGCGACGGGTGTGTCCGAGTCGCAGATCAACACCCAGGGGACGAACAACATCGTCGTCTCCATCCCGGGGAAGCCCGACAAGGCGACGATCGACCGCATCGAAGCGGCGGCGAAGCTGACGTTCCGGCCGGTCCTCTACACCGAGGCCGCCACGAACACCTCCGTCGGTGACAAGGGCTCCTCGTCGGCCTCGCCCACGCCGTACTCGCCGCCGGCGTCCCTCGCGGCGACGCCGAGCGCGAAGCCGACGAACGCCAGTGACCTCAACTGGGTGACGCCGAAGCTGCAGGACCTGTACACGAACTACAACTGCTCCGCGCCGGACGACGTCACGTCGGCTCCGGACGACGAGCCCCTCGTCACGTGCGACCAGGACGGCGCCGCGAAGTACATCCTGGGTCCGGTCGAGGTCTCGGGTTCGAACATCAGCAACGCGACGTCGGGTCTCGCGACCGACTCGCAGGGCTCGTCGACGGGCCAGTGGGCGGTCAACCTGACCTTCGACGGCACCGGCACGAAGGAGTTCCGCACCGTCACGAACCGCCTCGTCTCGCTGACGCAGCCGCAGAACCAGTTCGCGATCGTCCTCGACGGCTCGGTCATCACCGCGCCGACCACGAACTCGGCGATCACGAACGGCAAGGCCCAGATCACCGGTTCCTTCACGGCCGAGTCCGCGAAGACCCTCGCCGACCAGCTGAAGTACGGCGCCCTGCCGATCAACTTCCAGGTGCAGTCGAACGAGAACATCTCCGCGACCCTGGGCACGGCGCAGCTCGTCGGTGGTCTCGTCGCCGGTCTGATCGGCCTCATCCTGGTGATCATCTACTCGGTGATCCAGTACCGGGCACTCGCGTTCGTGACCGTCCTGTCGCTGGGTGTCGCCGCGGCGCTGACCTACCTCGTGATCGCGATCATGTCGTGGCGCGTCGACTACCGATTGTCACTGGCGGGCGTCGCGGGTCTGATCGTCGCGATCGGCATCACGGCGGACTCGTTCATCGTGTACTTCGAACGCATCAGGGACGAACTCCGCGAGGGCCGCGGGCTGGAGAGCGCCGTGGAAGCCGGGTGGAAGCGCGCACTGCGCACGATCCTGGCCTCGGACTCGATCAACTTCCTCGCCGCCGTCGTGCTCTACATCCTCGCGGTGAGCGACGTGAAGGGCTTCGCGTTCACGTTGCTCCTCACGACCCTGATCGACGTCGTGGTGGTCGTGATGTTCACGCACCCGATGATGCAGCTCATCGCCCGCAGCCGGTTCTTCGGTGAGGGCCACAGGTTCAGCGGGCTCGATCCGTCCGCCCTCGGTGCCGTCTACCGCGGTCGGGCGCAGTTCCGTGCTCCCGTGGTCGACGGCAAGCGTCAGCGCAGTGCGGGTGAGGCGCAGCGCCGACAGACGATCGCGGAGCGGAAGGCCCAGCAGGCCTCCGGCGAGAACGGCACCACGCCGGACGGGAAGGACGACTGATGGCCAGCTTCAGCCAGTTCGGCAGCGACCTCTACACGGGCAAGCGCTCGTACGACATCGTCGGCCGCCGCAAGACGTGGTACATCATCGCGATCATCGCGATCGTGATCTCACTGGCGGTGCCGTGGCTCCGCGGTGGGTACCAGCTCGGCATCGAGTTCACCGGCGGTTCGGAGTTCACGCTCTCCGACGTGAAGAACCTCGACCAGAACCTCGCGACCGAGACCGTCGAGTCGATCGTCCCCGAGGGCGTCCCGCGCGTCTCGCAGCTCGGCACGCACGGCATCCGCGTGCAGACCGGTCAGCTCACCGACCGTGAGACCACCGATGTCCAGGACGCCCTGGCGAAGGCGTACGACGTGCCGGACAGCCAGGTCGCGGCGACGTTCATCGGTGCCACCTGGGGCGCGGACGTGCTCGCTCAGGCGATCCGGGGCCTCGTGATCTTCCTCGCCCTCGCGGCGGTGTTCATGGCGCTGTACTTCCGCACCTGGAAGATGTCGGTGTCCGCGATGGTGGCACTCGTCCACGACCTGCTGATCACGGCCGGCGTGTACGGCATCGTCGGGCTCGAGGTCACGCCGGCGGCCGTCATCGGCTTCCTGACGATCCTCGGCTACTCGCTGTACGACACCGTCGTGGTCTTCGACAAGGTGCGCGAGAACACGAGCCAGGAGTCGCACCGCACCTTCGTGCAGTCGGTCAACCTCGCGGTGAACCAGACGCTCGTCCGGTCGATCAACACCTCGGTGGTCGCGCTCCTGCCCGTCGCGGCGATCCTCTTCATCGGGTCGTACGTCCTCGGCGCGGGCACGCTCCGCGACATCTCGCTCGCACTGTTCATCGGCATCATCGTCGGCACCTACTCGACGATCTTCATCGCGTCGCCGATGTACGCGCACCTCCGTGAGAACGAGCCCAAGGTGAAGCAGGCCGACGCGAAGAAGCAGGCCGCCGCTGCCAAGCGCCAGCGCCAGCGTGAGGTCGACGCGGCGGCGGAGGCCTGATGTCGGCCGAGATCCAGGAGATCGACGTCGCCGAGGCACGTCGACGCATCGACGAGGGTTCTCGCCTGTTCGACGTGCGCGAGCCGGGGGAGTGGGACGAGGTCCACGCGCCGCAGGCGACGCTCGTCCCGATGTCCGAACTGGTGGCGCGGTGGAAGGAGATCGACGGCGGCGACGAGCCGGCGATCATCGTCTGCCACTCGGGTGGTCGTTCGGCCCGGGTCGTCGCCGCGCTCGAGCAGTCCGGCGTCCCGGCAGTGAACCTCGCCGGCGGCATGGTCGCCTGGGAGCGCGCGGGCGCCCCGGTGGTGCGCGACGCCCAGGGCGAACCCCGTCACGAGCACTGACCGGACGCGCGTAGTCTTGTCGGATCGAGCTCGGACCGAGTCCCTGGGAGGCGCAGCATGACGGACACACGTGAGTCCACGCCCCAGGACGCGAACGCGCCGAGCCGTCCCGGCTCCGCCCCGCGGCCGTCGAGCCCGATCGGCCCGAACACGACCGGCAACCTCGGCTCGCTCCGGTCCCTGCTGCCGCGCCTGTTCTCGCGCGCCCAGCCGGCCGGTGCCGTCGACACCCTGATCCGCACGGTCCGCTCGCACCACCCGAAGGCGGACGTGACGCTCATCGAGCGCGCGTACTCGGTCGCGGAGCGTGCCCACGACGGGCAGAAGCGCAAGTCCGGCGAGCCGTACATCACGCACCCGGTCGCCGTCGCGCAGATCCTGGCGGACCTCGGCATCGGCCCGATCACGATCGCTGCCGCGCTCCTGCACGACACCGTCGAGGACACCGACTACCAGCTCGACCAGCTGCGCGAGGACTTCGGCGACGAGATCGCCATGCTCGTCGACGGCGTCACGAAGCTCGACAAGGTCAAGTACGGCGACAGCGCCCAGGCCGAGACCGTCCGCAAGATGGTCATCGCGATGTCGAAGGACATCCGCGTCCTGGTCATCAAGCTCGCCGACCGGTTGCACAACGCCCGCACGTGGGGCTTCGTCGAGTCGACCTCCGCCACGCGCAAGGCGAAGGAGACGCTCGAGATCTACGCGCCGCTCGCGCACCGGCTCGGCATCCAGATGATCAAGCTGGAGCTCGAGGACCTCTCGTTCGCGGTGCTGCACCCGAAGCTGTACGTCGAGATCGACAGCCTCGTGAAGGAGCGCCAGCCGAAGCGCGAGCAGTTCGTGCAGAACGTCATCGGCACCCTCAAGAAGGACCTCAAGGCGGCGAAGGTCCGCGGCGAGGTCATGGGCCGGCCCAAGCAGTACTACTCGATCTACCAGAAGATGATCGTGCGCGGGCGCGAGTTCGACGAGATCTACGACCTGGTCGGCATCCGCGTCCTCGTCCCGACCGTCCGCGACTGCTACGCGATGCTCGGATCCGTGCACGCCCGGTGGACGCCGCTGCCCGGTCGCTTCAAGGACTACATCGCCACCCCGAAGTTCAACCTCTACCAGTCGCTGCACACCACGGTCCTCGGGCCGCAGGGTCGCGCGGTGGAGATCCAGATCCGCACGCACGAGATGCACCAGCGGGCCGAGTTCGGTGTGGCCGCGCACTGGAAGTACAAGCAGCGCGCCGCCGGTCGCGACGTCGACACCTCGTCGGCGACTGACCAGGACATGGCCTGGCTCGCGCACATCACCGACTGGCAGGCCGAGACCAGCGACCCCGGCGAGTTCCTCGACTCGCTCCGGTACGAGATCGGCGCCAAGGAGACCTACGTCTTCACGCCGCAGGGCAAGGTCATCGGCCTGCCCTCCGGCGCGACCCCGGTGGACTTCGCCTACGCCGTGCACACCGAGATCGGGCACCGCACCATGGGTGCGAAGGTGAACGGTCGCCTGGTGCCCCTCGAGAGCCAGCTCTCCAGCGGTGACGTGGTCGAGATCTTCACGTCGAAGAACCCCGATTCCGGGCCCAGCCAGGACTGGCTGACGTTCGTCCGGAGCCCGCGCGCCCGGAACAAGATCAAGCAGTGGTTCACCAAGGAGCGCCGCGAAGAGGCCATCGAGCAGGGCCGAGACGCGATCGCGCGTGCGATGCGGAAGCAGAACCTGCCGCTCCAGCGCATCATGAGCCAGGACTCCATCTCCGAGGTGGCGTCGTCGATGCGGTACGACGACGTGTCGGCGCTGTACGCCGCCATCGGCGAGGGCCACGTCTCGACACAGTCCGTGATCGAGAAGGTGCTCGGGAACGTCCAGACCGAGACGGAGACCGAGGAGCCGGAACTGACGTTCCCGCGCCAGGTCACCAGCCGGCAGCTGCGCAACAGCGACAGCGGCGTCCTGGTCCGCGGCGCGCCGGACATCCTCGTGAAGCTCGCGAAGTGCTGCACACCCGTGCCGGGGGACCAGATCGTCGGGTTCATCACCCGCGGTCAGGGCGTCTCCGTCCACCAGGCCTCGTGCACGAACGTGAAGTCGCTCATGAACGAGCCCGACCGCATGATCGAGGTCGAGTGGGCCCCGTCGTCGAAGTCGGTGTTCCTCGTCCAGATCCAGATCGAGGCCCTCGATCGATCCGGGCTCCTCAGCGACGTCACCCGCGTGCTGACCGACCACCACGTCAACATCCTGTCGGCGACGGTCTCGACGTCGTCCGATCGCCTGGCGCTCAGCCGCTTCGTGTTCGAGATGGGCGACACGACCCACCTCGACCGGGTGCTCAACGCCGTACGGCGGATCGACGCCGTCTACGACGTGTACCGCGTCAGCGCGGGCTGACCGGCTCGGGGCCCCGCAGCGCACGGAGCCGACGTTCGGCCTGCCGGACCATCGGGATCGTCCCGAGGGACCCCAGACTCGCCCGGAGCTCGTGGACGGTCACGGCGCCGATCGCCAGGAGCCCCTCGACCGCGGACGACTCCGCACGACCGAACGTCCCGTCGCCGCCGACCGGGCTGCGCAGGAGGTCGACCGCCGTCCGCAACGGCGTCGTCACACCGAGGCCGCCCAGCCGCAGCGCGTCACCGTCCGCGATGACGACCTCGCGAAGACGCACCCCGGCGTCCACGTGCACGCGGACCTGCGGCGGGATGCACGCCTCGAGCGGCGACGGCGGACGCGACACCGCACCCCAGATCCAGGCGGCGGTCCGGGTGCACGCGATGAGCCGCGGGTCACGCAGGCTCCAGGCCACGGCTGCTGCTCGCAGCGACGCGGTCTGAGGTTCCGCGGGGGAGGCCCAGCACGGTCCGACGGCGACGAGCTCCCCGGCCAGCACGGCGGCGCGCAGCTCGGACTCCGGCCAGTCGTCGCTGGTCACGAGTCGCGTTCGGGGCACCCGCACATCCTGCCGGACGGCGGGCGCGCCGCGTCACCCCTGTGGACAGCGCGGGCAGCACTCCGCCGGCCCTGCGTCACCGACGACGGTCTGGAGGCGCGGTGCGGGCCGGCACCGTGCCTCCCGTCCGGCCGTGGTCGCGTCCGGTGCCGCACCCGCGTTCCGGGCTCAGCGACACGAACCGCGCCGCGCCGCGCCGCGTCAGCGCAGCACGTCCGCGCGGTGTACGAGGGCAGCCGCGCCGATGAGCGGCCCGTCCTGCGACAGCCCCGTCGGCACGATGCGCACCTTCGTCACGAAGCCGAACTCGACACGCTCCGCCACCGCCTGGCGCGCGTACTCGAACAGGTCCGGCGTCACGTGGGAGAACCCGCCGCCGATCGCCACGACCTCGAGGTCGACCAGGCTCGTCGCCGCGGCGATCGCCTGCCCGAGGGCCCGACCGCTCCGCTTGACCGCCGCGACCGCGATCTCGTCGCCGGCCGCGTACGCTGCCGAGAGCTCCTCGCCGGTGGTCCCGGCGAAGCCCTGACGCCGAGCCCATGCGACGGTCTTCGGGCCGCTGGCGATCGCCTCGAGGCAGCCGGTTCCGCCGCACGCGCACGGGTCGTCGAAGCCGCCGCACTCCACGTGCCCGATGTGTCCGGCGTTGCCGGTGGGCCCGCTGACGGTGCGGCCGTGCAGGATGAGGCCACCGCCCACGCCCGTCGAGACGATCATGCCCATGACGTGCTCGGAACCCTGCGCGGCGCCGACCCAGTGCTCGGCGAGGGTGATCGCGAGGCCGTCCATGCGGAGGGTCACGGGGACGCCGGGCACGTGCGCGGCGACACGCTCGCGGAGCGGGTAGTCGCGCCACACCGGCATGTTCAGGGGGGAGACGAGCCCGTGCTCCTCGTCGACGGGGCCGGCGGAGCCGACGCCGACGCCGACGAGCATCGCGTCCGCGGGGAGCGCCGCGAGGGCTGCGGTGACGACCTCGTCGACGGCGGCCTGCAGTTCGTCGGAGGTGCGCTGCGGCCCGGTCGGGCTGCGGAAGCGCGTGCCCGGCAGGACGGTGCCCTCGTCGGTGACGAGCGCCGCTTCGACCTTCGTGCCGCCCAGGTCGACGGCGAGGGCGAGCCCGGTGGTGGCTGCGGTGGACTGCGGTGCGGTGGTGGGCATGCTCGCTCCGATGCGGCGGTCTGGAGGCGCGGTGCGGGTCCCGGACGCGACGTCGCGTCCGGCAGGCGCCGGCCCCGTGGCGGTGGGTCGGGTCAGTAGGACGTGGTGTCGTCGCCGAGCGTCGACGCGGCGCCGGTCTCGGCCCGGTGCGCGACCTCGTCGAGGATGCGCGCCGAGGCGCTCGTGCCGATGCGGTTCGCGCCGGCCTCGACCATCTCGAGGAAGGTGTCGAGACCACGGACGCCGCCCGAGGCCTTCACGCCGGTGTCGGCGCCGACGGTCTCGCGCATGAGGCGGATGTGCTCAGCAGTGGCACCGCCACCGGCGAACCCGGTGGAGGTCTTCACGAACGCGGCACCGGCGGACTGCGCGGCACGGGACGCGGCGACGATCTCGTCGTCGGTGAGGAACGCGGTCTCGAGGATGACCTTGACGACGGTCGTGCCCGCGGCGTCGACCACGGCGCGGACGTCGGCCTCGACGCGCTCCCAGTCGCCGGACTTCGCGGCGCCGATGTTCTGCACCATGTCGAGCTCGAAGGCGCCGTCGGCGAGGGCCTGCAGCGACTCGGCCACCTTGGCGGCGGTCGAGGTGGTGCCGTGCGGGAAGCCGATGACGGTTCCGACGCCGACGCCGGTTCCCTGGAGGCGCTCGACGGCGTACGCGACGTCGCTCGGACGGACGCACACGCTGAAGACGCGGTAGGCGGCGGCCTCGTCCAGCTGGGCGTCGACGTCCGAACGGGTCAGTTCGGGCTTGAGGATCGCGTGGTCGATGAGACCACGGACGGCACCGGCGGTGACGGAGAACGCTGCATTGTCCACCCGGCAAGCCTACCCGGAGCCGAGCCGCGTACCGTGCCCCGCATGCACGTCCTCGTCACCGGGGCCACCGGGTACATCGGCGGTCGTCTCGTCCCGCGCCTCCTCGAAGCCGGCCACCGCGTCCGGGTCTTCGTCCGGACCCCCCGGAAGCTCCAGGACGTCCCCTGGCACGACGGCGTCGAGATCGTCGAGGGCGACCTGCAGGACGCCGCCGCAGTGCGGAGCGCGGTCGACGGGGTCGAGGCCGTCTACTACCTCGCGCACGCGATGGGCGCCGAGGGCGACTTCGAGCACGCCGAGCGGCGGGCGGCCGAGACGATGGCCCACGAGGCGCAGGCCGCCGGTGTCCGTCGGTTCGTGTACCTCGGCGGTCTGCACCCGGACGGCGACCTCTCGAAGCACCTCCGCAGCCGGAAGGAGGTCGGGGACGTCCTGCTCCGCTCCGGCGTCCCGACGATCGCCTACCAGGCCGGTGTGGTGATCGGGTCGGGGAGCACCTCGTTCGAGATGATCCGGCACCTGACCGACGTCCTTCCGTGGATGGCCGCGCCGCGCTGGGTCCGGAACCACATCCAGCCGATCGCCGTGCGGGACGTCCTGTACTACCTCGTGAGGGCCCTCGACATCCCCGCCGACGTGAACCGGACCTTCGACATCGGCGGCCCGGACGTGCTGCGCTACGGCCAGATGCTCAACGGGTACGCCGTCGAGGCGAAGCTCCCGCAACGGCCGATCTCCGTGCTGCCCGTCCTCACCCCGAGGCTCGCCGCGCACTGGTTCAACCTCGTCACCCCGATCCCGCGCAAGCTCGCGACGCCGATCATCGAGTCCCTGCAGTTCGAGTGCGTCCAGCGCGAGCACGACATCGACGACGTGGTGCCGCGTCCGGAGGGCGGGCTCACCCCCTACCGCCGCGCCGTCCGGCTCGCCCTCAGCCGCATGCGCACCGGCGAGGTCGAGACGAGCTGGCGCAGCGCGACCCTCGCGGCGACGCCGGCGGACCCGCTGCCGAGCGACCCGGACTGGTCCGGCCACACGGTGTACGTCGACGACCGGAAGCGACACTCGGCGGCCTCGGCCGAGGACGTCTGGCGTGTCGTCGAGTCGATCGGCGGCGAGAAGGGCTGGTACTCGTTCCCGCTCGCCTGGGTGGCCCGCGGGTGGATGGACAAACTCGCCGGGGGAGTCGGTCTCAACCGGGGCCGCCGCGACCCGGAGCGCCTCGAGCAGGGCGACGCACTCGACTGGTGGCGTGTGGAACGGCTCGATCGCGGGCGGTACCTGCGGCTCCGCGCCGAGTTCAAGTCGCCGGGCCGGGCCTGGCTCGAGATGACCGTGACCCCGGCGGAGGACGGCGGCAGCGACTACCGGCAGCGGGCGATCTACTTCCCCCAGGGGCTCGCCGGACGGCTCTACTGGTACGGGATCCTCCCGTTCCACGGCGTGATCTTCCCGGGCATGGTCGAGCGGATCACGGCCGCGGCCGAGCGGGAGTCCGAGCACACCGGGTCGACGGGACGGAACCGGACCCAGCAGAATGGGAAGCCGGAACCGGTACACGAGGAGGCAGCATGACCGCGGAACACACCAGCGTCCTGTTCCTGGGCGACAGCATCACCGAGCAGGGGTCGTGGGACACGTGGTTGCCCGACGAGCGCATCGTCAACCTCGGCATCGGCGGCGACACCACCGACGGGGTCCTGGCACGCCTGGACGCCGTCGTGGCCGAACAGCCCGAGGTCATCGTGCTGCTCATCGGCACGAACGACTTCGGCAACCACCGGGCGAGCGTCGAGCACGTCGTCCGTGGCGTCGAGTCGGTCCTCGTGACGCTCCGCCGCGAGCTCCCGGGCGTCCGGCTGCTGCTCGTCTCGATCCTCCCGCGCCAGGCCGAGTACGCGGCGAAGATCGAGGAGGCGAACCGGCACCTCCGCCAGTTCGTCGCGACGTGCCACGCCCAGTACCTCGACGCGTGGCCCGCCCTCGCCGACGGGGACCACCTCGACGACCGCTTCACCGACGACGGCCTGCACCTCACAGACGAGGGCTACCGGGCGTACCTCGCCGAGCTCGTACCGGCGCTCGAGCGGGTCCGCGGGATGCCGCCGATGTCCCGTTCGATCCAGGCCATCGACCTCGACGGCGCCAGCGCCTGATGGCAGCACGGAAGGGACGCCCGCCGGCGGGGTCGTCACTGCACGGCGTGCCCGCGGGCCCGGCACGACCGGCATCGACCGAAGGAGCGACGTCCGAGCGGGCGAGCGGCGACACCGCGCCGTTCACACGTCCGGCGTTGGCGCCCTCGCTCATCGCGGCGATCGTGCTGCTCGCGTGCGTGGCGATCATCGACTCGTCCGGGTTCGTGTTCGCCCGCTGGGGCGTGACCGTGCTGAGCCTCATCGTCCTGGTGTTCGCCGTCCGCGGCCGCGCCTGGTGGGCCGCCGTCCTGATGGCGGCGATCGCGGTGTGCTGGAACCCGCTCGCGGTCGTGCCGATCCCGGGCGAGGTCTGGGCGGCCCTGCAGATCGTCGCCGCCGCGCTCTTCATCGTCGTCGGCATCGTCGTGAAGGTGCCGCGCGAGACGGAGACGACCCGCGCCTCCAGGCCCTGACCCGATCGCGGGGCGGTCCGGGCGCCCGCGCGGACGGTAGGATCGGCAGGAGGCGGGCGCGGTGCCCGCAGGACGATCCGAAGGGCGTGGATGAGCAACGAGACCGAGCCGGTGACCGAGAGTCCTCTGCTGAACCCTCGACCGTCCTCCGGCGGTCTCGACCGACCTGACGTCGTCGTGCGGAAAGGTCGTCTGACGCTCGTCAACGGCCACCTCACCCCGCAGCAGTCGATGATCGAGGACCTCCTGTTCCTCGACGACGCGCTCACCGCCGGTGACGTCGACCACCTGCTCATCCGCGGGAACGACCAGCGGCCGGTCATCGCCCTGGACGAACGCGACCGCCAGCGCGCGGAGAGCGCCGTGATGGCCGCCGCCGCGAACGAACCATTCTACGCGAAGCCCCCGCGCAAGCCCGCCGTGCTCGTCATCGACGACGGCCTCGGCCCGGCCGACGAACCCGTGCTCCGCGTGTTCCGTCCGCGCGTCGAACCGCTCGGACGCCTCCGCTACGGCGCGGAGACGAGCGTGCAGCTCGAGTTCTGGCGCGTCACCGACACCGAGGTCCTCGCGCCCGTCGAGAACGCCCTCATGCGCCGCAGCCTGCCGATCGAGGAGTTCGTCCTGGTCGACATCGAGCGGTACGGTCGGACCTGGCGCACCGTCGAGCACATGTTCGACGACCACGTCTCCGACATCCGCTTCCCGATCGACATCGTCTTCTCGTGGGTGGACGGCAACGCCATCGAGTACCAGCGTGCCCGACAGGCGGCGCAGTCCGGTGCCGTGCTGGGGGAGGGCGACGACGCCCCCGCCCGCTTCCGGCAGATCGACGAGCTGAAGTACGCGCTCCGCTCCGTGCACACCTTCGCGCCCTGGATCCGGCAGATCTACATCGCCACCGATTCCCCGGCCCCGGCCTGGCTCGCCGACCACCCCAAGGTGCGGATCGTCCGCTCCGAGGAGTTCTTCGCCGACCCGTCCGTCCTGCCGACGCACAACTCGCAGGCCGTCGAGTCACAGCTGCACCACATCCCGGGCATCAGCGAGCACTTCATCTACTCGAACGACGACATGTTCTTCGGGCGCTCGGTCGACCCGTCGGTGTTCTTCAGCCCCGGATCGGTGACGAAGTTCATCCTCGCGTCGACCCGGATCGGCCTCGGCTCGAACAACCCGGCACGGAGCGGGTTCGAGAACTCCGCCCGGGTGAACCGCCGGCTGCTCCAGCAGCGGTTCGGAGCGGTCACCACCAGGCACCTCGAGCACGCGCCGACCCCGCTGCGCGCCTCGATCATGACCGAGATGGAGCACGAGTTCGCGGACGAGTTCAGGGCGACGGCCGCGTCACGCTTCCGGGCGGCCGAGAACATCTCGGTGACGAACTCGCTGTACCACTACTACTCGCTGCTCACCGGGCGGGCGATCGTGCAGGAGAACGCGCCCGTGCGGTACGTCGACACGACCATGCAGTCGGGGCTCCGTGCGCTCGACGACCTGCTCAAGAAGCGGAACGTCGACTTCTTCTGCCTGAACGACGGCAGCTTCCCCGAGGTCAGCGACGAGGAGCGCACGCGGCGCGTCACCGACTTCCTCGAGAAGTACTTCCCGTTCCCGGCGCCCTGGGAGCGGCCCGCGTCCTGAAGCTGACGCCCCGCTGACGCCGGACGGCGGCCGAGATCGCACTTCGGCGCGGATGCGGCCTCCGTCCGACGGCGCGGATGCGGCCACCGTCCGACGTCAGCGGTGGACGGGGGAGACCGGCACCGAATCGAGGGTGAACACCGGGATGCTCGACGTCACCGGAGCCGGTTCCACCGCCGCAGCGATCGACACGCCGGCTGCGGCGAGTCGCGCCTCGGTCTCGACGGCGGAGACGGGCTCGCCGACGGTCGAGTAGTGCCCGATCGGGACGACCGAGTGCACCACGTTGTGTCCGTACACGTGGACGAGGTTGAACGACTGCGCGCCGTCGCGACCCCGCGTGCCGCCCCGGTACTCGGTGAGGTCCTGCGTGTAGCACGTTGCGCTCGCGACCGAGACGGGGACGCCCGCGAACACCGCGCTCGTCGAGTAGTGGAGGTGACCGGCGATGATCGCGATGACGTCACTGCCCTCGACGACCTCGGCGAGGGCGTCCTGGTCACGGAGCTCGACGAGGACGGCGAGGTCCTGCACGCTGGGCACCGGCGGGTGGTGCATCGCCAGGATCGTGCCGTGCGGGGCCTGCTCGGAGAGGACCTCGGCGAGCCAGTCGAGCTGGTCGGGGGAGACCTCGCCGTGGTGGGCGCCGGGCACACTCGTGTCGAGGGTGATGACGCGCAGACCGTTCACGTCGTAGACGAAGTCCACGGGTCGGTCGGTCGGCTGCAGCCCGAAGAGCTCCTGCCGGAAGGCGCCCCGCTCGTCGTGGTTGCCCATCGCCCAGATGACCTGGGCGCCGATGCGTTCGGCAGCGGGCGCGACGATGTCCCGGATGCGGGCGTACGCGCCTGGTTCGCCCTTGTCGGCGACGTCCCCCGTGACGACGATCGCCTCCGGACGGGTGCCGGACGCCTCGATGTCGGCGACGATCTCGCCGAGGCGAGCGGCGGAGTCGACGTCACCGTAGAGGGTGCCGTCGCCGGCCACGAGGTGGGTGTCACTGAGGTGGAGCAGGAAGTGGTTCGGCCTGGGGTGTTCGGCCGTCCGGCTGTCCAATGGGATCTCATTCCGTTGGCGGGTGCGTGGTGCAACACAGTGCCACACCGTCCTGGACGATCCCAGCACGTCGATGTGAATCGAGGGTGAACCCGAAGCGGCGTGTTGAGGCGAAACAGCGAAACCCCCCGCCCACGAAGTGGACGAGGGGTTTCGCTGATCCTTGCCGAGGAGTGTCAGTGCCCCGGGCCGACCTGGGGAGCCTGGTGGCCACCCTCGAGGTCGGGGGCGTGGTGCGCGGCGTGCGCAGCCTCGAGCTCGGCCTTCGTGACCGGCGTGATGCGGTCCTCGAAGAAGAAGCGCGACATGCTGGCGCGGATCTTCTCCGCTCCGGTGATCTTGCCACGGGCGTTCGGGCGGAGCATCAGAGGCTTGTACTCGTTGAACTGCAGGAGCTTCCAGCGCTCGTACTCGTCGAGCTGCTCGTGCACCTCGATGTACTCACCGTGGGGCAGCCGGACGATGCGGCCGGACTCGTACCCGTGGAGCACGATCTCGCGGTCCTTCTTCTGCAGGGCGAGGCACACGCGCTTCGTGATCCAGAAGGCGACGAACGGGCCGAGGACCGTCGTGGCCTGGATCACGTGGATCACGTGGTCGATCGACACGAAGAAGTGGGTCGCGATGATGTCCGACGACGCGGCGGCCCAGAGGCTCGCGTAGAGCGTGATGCCGGCGGCGCCGAAGGCCGTGCGCGTCGGGGCGTTGCGCGGACGATCCGCCAGGTGGTGCTCGCGCTTGTCACCGGTGACCCAGCCTTCGATGAAGGGGTAGAGGAAGATCCCGAGGATGAGCACCACCAGCACCGCGATCGGCGCGAGGATGTTGAACGACACCGTGTAGCCGAACCACACGACCTCCCAGTGCGGCGGCACCAGTCGGAGCGCGCCGTCCGCGAAGCCGATGTACCAGTCGGGCTGGGTACCGGCGGACACGGGGGACGGGTCGTACGGGCCGTAGTTCCAGATCGGGTTGATCGTGAACAGCGACGCGATGAGGGCGAGGATGCCCGCGACGATGAAGAAGAACCCACCGGCCTTCGCGGCGAACGCGGGGAGGATCGGCACGCCGACGACGTTCTCGTTGGTCTTGCCCGGACCTGCGAACTGCGTGTGCTTGTTGATGACGACCAGCACGAGGTGAACGCCGAGCACCGCGACGAGGATCGCCGGCAGCAACAGGATGTGCAGCGTGTAGAGACGGCCGACGATGTCGGTGCCCGGGAACTCGCCGCCGAACAGCAGGTACGCGATCCAGACGCCGATGACCGGCACACCCTCGATCATGCCGACGATGATGCGCAGACCGTTTCCGGAGAGCAGGTCGTCGGGGAGCGAGTAGCCCGTGAAGCCCTCGGCCATGGCGAGCACCCAGAGCACGAAGCCGAACACCCAGTTCAGCTCACGCGGCTTGCGGAACGCGCCGGTGAAGAACACGCGGGCCATGTGCAGCATGATCGAGGCCACGAACAGCAGCGCCGCCCAGTGGTGGATCTGCCGGACGAAGAGACCGCCGCGGATGTCGAACGAGATGTTCAGCGTCGACTGGAGCGCCGTCGACATCTCGATGCCCTTCAGTGGGACGTACGAGCCGTGGTACACGACCTCGGCCATGGACGCCTGGAAGAAGAACGTCAGGAAGGTGCCGGACAGCAGGACGACGACGAAGCTGTACAGCGCCACCTCGCCGAGCATGAAGCTCCAGTGGTCGGGGAAGATCTTGCGCCCGACCTCCTTCACGAGGCCCGAGATGCTCGTGCGCTCGTCGATGTAGTTGGCGACCCCGCCGATGATGCGGGATCCGCGCTCCGGCGCCGGCCTGGTGGCGGACGCGGGTGCCTTGGTGGTCGTGCTGCTCATCAGCGTTCACGCTCCCAGAAGGACGGTCCGACGGGCTCGTGGAAGTCGCTCTGTGCGACCAGGTAGCCGTCGTCGTCGATCGCGATCGGAAGTTGGGGGAGGGGACGCGCGGCCGGTCCGAAGATGACCTCGCAGTTGTTCGAGACGTCGAACGTCGACTGGTGGCAGGGGCAGAGCAGGTGGTGCGTCTGCTGTTCGTACAGTGCGACCGGGCACCCGACGTGGGTGCAGATCTTCGAGTACGCGACGATGCCGTCGTACCCCCAGTTCTCGTGCCCCTTGGCGGGGTTCAGGTCCTTCGGGTCGAGGCGCATCAGGAGGACGGAGGACTTGGCCTTCTCCTCGAGCATGTCCTCCTTGTCGAGCATGCCGTCCGGGATGACGTGGAACACCGAACCGATGGTCACGTCGGACGCCTTGATCGGCAGACCCGTCGGGTCCTTCGTCAGGCGCGTGCCCTTCGCCCACATGGTGTGGCGGAGGAGTTCGTTCGGGTCCGCCGCCGGCGCGAGGTCGCGCACGAGGACGATGCCGGGGAGCGGGAACGCCGCCAGCGCGCCGATCATCGAGTTGCGGATGAGCTTGCGGCGGCTGAAGCCGGACTCCTTGTCGGCGAGCTGGAAGGCCTCGACGGCCTTCGCACGGGTCGCGTCCGTGCCACGGGTGCTGTGGCGGAGCTCCGAGATCTCGCGGTCGACGACGAGCGACTTCGACCAGTACACGGCGCCGAGGCCGAGCGCGAGCAGCGCCAGGGCGATCGAGAGGCCGAGCCAGAGGTTGGCCGTGCGGACGGAGCCGAAGTCGTCGGAGTCGATCGGGAAGGCGACGTACGCCGCGATCGCGAGGACGCTGCCGACGATCGACAGGTAGAAGTACGTGGCGACCTGACGCTCGGCGAGACGCTGCTTCTTCGGGTCGACGTCGGTGCGGCGCGCGCGGTGCGGCGGCTCGCCCGGGTTCTCGAACGGGTCCGCGGGCAGGACCGCGGTACCGGCCGACGTCGTGGTCGCGCCGTGCTTCTCGACAGCCGAGGACGAGTTCAGTGCCTCGTCGTCGTGCTCTGCCATGGTGTTCCCTTCAGTGTCGTTCGACACGGACGATCAGTTGGACTTCGCGGTCAGCCAGACGGTCATCGCGACCACCGCGCCGAGTCCGAAGATCCAGATGAACAGACCCTCTGCCACCGGGCCGAGGGAGCCGAGGGCGAACCCGCCGGGCGACTTGTTGTCCTGCACGTACTTCAGGTACGTGATGATGTCGGCCTTCTGCTCGGGGGTGAGGTTGAGGTCGTTGAACACCGGCATGTTCTGCGGGCCCGTGATCATGGCCTCGTAGATGTGCTTGCCGGACACCGTCTGCAGGTTCGGCGCGTACTTGCCCTCGGTCAGCGCACCACCGGCGCCGGCCACGTTGTGGCACATGGCGCAATTGATGCGGAAGAGCTCCGCACCCTCGGCCGCGTCGCCGTCCTCACCGCTGGTCAGGCTCTTGGAGGGGACCGACGGGCCGGGGCCGAGCGACGCGACGTACTCGGCGAGTGCGTCGATCTGCGCGTCCGTGAACTGCGCGGGCTTCTCTTCGGCCTGGGGGCCCTGAGCGGCCATCGGCATGCGGCCGGTACCGACCTGGAAGTCGACCGACGCGGCGCCGACGCCGATGAGGGACGGGCCCTCGCTCGTGCCCTGGGCGGAGAGACCGTGGCACGTGGCGCAGTTCGAGGCGAAGAGCTTCTGACCCTCGTTCACCTTCGACTGGCTCGACGCGGCCACGGTGCTCGTGCTGTCGTCGGCGTTCGCCGAGGAGCTGAACAGCGCGTACGCACCGCCCGTGGTCATGAGACCGACGACGATGAGCGACACGGTCGCCATCGGGGAACGGCGGCCCTTCTTGGACTTGGTTCTGTTGAACATGCGGCGGGGCTATCCAGTTCCTACTTGAGAAGGTAGATGACGGCGAAGAGGCCGATCCAGACGACGTCGACGAAGTGCCAGTAGTACGACACGACGATCGCGGTGGTCGCTTCCTTGTGACCGAAGTTCTTGGCGGCGAACCCGCGGCCGAGCGTCAGCAGGAAGGCGATGAGGCCGCCCGTCACGTGCAGACCGTGGAAACCGGTCGTCATGTAGAACGCCGAACCGTAGGCGCTGGAGGAGAGCGTGATGCCCTCGTGCCAGAGGTTCGCGTACTCGAAGACCTGGCCGCAGACGAAGATCGCGCCCATGCAGTAGGTGACGAAGAACCACTCCGTCATGCCCCAGTCCTTCGGGTTCCAGCTCGTGCGGTGCACCTGGAAGCGCTCCGCGGCGAACACCGCGAACTGGCAGGCGAAGCTGGACAGCACCAGGATGATCGTGTTCACCGAGGCGAACGGCACCTCGAGCTTCGCGGTCTCGGTCGCCCAGAGCTCGGGCGAGGTGCTGCGCAGCGTGAAGTAGATCGCGAACAGGCCGGCGAAGAACATGACCTCGCTGCCCAGCCACACGATCGTCCCCACGGCAACGGCGTTCGGCCTGTTCAGGACCGGACCGCTGGCGGATCTGGAGAGAGGGGTGCTAGTCACGTCCTCCATTATGGCGGAAGTCACGGACAGTGTTTTCGCAGGAGACTGGCGGGTCTCTCGAATTCACTACGATCGACCCATGCTCGACGCACTCTCATGGCCCTCGGTGATCAGCGCGCTCATGGCGCGCGAGGACCTCTCGATCAGCCAGTCCACATGGGCCATGCAGGAGATCGTGGCAGGGCAGGCCACTCCGGCGCAGATCGCGGCCTTCGTCGTCGCGCTCCGGGCGAAGGGCGAGACGGTGGACGAGGTCGTCGGCTTCCGCGACGCGATCCTCGACGCCGCGGTCCCGCTGGACGTCGATCCCATGGCGCTCGACATCGTCGGGACCGGCGGTGACGTCGTCGGCACCGTGAACGTCTCGACGATGTCCGCCATCGTGATCGCCGCCGCCGGCGTGCCCGTCGTCAAGCACGGCAACAAGGCCAGCTCGTCGAAGTCCGGCTCGAGCGACGTCCTCGCCGCACTCGGCCTCGACCTCACGATGGACGCCGCGCGTGTCGCCGAGACCTTCCGGCGTGTCGGACTCACCTTCGCCTTCGCGAGTGCGTTCCACCCGGGCTTCGCGCACGCGAGCGCGGTGCGACGGGAGATCGGCGTCCCGACCGTGTTCAACTTCCTCGGGCCGCTCGTCAACCCGGCCCGGTGCGAGGCGAACGCCGTCGGGGTCGCCCAGCTCGACCTCGTGCCCATCATCACGGGCGTCTTCCAGACCCGAGGCGCCACGGCGCTCGTGTTCCGCGGCGACGACGGCCTCGACGAGCTCACCACGACGGGCCACAGCCACATCTGGGAGGTCTCCGGCGGACGTGTCATCGAGCACGACCTCGACCCGCGCGACCTCGGCATCCCGCGCGCGCGCATCGAGGACCTCCTCGGCGGCGACCCGGTGCACAACGCGGGCGTCGTGCACCGCGTCCTCGCGGGAGACGGCGGCCCGGTCCGCGACATCGTGCTGCTCAACGCAGCCGCCGGGCTGGTGTCCTTCCGCCTCGCGCAGGACCCGGGCGAGGCCGACCGCCCGATCCTGCAGCGCTTCCGCGAGCAGCTCGTCGTCGCGGCGGACGCCATCGACTCCGGTGCCGCGGCCCGCAAGCTCGCCGACTGGATCGGCGCGGCTCCCGCCGCCGCCTGACGCCGGCCCTCCGCAAAACGCCAGGAAGGCGGCTACTCGCAGCGACATACCGCTGCGCGAAACCGCCGACGTTGCGTTTTGCGGGGTCAGGGGCGGGGCGACGGGGCGCACGCACGGGACGCGCGGTGCCGGTCTCGGGGACCGGCACCGCGCCTCCAGGCGGATCCGTCAGTGCTTGTTACTGCACGTCCTCGTCGACCCAGTCGAAGGTCTTCGTGACGGCCTTCTTCCAGAGGCGGAGGGTGCGGTCGCGCTCGGCGTCGTCGAGCTGCGGCTCCCAGCGCTTGTCCTCCTGCCAGTTGGCACGGAGCTCGTCGAGGTTCGCCCAGAACCCGACCGCGAGGCCCGCCGCGTAGGCGGCGCCGAGCGCGGTCGTCTCGGCGACCACCGGACGCACCACCGGCACGTTGAGGATGTCGGCCTGGAACTGCATGAGCTCGTTGTTCGCGGTCATGCCGCCGTCCACCTTCAGCTCGGTGAGGTCCACGCCGGAGTCCGCGTTGACGGCGTCGAGGACCTCGCGGGTCTGCAGCGCCGTCGCCTCGAGTGCCGCACGCGCGATGTGGCCCTTGTTGACGTAGCGCGTCAGGCCGACGATCGCGCCGCGTGCGTCCGGACGCCAGTACGGGGCGAAGAGGCCCGAGAACGCCGGCACGAAGTACACGCCGCCGTTGTCCTCGACGGTCTTGGCGAGCGCCTCGACCTCCGGGGCGCTGCCGATCAAGCCGAGGTTGTCGCGGAGCCACTGGATGAGCGAGCCCGTGACGGCGATCGAACCCTCGAGGGCGTAGTGGGTCTCCTGGTCGCCGAGCTTGTAGCCGACGGTGGTGAGCAGCCCGTTCTCCGAGCGGACGATCTCCGTGCCCGTGTTGAAGATGAGGAAGTTGCCGGTGCCGTAGGTGTTCTTCGACTCGCCCTGGTCGAACGCCGCCTGGCCGAACGTCGCGGCCTGCTGGTCGCCCAGGATGCCGGCGATCGGCACCTCGCGGAGCAGGCTCGACGACTCGACGTTGCCGTAGACCTCGGAGGAGCTGACGATCTCCGGGAGCATCGACTTCGGGACACCGAAGTCGCCGAGGATGTCGTCGCGCCACTCGAGCGTCTCGAGGTCCATGAACAGCGTGCGGGACGCGTTCGTCACGTCGGTCTTGTGCACGCCGCCGTCGACGCCGCCCGTCAGGTTCCAGAGGACCCAGGTGTCGGTCGTGCCGAACAGCAGGTCACCGGCCTCGGCCTTCTCGCGCGCACCCTCGACGTTCTCGAGGATCCAGACGATCTTCGTGCCGGCGAAGTACGTGGCGAGCGGGAGGCCGACAACGGACTTGTAGCGGTCCGTGTCGCCGTCGGCGAGCTTGTCGACGATGGACTGCGTGCGGGTGTCCTGCCAGACGATCGCGTTGTAGACCGGCTTGCCGGTGTTCTTGTCCCAGACCACCGCGGTCTCGCGCTGGTTGGTGATGCCGACCGCCGCGACGTCGTGGCGGGTGATGTCGGCGCGGGACAGCGCCTGGCCGATGACCTCACGCGTGTTGTCCCAGATCTCGATCGGGTCGTGCTCGACCCACCCGGCACGCGGGAAGATCTGCTCGTGCTCCTTCTGTCCGACGGAGACGATCGAGCCGGAGTGGTCGAAGACGATCGCTCGGGTCGAGGTGGTGCCCTGGTCGATGGCGACGATGTAGTCGGCCATTGGTGCTCCTTACGGTGTTGCTCGGGTTGACGAGGTGATGGTGGTCAGGAAGCGAGGGGGAGGAGGGCGTACGAGAGCCCGGCCGCGAGGGCGCCGCCGATGAGCGGGCCCACGACGGGGACCCAGGCGTAGGCCCAGTCGCTCGAGCCCTTCCCCCTGATCGGCAGGAAGGCGTGCGCGATGCGCGGCCCGAGGTCACGTGCGGGGTTGATGGCGTAGCCGGTCGGACCACCGAGGCTGACGCCGATCGCGATCACGAGGAACGCGACCGGGATCGCGCCGAGCTCGGCCGGGGTCTTGCCGTTGGTGAAGGCGATCACGACGAAGACGAGGACGAAGGTGCCGATGATCTCGGTGACGAGGTTCCACCCGTACGTGCGGATCGCCGGTCCGGTCGAGAAGACACCCAGCTTCGCCGCTGCGTCCGGCTCCTCGTCGAAGTGCTGCTTGTACGCGAGCCAGACGATGACGGCACCGATGATCGCGCCGATCAGCTGGGCGAGCCAGTAGAGGAACATCTCACCGACGGTGATGTTGCCGAGGATGGCCTGCGCGAGGCTCACCGCGGGGTTGAGCTGGCCGCCGGACTTGTACGCCACGGTGACGCCGGCGAAGACCGCGAAGCCCCAACCGACCGTGACCATGAGGAACCCGGCTCCGAAGCCCTTCGACTTCGTCAGTGAGACAGCGGCGACGACACCGCCACCCAGGATGATGAGCATCGCCGTGCCGACGAGCTCGGAGAGGAAATTGACGCCGATGCCGTCCATCGGTGACCTCCAGTGCGTGATCGTGGGGGTCCGGTGGTGCTGCGCCGGCACTCCCCGTTGAGTGATTGAGGCCGAGCATAGTGACGCTGCTCTGCGGTGGGCGATGTGTTCGTGAGGGAACTGCGGGAAAGTGCACGAACGTGCAGAGGTGCTGTGCACCCGGGTGCTCCTCGCACCCGCACCGCCCGGGCCGGACTGCACGAACGTGCACCGACCTCGAACGACTGAGCGTGCGTCCGTTGTAGATTGATCCCACTCCGGTCGACGACGGCGGTGTGCTGCCTCGCGATCACCCCGCACTCCGTGGAGGTCAGCATGAAGAAGCTCATCAACGATCCGCAGGCCGTCGTCGACGAGACCGTCCGCGGGTTCGCCCTCGCGCACGCCGGGCACGTCGTGCTCGTCGAGGACCCGATCCACATCCACCGCGCGGACGCCCCCGTCTCCGGCAAGGTCGGCATCGTCAGCGGCGGCGGCAGCGGCCACGAACCGCTGCACGCCGGCTTCGTCGGGTACGGCATGCTCGACGCCGCCGTCCCCGGGCCGGTGTTCACGAGCCCCACGCCGGACCCGATCGTCGCCGCCACGAAGGCCGTCGACGGGGGAGCGGGCGTGCTCCACATCGTGAAGAACTACACCGGCGACGTCCTCAACTTCGAGACCGCCGCCGAGCTCGCCGGGATGGACGACGTCCGCGTCGAGTCCGTGGTCGTCGACGACGACGTCGCCGTGCAGGACTCGCTGTACACCGCGGGCCGTCGCGGCGTCGCCGGCACCGTCATCGTCGAGAAGTGCGCCGGCGCCGCCGCCGAGCGCGGTGACGACCTCGACGCGGTGGCCGCGGTCGCCCGGCACGTCAACGACGTCACGCGGTCGATGGGTCTCGCACTGAGCTCCGGCACCGTGCCGCACGCGGGCGAGCCGTCCTTCACGCTCGCCGACGACGAGGTCGAGCTCGGCATCGGCATCCACGGCGAGCCCGGACGCGAACGCATCCCGATGGCACCGGCCGACCAGCTCGTCGACCGCGTGCTCGAGCCGATCCTCACCGACCTCGACGCTCCCACCGGGTCGAAGCTCCTGCTCCTCGTGAACGGCATGGGCGGCACGCCGCTCTCGGAGCTCTACATCGTCTACCGACGCGCCGCCGAGGTGCTCGCCGACCGCGGGTACGAGGTCGCGCGTAGCCTGGTCGGCGACTACGTGACATCCCTCGAGATGCAGGGGTTCTCGCTCACCGTCACGGTGCTCGACGACGAACTCACCGCCCTCTGGGATGCACCGGTGGAGACCCCGGCACTGCGCTGGGGACGCTGACCACCGCCCACCCTCCAGGAAGGAACACGAATTGGCGCTCGACACCGCATGGGCCATCGACTGGGTCCGACGCACCGCCGCGACGATCGACGAGCACCGGGCCGAGCTCGTCACGCTCGACCGGGAGATCGGCGACGGGGACCACGGCGAGAACCTCGACCGCGGCTTCCGCGCCGTGCTCGAAGCCGTCGACGCCGGGTCCTTCGACACCCCGGGAGCCGTGTTCAAGGTCATCGCGACGAAGCTCATCTCGACGGTCGGCGGCGCTGCCGGTCCACTGTTCGGGACGGCGTACCTCAAGGCCGCGCAGGCCGCGGGCGACACGGCGGAGCTCGACGCCGACACCCTCGTCGCCGTCCTGACCGCGGCGCGTGACGGCATCGTCTCCCGCGGCAAGGCGGCGGTCGGCGACAAGACGATGGTCGACGCGTGGTCGCCCGCGGTCGAGGCGGCCGCTGCCGCGGCCGGCGCCGGTGAGAGTCCCGAACAGGTGCTCGCAGCCGCCGCCGACGCCGCCGTCACCGGTGCGGAGTCGACCGACCCGCTCGTGGCGCACAAGGGCCGGGCGAGCTACCTCGGGGAGCGTGCCGTCGGGCACCGCGACCCGGGTGCGCAGTCGACCGTGTACATCCTCCGCGCGGCCGTGGACGCCGCGTGACCGTCGGCATCCTGATCGTCTCGCACAGCGCGGCGATCGCGACCGGCACGGTGGAGCTGGCCCGGCAGATGGCCGCCGACGTCCCGCTCGTGGCGGCCGGGGGGACCGACGACGGCGGGATCGGCACCTCGTTCGAGGCCGTCACGGCCGGCATCGAGGAACTCGCCGACGCAGACGCCGTGGTCGTCCTGTGCGACCTCGGTTCCGCGTACCTGACGACCGACACGGCGCTCGACTTCCTCGACGACGACGTGCGGGCTCGGGTCCACGTGTCGCAGGCTCCGCTGGTGGAGGGTGCGGTCGCCGCGGCCGTCGCCGCGCAGACCGGTGGCGACGTGGACACCGTCCTGGCCGCTGCCGCGTCCGCCGACGCGTCCGAGGTCGCGTCCGGTGACGAGCCTGGAGGCGCGGCGCCGGTCCCCGAGACCGGCTCCGTCGACGACGCGGCCGCGTCCCAGACCCTCGAGCTCGTCAACGAGAGCGGGCTGCACGCCCGTCCCGCGGCGGAGTTCGTGAAGACCGCCGCGAAGTACGAGGCGTCCGTCCGGGTGAACGGCGTGGACGCGAAGAGCCTGCTCGCGATCATGGCGCTGGCACTGCCGAAGGGAGCGTCGGTCACGATCGAGGCCACCGGTCCCGGCGCAGGGGAGGCCGTCGAGGCACTCGCCGCGCTCGTCCGGTCCGGCTTCGGCGAGTGATCCGGCACGGCTGATGGCGCAGCCGATCGACTCCGCGGGCGACGTGGTGGTGGGCGCGATGGCGATCACCGTGACCGTGCCCGAGGAACTCCGGTGGCGTGACGAGCGGCGCGGCGAGGAGTTCGAACTCGAGACCATCACCGTCCGCATGCTGCCCGACCGCACGCTCGCTGCAAAGGCGTACGGGCGTCCCGTGGCCGGCGGGCGCGGGGCGTACGTGGCGTTCCCGGTGCCGGACCGGGCGGAGCTCGCCGCGCTGATCCGCCGTGGGGCGGACCGCGCCGGGGAGCTCTGGACGGCGCACGGCTGATCCCCGGGACCGGGACACGGGTCAGTCGATGGACACGGTCCCGGCGAGGTCGAGGTCGGAGGGACCGCCGGTGACCCCGGCATCGGCGAGGAGCGTGGCGCCGAAGACCGCGCTCCAGAAGGTCCGGGCGTCCCGTCCGACCCCGCTCCGGCTCGTCCACCCGTGCTCGGTGACGACGCGTTCGAGGTAGCGCTCCGACTGCCGGAACAGCACCGCCAGCAGCAGGCGTACCCGTTCGCGCTGGCCCGCGTCGTCGCCGGCGGCAGCGAGCGCCCGGACGACCAACGGCGTGGACGGCATCGCGAGCGCGGTCCGGGCGAGGACCTGTCGGAACGCCTCCGCGCTGGTGGCCCGGCGCCCCGCGGCCTGCAGTCGTGTGGTGTCGCGGAGGAACAGCGCGAACGCGGCGTCGAGGACGAGGCGGTCCTTCGAGCCGTAGTGGTGCGTGATCTGGTTCGGGTAGACGCCCGCCGCGCGGGCGATCTCGCTGACGGTGACGGACCGGTGCTCGCTGTCGTGGCTGCTGAGCAGGCCCGCGGTCGCGGCGAGGATCCTCGCGCGGGTCGCCGCCCCCCGCGCGGTCCCCGGGCCGTCGGTCGTGGTTGCCATGACGGAATTGTACGTGGTACAACTCCACTTGTTCAACGTACAAGAAGGAGTCTTCCGTGGACATCTCGATCACCGGCTACGGCGCGGTCTCCCCGTTCGGGCACGGCGTGGGCGCGCTCTGGGACGCCCTCGTCGCAGGCCGCTCGGGCGTGCACGTCCTCGAACGGTCCGGCTCGTTCTGGGAGCAGGTCCCGATCCGGGTCGGCGCCGACGCCGCGCTCGACGCCGACACCGCGCTCGGCCGAGTGCGGGCGAACCGGCTGGACCGCAGCCAGCAGCTCGCGCTCGTCGCCGCCGACGAGGCCTGGGCGGATGCCGGCGCACCGACGGTCGAGGGCGACCGGCTCGCGGTGGTCGTCGGCACGGGCATCGGGGGAGTGGAGACGCTCCTCGACGCCCACGACGTGCTCGGGGCCTCCGGCGCCCGACGGGTGTCGCCCCGGGCGGTGCCGATGCTCATGGCCAACGGCGCCGCCGCGCAGATCAGCATCGCGTTCGGAGCACGGGCGGGCGCGTACACGACCGTGTCGGCGTGCGCGTCCGGGGCCGAGGCCATCGCGACGGCCGCGCGGCTCATCACCACGGGGGAGGCCGACGTCGTCATCGCCGGCGGGACCGAGGCCGCCGTGACTCCGGTCACGATGGCCTCCTTCGCGCAGTCCCAGGCACTCGCCAAGCCCGGCGACGACGACCCGACGACGCTCTCGCGGCCGTTCGACGTCGACCGCCGCGGGTTCGTGCTCGGCGAGGGCGCCGGGATCGTCGTGCTCGAACGGGCCGACCACGCCGCCGCCCGGGCGCAGCGGTCGCACGGGACGCTCGCGGGGTGGGGCATCACCTCGGACGCGTTCCACATCACGGCACCCCTCGCCGACGGCAGCGAGCAGGAGCGCGCGATGACGGCAGCGATCCGGATGGCCGGGCTCACCGGCGCGGACGTCGACCACGTCAACGCCCACGCGACCGGCACCCCGGTCGGCGACGCCGGCGAGGCCGCGGCGATCGCCCGAGCGGTGGGGACCGGAGCGCTCGTCACGGCGCCGAAGGGCGCCATCGGGCACATGTTCGGCGCTGCCGGAGCTGTCGAGTCGATCCTCGCGGTCCGCGCGGTCGAGACCGGGGTCGTGCCGCCGACGCTGAACCTCGAGCGCCTCGACCCGGCGATCGAGCTCGACGTGGTGGCGGGGACGGCCCGGACGGCACCGGTCCGGACGGCGCTCAACAACTCGTTCGGGTTCGGCGGGCAGAACGCCTCGCTGGTGTTCACCTCTGCTTGACGCCGGCTGCTGTGCCCGGCGAACGCCCGGGCGTCAGTCGGTGGGGGTGATGGTCGATGCGGAGAGGGTGATGGTGTTCGTGTAGGACACGACGCGTCCGGTGAGGTCGGCGCCACGGAGGCTGGCCGCGCCGTTGACGAGGTAGTTGCCGACCGGGGCGGTCGCGGCGCCGAAGATGGTGGTGTTGGTTCCGAGGGTGGCGGTGGTTCCGACGATCCACCAGACGTTGGAAGGCTTCGCTCCGTTGGCGAGGACGATCTTGGCGCCCTCGGCCATGGTGAGGGCGGAGCTCGTGCGGAACACGAACCGTGCGGAGCTGTCACCCTTCGCGTCGAGGACGAGGGTGCCCGGGACGCTGAACGCACCGGTGGTCGAGGTGTAGACGCCGCCGTTGAGGGTGCCCGAGAGCGAGGGGTTGAGCGTTCGGCTCGTGGGGCGCTCGTTCAGGGCGCTGCGGGCGGCGGTCGCGGACGCCATGGCGCGGGCCGCGGCGGCGGTGTTGCGTTCCGTGGAGCCGCTGACGGTGACGCCGGAGACGGTGCTGCCGGGCGACGTCGCGACGGACCCGTACGCGGTCGAGAAGTGGAACAGGAGCGATCCGTCGGTGACGGAGGTGTTCGCCACCGCCGCGTACCCGGCCATGGAACCGACGGCGATGGGTGCGTACGCCTTCGTCGTCCACGATGCGGTGGCGCGGGTCTGCTCGGTGAAGAAGCCCTGTGCGTGGGCGATCCCCGGGGAGGCGAGGCCGATGGCCACGACCGCTGCTGCGCCGATCGCGATCCTGGACACCCGAGCCGCCTGGTGACCGGTCGCCCTCGTCCGCGAGACGGGACTCGGAGTCGTCGTCTCCCGCATGCGCGGTCCCGGGTCCGGATCGTTCGTCGTGTCGTCCTCCTCGGGGGTGCGGGAAGAGAAGGCGGCGAGGACGATCGCGGCGAGGGTCAGCGCTGCCCAGGTGATGAACGCGACGGTGTTGCCGTGGCTGAGCCAGAGGACCGGGAGTCCCGCGTAGGGGACGAGGAGTCGGGCTTGTCCGGTGATGTCGTGACGGGTGACGCGCCACGAGTCGACGTCGGGGTTCGCGTCCCCTTTCGTCACGAGCGAGTTGTCGGGGTCGACGTGCACGAGCCGGTGGACGACGAGTTCACCCTCGGTGCGGAAGGTGATGACGCGCCCCACCGGGAGCGGGCTCGTCGCGGGCAGCGGTGTCGTCAGCACGACGTCGCCCGGGCTGATCCGGGGCTCCATGGACCCGGTCTGGACGACGGAACCCGTCCAGCCGAACAGGGCCGGGAGGAAGGCGATGGTGGCGAGGGCGGCGACGAACGTCAGGTACGCCCGTGCCGTCGTGACGAGGAGGAGTCCACCCCACCCGCCCCGCCGACCGAGCACGGCTGGTCCGGCGCGGTGCTGCGGGGCGGATGCGTGGGTACTCACGGTGTGTCGGTCCCGCGTCAGCTGGCGCTCGAGCTGGTGCTGCGGAACTCCCACACCACGTCGGCGCTGACCGTCGAGCCCTGCAGGGAGTCGATCTGCTGCTGGGTCATCCCGTCCGTGTTGAACTGCCAGGTCACCCGGTACGAGCGGGACTCGGAGGTGCCGTCGGTGTCCCAGGGGTGGCTGCCGGTGTCGTAGTTGTGCGAGGCCGACGCGACCGTGGAGAGCGGAGCGAACGTCGCGGTCGAGCCGTCCGGCGTGAACCCGGTGCAGTCGTTGAACGAGCCGCCCGTGCCGACCTCGACCTTGAACTGGATGTGCTCGGACAGCCCGGTGGTCGAGCTGAGGTTCGCGGCGTAGTCGCGCACCTCGCCGGGCACGTTCGCGTTGGAGGTCACGACGATGCACTTGGTGCCGGTGTCGCCCGGGACGAGGTTGGTGACGCTGAACGCCGCGGCGCCCTTGTCGTCGTCCGTGAGTGCGACGGATCCGGCGGACCAGGAGTCTCCGGCGTTCCGGGTGGTGGCCGTGAAGGCGGCGTACGAGGAGTGCCAGACCAGGCCGCCCGCGATGACGATCGCGAGCGGCGCGGCGCCGAACCCCAGGAGCGTGCGCATGCGGGCAGAGGGCTTCTTCATGGTGGTGTTCCCTTTCGAGCGCCGGTGGTTGAACGGCACGTGGACGCCGCCCGCGACGCGGAGCGGCAGAAGGACCCGGAGCTCGGCCTGACATCGGCAACCCGCTCGTTCTCGTCCAGCAGTGAAGTTACTTCAGGGCCGAGATACTCGAAAGGTGGCGGATGCCCCCAGAGCGGGGGAATGCCTCTGCGATCGTGAAGTGTCACACTGAAGTGGCTCGAGGTCCGAGCGGACCTTGCAGAGTTGAGGCACTCACATGACGTTCCCCCCGGTGATGACGGCCCTCGCGGCGACGGCGGTGAACGAGCCGCCCCTCCTGGAGGCCGTTTCTGCGTTCGCTGCGCTGGAGCACCAGAACTCGCAGGTGATCGGGGTCCTCTCCAGCAGGCTGGGTATCGGGAAGACCGACCTCCGGGCGCTCGTGTACCTGTCGCGGAACCCGGGGAGCATGCCGAAGGCGCTGGCCGAGCACCTGCAGCTCTCCACCGGGGCGACCACGAACCTGATCGATCGAATGGAAGCGGCGGGCCTGCTCACCCGGGTTCCCAACCCGGATGACCGACGGAGCTCCGTCCTCGAGCTCGCGGAGACCGGGGTGCAAGCAGCCCACGAGGTCAGCGTCTTCTACCGGCACGTGTTCCGCGAGGCGGTCGAACCCCATCACTTCAAGGTCCTCAGCGCTGCCATGCGATCCATCGGCGACGCCATCGGCCGAGCAGCAGAGGCCGCCGATCAAACGACCGGCGGCTGACGGGCGCGATCACGCCGCGGTCATGATGTCGGGGATGACGACGGCGCGAGGTCCTGCAGCCCGGTGACCCGCAGCAGGTCGAGCTTCGCGGCGTCCTCCGTGCCGGGCGCCGCCGTGTAGACGACGACGCGCAGGTCGCCGCCGGGGACGGTGAGGACGTCGCAGTCGACCTCGATCGGCCCCACGGGGGAGTGCACGCGCTTCCGGCTCGCACGGTGTACGGCGACCCGGCCGGTGTCCCACCGCCGTTCGAACTCCGGCGACTCGCGCCGCAGCCGGGCCACGAGTTCGGCGAGTTCTCGGTCGGCGGGGTAGCGTCCGACCGCCGTGCGGAGGTCGGCGGCGAGGTCGCTCGAGAACTCCTCCTCGTGGACGGCGTCCCACTCGATGCCGTCGTGGCCGTGCACGAAGTGCTGCCAGACGAGGTTCCGGTCGATGCCCGTCCACCGGCTCGGGTCACCGGTGAGGGCCGCCCAGAGGTCGTTCCAGAGGACGATGTCGTGGGCCGCGCTGAACACGGCGAGCGGGACGTCACCGAGCCGGTCGACGATGCGCTGCACACCCGGGGTGATGTGCCTGGGCACGACCCGGTGCGATGGCGGAGCCGAACCGGCGACGCGGCAGAGGTGGTCCCGCTCCTCCTCGGACAACCGCAGTGCGGTCGCGAGGGCGCCGAGGAGCTGCGGCGAGGGGTTCGTCGCCCGGCCCTGTTCGAGGCGGACGACGTAGTCGACGCTCACTCCGGCGAGCGCGGCGAGCTCCTCACGGCGGAGGCCGGGGGTGCGTCGGCCGGGTCCGGCCGGCAGGCCGACCTCCTCCGGACGCACCCGGTCGCGCCAGGAACGCAGCACACTCGCGAACTCGCTCACGTCCACCATCCTCGCCCCGCGCCTCCCGGCTTCCCTGGTACTGGCGGTCCCACCGTCGTGCGGGGCCTGGGGGAGCCAGCCAGGAGCGCGCAGGCTGGGTGCATGACGACGACACTCATCACCGGAGCCAACCGCAGTCTCGGCCTCGAGACCGTCCGACGCCTGATCGACGCGGGGCACACCGTGTACGCCGGGATGCGCGACACCGCCGGGGGAGACGACGCCCGCGCGCTCGGCGCCCACGTCGTGCAGCTGGACGTCACCGAGCAGGACAGCATCGACCGGGCGATCGCGACGATCCCGGAGCTCGACGTCCTCGTGAACAACGCGGGGATCCTCGGGACCTCCTTCGGGGTGGACGACCTCGACGCCGCGGCGATCAGCGCCGTGCTCGACACGAACGTCACCGGCGTGGTCCGCGTGACGCAGGCCGCGCTGCCGCTGCTCCGTGAATCGGCCAACCCGGTCATCGTGAACGTCGCCTCCGGGGTCGGGTTCCCACGCTGGCTGACCACGCCCGGACGGGACGAGTACCCGGTGCCCGCGGTGCCGTACGCGGCGTCGAAGGCGGCGCTCATCGCGCTGACCGTGCAGTACGCGAAGAACCTGCCGGGGTTCCGGGTGAACGCGAGCGACCCCGGGTACACGGCGACGGAGTTCAACGGGTTCGGTGGACACCAGACCGTGACCGAGGGTACGGACGCGACCGTCGCCCTGGCGTCGATCGGCCCGGACGGGCCGACCGGACAGTTCCACGACCGGGACGGCGTGATCGCGTACTGAACGGGGGACGGACGGGAGGCGCGGGGCGGAGCCGTCACGCGCCTCCCGTCCGTCCGCTGGTCGGCTCCACCGCCACCAGCGCGCGTCAGCCCTTGGTGCCGGTGGTCGTGATGCCCTCGTCTGCGGCCAGGGTGGACAGGAACGCCCGCGTGTCGAGCGCGCCCTGCGCCATCTGCACGTGCACGTCGTCGCCGAGCCCGAACCTCATCGTGTCGAGCGTGCCGGAGAGACGGGCGTCCAGGGAGTAGTCGACCTCCGAGTCGTCCCGCGGCTGGATCCCGCTGGCGCACCCGGCGACGACGAGGGTCAGTGCGAGCAGCACCCCGCAGGCGGTCGTCTTCCGACGGACGGACATGGTGCCTCCTCCCGCGCCCGCCGTCGGGTGCGCCCCGTGTCCGGTCCACCGGGAAGTGCTGCTCCCCGTCCGGCAGCGCGCTGGTCGCTCTGCTCCCCGTCCGGCAGGGCGCCGGACGCTGCTCAGTCGTGGACGTCGGCGCCGAAGCCCGGTCCCGGCCGCATCATCCAGCCGTCCGCATCGGGGAGCGGACGGAACCCGAAGCGCTCGTACAGCCCCTGAGCGTCGGCGGTGAAGAGCGCGAACCGCTTCAGTCCCAGTGGCTCGATCGCCTCGGTCACGCCCCGCACGAGGGCGACGCCGACACCGCGCCCGCGGGCGGCCGGGTCGACGAACACGTCGGCGAGCCAGCCGAAGGTCACCCCGTCGGTGACCACCCGCGCGTACCCGAGCTGGTCTCCGGTCGCGTCGTCGTAGACGCCGAAGTTGCGAGAGCCGGCGATGATCGCGTCCTGCGTCGCTCGGTCGCGGCCGCGTGCCCAGTAGGACTGCTCGCTCAGCCAGCGGTGCACACGGGCGACGTCGAGGTCGCCGGGGTCATCGGAGAAGCGCAGTCCGTCCATCCGTCCAGTCAAGCGGTCGTGGCGCCGCGGGGGCAACGGCCGATCCGACGGTCATGGCCTGGAGGCGCGGTGCCGGTCCGGAACGTCGGCTCCCGGAGGCGCGGGACTGCGTCGCCGTCCGGCATCGCTGGTCTGTCAGGATGACGGGATGCGCGCTGTGCAGTACACCTCGTTCGGGTCCGTGCCGTCGATCGTCGAGGTCCCCGACCCCGTTGCCCCCGAGGACGGCGTCGTCGTCCGGGTCGTCGCCACCGGGGTCTGCCGGAGCGACTGGCACGCCTGGAAGGGCCACGACGACACGGTCCGGCTGCCGCACGTCCCTGGCCACGAGTTCGCCGGGGTCGTCGCTGCGGTCGGGTCCCGTGTGGCCCGGTTCGCCGTGGGCGACCGGGTCACGGCGCCGTTCGTGTTCGCGTGCGGAACGTGCGACGAGTGCCTCGCCGGCGCCACCCAGGTCTGCACCCGCCAGCAGCAGCCCGGCTTCACCCTGCCGGGCTCGTACGCCGAGGCCGTGGTCGTGCCGCACGCCGATGTGAACCTCGTCGCGCTGCCGGACGCCGTCGGGTTCGTCGAGGCAGCCGGCCTCGGCTGCCGGTTCGGAACGGCGTACCACGCGCTGCACGCCCGGGGTCGGGTGGCCGGCGGGGAGTGGGTCGCCGTGTTCGGCTGCGGGGGAGTCGGGCTCTCCACCGTCCTCGTCGCGGTCGCCGCCGGTGCCCGGGTCGTCGCCTCGGACATCTCGCCGGCCGCGCTCGCACGTGCCGAGGCCCTCGGAGCGGAGACCGTCCCGATGGACGAGCGGGCCGTGGATGCCGTCCGGACGATCACGGGCGGCGGAGCGCACCTCTCCGTCGACGCGTTCGGTAGCCGGGCGACCTCGGTCGCCGCCGTGGCGTCCCTGCGCCCGCGGGGCCGACACGTGCAGGTCGGCCTGCTCCTCGACGACGAGGCGGCGCCCGCCATCCCGATGGGACGCGTGATCGCGGACGAACTCGAGCTGCTCGGCAGCCACGGGATCTCCGTGGGGGAGTACGCCGCGTTGCTCGACGACGTCGTGGCCGGGCGACTCCGGCCGGCCGAGTCGATCGGACGGACGATCGACTTCGAGGACCTGCCAGAGGCGATCGTCGCGATGGACGGGCCGCCGACATCGGCCGGCATGACGGTCGCCGTGTCCTGACGCGCGTCCTCAGCGCCGCGGCCGGTACACGTCGGCCTTCGCTCCGCCCTCGAACACCGTCGAGCTGACCAGTTCGAGGTCGAGCTCGTCCGGGAGACCGGAGAAGATGCCGTCGCCCACGCCGAGCGCCACCGGGAGCACGACCAGGCGGTACTCGTCGACCAGGTCGGCCCGCACGAGGCTCCGGCAGAAGTCCGTCCCGCCCTGGGCGAGCACGTACTCGCCCTCCTCGGCGCGCAGTCGGTCGACTTCCTCGGCCAGGTCACCGCTGGCGGCCCGCGCTCCGGTCCAGGTGGCGGCCCGGGGGAGCCCGAACCCCCGAGGTCGACCACGGCGGGGTCGTACGACGGCTGTCGCGTGAACACCACCTTCGGGATGCGGTTCATCGCGTCCGCCATCGGGGTCGTGCCGTTCGCCCAGAACCCGGCCACCGACTCGAACGTCCGTCGGCCGAACGCGTGCACGCCCGCGTTCCGGATCGTGTCGAGCACCCAGGCCGCAGAGTCCGGACTCGCGGCACGGAACATCCAGTCGGAGTCCGCACGAGCAGCCGCCACGTGGCCGTCGACGGACATCGACATCTTCAGGACGAGCTTCCGCATCGAACACCGCCGGTTCCGAACGCCGCACGACGCTCACGTCGGCGATGCTAGAGGGGAGGGGCCAAGGCCGCCAGAGCGGCTCGGTGTTTCGCAGATGCGAGTTGACATAATATGCATTATCGGCGCCTGACAGCAGAGGCTTCCCGAGGCTTCCACCCGTGCCGCTACGGCTGTGCGATCAGCCCCGCGACAGCGTCGAGCGAACCGTCGACGATCGCGTAGTAGGCCCAGGTGCCCCGCTTGGACCGGGTCAGGAACCCCGCATCGACGAGCACCTTGAGGTGATGCGACACCGTCCCTTGCGAGAGTTCGAGCGGCCCGGTGAGGTCGCAGACGCACGCCTCGGCATGCTCGTGAGCGGCGACCATCGACAGCAGGCGGAGCCGCGCCGGATCGGCAAGGGCCTTCAGTGTCCTCGCGAGGCTCTCCGCGTGCTCGGCGCTGATGACGTCACCGGTCACCGGCGAGCAGCAGGCCTGCAGGTCCCGGATGGGCAGCAGCTCGGTGGTCGACATGTCCCGATCCTCTCACATCCATTGACAATCGTCGATGTATTGGGTCACCCTTACATCGACACTCATCGATGAAAGGAGGGATCGTGGACACGCTCTGCGACGAGCTCGGCTGCCCGCCGGAGCTGCAGCAGGACTGCTGCGGCTCGGACTGCTGCTGACTCCCCCAGCCCGCCCCTGAGTGCACCAGGGGCGGACCTCACCATCCCACCGTTCGACACCGAGGACCCCATGACCGACCAGAAGCCCACCGTCCTGTTCGTCTGCGTGCACAACGCGGGCCGCTCCCAGATGGCGGCTGGCTACCTTCGCCACCTCGCCCGCGGACGCATCGACGTGTTCTCCGCCGGCTCCGAACCGGCCGACCAGATCAACGCGGTCGCCGTCGCTGCGATGGCCGAGGACGGCATCGACATCGCCGGCGTCCAACCGCGCATCCTCACCGTCGACGCGGTCCGCACCGCCGACGTCGTGATCACGATGGGGTGCGGGGACGCCTGCCCGATCTTCCCCGGCAAGCGCTACGAGGACTGGGACCTGGCCGACCCGGCCGGACTTCCCCTCGAACAGGTCCGCCCCATCCGCGACGACATCAAGGCACGCATCGAAACACTCGTCTCCGAGATGCTCTGAACGCTGCGCCCCCACCATCGACCGGCGACCCGGCCGCGCCGCTTGATATCATGCATTTCAGCCGCTCCAGCCGCTGAGGAGCCGAGAGACACCGAGGAGCGACCATGACCCAGGCACCCGCGATGCGCCCGACCGGCGAACCGATCGACGTCGTCCTCGACCGCGCGACCGGGCCTCGTCGAGCCGAAGCGGACGAGCTGCTCGCCCTGCACGCCGAGGTCAGCGGCGCAGATCCCGTCGTCTGGGCCGGCCGCATCATCGGGTTCGGCGAGCACGAGTACCGGTACGCCTCGGGACACGGCGGCCGGGCTCCCCTGCTCGCGTTCGCGCCGGGGGCGGCCCGCCACACCGTCTACCTCGTCGACGACTTCGCCGATCGCTGGCCCGACCTCATGGCGCGCCTCGGCAAGCACCGCGCGAGCAAGGCGTGCCTCTACCTCACACGCCTGACGGACGTCGACGTCGGCGTCCTCCGGCAACTCCTCGGACGGTCGCGCGACGCAACGGCTGCCTCGGCCCGCTGATCCGAGGCACCGAGCCGCGCTCGTTCCTCAGGACTCCTCGTCGGCCGCCGGGTCCTCGCCGTCGGCCGGCACGTCGTCCGCGTCGACCTCGAGCGCGGCCTGTTCGTCGTCGCGCTCCTCGAGGTCCTCGCGATCCGTGTCCGGCTGCTCCGGCTCCGCGCTCTGGGTGGTCTCCTCGGCAGGATCTGGCTGGCTGTACGTCATGCGCCGGACGCTACGCGGGCCGGCCTGGGCGGGCGTCCGGCGGTCCGCAGGACGGGCACCCGGGACGGACGGGAGGCGCGTGGCGGTGCCGCCACGCGCCTCCGGTCCGCGACCTGTCGCCGTCACGACTGCGACAGGATGATCCCCGTGAAGATGTAGCCGACGATCCCGATCACGATCGCGATCGCGGACAGGATGATGCCGCCGAGGACGATCCCGCGGCTCATCCCGCGGCGACGGGCGAGGATCCCGAGCACGAGTCCGATGATGCCGGCGACGATCCCGATGATCGCGAGGAAGATCCCGCCGATGACGCCCACGATGCCGAGCACGAGACTCGCGATCGCGAGCCCACCGCTCGTGTTCGCCGGCGCGGCGCCCGGGGTGTTCGCTGCGGGGTAGTTCGGTCCACCGGTCTGGTTGGACATGAGAGCTCCTTCGGTCCGGACGCTCGCTGGGCGGCCGGGCAGCCGCGGGCCGGTTAGCCAATGCATGAGCGTCACTCGTGACCGTAGACCGTTCGACCAGCGGACGTTCAGATCCGCGCCTCGGAGCTGTCGCCCGGCTCAGGCTCCGACGTAGGCCGCGAGGTGTTCCCCCGTCAGCGTCGACCGTGCAGCGACGAGTTGGGCGGGCGTCCCTTCGAACACGACCCGCCCGCCGTCGTGCCCGGCACCGGGGCCGAGGTCGATGATCCAGTCCGCGTGCGCCATCACGGCCTGGTGGTGCTCGATGACGACGACCGACCGACCGGCCTCGACCATGCGGTCCAGCAGACCGAGGAGCTGCTCGACGTCGGCCAGGTGCAGGCCCGTCGTCGGCTCGTCGAGGACGATCACTCCCCCGGGCTCGCCCAGGCGCGTCGCGAGCTTGAGACGCTGCCGTTCACCGCCGGACAGCGTCGTCAGGGGCTGCCCGATCGTCAGGTACCCGAGTCCGACGTCGACGAGCCGCGAGAGGATCGCGTGCGCCGCGGGGATCTTCGTCTCCCCCGCTGCGAAGAACTGCTCCGCCTCGGCCACGGGCATCGCGAGCACCTCGCTGATGTCCTTCCCACCGAGCCGGTACTCGAGCACCGACTGGTCGAACCGCTTGCCGTCGCACTCGGCGCACGGCGTCGCGATGCCGGCCATCATCCCGAGGTCGGTGTAGATCACCCCGGCGCCGTTGCAGACCGGGCAAGCGCCCTCGGAGTTCGCGCTGAACAGTGCCGGCTTGACGCCGTTCGCCTTCGCGAAGGCCTTCCGGATCGGCTCGAGCAGGCCCGTGTACGTCGCCGGGTTGCTGCGGCGAGAGCCGCGGATCGCGCCCTGGTCGATCGCGACGACGTCCTCGCGCGGCGACAGCGAGCCGTGGATGAGCGTGCTCTTGCCGGACCCCGCGACACCGGTCACGACCGTGAGCACCCCCGTCGGGACGTCGACGTCGATGCCCTGCAGGTTGTGGGCGTGGGCGCCGCGGATCTCGATGACGCCGGTGCGCTGCCGCACCTCGGCCTTGATCGACACCCGGTCGTCGAGGTGCTTCCCGGTGACCGTGCCGCTGCGCCGGAGCCCCTCGACGGGGCCCTCGTAGCACAGCGTCCCGCCGTGCGTGCCTGCGCCGGGGCCGAGGTCCACGGCGTGGTCCGCGATCGCGATGACCTCCGGCTTGTGCTCGACGACGAGGACGGTGTTGCCCTTGTCGCGGAGGCGCAGCAACAGCCCGTTCATCCGCTCGATGTCGTGCGGGTGGAGGCCCGTGCTCGGCTCGTCGAACACGTAGGTGACGTCGCTGAGGGAAGAGCCGAGGTGCTTCACCATCTTGACGCGTTGTCCCTCACCACCGGACAGCGTGCCCGTGGGGCGGTCGAGGGACAGGTAGCCGAGACCGATCTCGACGAACGAGTCGACCGCGTCGCGCAGCCCCTCGAGCAGTGGACCGACGCTCGGTTCGTCCAGCCCGTGCAGCCAGGCGGCGAGGTCGCTGATCTGCATCGAGCAGACGTCGGCGATGCTCTTGCCGGCGATCTTCGACGAACGCGCGGTCTCGTTCAGCCGGGTCCCGTCACAGGCCGGGCACGTGGTGAACGTGACAGCACGGTCCACGAAGGCACGGATGTGCGGCTGCATCGCTTCGCGGTCCTTCTGCAGGAAGGACCGGCGGACCCGCGGCACGAGCCCCTCGTACGTCATGTTGATGCCGGCGATCTTCCGCTTCGTCGGCTCGCGGTACAGGAAGTCCTGGCGCTCGGTCTCGGTGAAGTCGCGGATCGGCGTGTCCTTGTCGAAGTACCCGGACTCGGCGAACATCCGGACGTTCCACCCGTCGGTGCCGTACCCGGGGATCGTGATCGCCCCGTCGGCGAGCGACTTCGCGTCGTCGAACAGCTGCGTGAGGTCGATGTCGGTGACGGTGCCGCGGCCCTCGCAGTCAGCGCACATCCCGCCGAGCCGCGAGAAGGACACCTTCTCGGCCTTGGCGTCCTTCCCCTTCTGCACCGTGATCGCGCCACCGGCGGTCACGGTCGCGAGGTTGAACGAGAACGCGTTGGGACCGCCGACGTGCGGCGTACCGAGCCGGCTGAACAGCACGCGCAACATCGCGTTGGCGTCCGTGACCGTGCCGACGGTCGAGCGGGGATCGGCGCCGATGCGTTCCTGGTCGACGACGATCGCCGTCGTGAGGCCGTCGAGCACGTCGACGTCCGGGCGCGCGAGCGACGGCATGAACCCCTGCACGAAGGCGCTGTACGTCTCGTTGATCATCCGCTGCGACTCCGCCGCCACGGTCGCGAACACCAGCGAGCTCTTGCCCGAGCCGGACACGCCCGTGAAGACCGTCAGCCGACGCTTCGGGAGGTCCACGTCGACGTTCCGCAGGTTGTTCTCGCGCGCACCCCGCACCCGGATGCGGTCGTGGCTGTCGGCGGCGTGCTCGGCAGTGGTATGCATGTCGATCAGGCTACCGGCCGGTACCGACGATCGTCAGACCGCGGTGTGGCGGCGGACGAGGTCCGGCAGCTCGGCGGGTTCGAACGGTTCGTCGGTGGCGTCGAGCTCCTCGGCCGTCCACCAGCGCGACTGCAGGATGTCGACCTGCTCGTCCTCGGTCCACTCGGCGTCGGACAGCACGAACCCGGGCGTCCGGACCAGGTAGAACTCCGCGTGCCCGCGGTCGTGGTCGGCGAGGTCCCACTCGACCGTGAAGTCCCACGACCACACGGGTTCGCCGGGATCGTCGATCACGATGCCGGTCTCTTCGCGGAGTTCCCGGATCGCGGCGTCGCGGTGGTCCTCCCCCGGGTCGACGCCACCGCCCGGGGTGATCCAGCGGTGCGCGCCGTCCGACGAGGGCGACCTCGTGTCCATCAGGAACACGCGTCCGTCGGGGTCGAGCAGGATGATCCGGGAGGTTCGGCGCAGGCCTGGCTTCGCAGTCACCCGACCGACGCTACTGCGTGAAGCCGCTGACGTCGCCGACCAGCTTGGTGTGGTCGGCCGGGATCGGCTCCACGGCGGCGAGGGCGATCTCGGCGGCGAACTCCGACACGCTGTAGAGCTTGCCGACCTCCTGCCGGCGGCCCTCGATCGCGCCCGGGTTGAGGCGGTTCAGGAGCGTCGCGGTGATCGTGCCCTCGATCATGTCGCCGGAGACGACGACGAACTCGATGCCCGCCGCCTCGAGCTGCGGGATGAGCTCGCGGAGCGCGAGCTCGCCGGCGCGCTTGCTCTTGGCGACCGGCACGTACTCGTCCATCGTCTCGGCCGTCTCGACGAAGTGGGCCTGGTGGCTCGTGACGAAGACGACGCGCGAACCCGCCGGCATGTGCGGCACGGCGGTCTGGAGCATGTCGACCTGGGCGTCGCGGTTGAGGCGCAGCGCGTAGTCCTCGCCGAGACCGGACTCCATGCCGCCCGACGCGTTCAGGACGAGCAGGTCGATGCCGCCCCACTCCTGCACGACGGTGTCCACCATGGCCTGCACGGAGTCGTGGTCGGTGAGGTCCGCGCCGACCGCCAGTGCCGAACCGCCCGCGGCGACGACCTTCTCGGCGATCTGTTCGGCCCGCTTGGCCTTGTTGCGGTAGTTCACGACGACCTTGGCACCGGCCTCGGCCAGGTACCCGACCGTGTCGGCGCCGATGCCACGGGACGACCCGGTGACGAGGGCGCGCGTGTCGGCGAGGGATCCGGGGGCGAGGGGGTTGCTCACAGTCGTGTTCTCCAGGTCTGTTCGGCGGGTCGGCCGCCGTCGAGCCTACCAATCACCCGAGCGGGCGAGCGGCGGACTTGATATGTTGAACGGAGTTGGACCGGCCGTCGCGACGCAGCGAGCCGCCGCGCGCGACCGAGGGAGGGAGATCGCGTGAACGGGATCGATTGGATGCAGACCGTCGTCTGGATCGGACTGGTGCTCTTGCTGGGCGTGGTCGAGATCTTCACCCTCGACTTCATCTTCATCATGCTCGCGGCGGGCGCGGCCGGCGGGCTGATCGCGGCGCTCCTCGGCGCCCCGTGGTGGCTCTCGGCCATCATCGCCGCAGCCGTCGCCCTGCTGTTGCTGTCGCTCGTGCGACCGCGGCTGCTGACGGCGCTCGGCCGCAGCGCCGACCCGCACCGCACCAACGTCGAGGGTCTCATCGGACTGCCCGGCACCGTCGCCGTGGCCTTCACCTCGTCGGCCCCCGGTCAGGTCCGCCTGGCCAACGGTGAGACCTGGAGCGCTCGCATCTCCGCCGACTCCACCGACCGCACACCGCCGCTCGGGACCCCCGTGGTCGTCGAGTCGATCGAGGGGTCGACAGCCGTCGTCCGCCTCGGAGAAAGGGCCACCTCGTGACCATCTCAGCCGGGACGATCGCTCTGCTCGTCCTCATCCTGATCGTCGTCATCTTCGTGATCGTCGTCCTGTCCCGCGCGATCCGCATCGTGCCGCAGGCGACCGCGGGCATCGTCGAACGGCTCGGGAAGTACCACAAGACCCTCAACCCGGGGTTGAACCTCCTGGTGCCGTTCATCGACCGTCTCCGCCCGCTGCTCGACATGCGCGAGCAGGTCGTGTCGTTCCCGCCGCAGCCGGTGATCACGGAGGACAACCTGGTGGTGTCGATCGACACGGTCGTCTACTTCCAGGTCACCGACGCCCGTGCCGCGACCTACGAGATCGCGAACTACCTCGGCGCGGTCGAGCAGCTCACCACCACCACGCTCCGCAACGTCGTCGGTGGCCTGAACCTGGAAGAGGCGCTGACCAGCCGCGACAACATCAACGGCCAGCTCCGCGTCGTGCTCGACGAGGCGACCGGCAAGTGGGGCATCCGCGTCGGTCGTGTCGAGCTCAAGGCGATCGAGCCGCCCGTGTCCATCCAGGACGCCATGGAACAGCAGCTGCGTGCCGAGCGCAGCCGTCGTGCCGCGATCCTGCAGGCCGAGGGCACCAAGCAGTCGCAGATCCTCGAGGCCGAGGGCCAGCGGCAGGCCGCGATCCTGCAGGCCGAGGGTGATGCGAAGGCCCAGGTGCTCCGCGCCGAGGGTGAGGCGCAGGCCATCGCCACCGTCTTCGACGCCATCCACACGGGCGACCCGGACGAGAAGCTGCTGTCCTACCAGTACCTGCAGACGCTGCCGAAGATCGCCGAGGGCACCGCGAACAAGCTCTGGATGATCCCGAGCGAGTTCACCGAGGCGCTCTCCGGCATCGCGAAGGGCTTCACGACCGGACGCACCGGCGGTGGCCCCGCCGGTGGGGGCGGCGCCGGGACCGACTTCCTGTCGCGCATCTCCAAGCTCGCGAACGAGAGCTTGGCCAACACCGCCGCCGGGGCGGCTGAGGGCTCCGTCCCCCGTCCGGACGCGACCGCGGCGGACATCGTGCCGGAGTCGGAGCTCGACGAGCGCCTGGCCGAGTCGAACCGCAGCGTCGACGCCCACCTCGCCGCGTCGGACGAAGCCGCGGCGGAAGAGTTCGGCTCCGAACAGCCCGGTGCGCAGCCCGGTACGCAGGCCGGCGGTCGGCCCGGCACGGATCAGCCCGGCGACGTCCGGCGCTGACCGGGCACACACGACGACGCCCGCCCCGGGAGACCGGGACGGGCGTCGTCGTGTTCGTCGGCGGCGTCAGGCGCCGCGTCGCGCGCGGAGGAACTGCAGTCGCTCCTGCAGGAGTTCCTCGAGCTCTTCGCGCGAGCGACGTTCGAGCAGCATGTCCCAGTGGGTCCTGGGTGCCTTCACGTCCTCTTCGGCGACCTCGACGGGGATGCCGTCGTCGCCCAGCAGGCGCCCTTCACGACCGGAGCGGGGCTCCGACCAGGTCTGGGGGACGTCCGCGTCGGCGGAGAAGACGATGTCGAACGTCTCCCCCGATTCCGTCTGGTACACCGCGCGCTTGCGGTCGGAGAGCTCGACGCCCTCCTCGCTCTGGAGACTCTGACTCCCGAGCCGCATGCCGCGGAGACTCCGATCAGCCATGTGTGTGCTCCTCTCGCTCGTCTCCCCTGTCAACACTGTCCCACGCCGCATCAATCCCGGCCCGGCGCATTCACAGTCCGTTCCCAGTGGGCGGCCCCGGCGCTCAGGAACGGCGGCGGGAGGCGCGGTCGGTGCCGGAGCGCCGGGACCACGGGGCGCAGGCGAGGAGCGTGAGCAGGCCGCCGAGCGAGAGCACGAGCGCGATCGATCCGGAGGCCACGGTCGCCGGGGTGGTGGTGGTCCCGAGCGGCACGTCGGTCACCATCGACGTCGCGGTGTAGGCCGGCAAGCGGTCGATCGTCCGGCCGCTGGGGTCGATCACCTGCGAGGCCCCGACCGTGGAGATGTTGACGAGCGACCGTCCGGTCTCGATCGCGCGCATCCGTGCGATCTCGAGCTGCTGCAGGTTCTCGTCGGTGCCGTCGAAGTCGGCGTTGTTGGTCTGCGCGAGGATGACCTGCGCTCCCCCGCGCGCCATGTCCGTGGTGAGTCCGTCGTCGACGATGTCGAAGCAGATCGCGACGCCCGCCCTGATCCCCGCGACGGAGAGCACGTTCGGCTTCGTGCCCGGGGTGTAGTCGCGCTGCAGCAGCCCCACGAGCGACGGGGCGAGCTTCGAGAAGAACCAGCGGTCGGGCACGTACTCACCGAAGGGCACGGGCCGCTTCTTGTCGTAGGACGACTGCCACCCGCCGGCCGTCCAGACGAACGACGTGTTGTGCAGCACCCCCGAGGACGTCTGCGTGATGGCGCCCGCGACGATCGGGGCCCCGACCGAGTCGACGACCGAGTCGAGCGCGGACGCGATCACCGGCTGCTGACGCGGGTCGAACTCGGCGGATCCCTCGGGCCACACCACGAGGTCGACGCCCTTCGCGGCGACGTCGGTTGCGGTGACCTGCGCGTCCAGGACCTCGCCCGGGGACGCCCCGTCGAAGTACCCCGCTGGTCCGTTGCCCTGCACCGACTCGATGCGGATCGTCCCGTCGGTCGCGGTCGGCCACGCGGGCACGGCCAGGACCGCGGCCACGAGGAGGCCGGCGGACGCCACGCGCACGGACACCCGCAGTGGGACACCGGGACTGCGCGGCACCACGAGCGCGAGCGAGAGCACCACCGCGGTGCAGTACACGACGACGAACGTCAGGCCGAGGACCCCGACGTACGCGGCCAGGTGCGTGAACGGCCCCTGCGACTGCGACAGCCCGACACGCCCCCAGGCGAACCCACCGTAGGGCCAGCTCCCCGAGAACCACTCGCGTCCGGTCCACAGCGCGGCGACGACCGCCGGGAGGCCCCACACCCTTCCGGCGGTCGAGGGCAGCACGCGCGTGACCCAGCGGTACGCGAGGGCGATCGCCACGCTGCCGAGGGCGAAGAACGCGGCTTCGAACAGCGCGAGCGCGAACCACGGGACCGGGCCCAGGTAGCGGCCGGCCCACGAGATCGCCGGGATCCAGAACGCCGCCCCGGAGAGGTAGCCGAGCCAGGCAGCGCGGCGGGCGCGCTGTCCCATCGCGGCGAGGAGCATGCACGCGAGGGCCGGGTAGGCGAGGAACCACCAGCCCGGCGACGGGAACGACAGCGCGAGGAGCACGCCGCCGATGACGGCGAGCGGCAGCGCCTGCACGAGCGGCAGCGCGGCGAAGTCCGGGCGCCGCCATGTCGGCGAGCCGGCATCTCGCGGACGCACGGAAGACTCGGGAACCCGCACCGGGCCTCCAGTCAGACCGTCGCGTAGGCGACGATGCCGCGGCGTACCGCGTCCGTCGCCCGTCGGGCGGTCTGGGCGAGGTCCTCGTCGCCCGCGTTCCGGATCTGGTCGAGCAGGTCGATGACCTGCTTCGACCAGCGCACGAAGTCCCCCGCGGGCAGGTCGAGCGTCCGCAGCACGTCGTCGAGCGCCGAGCCCGACGCCCACCGGAACATCCCGACCGCCATCGCCGGGGTCGGCGGCTGCGACCCCGCGAGCCGGGCGTCGCGCTCGATGTCGTCGAGGCGCGCCCAGATGGTGAGCGTGTCGTCGAGGGCCGGTCGGAACGCGCCGCGGGGCAGGGCGTGCTCGGTGCCGGGCGCGTCCTCGCGACGGGGCTGGTACACGATCGTGGCCGCCATCGCGGCGAGTTGCGCGGGGGTGAGGTCCTTCCAGACCCCGGCCTCGAGGCACTCGGCGACGAGCAGGTCCCGCTCGCCGTAGATCCGCTGCAGCCGCCGACCGCCGGCCGCGACGGTGGCCTCGCCGTTGCCGGTGTCGACCAGGTACCCGAGCTGCAGGAGCACGTCCGTCACCCGGTCGAAGGTCGTGGCGACCGCGCCCGTGCGCGAGCGGATCTGCTGCACCAGCTTGTCGTTGGCACGCTTCAGCTTGTACCAGCGCTCGGACCAGCGGGCGTGGGCTTCACGGTCGGGGCAGGCGTGGCAGGGGTGGCGCTGCATGCGGCGGCGGACGTCGGTGATGGCCGCCTGGCGTTCGGCGCGGGCACCGTGCGAGGCCTCCCGCCCGCCGGGCACGTTCGTCCGTTCGAGGTCGGAGAGCTCACGACGGAGCGCCGCGTACTCGGTGAAGTCGCCGAGGTGGCACTGCATCGCCTGCCGGTACCCGTCGAGGGACTCCTGCTGCGACCGCACCTTGCGTGCGAGGTCGACCACCGAGCGGTCCGCCTGGAACTGCGCGAACGACGTCTCGAGGACCTCGCGCGTCCGCTGCCGGCCGAACTGCTCGATGAGGTTCACGGCCATGTTGTAGGTCGGCTTGAACGACGAGTTGAGCGGGTACGTCCGCCGGCTCGCCAACGACGCCACTGCTTGCGGGTCGAGCCCGTCGGACCACTGGATGACCGAGTGGCCCTCGACGTCGATGCCGCGACGTCCAGCACGACCGGTGAGCTGCGTGTACTCCCCCGGCGTGATCGGCACCCGGGCCTCGCCGTTGAACTTCTCGAGCTTCTCGAGCACGACCGTCCGCGCCGGCATGTTCACACCGAGCGCCAGGGTCTCCGTCGCGAACACGACCTTCAGGAGCTTGCGCTGGAAGAGGTCTTCCACGACCTCCTTGAACGCGGGCAGGAGCCCGGCGTGGTGCGCGGCGACACCCCGTTCGAGCCCCTCGAGCCACTCCCAGTACCCGAGCACGGCAAGGTCCTCGTCGAGCAGCGTGCGGCAGTGGTACTCGGCGGTCTCGCGGATCTCGTTGCGCTCGTCACTCGTGGTGAGCGACAGACCGGACCGCAGCACGTTGCGGACACCCTGGTCGCACCCGGCGCGGCTGAACACGAAGAAGATCGCCGGCAGCAGCATCCGCTCGTCGAGCATGTGCGCGATCCGCTCGCGGTGGAGCTTCTCGGTGCGCGGGCCGCGACGCTCCGGGTAGCCGCCGCGACCACGCCGTCCTCGGTGCCCGCCGCCGTGCCGCTCGCTGCGGGACGCTCCGCCGACGAGCCGCAGCAGTTCGGGGTTCACCCGGTTCGTCGCCGCCGCGCCGCTCGAGTCGAACAGGTCGACCATCTTCGACCCGACGAGCACGTGCTGTTCGAGCGGCACCGGACGGTCCTCGGACACGATGACGTCGGTGTCGCCCCGGACCGTCTGCAGCCAGTCGCCGAACTCCTCGGCGTTGGACACCGTCGCGCTGAGGGACACCAGGCGGACCTCGGTCGGGAGGTGCAGGATGACCTCTTCCCACACCGCCCCACGGAACCGGTCGGCGAGGTAGTGCACCTCGTCGAGGACCACCCAGGCGAGGTCGTCCAGCAGGTCGGAGTCCGCGTAGATCATGTTGCGGAGCACCTCGGTCGTCATCACGACCACCCGGGCGCGCGGGTTCACGTTCGTGTCGCCGGTGAGGAGCCCGACCTCGGAGTCGCCGTACACGTCCACCAGCTCGGCGTACTTCTGGTTGCTGAGCGCCTTCATCGGCGTCGTGTAGAACACCTTCGCCGTCGGCTGCCGCATCGCCAGCCAGATCGCGAACTCGGCCACGATCGTCTTGCCGGCCCCCGTCGGCGCGGCCACGAGCACGCTGCGGCCCTGGTCGAGGGCGTCGCACGCGGCGAGCTGGAAGGGGTCGAGGTCGAACCGCAGGTCGGCGCGGAAGAGTTCGAGGTTCCGGGAGCGGTTCCGGACCTTCGCCGCCCGGAACCGCTCGGCGGCGCTCGGCTCGGCGGAGGTCACAGCCCGTACTCTTCGTCGAGCTTCGCCTGGCGCTTCGCCGTCCCTCGGTCGTGGAACCACGCGACCGCGCACGCCGCGACGTACAGCACGATCATCGGAACGGCGAGCAGGAACATCGAGATGATGTCGGCGCTCGGCGTGACGATCGCACAGAACACCAGGATGCAGAGGATCGCCACGCGCCAGGACCTGATGATCGACGACGCCGACAGCACGCCGACGAAGTTGAGGAGCACGAGGAACACCGGCAGCACGAACGCGATGCCGACGGCCACGATGAGCTTGATGACGAAGTCGTAGTACGCCTTCGCATCGACGATCGAGGTGTCCTGCGACGACACGAAGCTGCCGAGGATGCCCACCACGTGCGGCAGGATGTACCACCCGAACCAGCAGCCCGCGAAGAACAGCGGGATCGCGGTACCGAGGAACCCGAACACGTACTGCTTCTCGCGCCGGACGAGCGCCGGGACGATGAACGCCCAGATCTGGTACAGCCAGACCGGACTCGAGATGACGACGCCGATCGTGATCGCGATCTGCAGCCGCAGGTCGAACGCGCCGGTGATCATCGGGAAGTTCAGCTCCGCCGTGTGGCCGCCGACCTTCGCGAGCTCGGCCACGGGGGAACGCAGCGAATCGAGCACGAACGGCGTGAGGAACCATCCGCCGACCGCGCAGACCGCCACCGCGATGACGGCCTTGAACAGGCGATTGCGCAGCTCGATGAGGTGCTGCCCGAGCGACATGCGGCCCTCGGTGTCCTTCGTCGGACGTCCGGTCCGCCTCGCTCGCCCGCGCGCGGTCGTCGAAGCCATGTGGATGATCCTACGGGACCGGGACGGACACTGGAGGCGCGGGGCGGGCCCGCACCGCGCCTCCCGTCCGTCGCACGCTCAGTCGGCGGCGAGGGCCGCCGCGGCGAACTCGCGGACGGCCGCGCGCGCTGCCGGCGGGTCGAGCACCACGGCGCGCCCCGGCAGACCGGCCACCAGTCGGACGACGCCGTCGAAGCCGTTCGAGGCGGCGAGGCGGATGCGCACCCGACCGTCGCCGTCCGGGGCATCCGCGGTGTCGGCGAGGAAGTCGGCCACGAGGGGCAGCGACGAGGAGTCGAGCTCGACCGTGACGATGACGTCCTCGGCGGCCTGCTGGAACAGCGTGTCCGGGATCACCACGTCGTCGATCGACTTCTCCGCCGCACGCTCGTCGACCCGCACGCCGGACATCCGGTCGAGCCGGAAGGTCCGGAGTGCCTGACGGTCGAGGTCCCACGCGCGGAGGTACCAGTCGGTGTCGATCGACTCCACGCGCAAGGGATCGACGCGACGGGTGCCGCCCTGGGTACGGGGGCCGGCGTACTCGAACGCCAGCCCGCGGCCGTCGGCCATCGCGCGGCGGATCGTCGCGAGGGCGACGTCGTGCAGGTCCTGCCCGACCGCCACGTTCGTCGCCGCTCCCCCGGCACCGCGTGACAGCTTGGCCATGAGCGCACGGATGGCGTCGCGGTCGGCGGCCTCGGGCAACGCCGACAGGTACTGCAGGCCGGCGATGAGGGCCGATGCCTCACGGGCGGAGAGCCGTGGGGAGTCGTCGATCGCCACGAGGTTGGTCAGGACGATCATGTCGTTCTGCTCGAAGTCGTCCCAGGCGATGTCGAAGAGGTCCCCGTGCTGGTACTGCATGGTCTCGCCGGGGACGCCGGACACCGCGATGAGCTCGACGGCTCGGCGGATCCGGGCCTCGGGGACGCCGAAGTGGCGAGCGGCCTCGGCCACGGAGACGCGCTCCCGGTCGATGAGGTACGGCACGAGGGCGAGCAGGAACGCGAGCTTGTCCTGCGCCTGGAGCGGTTGCTGCTCAGCCACGGGCATCCCCTTCGTGATCGGCGACCAGGGCACGCAGACGCTCCGTCACGCGGTCCCGGAGGTCGTCCGGCTCGAGGACCCGGACCTCGGGACCGAAGGCCGCGAGCTCTTCCGCGAGGATCTGCGGGTCGACGTGGTGGAGCACGAGCACACCGTCCTCGTCCGTCTCGGTGTCCCGCCGACGAGCGAGCCGGCGCTCGGCGTCCGACCCCGGCGCGACCCCGATGCGAGCGGTCCTGGCCGCCCAGATCCGCTCGAGCTCGGCCAGGGCACGTTCCCCTGCTCCCGCGGGGGCCGGGTGCTGCCCCACCTCGTACTGGGCGACGGGACCGACGATCCGCGACAGCAGGTAGTTCTTGTCGGTACCGCTCGCGAACTCGTGCGCGGCGAGCATCCACCTGCCGCCGTGCTGGACGAGCGCGAGCGGGGCGACCTCACGCCGACGGGGCTCGTGCTGCCCCGGGGTGATGTAGTCGAACCGCACCGCCGCGGCACGGTCGAGCGCTGCACGGAGCGGCTCGAACGCCACGTCGCGAGCGCGCAGCCGCGGTGCGTACGCGTCGACACCGAGGGAGCCTGCGCCGTCGTCCTCCGATCCGGCCGAACGCACCTTCAGCAGGCCGCGGCGGGAGTCCGCGGACAGTGCGCCCTCGCGCCAGGCCATGGCCGCGAGCGACAGCAGCGCGGATTCGTCCGGGGTGAAGCGGACGTCCACGGGCAGGTCGTACTCGCCCTTGGGGATCCGGTACCGGAGCGTCTGGTTGTTGCCCGCCGCTCCCGGTGTCTCGATCGTCTCGAGCGGGATGCCGAGCTCGCGGACGTCGTCCTTGTCGCGCTCGAACTGACGCTCGAGCGAGGCGTTGTCACCGCCGTTCGTGAACCGCTGGCGGTACCCCTGCACGTTCGCGAGGATCTCGGACTTCGTCAGGCCGGACTCCGTCGAGAGCAGCGCGAGCACCAGGCTGAACAGCCGTTCCTCGGCAGGCACACGGGGCACACGGGTCGCTGGCACGAGCCGATCCTACGGCAGCGCGGGTGCACCGGAGTGCACCCGCGCTGCGGTCCGTGGATGGTCGGACGAGGTCAGCTCGACATCTTTCCGAGGACGTCGATCACGTACGCGTACGCGGTGCCCTGCTGGTGCACGATCGCGAGGACCTGGTCGCCGACGCGGTGGCCGAGGATGGCGTTCCGGACGCCTTCCTGCACCTGTCCCTTGGTCAACGGGACGGTCTGTGCGCCCGAGCCGTCGGTCCAGCTGGAACCGGCGACGGAAGCGTCGGTGCCCTCGGTGCCCCACGTGACAGCCGTGTACTTGATGACGGCGGTGTCCTTCGCGGTCAGCTCGGCGCCGTGCCCCTTGCGGAGCAGGTGCGTCTCGTCCGAGGAGGGCGCGTTCCACGACGGGATCGTGATGCCGGGCGCTCCGGACGGCGCGAGCACCACGGCTGGCATCCGGTCGCCGGCGAGCTGCGGTGTGCCGGTCGCGCGGGAGTCGAAGGCGCGCTTGACGTCGATCACGGCGACGGCGGCGTCCTCGGTCTTCTTCGAGGACGTCCCGGTGTCGCCCGTCGTCGAGGAGCTCAGCGCGCTCTTCGGGAGCGCGACGGCCAGGCGGTCCCCGACGTGCGCGCACTCGAGCGACGCCCCGAGCGCGCCGTAGTTGTCCGCGCCGGCGGTGATCGGGGCGGTCTGCCCGGAGTAGCCGCTGGTCTGCGCGACCTTCCCGGTGGCGCCGTCGACCAGGGTGTACTCGATCAGCACGGGTGTGCCGTCCTCGATCTCGCGCCCCGCGCCCTGCTTCAACACGGAGACCTGCGTGCCCTTCGTGGTGAGGCCGCTCGGGACGTTCACCTTCGGCTCCTTGCCGAACGAACCGGTCGCGGTCACCGCCTCGGACGCGGCGCCCGGGGCGGCGCAGCTCGACGGCGTGGTGCCGGCTCCGCTGGCCGCGCAGCCGGTGAGTGCTGCGGCGAGGCCGATGGTGACCAGGAGTGCGGGGATGGTGCGCACGGACCCTCTTTCCGTTCGATGCAGGACGGGCACGCTGCGTAGCCTACCGGTCGTCCTCAGCAGGCCCGTCCGCGCCCTCGGGGGCTTCCCCCGCGGACGCGCCGGCCTCTGCTGCTGCCACCTTGCGGGCCTGGGCCGCCGCCTGCCGCGCCACCTTGCGGAGCTTCTTGTCGCTGGCGGACCGCTCGCCCACAGCGCCCGGCGTCCAGGCCTCGATGTCCTCGTCGGAGAACTCCGCCTTGCCTGCGCGACGCTTCAGGTTGGGCGGCACGACGCCGTCGGCGAGACGGCGTGCGGTGACGAGGAAGCCCGTGTGCCCGACCATGCGGTGGTCCGGGCGGACGGCGAGCCCCTCCACGTGCCAGGTGCGGACGAGGGTCTCGCTCGACTGCGGGTCGGTGAAGCGCCCGGTGTCCCGGAGCGCCTCGGCCGTGCGGGACAGCTGCGTGACGGTCGCGACGTAGCAGACGATGAGGCCACCGGGCACGAGGGCATCAGCCGCGGCGTCGACGCACTCCCACGGGGCCAGCATGTCCAGCACCACCCGGTCGATGCTCTGCGGCTCGGTCGCGTCCGGCAGCTCCTCGACCAGGTCGCCGACGGTCACCGACCAGTTGTCCGGCACGGCCCCGAGGAAGGTGCCGACGTTGCCCCGGGCGATCGCCGCGAACTCCTCGCGGCGCTCGAAGGACTGCAGCTGTCCGGTCGGACCGATGGCGCGCAGCAGGAAGAGCGAGAGCGCCCCGGAGCCGACACCGGCCTCGACCACGCGGGCGCCCGGGAAGACGTCCGCGAAGGCGACGATCTGGGCGGCGTCCTTCGGGTAGACGATCGCCGCGCCGCGCGGCATCGACATGACGTAGTCGTTGAGGAGGGGCCGCAGCGCGAGGTACTCGTCACCCGTGGTCGCTCGGATCACCGAGCCGTCCGGCTGCCCGATCACGTCGTCGTGCCGGAGCACGCCGCGGTGGGTGTGGTACTCGCCGGCGACCTCGAGGGAGAGCGTCGTGAGCTTGCCCTTCGGACCGGTCAGCTGCACGCGGTCCCCGGCGCGGAACGGTCCGCGCGGCGGGGTGTGCGGTGCGCCACCGGCAGTGTGCGGGAGCGCGTCGGTGGCGTTGGGGAGCGCGTCGGTCATCGTGCGACCTCCTGGGTGCGGGCCGCGAGGGCCGGGCCGGTCAGCTCGAGGAGACGGTCGACGTCGACGTCCGCGAGGGTGGTCAGGTGCACGTCGCCACCGGTGATCTCCGACAGCGGCACGATGTGCTCGACGGCCACCGTCACCGCGCCGGACGCGACGGCCGAGGCGACCCCGGTCGCGGAGTCCTCGATCGCGACGCAGGCGGTGGGATCCACGCCGAGCTGGGCGGCGGCGGACAGGTAGGCATCCGGGTAGGGCTTCGGGCGATCGACGTCGTCACCGGCGACGACGACCCGGAAACCGCGCTCCCCGAGGGCCTCGGCCGCGACGAGCGCCATCTTCCGGCGGGACATCGTGACGAGGGCGGTCGGGATGCCGCGGGCGTGCAGTCCCTCGATGAGCTCGCGTGCGCCCGGACGCCACGGCAGCTCGCCGCCGCGCAGACGCTCCATCACGTAGCCGGTCATCCACTGGACGATCTCCTCGACCTCCATGTCGACGCCCTTGTCGCGGAGGATCTCCCCCAAGCGCTCGAGCCCGCTGCCCACCAGGGACAGCCCGTCCTCGTGCGTCCAGACGGCGCCGTACCGGTCGGTCAGCTCGACCTGGGACTGCTGCCAGATCGGCTCGGTGTCGATGATCGTGCCGTCCATGTCCCACAGCACGGCTGCGGGCGGGACGAGGGCGGGGGGATGCGCGGTCACGGGCCACGAGTCTACCGGGGCGGTCCCGCCCGGTCCCGCCCGTACCGCCCGTCGCGCCCCGGGGCGTACCGCCCGTCGCGCCCCGGGGCGTACCGCCCGTCGCGCCCCGGGGCGCTCCGCCCCGCCCGCGTTCCGCCCCGCCAGCGTTCCGCTCAGCGCGGACGGGCGGGCGCGAGGAGCGCCCACGGCCCTATCCTTGTTGCCTGAATCGTGTCCGGCCGTGCGCGGTCCGAACCCGCTCACGCCCCGCTCCACCACCAGGAGGTCCCGTCCGTGCCACAGCACTCCCCCTTCAGCGACGGCCGGCTGCTCGTCGTCGCGTTCGAGGGCTGGAACGACGCCGGAGAAGCGGCGAGCGGTCTCGCCAGGCGAATCGTCGAGTCGCTCGACCTCGACGAGCTCAGGGAACTCGACGGTGAGCGGTACGTCGACTACCAGTTCAACCGGCCCAACGTCGGCTCCGACGAGAACGGCGTCCGCGGTGTCCAGTGGCCCCGCATCGTCCTGCACGGCCCCGGCGCCGAGGGCCGCCCCGTGATCGGCGCCACGGGCTCGCCGTCCGAGCGGGAAGTCTTCGTGCTGGTCGGCCCCGAGCCGTCCCGCACGTGGCGGGGCTTCTGCGCGGAGATCATCGACCTCGCGGACGTGTACTCGATCGACGCCGTCGTGTTCGTCGGCGCGATGCTCGCCGACGTGCCGCACACCCGCCCGATCTCGGTGTTCGTGTCGAGCGAGAACGCCGGCGTGCGAGCCGCGTTCGAAGTGGACCGTTCCTCGTACGAGGGTCCCACCGGCATCCTCGGGGTCCTCGCCGACGCGATGGACAAGGCCGGACTGACCACGCTCTCCCTCTGGGCCTCGGTTCCGCACTACGTGCACAACTCGCCGTCCCCGAAGGCCACCCTCTCGCTGCTCGACAAGATCGAGGAGCTCACCGACGTCACCGTCCCGCGGGGCAGCCTGCTCGACGACGCGACCGAGTGGGAGGAGGGCATCGACGCCCTCGCCGCTGACGACGAGGACATGGCGTCCTACATCGGGCAGCTCGAGCAGGCGCGTGACACGGTCGACTCCCCCGAGGCGTCCGGTGACGCCATCGCGCAGGAGTTCGAGCAGTACCTGCGGCGCCGGGAGCGCAAGGACGGCAAGGACGGTGGGACCGCCGGCGGCGAGGGGTTCCGTCCCCCGCAGCCCCCGCAGTAGACGGGGACACACCGACTGCCTGGAGGCGCGGCGCCGGCTGGCACCGCGCCTCCCGTCCGTTCCGGGGTGCGCCGGGCGCGGCGCGCTCCCCGGGTTCCGAAATCTCGGCATCTCGCGCACGCCTGCGCGGCTCCGTCGAACCTCGGCGACGCGCGGACGGCGTGTCGCGGAACCCGAGCGACTGCTCCCGCGCGTGCCGCGCGTGCCGCGCGTGCCGCGCTGGCTCCCTGGCGCGGCACGCGCTCGTCGCGCGTCAGCCCAGGCGGAGGCCGAGCAGGGCGTCGACCAGGTCGACGAGCTCCGGCGTGACCGCGGTACCGCCGGCGATCGCGGTGTCGACCGCCGCGACCGCCCCCGGCGTGTCGAGGTCGTCCGCGACGCGCGCCCGGACCCGGGCCGTCACCTCGGCGGCGTCATCGGCGTGACCGGCCGAGGCACCGGACGCCCACGCGTCCCACGTCGCCAGCCGGGTCGTCGCGCTGGTGAGCTCGGCGTCGAACCACTCCCAGTCGTCGGAGTACTTGTGCGAGAGCAGCGCCAGCCGGATCGCCCGCGGGTCCGCGCCGTCGTCGAGCAGCCCTCGCACGGTGACGAGGTTGCCGAGCGACTTCGAGATCTTCTCGCCCTGGTAGGCGATCATCCCGGTGTGCACGAAGGCGTTCGCGAGCGGCTGGTGCGCCAGGGCCGCCGCGTGGCCGGCACTCATCTCGTGGTGCGGGAAGATCAGGTCACTGCCACCGCCCTGCACGCTGATCGGCAGGCCGAGGCGGTCACCGGCGATGACGCTGCACTCGATGTGCCAGCCCGGTCGCCCAGGACCGACGGCGGTGTCCCAGCTCGGCTCGCCCTCGCGCGCGGCGCGCCAGAGCAGCGGGTCGAGCGGATCACGCTTGCCGGCCCGGTCCGGGTCGCCACCGCGCTCGGCGGAGAGCGCGAGCATCGTCTCGCGGTCGAGGCGGCTCTCGTCGCCGAGGGCCCAGGCCTCGGTCGGACGGTTCACGTCGAAGTAGAGGTCGTCCCCCTCGGACTCGGGCGTCGGGACCTCGTACGCGTACCCGGTCTCCTGCAGGAACGCGACGGCCTCGGCGACACGCTCGACCTCGTCCGTGACGGCGACGTAGTCGTCCGGCGGCAGGATGCGGAGGGCCTCCATGTCGCGGCGGAACAGGTCGATCTGCGACGCGGCGAGCTCACGCCAGTCGACGCCGTCACGGGTCGCCCGCTCGAGCAACGGGTCGTCGACGTCGGTGACGTTCTGCGCGTACTCGACCTCGAGCCCGGCGTCACGCCACACCCGGCCGAGGGTGTCGAACGCCAGGTACGTCGCGGCGTGCCCGAGGTGGGTGGCGTCGTACGGGGTGATGCCGCACACGTACAGCGCGGCACGCTCCTCACCGCCCGTGGGGTCGACGGGCTTGCCGGCGGCCGTGTCGTGCACGACGGGTCGGGGCGCAGAACCGGGGACTTCGGGGACGGACGGGGCCTGCCAGGCCCTCACGGCTGGATCACTCCGAGCGACAACAACACGAGGAGAACGATACCGAGTGCGATCCGGTAGACGACGAAGGGCAGGAAGCTGCGCTTGCTGATGTAGTTCATGAAGGCCGCGATCACGACGAAGCCGACGACGAAGGCCACGACCGTCGCGACGACGGTGTCGACGACGCCGAACGGCGCGCCCGTGTCGCCGAGGCTCGTCGCGGCCTCGTACAACCCCGACAGGAACACCGCGGGGACCGCGAGCAGGAACGCGAACCGGGCCGCGGCCGGTCGGGTGTAGCCGAGCGCGAGGCCCATCGACACCGTCGCCCCGGACCGCGAGACACCCGGTACCAGCGCGAGCATCTGCGCGAGGCCGATCAGGATGCCGCCGCCGAACGTCATGTGCTCGATGCGCCGGACCTTCCTACCGACGACGTCGAGCACGCCGAGCACGATGCCGAACACGATGAGGACGATCGCCACGATCCAGAGCGACCGGAAGGTGGTCTCGATCGAGTCCTTGAGCAGCAGCCCGGCGATGCCGATCGGGATCGTGCCGAGGATCACGAGCCATCCGAGACGCGCATCCGGGTCGTTCCGCGGCACGGTCTTCCCCGACAGGGACCGGAACCACCGGCCGACGATCCGGGTGATGTCCCGCCAGAAGTAGATGAGCACGGCGGTCTCGGTGCCGAGTTGGGTGACCGCGGTGAAGGCCGCCCCGGGGTCCTGCGCGTCGGGCAGGAACAGCCCCACGATCCGGAGGTGGGCGCTCGACGAGACGGGCAGGAACTCGGTGAGCCCCTGGACGAAGCCGAGGAAGATCGCCTCGAGGATGTGCATCGCGCGGGCCTTTCGGGGAGGACTGTCAGAACACCGCCACAACGGCGACCATGCACAATATCAGTACGTGGCGAGCAGGTCCCCGAGGACTCGCCGACCGAACGCCAGCGAGTCGAGCGGCACGCGCTCGTCCACGCCGTGGAACATCGCCGGGAAGTCCACCCCGGCCGGGAGCTGCAGCGGCACGAAGCCGTACCCGGCGATCCCGAGCGTCGACAGCGCCTTGTTGTCCGTCCCGCCGGAGAGCAGGTACGGCAGCACCGGAGCACCCGGGTCGTGCCGCCCCAGGACGTCCCGCACGGCGTCGACCAGCGGGCCGCCGAAGTCCTGCTCCAGGCCGACGTCGCGGAACGACATCACGACCTCGACGTCGTCGCCCGCGAGCTCCCGCACGCGTGCGAGCACCGCTTCCTCATCGCCCGGGAGGCACCGGATGTCCACGAGCGCCTCGGCCGAGTCCGGGATGACGTTGTGCTTGTAGCCGGCGGTCAGCAGCGTCGGGTTCGACGTCGTGTGCAGCGCCGCGTGGATGAACCGCGAGGCCGAGCCGGTCGCCAGCGCCACCTCGTCCGGGCCCGTCACCGTCGGGTCCACCCCGAGGAACCGCGCGACCTCGGCGACCATGGCGTCGGTCGTCGCCGACAGTCGCACCGGCCACTCCTCGCTGCCGATCCGGGCGACCGCGGCCGCGAGCTTCGTCACGGCGTTGTCGCGGATGACGTGCGACCCGTGGGCCGCCGTGCCCTTCGCGACGAGCTTGATCCACATCAGGGCCTTCTCGCCCGTCTGCAGCAGGTACGCGCGACGGTCGCCGAGCGTGATGGAGTACCCACCGACCTCGCTGATCGCCGCGGTCGCGCCGGCGAAGACCTCCGGGTGGTGCTCGACGACGTGGTGCGAGCCGAGGACTCCCCCTGCCTCTTCGTCGGCGAAGTACGCGATCACCAGGTCACGCTCCGGAGCGCCCTGCTGCTCGATGACGTCCGACAGCGACGTCAGCATCATCGCGTCCATGTTCTTCATGTCGACCGCACCGCGGCCCCAGAGCATGCCGTCCTTCACCTCGCCGCCGAACGGGTCCACCGACCAGTTCGCCGGGTCCGCCGGGACGACGTCGAGGTGCCCGTGCACGACCAGCGCCGGCTTGTCCCGGTTGCGCCCCGGCACCCGCGCCACGACGCTCACCCGGTCCGGCTCCGACTCGAACAGCTGCGGCTCGAGCCCCAGCGCGCGGAGCTTCGCCTCGACGTAGTGCGCCGCCTCGGTCTCGCCGCGGGACTTCCCCTCGCCCCAGTTCGTCGTGTCGATGCGGATGAGGTCGCGAGCGATCGCCGCCGTGGCCTCGAGGTCGGTCGGGGTCGCCTCCGGGTTCGTCATGCCCCCACGCTATCGGTCGGCACCGACCCCGCCGGAGCCCTCGACTCCGCGGGACGCGCCCGGGATGCGCAGCCGTGTTCATCGAGCGTTCAGAGCCGTGCTAGTGTCTTCTCTCGGCAGGAACGCCGGGGAAACAGCCCGGAACGACGGCCGACAAGTGAAGAAACACCTGTCCGGGTGGCGGAATTGGTAGACGCGCTAGCTTGAGGTGCTAGTGCCCGTATTAGGGCGTGGGGGTTCAAGTCCCCCCTCGGACACGCGAAATGGATGCCCCCTGGCCTTGCGGCCCGGGGGCATTTCGCGTTCGTCCCTCCCGGCGAGTGCCGCCGTCGCTTTCGCTCGGGGCGCCTTCCGCGGGCCGTTGCGACACCACGCCAGTCGATCGACGCGTGGAACGTCGGGACATGCACATGCAATGCGTGCGTGCGCATCGAGCGACACCGCCCGTGTCGATCGACGCGCACGGTGTCGGAAGACGCGCGCGCTCGACGGGCGGCGCGCGCACGACGGGCAGCGTGCGCACGACGGGCAGCGTGCGTGCGCGCGACCACGGACGGACTGGAGGCGCGGTGCCAGCCGGCACCGCGCCTCCAGTCCGTCAGGAACGCGCGTCTAGGACTTGGTGACCTCGACGAAGGCCCGACGCGGGTCCGTCTCCTTGATCAGCGAGGTCGCGTCGCGACCCGACACGGCACCGGTCACCCAGCCGATGACAATGCGGGCCTTCCGGTTCAGGGTCGGCATCGCGTACACGTGGTACGCACGGTGCGCGAGCCACGCCAGCAGGTTCGTCATCTTGATGCCCTTGATGTTCGCGGCACCCTTGGCGACACCGTACGAGGCGACGGTGCCGATCGACGGGTGGCGGTACTCCTCGAGCGGCTTGCCCGTGATCGTCGCGACCACGTTGTCCGCGGCCACCACGGCCTGACGGACGGCGTTCTGCGCGTTCGGCGGGTAGTACGCCGGCTGCTTGTCCGCGGTGAGGTCGGGGACCTGCGCGACGTCACCGAGCCCCCAGACGCCGGGGACGACCTCGTGGGTCTCCTCGTTCTCCACCTGGAGCTTCGCGTTTGCAGCAAGGTGCCCCTTCGGGCCGCGCGGCAGGTCGGACGCGTCGAGGAGCGGGTTCGGCTTCACGCCGGCCGTCCAAACGATGAGACCGGAGGCGAACTCGTCACCGTCGGACAACTTCACGACGCCGCCCTCACAGCTGGGCATCGTGGTCTTCAGACGGACGTCGATGCCACGGGCGCGGAGGGACTCGAGGGTCCACTTCGACAGGTCCGGGCCGACCTCCGGAGCGACGCGGTCGAGCGCGTCGATCAGGACCCAGCGCGGGTGCTCCCCCGCCAGCGACGGGTACGTCTTGATGGCAGCCTGCGACACGTCGAACAGCTCGCCGATCGCCTCGACGCCGGTGTAGCCGCCGCCGATGAAGATGCTCGTGAGCAGACGGCGACGCTCGTCCTCGTCACGGGTGGCAGCGGCCTTCGCGATGTTGTCGAGGAGCTTCGCACGGACGTACGCCGCTTCCTCGACGCTCTTGAAGCCGACCCCGTACTCCTCGAGCCCGGGCGTCGGGAACGTGCGGGTGACCGAACCGAGGGCGACGACGAGCTGGTCGTAGCCGAGCGTGCGGTCGTCGCCGCCGGCAGTCGCGATCGAGACGGTCTTGTCGGCCGAGGAGATGCCCGTGACCTTGCCCTGGATCACGCGGGTCTTCCGGAGCGCACGACGCAGTTCGACCGTGACGTCCCTGGGGGCGATGTGGCCGCCGGCGACCTCGGGCAGGAACGGCAGGTACGTGTAGTAGGTGTTCTGATCCACCAGCGTGATGCGCATCGGAACGGTCGCCGCGTGCTTCTGCAGCTGCTTGACGGTGGTGTAGCCAGCGGAGCCGCCGCCGAGGACGAGGACGTGAGGGATGGAGTCTGCCATTCCCCCGGTCTACCGGACTTTGCCTTGGTGTGTCATGAGGCCGCGCCGCGACGCGACCCGTTCTGCGGCCGGTCACGGAGTCGCCACCACGCGGTCTCGGCGAGTTCGACGCCCATGAACACCCCGTACGGCGTGCGACGGGACTCGGTCAGCGAGAACCGACGCAGTCGGTAGCCGCCTCCGAAGCGGTCGATGATCGCCTCGGGAGAGGACTCCGCGTCCCGCTTGACGTACCAGGTGCGCTCGTCGACGGGCTCGATCACCGGCGTCCGCCGATCCGGGAGCGCAGCACGTCGATGCGCTTCTGGATCTGCTCGATGCTCGCCTGCGCCACCGCCGGCCCACCGCTGATCCGCCGGAGTTCGGCGTGGATCGCACCGTGCGGCTCGTTCGAGTGCCGGGACCAGATCGACACGAGCCGGTGCAGCTCGGACCGCTGCTCCTTGATCGTCTGGTACATCGGGCGGTCCTGGGGCGCGGACGTCTTGGGGAGCCCGTCCTTCGGCGTGCGACCCTTGGCGCGCTTCGCCTGCGACGCCTGCCGAGCACGGAGCAGGTCGCGCACCTGATCGGGTTCGAGCAGGCCCGGGATGCCGATGAAGTCGAGCTCCTCGAGCGAACCGACCTCTCCCCCGGTGCCGAACTCGCCGCCGTCGTAGAGCACCCGGTCGAAGGACGCCTGCGAGTCGAGCGCCTCGAACGGCTGCACCTCGAGCAGGCTCTCGGACGCGCGGTCCTCCTTGTTGGCCTCGGCGACCATCGCGTCTTCCGGGTTGTACATCCCGTCGTCGGCGTCCTTCGGGCGGTCGAGGGCGTGGTCGCGCTCGAGCTCGAGCGACGCCGCGAGGGCCATCAGCCCGGGCACGCTCGGGAGGAACACCGAAGCCGTCTCGCCGCGGCGCCGAGCGCGGACGAAGCGACCGATCACCTGCGCGAAGAACAGCGGCGTGCTGGCGCTCGTGGCGTAGACCCCGACGCAGAGCCGCGGGACGTCGACGCCTTCGGACACCATGCGCACGGCGACCATCCAGCGCGAGGTGTCCTCGGCGAACGCCTGGATCCGACTGGAGGCCGCGGCTTCGTCGGAGAGCACCACGGTGGGCCGCTCGCCGGTGATCTGCTGGAGGATCCGGGCGTAGGCGCGCGCCGTGGTGGTGTCCGTGGCGATGACGAGCCCACCGGCGTCCGGGACGCCACGACGGACCTCGGTCAGTCGCTTGTCCGCAGCCGAGAGAACCGCGGGCATCCACTCGCCCTCGGGTGAGAGCGCCGTGCGCCACGCCTGCGCGGTGATGTCCTTCGTCACCTGTTCGCCGAGGGACGCCGACATCTCGTCGCCCATGCGGGTCTTCCACCGCATCTGCCCGGCGTACGCCATGAACAGCACCGGCCGGACGACGCCGTCCTTGAGTGCCCGACCGTACCCGTAGTTGTAGTCGGAGATCGAGGTGCGGATGCCCTGCTCGTCCGGGGCGTACTGCACGAACGGGATCGGTGCCGTGTCCGACCGGAACGGGGTACCGGACAAGGAGAGGCGCCTGGTGGCCTTTGAGAAGGCCTCCCTGATGCCGTCGCCCCAGGTCAGTGCGTCGCCGCCGTGGTGGACCTCGTCGAGGATGACGAGCGTCTTGCCGCCGGCCGTGATCCGCTGGTGGACCTCGGGGTTCATGCCGACCTGGGCGTACGTGATCGCCACGCCCTGGTAGTGCCGGCCGAACATGCCGTCGCCGTTCTTGAACATCGGGTCGATGCGGATGCCGACGCGGTCCGCCGAGTCCGCCCACTGCCGCTTGAGGTGCTCGGTCGGGGCGACGACGACGATCCGGTCGACGGTGCCGCGGGCGAGGAGCTCGGTGGCGAGGCGGAGCGCGAACGTGGTCTTGCCGGCGCCCGGGGTCGCCGCGGCGAGGAAGTCGCGCGGTTCCGTCTCGAAGTACTTCGTCAGCGCTTCGACCTGCCAGGCGCGGAGCTTCGACGCGGTCCCCCAGGCAGCGCGGTCCGGGAACGCCGGCGAGAGGTGCTGCACCGCCGAGTTGCCCGCCGCCTCGGCCGCGGCCACGGCGTCGTCGTGGGCTGCGGCAGCGGAGCCGTCGGGGTCGCCTGCGTGCGCCGCGGTGTCGTCCCACAGCGCCGCGGGCTGCTCCCCTGCCCCTGGCTGATCGGTGTACTCGGCTGCGCTCACTTCAGACGATTCTACCGTCACCCTTCGTCCTGCCGAGCGTGCGGAACGTGTCCCTCGGGCGCGCCGCGGACCAGCGATGCCGGCCGGAGCACGCCGGCGCCGAAGCGGGCGGCGACGGCGTCGATCGTGGTCTCGGTCTCACGCCACGGCGCGTCGTCGTCCCAGAGCGCGTTGCTCGCCGCGGCAGGCACGAGGTTCTCGCCGCGGACTCCGATGAGCCGGATCCGGTTGCCCGGCCGGTGCAGCACGTCGTAGAGCTCGACGGCTTCGCGGTGCAGGCGCTTCGCGACGTCGGTGGGCTCGGCGAGGGTGCGCGAACGGGTCAGGGTGGTGAAGTCGGTGTAGCGGACCTTGAGCGCCACGGTCCGCGCCTGCACGTCGGCACGCCGCAGCCGCACGGCGACCTTGTCGGCGAGGCGCAGGAGTTCCCGGGCGACGTCGTCGCGTTCGGTGAGGTCGCGGCCGAAGGTCACCTCGTGCCCGATGGACTTCTCGCCCACCGCGCTCTCGACGACACGCGGGTCACGACCCCACGCGAGGTCGTGCAGGCGCTGCCCGCCGGCCGGCCCGAGCGCGGACACGAGGGAGCCGAGGGGTGTCGTCGCGAGGTCGCCCACCGTCCGGATGCCACGGCGTTCGAGGGTCTCCTGCGTCGTGCCGCCGACGCCCCACAGCGCGGACACCGGCTGCGGGTGCAGGAACGCCACGGTGTCGGACGCGGGCACCACGAGCAGGCCGTCCGGCTTCGCCCGGCTCGACGCGAGCTTCGCGACGAACTTCGTCGACGCGGCGCCGACCGAGCAGTGCAGCCCGGTCTCGGCGAGGACCGCCGCTCGGATCGCCCGGCCGATCTCCCACGGGGTGCCGTACAGGCGGATCGCCCCGGCGACGTCGAGGAACGCCTCGTCGATGCCGAGCCGCTCGACGCGCGGGGTGAAGCGGTCGAACACGGCCATCACGGCGGCGGACTTGTCGCGGTACTTCTCGAAGTGCGGTTCGACGATGATCGCGGCCGGGCAGCGACGCTTCGCCACGGCCATCGGCATGGCGGAGTTCACGCCGTACTTGCGGGCTTCGTAGGTGGCCGCGGTGACGACCGAGCGGTCCGAGTCGTGCCCGACGATGACCGGCAGCCCGCGGAGATCCGGTCGGTCGAGCAGCTCCACCGAGGCGAAGAAGGCGTCCATGTCGACGTGCAGCACGGTGGCGGTCACGTCGTCGACGGGTGCGTCGGACACCAGCCGGTTGCGTCCGTCCTGCTTGCTCACGCTGCGATGATGCCAGCAGCCGCCGACATCCCGGCGCTCAGCGCGCGCTCGTGGGGGTCGAGCGGGACGCGGCCTCCCCCAGGACGGTCGCGCGCTGCCGGTCGGCGAGCAGTGCGAGCGCCTCGTCGATCCGCCCGAGCGTGTGGGCGGCGGTCTCGACGGCGCGTTCGTCCGGACGTCCGGAGGCGTCGGCGACGGCGTCGTCGAGCAGGTCGCCGACCCGCGACCAGACCACCGTTCCGGCCGAGGGGCGCGGCCCGGCCACGATGCCGTCGGCCAGGTGCTGGATGGACGCCGCGAGGCGGTCGGCCGCACCCCGCAGGGAGGCGGGCGGGTCCTGCGGGGCCGCAC
>NZ_JABMCE010000060.1 GCF_013359865.1 Curtobacterium pusillum
CGTCCACTTTGTGGTTCCCGACAGACGATCGGGAACAAGAAACTGAATACCGCGCATGCGCGGAACAGCTTTCGGATTTCCAAGTGATTGGGTCGAAGGTGTTCCGGTGGTCATAGCGAGAGGGAAACGCCCGGTCACATTTCGAACCCGGAAGCTAAGCCTCTCAGCGCCGATGGTACTGCAAGGGGGACCTTGTGGGAGAGTAGGACGCCGCCGGACTTAACGTTGCAACACCAGGGAACCCCTGACCTTGACTGGTCAGGGGTTTTCTGCGTTTTCGGGTGGGGGCCTTCGCCGGCGCTGTCGCAAAGTGCTGGGTGTGGCGGTTTTTCGGCGTGAGGGTCACCACGAGCGACTCGACGCCACGGCGGGTTGGGGCTGGTGAACTACTCGACGATCAGGGCGCGACCACGACACGTGAACCACGTCGTGACGGTGGACGGGGTCGACCTCTTCTGCGTGGACGCCGGCTCGTACACCGACGGGCACTGGCGGGGCATGGTCGGGGGCGTGAGAGCCTGCTGCCTCGCTGCTCGCGGGCGGCTCAGGCGTCTTGCTCTTGCGCATCGCCGAGCGGGCGGTGCGGGCCGGGCGGCGGCTCGGACCTGCAGTGATCGAGAGCAGTCGCCGCTGGTGTCCTTCTTGCCGGATGGCGCATGCGGGCCGCTGACCAGGGTGGGCGTCGGATGGGAGACGGTGCCCGTCCTAGGACTGGGGGCGCGGTGCGGGCAGGTGCCGCGCCTCCAGTCTGGTGCCTGTACCGTCGCGGACGCTGCGCCGCGCGATTCAGCGCCAGCTGCGGCGGAGCGCGCGGAACCAGCGCGGGGTCAGTGCTGGGGGCAGGTACCAGGTCGAGGCGGCGCCGAGCAGGGCGATGACCGCGGGGACCCAGAAGAGCCAGCTCGGGGCCGGGGTGGCGAGGACGATGCTCGCCAGGACGATGCCGAGGCCGAACCAGAACAGGCCGAAGACCCAGTACGACAGGCCGCCCTTCGCCCAGGAGCGCCAGAGTCCGGTGTAGCCGAGCAGGCCGATGAGCATCAGGGCGGCGCCGATGATCCAGATCACGTCGTGCTCCAGCTTCGTTCGAGCAGTTGCGGGAGCGCCTCGAACACCCAGTACGACGGGACGAGCTGCAGCCGCGAGCCGCCGTCCACGCGGATGCGCAGGTGCGACGCGGAACCCATGAAGACGAGGGGGAGCCCGTCGTCGGACCCCGGTACCGCGATCGACACCGTCGACCACGGTTCGCGCCAGCGCGCTGCGAGGACCGGCCCGGCATCCGCCGGGGGATCGACCTGGCGGCCGGCGACCACGGCGTCCACGACGTCGTCGGGGATCACCCGGGACTCGTCGTCGTCCGGGTCGGCGACGGGCCAGAACGGCTCGATGCCCGACCACGCGACCAGGCGTGCCACGGCGGATGTGAACGGGAGGAGGTCGATCGTCTCGGTGTCGTCGTGCGCCGTCCGGACGACGGCATCGGGGCCGCTGGCCCAGCACGACCACGTGGTCGTCCCGGAGCGGTCGACACGTTCGGCCGCGAGGGTGCGGCCCGCGCGCTCGACGATGCCGGCGATGGTCGTCGCGGTGTCGCTCGCGCCGCCGAACCGGCCGAGCAGGCCTGCCTCGCGCAGCGCCGTGGCCGCCGGGGAGTTGCGCTTCGCAGCGGAGACGAGGCCCCGGCCGCGGAGGTCGAAGAGGGCCTGCAGTGCACCGGACGGCAGGGTGTACGCCGGAGCCGGGAGCGGCTGGCCCTGTGCTCGGTCGAGGCGTTCGAGGGGTTGCCCCGCGTGCTGCGTCGCGAACGGGTCGAGGAGGTCATTCACGCGTGCACCTCCAGCTCGCTGAGCGCGGCGATCGAGTCGAACGTGCCGACGAGGGTCGGGTAGACGTCGAGGCCGGCGCTGCACGTGAGGTCGATTCGGCTGCCGCCCAGCGTGCCGGTGAACTTCGTCACGGCGGCCGTGACGCCGTCGTACTCGTAGACGAACTGCATCCGCCGGTCGAACGGGCCCTGCGGCCACGGCGTCACCGAGACGACGTGCGACCACGGCACCATGGCGCGGGCCTCGGCGATCGCGTTAGACGAGTCGGCGACGACGTCCCCGGCGGACTCGACCACCGAGAGCACCGCGTTCTCACGGAAGGCACCGTTCGGGTTCGCGGAGGACTCTGGTCGAACCACGGCGAGCGCGCCGGTCCGATCGTCATCGATCCACTGCGCCGGCACGTGCAGCGCGCCGATGCCGGTGTCGCGCACACGCCAGTCGGCAGCGTCGGTGCGCACACCCTGGTCTGCGCCGGTCATCCCGTGATCTTGTCCCATAGTCCCTTGGCCGCTTCGCCGATGTCTTCACCGACCCCACTGCCGACGATACCGCCGACGATGCCGCCCACGATCCCGCCGATCGCCGTGCCGGGGCCGGGGAACACGCTGCCGATCGTCGCACCGACGAACGCCCCGCCTCACGCGTCCGCGCGGAACCACCACCGTGGAACACGCGTTCTCCGTGAGTGTCGGTATCCTCGATGGGTTCCGACACACTGCAGCAGTTCGAGGGGGATGCAGCATGGCGATCAACGGATGGCGCCTCGATCCGGCCGCCTTCGACCGAGCGATCTCGGACGCGGAGACCGCACTCGCGGACATGGCGACGGCAGAGCAGTCGTTGCAGAATGCCGCCGGCTCAGCGGAGTCGCTCGCGGCGCGAGCAATGAACACCGCGACGGCACTCAGTGCGTTCAAGCAGAACCCAGGGGAGATCCGACTCGCCTCGATCGGTAGCCGCGTGACCGCGTCCGTCGCGGCAGCGCGATCGATCGCGAAGGCGTACGCATCCGGCGACGAGGAGATGGCGGCGAACGCGAACAAGGGGATCGAGCAGTGACCTTCGCCCCCACTGTCAACGAGTTGCCCGACCCCGCGACGCTCGAGTCGGTCGGTTCGGATCTGGTCTCGGCGGCAAGTACGGCGCAGACCCAGGCCGATGCGATCGAAGCCGCGTGGAAAGCTTTCGCGTCGTCCGATGTCTACGACGCTCCTGAAGCGGCCACCCTCCGGAACGCCTTGTCCCCGATCGATGCGGACGTGGTCGGGTTGGTTGACGCAGCTTCCAAGGCGAAGAGTGCGCTCGACTCGTACTCGATGACGGTGCAGACGCTTCAGACCCAGCGGGCAACTCTCCTCTCTGACATCAAGGCCTTCGCCGGGCCGACACATCGACTCCAGCCGGCGCGACCGACGAAGAAGTCGCGGCAGCGGAGCAGGCGCGGGACGACCAGCAGCGGGCCCTGCAGCGTCGAGTCGACCAGTTCAACGCAGCGGCACTGCAGGCAGACCAGGAGTGCGCCGGCGCGATCAACGCGCTCAAGGCGTACGAGCAGTCAGCGGCCTCGAAGTTCCTGAGCTTCGTCGGCGGTGGGACGTCCGGAGCCATCGTCGGTGGGGGGATGTCCGTTTCGCAGGAGACCCTCGAACGGTGGCGCCAGCTCACCACTGTGCCTGCCGGAGTCATCCCAGAGGCGACGCTGCGCACCCCGCCGCCCGCGTTCATCGACGCGAACGGCAAGCAGTGGTGGCGTTCCCCGAGCGGGCTCGAAGTTCCGTACCCGCCGAAGGGGCCCGACATCCCCCTCGACGATCCTCGGTACGGCTCGCACAATTTGCTGGTGAAGGACAAGAACGCCCTGCTGGAGGCGATGCCCGACGCAGCCAAGGGCGCGACCAAGGTCTTGGGCGTCGCCGGAACGGTCCTCACGCTCGGCTCGACCTGGAACGACCAGTGGCATGAGGACGAAGTCGATCACCCCGACTGGTCCGACTCGCGACGCACTGAGAGCGCGGTCACGACCACGGTCATCAAGGGAGGGACGACGGTCGGCGCCGCGGCGGCCGGTGCGTGGATCGGTGGCGCCATCGGGACTGCCCTGTTCCCAGGGGTAGGGACTGTCGTGGGCGGTATCGTCGGGAGCGCCATCGGAGGTTGGCTCGGCGGGACAGGTGGCGAGATGCTCGGCGACAAGCTGAACGACATGTACCAAGGGTCGGACTTCGCGAAGGGCGTGCACGACGTGTGGAAGGGAATTTTCGGGTGATCTGGGCGATCATCGCGGTGTCGTGCGCTTTCGCGCTCGTGGGATTGACCGCCTACACCGGGCTCTGGCGGAGCTGGACGCGTTCGTGGAGCGCCGACCGCATCTTCCCGACCGCTTTTCTCGGGTTCGGCGGTATCTGCCTGGGCGTCTTCGCGGCGCTCCTGTCGACGCACGCGTTCGTGCTCACAGCGGTCATGATGATCGCGGCCTTCGTGCTGATCCTCGTCGCTGTCGGACTGTTCGTGTTCGGTGTGCCCGCGTGGCTGACGCCGCGCTGGTACCGGCATCGGAGCAGCACGTGATCGCGGCGGACCTGCCCGACGGCTGGGTTCTCACCGAAGCCACTTTCGGCACCGTGATCGAACGTCCGACGCCCAACGGGTTCCGGCCGAACGTGGTCGTGGCGCAGGAATCGACGACGGTGTCGCTGGTCGAGGCGTCCTCCGGCATGATGGCCGCTGCCATCGCCGCACACCCGGGAACGCGAGTCCTCGAGGTCCGTCGCCAGGAGCACGCGCTCGGGCCCAGCGCTCGACTGCTCTTCGGCTACCCGCTCGTTGAGGACTGGATCGTCGTCGACCAACGTGTCATCACCACAGGTGACACGGCAGTCCACTTGACAGCCAGTGCTTCCGTGCTCGAATGGACCGCTGTTGAAGCGGTTCTCTCCCAGGTGATGGATTCCGTGCGTCTGGTCGACGTGCAGGAGGGAACGAGCGCATGATGCCGCGCGTCGATCGCGCTGCCAGCGAGCGCGCCGGCGTCGAACTCGAGGCGCTCGACCGGGTACGCGACTACCAGCCCGGATGCCGGCTCGAGTGGCAGGGTTCGGAAGCGCTTTTCGACCACCTCTGGCACGTCCGGAGCCGCGGGCTGGTGTCGGCCGGTACTCGTCGTTCGGAGGAAGGCCGAGCCGCACGTGAGCTCGGGCTGGTCAACCGTTTCGGTGCATTGTCGGAGACCGGCTTGGAGTTCGTCGGGATCATCGCGAGCGCCAACCGCTCGCTCCGGACGCGGATCGAATCCGGGGACGGGACTCGTCATGCCGCGATCTGGGTGGATGGGAGTCGGGCGGCCATGCGCGTCGAACTCGGTGCTGGACGGGTCGGCCTCGGGGTCACCTCGGTCGCCGGCGCCGTCGGACACCTCCTCGACTGGGTCGCCATCGACCCGACGTGGTTCGTCGATGAGCAGGAAGCCGTGACCGTCCCCCTCACGGCGCTGCAAGCACGGTATGCAGAGCTCGCTGAGGCCCCGACGCCCGACGAATCAGCGCCCGGAGGGCCGGAGTGGTTCCGCCGGGCCTGGGCGACTCCCGGATGGCGGTCCGTGTTCGGCTGGTCTGAAGAGACCGGATTCGGGATCTTCGCGATCGATGTTCCTGGGTTCGGTTGGCTCGAGCGGTCCACGCAGGCCGACGGTGCTGTCTCGCTCCGGCCGATCCGCACCGAGGTGGTGGTTCGACAGGTCGTCGGCGCAGTGACCCGCGACGATCGATGAAGCCAGGGTCCTGGGCGGAGCAGTGAGCGTGACGCCGGTGTTGTACGTGCTCGTCCTCGTCGCCCTGGGCCTGATCTTCGGCGGTCTCGGGGCTGCGGCCTACGCCGGGCTGTGGCGGTCGTGGCGCGGTCGGATCGTCGACCACTTCGTCTTCGGGTGGTTCTGGCTCGGACTGACCCTCCTGTCGATGGCGCTCGCGGCGAGCTTCGTCCGGACGCCGGTCTTCGGGTTGTCCTTCGTGTTCGCGTTCTGCGCGGTGGTCACCGGCTCGCTCGGGTTCTGGGTCATCCTGATGGGTCTGCCACGGTGGCTCCGACCCCGCTGGTACCGCGTCGCGCAGGAGCGGTGACCGTTCCGGTCCACTCGACCGGAATCCAGTGAATCCGAACGGTCAACGACGCGTGGGACGGGGCGCGTGCTCGAGGGCGTCCTTCCACATGTTGGCGCAGCGGTGTCGCGAGGACTGCCGAACGTAGAGCCAGACGCCGAGGACGGTGAAGCCGGCCGCTGTGCCGACCATGACGGTCCCGAACACGACGCGCCAGTGCTCGGGTGCTGATCCTTCGGTGACCGTCAACGCTGTGGTTGTCATTGACCCCACCACTGCAAGAGCGACGGCGAACATCGTCAAGATGCCGCCGGGTCCGGTCGCAGCGTCTGCCCGCACGCGGTTCAGCACTCCGAGCGCCATGGAGTCGTCGCCGGACGCGGCCTTGTGGAAGGCGGCCACGAGAGCCGAGGACGGTGCAGCGCGCTGCCGGTACTGACGCGCGAACTCCGCTTCGTCGAAACGGATGGGCGCCGGTGTGTTCTTGTTCTTTCGGAGCATGGAGAGACCTTCGTGATGGGGTGATGAGCAGGCGGATTCCCTGCGCAAAGAACCTCATCGGCACGGTGAACGAGTTCGTAGCCGACCTCCCGAAAAGACGCCGCGGGGTCAGCGGAGGAGGCCGAGCTCCATCGCGCGCGTCACGGCGCGGGTGCGGTCGTTCACCCCGAGCTTCTCGAACACGTGCCCGAGGTGCGTCTTCACCGTCGTCTCGCTGAGGAACAGCGAGCGGCCGATCGCCGGGTTCGAGTTGCCCTGCGCGACGAGCTGCAGGACCTCGAGCTCCCGCGGGGACAGCGACGGGCCCGTGCTCGGCTTGCCCGTGGTCCGGCGGACGAGGGCCGCGGCCGCCGAGGGAGCGAGCGCCGTCTCACCGCGGGCGGTGGCTCGCAGGCCCGCGAGGATCTCCGACTCCGGCGCAGCCTTCAGCAGGTACCCGGCAGCGCCGGCCTCGATCGCCGCGAGGATCTGGTCGTCGGACTCGTAGGTCGTCAGGATCAGCACACGGATCCCTGGCTCGCGGGCGAGGATCGCAGCCGTCGCTTCGTCGCCGTTCATCCCCGGCATCCGGAGGTCCATCAGGACGACGTCCGGCCGCTCGGCGAGGACGAGTGCGACCGCGGTCTCGCCGTCGCTCGCCTGCCCGACCACCTCGACGTCGTCGGCGTCCTGCAACAGCGCGACGATGCCCGCGCGGACGATCGGGTGGTCGTCCGCCACCACGACGCGGATCACCGGCTTACTTCCGTCACGGGTTCGGCCACGGCCGGGAGGCGCGGTTCGGCTCCGGTGGGCAACGACACGTCGACGACGGTGCCGCGTCCGGCATCGCTCGTGATCGTGCAGGTCCCGCCCGCGAGGGCGAGCCGCTCGCGCACCCCTCGGAGCCCGTGGCCCGCAGTCGGTACGGACGCGTCGAAGCCGACGCCGTCATCGGCGATCCGAAGGCCGACCTGGTCGGCCGCCACGTGCAGTGCGACCCGCGCCGAGGCGGCGTGGGCGTGCGTGCGGACGTTGGCCAGTGCCTCCTGGGCGACGCGCAGCAGCACCACCTGCGTGTCGCGATCGAGTACGCAGTCCGGTGCGTCGACCGTGACCGGGATGCCGGTCTCGCGGGAGAAGCGTTCGCCGAGTCGGTGGAGTGCGGCGCCGAGGCCGTCGCCGGCGACACCGGCGGCACCCGCTGCGACGAGGGTGCGGGACTCCTCGAGGGCGGCGCGCGCCGATTCTTCGAGGATGGTGAGGCGTTCGTCCAGTCGGTCCACGCGGTCCGCCGCGAGGTCACCGCGGGCCCGCTCGGTGAGCATGACGATGCCGGCGAGGTTCTGCGCGACAGTGTCGTGGATCTCGCGCGCGAGGCGTTCGCGTTCGCTCGTCACGCCGGCGGTGCGGTGTGCCTCGGCGAGGGAGTCCTGCGTCGATCGGAGTTCGTCGAGTAGCCGGCGGCGTTCTTCGGCGAGGGCAGCGACCCGCGTCATCCAGATGCCCATGCCGCAGGAACCCACGACGCTCACCGACTCGATCAGGATCGTGCCGACGAGGGCGTCCGGGCCGCACGAGATCTGCAAGCCGATCGCGCTGAGCACCCCGACCACGACCGAGAGCAGGACCGAGGTGCGCACCCCTCGTGCTTGGCACCAGACGAGCGGGAACACGATGCACTGCACGAACGCCGTGGTCGGTGCGACCGCCGGGAGGACGAGCGTGACGGCGAGGGCGACCGGGAGGAACGCTGCGGCTGCCCGAGGGACCTCGTACCCGCGCCAGCCGTACGCGACGTAGGCGGCGGCGAAGCCCGTCAGGGCGACGTACGCCGGCCATCGGGACGGCCACGGCGACCACCCGAACACGGCGATGACCGCCGTCAGAACGACGGTCGCGGCGAAGAACGCGTGCAGCCACACGTTCTGCCGCACCGTCGACTCGGACTGGTCCATGCCGACAGCATCCCATCTCCAACCGACGCTCCCACGGTTCTCCACAGGACGGATCACGCGTCCTTTCGATTCCACCGGAACGTCAGGAGGCAGGCCACCGCGCCCACGACCAGCCATGCTGCCAGGACGAGGGTTCCGAGGCCGAGGTGCCACGCGCCTCCCGGCTCGGCGGACGCGAACGCGTCGGGCAGGAAGACCGACCGCATGCCGGACGCTATCCAGCGCAGGGGGAACACCGACGCGACGTTCTGCAACCAGTCGGGGAGCTGTGTGAACGGGAGGTAGACGCCGGAGATGAACTGGAGGACCAGGACGATGGGGACGATCGTGGCGGTGGCGCGGCGGCCCTCGCGGGGGAGCGCCGAGATCGCGATGCCGAGGACGCAGCTCGTGGCGACGCCGAGCAGCATGATGCCCGCGAAGGGCGCCCACGCGCCGCCGTCGGACGGCAGGTCCACGCTGAAGACCACGCTCGCGATCGTGAGCAGCAGTGCGGTCTGCACGACCGTCGTGACCAGGACCATGCCGATCTTGCCGATGAAGTAGCTCACCACCGGCAGGGGAGTGCCGCCGAGACGCTTCAGCGTGCCGTCGCTGCGCTCGCCGGCAATGTCGACGCCGAGGGACTGCGTGCCCGACAGCAGGATGCCGGTCGCGACGAGACCGGGCAGGTAGTACGTGGCGTAGTCGACGCTGACGTTCGGGCCGGCGTGGATGTCCTCTGCGCTGGAGAACGCGACCGAGAAGAGCGCCAGCATGACGATCGGGAAGAGGAAGGTGAAGAAGACGGCGTCGGGGGCGCGGAAGTAGGAGCGGAGCTCGTAGGTGATGCGGTGGGCGCCGATCGTGGCCGCAGTGTTCATCGTTGACCGACCATTCCGAGGTAGACGTCCTCGAGGGACGGGCGGATGACTTCGAGATCGTGCATGGGGTCGTCCCGGTTCCGGATCAGTGCGACCGGGTCGGTGGTGCGCTCGTCGTGGTGCTTGCCGTCCTGCTTGCGCCAGCGGACGCGGGGCGTGCGTGCCTCGGTGCCGCCGATCTCGTCGATCGGCGCGATGCCGAGGAGCTTGCCGTCGGCGATGACGGCCGCCCGGTCCGCGAGGTGTGCGGCCTCGTCAAGGTAGTGCGTGGTGAGGAGGATCGTCGTGCCCTCGGCCTTGACCTCGTTGATGAGGTCCCAGAAGTGCCGACGGGCCTCGGGGTCGAAGCCGGTCGTCGGCTCGTCGAGGAACAGGACCTCGGGGCGGCCGATGATGCCGAGCGCCACGTCGACGCGGCGGCGCTGTCCGCCGGAGAGCTTCGCGATCCGGGTGTTGCGCTGCGCCTCGAGTCCGGTGGCAGCGAGGAGTTCCTCGATGCTGCGGTACCGCGGGTAGAACGTCGTGAAGTGCCGCAGCTGCTCGGCGACCGTGACGTTCGGCGACTCGGCGCTGGTCTGCAGGACGACGCCGACGCGCTCTCGGTGGGAGCGGGGCGCTCGAGCGGGATCGACGCCGAGCACCCGGACGTCGCCGCCCGTGCGGGTGCGGTAGCCCTCGAGGATCTCGACCGTCGTCGTCTTGCCGGCGCCGTTCGGGCCGAGGAGGGCGAAGGTCTCTCCGCGGGGAATGTCGAAGGAGACGTCGTCCACGGCGCGTTTGCCGGAGGGGTACTGCTTCGTGAGGTGGTGGACCTCGACGGCGGGGATGTCGGGCATGCGTCCAGCGTGGTCGGTCGGGGGCCGGGGTGGATCGGCGAGGGCGGTGGAGGTGCATCCTCCGATCGGGGGATCTGGATCGAACATTCGGGATATCCGAAACTTCTGATACTGCCGTTCTTCTGGTCTACTCGGTGAGCGCCACCTGGCGTACTCGAACGAAGGGGAACCTCGGTGAAGATGATCACCATCCTCGCGGCGGCTGTCGCTGCTGCAGCGCTCACCGGGGGCATCGGCGTCAGCGCCGCCAGTGCCGCGGAGGCTGGCGACACCGCCGGAGCGATCCGCGAGGGCAGCGCGTCCGCGGACGCCATGCAGACCAGGAACGGCACGGAGTACGTCGGCGGCGGCACGTGGACGTACGGGGTGTGGGACAAGCGCGTGCACTCGCTGTTCCTGACCGATCGCTCCACCCACCGCGCTTCGGTCAAGTCGAGCGGCGTGGTGACCAGGTCCGCCTGGATGCCGCCGACGAAGTTGGCCTACGCCCACCGGGCGAAGTCGCTGTCGGGGAACCAGGCGTACTGGGCCACCCGCGGATGAGGATGTTCGCGGCCGCCACCGTCGTCGCGGTGGCGGCCGCACTGCTTGCGGCGAGTGCCCTGGTCGTGTCGATCGTCGGCACGCTGGAATCGCTCGGCCTGCTTGCGGGGCGGACGAGCGTCGAGTTCACGGACCTGCCGTACGGCCTGACGACGGCGCAACAGGTCCAGAAACTGTCGAGCATCGCAGCAGACGCGGACGTCGCGCTCTCGATGCTGGTTCCCGATCGGGATGGCCGCGCAGGCGCCTGGACTGCCTACACACTCCGGGGGGAGCCTGCGATGCCGGTTTTCGCAGGACACCTCGATGTGCGGCCGGTCCTCGACGGAGCAGACCTCGATCTCCGGACGACGTTCGCGATCGGGGGCTCGGAGCATGGCGTCGCAGCCTTCCTCGACGGCCTTCGTGATGCCGGTTACGAGTTCGCCGGACTGAATCCGACCTGGTACGAACCCCTCCTCGTCGCCGTCGAACGACCGACCACGCTCGCCGCTCTGGTGGCGACCGCGCTCGGTGTCGTCGTCGCGCTCGTCGCGGAGTCGATCAAGCGCAGTGCGCGTCAGGTGCTCCGTCGTACGGTCGGGTGGTCCCGGCTCCGGCTGGTCGCGCATGAGGCTCGCGAGATCGGCTCACTCGTCGGAGCGATCGCGCTGGTGCTGCTCATCGCCGTCGTCTGTTTGCTGTGGCTTCGGCAGGCGGACGTCCCGACCTGGAGCGTCACCGTACCGATGGCACTCGCGGCGCTCGGGGCGACGAGCCTCGGCATCGTCGTCGCGCACGTCCTCTGCAGTCTGTGGTGGGCACGGGACGCCGTCGGTGGGACGGCCACGAGCTCGCTCCGTCCTGTCGTCATGACCACGGCGGTCGCGCTGCTCGTCCTGACCGTGGTCGACTTCCGTGCGGCAGTCGATGGACGCGAAGCATCTGATGCCTTGGAGTCGACGCTCGTCGCTGAGGCATCGCGCGGGAACGACGTCGTACTCGGAACCAACTTCACCGCGTTCGAGCAGGACGTCGCCTTTGGGGAGTTGGCGCTCGAAGCACTCCGGCGCGGCGAAGCGAGCATGGCGCAGTCGTCCTTCGTCGACCAGTTCACCGTGGTCGGCGAAGCGAGCACAGCCCTCGAACCATTCGCCGACGAGGTCGCGGACGCTGCTCCCGGCGGGGAGCCAGTCCTCCTCGTGCCCGAGGTCCTCGAGCCGAGACTCGAAGCGGTTCGAGCCGCCGCCACATCCACGCTCGCCGACGGGTGGGAAGTCGACGAGGCCAGTCCGCCGGACGGCCTCGACGTGGTGGCGCGCTCGGTCCCGTCGACGGCTTCCATCGTCGAAGCCATCGCCGACTGGACGAGCGCGGCCCCTTCCGATGCATCGAGCTGGCCGGAGGTCCCGGTGCTGGTCGTCCGGGACCCAGCGCAGATCGCCCCGAACCGTCTCGGAACCGCGGTCGCGAACGGCGAGGTCCGGTTCTCGGACCGATCGGCACTCGAACGGTCACTCGCAGATCGGGACCTCTCCGCCTCGGTGCTGCAGATCCGTCGAGTGGGCGCAGTGGTCGAGGGGAAGCTCGGAGCGCTGCGAGCCGAACGGCTGATCGCTGAGATCCTCGCTGTCGCCACCGGACTGGTACTGGTCTTCGCGGTTGCCGCGCTCATCTCGGACCACCGCGCGCGGAACCGTCGCTCGGCACGCCTGCGCTTCCTGGTCGGACGGCATCCGGCCGTCGCGCACCGGACTTTCGTCGCCGGCGGCCTGGCGATGACGTTCGCGGTCGTCGCAGCCACGGAGCTCGTCCTCGGAACGTCGCTCAGCGGAGCGCTCACCAGCGCTGCCGTCGCCGGGAGCGCGGTTGCCGCCGTGCTCATCAGTTTGCTGGCTCTCACCGGTCGGCGCGAAAGGAACATCCGATGACCGCCCAGCCGCTGCTCGCCACCGAAGGCCTCGGGTTCGACGTCTCGACACGGACGCTCTGGAACGGGGTCCGGTTCGAGGCCTACCCGGGGAGCGCGGTCGCGGTCCGCGGGGTGTCGGGGCAGGGGAAGAGCACCTTGTTGCGGTGCCTCGGCGGTCTCCAGGTGCCGGCGCGGGGCCGTGTGCGAGTGCTCGGCGAGGACGTGCACCGGGTGGGCGCAGCCGAACGACGGCGTCTGCGACGGGAGGCGCTCGGTTTCGTCATGCAGGACCACGCCGTCGTACCCGAGTGGACGGTCGCGCAGAACCTCGGGGTGCTCAGGCCCGCGGGCACGACGCGCGCGGCGCTGCGCGAGCGGATCGACGAGGCGTTGAGCGTCGTCGGGCTCCGTGGACGGCACCGGACCCGGGCCGGATTGCTCAGCGGCGGCGAGCAGCAGCGCGTCGCAGTTGCCCGCGTGCTCGCGCAGCGCCCGCGGGTCGTGTTGGCCGACGAGCCGACCGCATCCCTCGACGAGGAGAGCGCGGAGCGGGTCCGACATGGTCTCGATGCGCTGCGGCGAACGGGGAGCGCGATCGTCGTGGCCACCCACGACCCGATGCTGGTCGAGTGGGCGGGCGCGGAGCTCGACCTCGCCGACTTCGCAGCGTCGGTGTCGACACGCAAGCCATGACGTCCACCCATCGCAGCCCGCCGTTCCGGAGTCGAGCGCGAAGTGGGGCCGTGCTGGCGTTGGTCTTCTTGTTGCTGCCGGTGGCCGTCATGCTCGCGGTGGGCGTCGCCGCGAACGGCTTCGATCGAGCCGCGGTCATCGTGCTGCTGGCGTTCGGAACTGCATCGGTTGCGGTCGGCGTCTGCGTCATGCGCACGGCAGCGTTCGTCACCTGCACGCACGAGCGCGTGGTCGTCGGGTTCGCGCCGTTCTGGCGCATGCGGCTGCGGCAGGAGGACATCGCCGAGGCCGCGCTCGTCTCGGTGGACGCGTTCGCCGAGTACGGCGGGTGGGGTGTGAAGGGGAGGCCGCACGAGGATCGGGGGCGGCTGTACTCCGCTGGAGGGCACCACGCGGTTCGCCTGCGGATGCGGGACGGTCGGACCTACGTCGTTGCGTTCAACGAGACAACGGAAGCGCGGGGCGCTCTGTCGGCCGTGGAACGGCTCACCGGGAGTCGCGGGTCAGGTTGCACGGAGCAACGCACGGGTAGACCGGAACGATGCAGGTCGTCGGAGTCGAACAGTTCGGAGGGCCTGGGGCCCTCGCCGTCCACGAGGTCCCGCAGCCACACCCCGGCTCGGGCTCGGTGCGCATCCGGGTGCAGGCGTTCGCCGTGAACCCGACCGACACAGGGGTGCGTGCCGGGCAGCGGGACTCGTCGCAGGCTTCGCCGCCGTACGTGCCCGGGATGGACGCGGCCGGGGTCATCGACCAGGTCGGGCTGGACGTGTCGGGGTGGGAGGTCGGCGACGAGGTGATGGCGATCGCGCTGCCGCTCAGCACGCACGGCGGGGCGTACGTGCAGGAGCTCGTCGCGCCCGTCGGATCGTTCACGCGGATCCCGCGCGGGATCTCGATCGAGGAGGCCGCCACGATCCCGATGAACGGGCTGACCGCGCTGCAGATCCTGTCGCGCGCGGCGTTGGCACCCGCGCAGACGCTCGCCGTCACCGGCGCCGCCGGGCTGCTCGGGAACTATGTCGTGCAGCTGGCACGTGCTGCTGGGATCACCGTCATCGCCGATGCTGCGCCGAAGGACGAGCCGCTCGTGCGGTCGCTGCGGCCGGACCACGTCGTCCTGCGCGGTGCTTCGTTCGCTCGGGATGTGCGGGCTCTGGTGCCGTCCGGCGTCGATGCGCTCGCCGATGCCTCCGTACAGCAGGACGAGGTCGTGGACGCGGTGCAGGACGGGGGAGCGTTCTTCAGCGTGCGGGGCTGGGAGGGGAACAGGGCTCGGGGGATCCGGTTCGACAGGATCATGGTGGCCCAGGAGTACCGGTCGTTCGACAAGCTCGAGCAGTTGCGGCACGCAGTGGAGAGCGGGACGCTGACGCCGCGGGTGGCAGAGGTGCTGCCGGCTGCGCGGGCGGCGGAGGCGCACGAGCGGCTCGAGGCGGGCGGGACGCGGGGGCGGTTCGTGCTGACTTGGGAGTAGTCCCGCCGGTCAGGCCGTGGCGCGTCTGGGTTCCCGGCTCCGGAGCGCGGCAGCCGACAGGAGCGCGCCGCTGATGCCTGCCGCTGTGGCGGCGAAGGGCAGTAGGACCGGGGGAGCCTCGATGAGCGTTGCTATCGGCAGGCCCGCAGCGAACCCGACGGCGGCCGTCAGCATGCCCGCTACGACTACGGCTCCTGCCAGGCCAAGCATGTCGTCGAGGGCCATCGTGAGCGCGTGGACACCGGCGGCGACCGCCCCACCGACCAGCAGTCCGGCCGGGATGGCGAAGATCGCGACGAGGACCAGCAGGGCGGAGTCCGGCGGCCACCAGTCGTGCTCCGTGACGATCGGCTGGTCCACCGTCGGGTCGGAGACCCAGGTGACGCCGACGATGCCGAAGGCCTCGAGTGCGCCGATGATTCCGCCGGCCAGCATCACGACGGCCCACGGCCAGCGGCGTGGTGGTTGATCGAACTCTCGGTGCATGCGTTCTCCCTGCGCCGATCCTCGCGTGCGAACCTGGACGGTCCTGGGACGCCCGGGGGAGTCGTAGGCTGCCGCCATGGTCCAGATCCCGCCGCCGTTCGACCCCGCGGAGCTGACCGTTCGACAACTCCTGGCATCGTCCGTGGCAGTCATCGACGAGCTCCTCCGGCGAGAGTTGATCCGGACGAGGAACGCGCCGCTCGGCGACCTCGCAGAGTCGCTCGCACTGCGTGCGTACGGCGGGACGCTCGCGCCGAACTCGGAGAAGAGCTACGACCTGCTCACGCCGGACGGGACGCGCGTCCAGGTGAAAGCGCGGATGGTGCAGCCGAGCGACGCGCGTCCGCAGGCGTTCTCGGCGGTTCGGTCCTGGGACTTCGACCTCGCGCTGTTCATGCTGTTCGACGCTGGGACGTACGACCTCACGTGGGCTCGGGAACTCACCCGCGAAGAAGCCGAACCCCTCGGCAGGCGTGTGGAGCACACGAACTCGTGGGCTGTCCTGGTCCGCCAGGTCGAGGGCGCAGGGGGCGACGTCACCGAACGGCTGGCGGATGCCTACGGCCGTCTTGATGAGCCTCGAGTCGAGGACCAGCGGTAGGAGCTGCTCCCGCTGTCACCGGCTCCGCGACACCCCGTCGCGGACCCCCACCCACAACCCGTCCCGCGCACGCGTCATCCCCACGTAGAGCTTGCGCCGCCCACGCTCCCGCCGCTCCCGGTCCGACTCGGACGACTCGGCAGGTGCAGCGTCCACCATCCCGCGATCGACGTGCGCGAGCAGCACCTGCTTGAACTCCAGGCCCTTCGCCCGCTTCACCGTGCCGAGCCGCACCGCGTCGGTCGTCCGGCCCGAGTACTCGTCGAGCATGACCACCGGAACGCCGGCAGCGCGCAGGACGGCCCGGACGTCGTCCGCCTGCCGGTTCGTCGCCGTCAGGATGCCCACGTCACCGTGCCCGGTCCCGATCAGCCGCAGGACCTCGCTCAGCCTTGCGAGCATCACCCGGTCGTGCTCGGCGCGGCTCGAGAACCGGTGGAACGCCGGCGCCGGACCGGAGCGGGAGATCGCCGAGACCGTGTCCCCGACGCCGTCCACGCCCTCGATGTCGACGAACTGGTCGTCGGCCACCATCTCCTTCGCGAACTCGAGGATCTCGGCGGTGTTCCGGTGGTTCACGTCGAGCACGACACCGCGCCCGGACAGGCTGATGCCGACCTCACCGAGCGTGTATCCGCCCGGGTAGATCGTCTGCTGGCCGTCCCCGATGAGCGTCAGTCCGTCCGCACGATCACCCACCAGGTGGTGCATCAGCGAGACCATCGCGCACGACAGGTCCTGCGCCTCGTCGACGATCACCGCGTCGTAGCGCTCGAGCGGCACCGCCGCGACGGCGTCGCGCGCGAGCAGGACGATGTCCTCCCAGTCGTGCGCGCGTCGCTCGCGCAGCCCACGCGAGTACGCCTCGTACAGGTCCCAGACCGCCTGCCGCGTCTCCAGCGGGAGCGCGTGCTTGCGCCCGACACGCGCCAGGTCCGCGTACTGCTCGAAGCGCGTCAGGCCGCGCCCCTTGATGACGTGCTTGATCTCGTCCTCCCAGTAGGGGCGGGAGAAACGCGAGGACCGCAATGGACTGGAGGCGCGGATCGCGTTCCACGCGTCGTCGAACGCGAGTCGCGCCTCCAGTCCGGGTGCGCGGAACGCGATCCCGCGTCCCTTCAGGAGGCGCGTCGCGAAGGCGTGGACGCCGACGAAGTCGACGCGGCCGACCATGTCGGGCGCGAGGCGCTCGAGGAGCGACTCGAGGACTCGCGGCAGGGTCTTGATGTAGGTGGTGAAGAGCACGCGGCCGCCGGTCGAGCGTGCGAGGTAGGCGGCGCGGTGCAGGCCGACCACGGTCTTACCGGTGCCGGCGGCGCCGCGGATGCGCGCCGGGCCGTTGAAGCTGCGGCGGACGAGCTTCGCCTGGGCGGGGTCGAGGAAGGCCATCCAGTCCTCGATGGGGGACTCGAGGACGCCGTCGAGGAGCTGGTCCGTGAGCTCGTCGTCCAGCGCGGCGATCGTCGGTGCGGGCGTCGGCGCGGATTCGCGGGGGAGGACCGCTGCGGGGACGACGACCTGCGGCGCCGACGCTGCGTCGTCGCCGATCACCGGGAAGTGCGTGAGCATCGCAGCGAGGACCTCGTCCACGCGGGAGGCCGACAGGCGAGCGCCGCGCTTCGTGATGTGTCCGACGAGGTCGTGCGTGCCGATCACGTCGACGGAGGCGACGCGGGCGTGCATGCGCTTCTGACCGGCGAGGGCTGCGACGGCGTGGACCTCGCCCGGTGCGAGACCGATGTCCGCGAGTGCTGCCTCGGTGCTGTACGCGAGGTCGGCGAGGCGGGCGATGTCGTCGGTGACGTCCTCCTGGCCGCGGGTGATCCGGTCACCGTGGACTGCGACCTCGCGCCAGGCCTTCGTGTCGACGATGAAGATCCCGGCCCGACCGACGACGACCATGTCGACCTGGGCGGTGCGGCTGCCGGGCCAGCGGCGGTCGGCGAGCAGGTGGTAGCCGATGCCGGCGAGTGGGGCGAGGAGCTGCGCCGTCTCGCTCTCGGTGCGCTCGGCGATCTCGAAGCGGGCTGCGCGTTGTTCGGCGTCGTTCGCCTGGCGTCGGAGTTCTTGTGCGTGGCTTCGTTGGCGGCGTGCTTCGACCCCTGCCGATTCCCCGGCGATCGTCATGGTGTTGCCCCTCGGGGAGGTCCTGGTCCTCGGTGCCGCTCGTCGTCCCCGGGACGAGTGGTGTTGAACCATCCTCGTGGGTGAGGCGTTTGAGCGGCAGCACCTGTTCAGGGGTACGCGGGCGGAGTTCCGCATCGATCGTGCGGTTCTGCTTGCCCCTCGGCCGGGGCGTGGAGTTGAGCTGACTTCTGTCCCTAGAATTCCGATGACTGAGGGGACACACATGGACGTGCGCGAGACGACCCTGCAGGAACTGCTCGGAGGACCGAAGCAGTACCTGGTACCGCTGTACCAGCGGCCCTACGCGTGGCAAGGGCGTCAGCGCGATCGTCTCTGGAGTGACATTCTCGAGCTCGCCGAGACGCGTCGGAGCAACCCGGGCACGACACACTTCATGGGTTCCCTCGTGCTCTCGACCGGGGCCATCGTTCCGACCGGTATGGAGTTCTTGGTCGTGGACGGCCAGCAGCGGCTGACGACGCTATCGATCTTGCTGTGTGCATTGCGCGACTACCTCCGGATCCACCAGAAGGACCAGCCGATGCTCGCGGAGAGCATTCATGAGCAGTACATTGCCGATCGATTCAAGCCGGGAGACGGTCGGCTGAAGCTCCTACCGACGCAAGCCGATCGTGACGCATTCCGAGCTGTCGTCGACGGTGCTGTCGGCGCGGACTCGACCTCGGGTGTGGGGCAGGCGTACTCGTTCTTCCGTAGGGCGCTCGAGCTCGCGGACGACCCGGAGGATCCGCACGACATCGAGCGAATTCGGGAGGCTGTCCTCGGTGGTCTGAGTTTCGTGTCGATCACCGCTCGTGACGAGGACAACGTGTACCGGATTTTCGAGTCCCTGAACAACACGGGGCTTCGGCTGACCCAGGGAGACCTCGTCCGGAACTACCTGTTCATGCGCCTCAGTTCCCGCGGCGAGTCTGTGTACTCGTCGTGGTGGCTGCCGATGCAGCAACGTCTGAGCACAGAGGACCTCGAGCTGATCTTCTGGCTCGACGCCGTGGCGGATGAACCGCTGCTGAAGCAGGGAGACATCTACAGCTACCAGCAGTCGCGCCTCGCGAAGATGGACGACGAGCAGATCCTCGCGGAGATCGAGCGGTTCAGCCGGCTGTCCGAACAGCTCGCAGTCATCCGAGAGCCATCGCTCGAGCCCGAGCCAGGGCTTCGTAAGCACCTCCAACGCCTCGCCGAGTGGGGATCGACGACCACAGTGCCTCTCACGCTCCGCCTGCTCGCTCGCCGAGCGGCTGGCACGAGCAGCGCGGACGAGGTAACGGGTGCGCTCGCCGCGATCGAGTCGTACATCGTGCGGCGGACGCTCGGCGGACGCCCCGGACAGGGCTTGAACCGTACGATCTTGCAGGCTTGCGCGGTCATCGACGACGGTCCGGTCGACCAAGTGCTGCTCGACTACTTCTCGACGGGTCGCAAGTACTTCGCGACTGACGCGCAGATCCGTGAATCGATTCGGACGCAGCCGTTCTACCTCCGAGGCCTCCGCACGCAGCAGAAGCTCATCCTCAAGTGGGTGCAGGAATCGCTCAACCCGAAGGAGCCCGTGGATGTCGACAAGTCAACGATCGAGCACATCTTGCCTCAAACCCTGACTCCTGAGTGGCGCACTGCTCTCGAACGGGAACTTGGGGACGACGAGTCCGTCGACGAGGTCCACGAGCAGCTGGTTCACCAGCTCGGAAATCTCACGCTCACCGGGTACAACTCCGAGTTGAGCAACCGGTCGTTCGAATCGAAGCAAACGGACTACTTGAACAGCAGTTACAGCGCGCTCAATCGACGAGTGCTCGAGGCGTCATCCTGGGGCCGCGAGCAGATCCTCGAACGGGATGAATGGTTCGCGGACCGGATCATCGAACAGTGGTCCGGCCCCAACGAGCGTATTGAGCCTGACACGCCGGGCCGGGACTGGTCGCTCGTCCATCAGGCAATCATGGCGATCCCCGCTGGTCGCTGGTCATCGTACGGAGATGTCGCAGCGCTCATCGGCACTCATCCGGTGCCGCTTGGCAATCACCTCAGCAGCGTCCCTGTCGCAGGCGCGCACCGCGTCCTGCAAGGCGGTGGAACCATCTCTCCGGGCTTCCGTTGGCTGGACGCAGATGACGATCGCGACCCGCGAGTCGTTCTCGAAGAAGAGGGCTTGCTGTTCGCGCCGAACGGTGTCGCTGATGAGGCTGCCCGCATATCGACAGCGGGCCTTGCGGAGCTCATCGGACTGGTCGCGGAGGGCCTCGAAGGCACCGACACGACGGACCGCACGTTCCTGGGGCAGCTCTCGTCCGCGAACCCGCCCAGTATCGTCCACGGTGTCACCGCGTTGTTCGACGCCTGGGAGGACCTCGGCGGAAGCGTCGAGTTCGGCTCCAACCGGGAGATAAGCGCGTTCATGACTTCTCCGCGCCGTGTCGGAGCGGAGAAGTCGTACTGGCCGTTCACGGTTTACCCGATCAGCGGCAACGTTGAAGTGGTGTTCCAGTACCTGCGGGACCGACCGCCCTTCGACGAAGTCGAGTTGCGGGAGGCCTTTCGTGCCCGTCTCAATGCAGTGGAAGGAGTCAGCCTTCCGGCCAGCCGCATCGACAAGCGGCCGTCCTTCCCGATCGAGGTGTTCAGGGAGCCGGCTGCACGCGAACAGATCGTCGACGCGCTGCAATGGTTCATCGACCAGCTTCCCGGCGAGGCATCGGCACAGGAGTCGGCAGCATGACGGTGACTGCGCCAGAGCTTGCACGTGAGCTGGGCATCGACGCGAAGCGCCTTCGGGCGTTCCTCCGGCGCACAGCAACGAACCATCGGCTGGGCGAACGATGGGCGATCGATCCTGATCTGGCCGCCCGAGCACGAGAGCACTTCGAACGATGAACGACCCGGATCGAGAGGCAACGATGGACGACCGAATCGAGATCATCAGCGACGGTGGCGGCCTCGCTGTCCTCGGCGAGCCCTCGGCAGTCGAGCAATTCCTCCGCAGTCAGGGGCTGGCCGATGATTCGAGCTCTCCGGCCCAGGACCTCCCAACGGGTGCTCTCGGCAGTCTCGCCCAGCTCACCGCGGACGGGATGGCCAGCTCGGGACGCTGGGTGCAGCTGACCGAGGAGTCCGCCGCGATTGCGCGGAAGTTGCCGCTCATGAAGAACAGCGAAACCGGCCTCATGATGGGAATCGCAACGTCTGGCGGACAGACGAAGCACATCCTGCAGTTCGCTTCGGTCGGCTCGATGCTGAACCCGACCACCATCGCAAGCATCGGCACGATGATGAACCAGATGGCGCTGCAGAAGTCGATCGACCAGCTCGCCGACTACCTCGCCGACATCGACGAGAAGGTCGAGGACGTCCTTCGGAACCAGCAGGACGCGGTCCTCGCCGACATGGTCGGTGTCGACTTCGTCATCGAAGATGCGATGACGGGACGTGCATCGTCCGGACGTGTCGACGAAGCGACGTGGTCGAAGGTGCAGGGGACAGGCGCCACGCTCGCCCGGACGCAGGCGTACGCGCTCCGCCAGCTCGATGGCCTGGCGAACAAGCTTGACAAGAAGATGAAGCTCAGCGAGCTCGCTGACGCCACGGAGGCGATCGAGCCGAAGGTGCGTGAGTGGCTCGCCGTCATCGCGCACTGCCTGCAGCTCCAGGACACGCTCGACGTGCTCGAACTCGACCGGGTGCTCGATGCGGCCCCGGAAGATGCGACCCAGAAGCGCCTCGCTCTCCGCGCCATCCGGGAGAACCGCTTCGAACGGATCACTGGCAGCACGGCTGCACTGATCGGACGGATGGATGCGGCCGTGACGAGGGCCAACACGAAGGTGTTGTTGCAACCCATCCCGGCTCGGGCGGTGGTTCGTGCGAGCAATCAGGTTGGGTCTGCCGTCGGAGAGTTCCACAACCGTGTCGGGTTCGAGCAGGGGCACACGGGGCAGGAAGCGAAGCGGTGGCTGGAGGCGGTCGGTGATTTCCGTGACAAGGCGATCGACGAAAGTACCGACAGTCTCGAGGCTGCGCGGGCGTTCGGATCGTCGGCGCTCGAACGCGCGCGACTGGCGACGGGCAGGGTTGCCGCTGAGATCGCGGAGCGTGCTCTTCGTGAACGGGAAGACGGTGACGGTGCGAAGTCGACGAAGCCGAACGGCGACAGGTAGATCGTTGGTCGTCTGATTGGTCGACTCCAGCGGTGACAGGTCGCAACTGCCGTCGATCAAGCTAGGCAATTGCCGATCGCCATGCCAAAGCGGGGCCGTCCTGCCTGATGCGGGACCTTGACCCGAATGCCCTGGAAGACGTGTGGCGGTACGAGAACCTGCCGCTCCTTGCGGAGCATCACTACGGCGACGGCGTCGATCTGGAGGCGCGGTACGGCCTGGCAGCGTTGCGTCGTCAGGCCGCGCGCTCGTTTGCGGGGGGCGAAGGTGCCGACCCCGCGGATTGACCTGCGGGAGGCGGACCAGCCGAGGCTGCACCGGATGCCGCGCGAGGTCGCGGGGGTTTCGTCGCCGCGCGGATCGCGGACGTCTCTCCGACGTTCGTCGTGGACGAGTACCGAGTCAACGGTGTCCGGAAGGTCGGTGTCGTTCGGATCGCCGGTCATGACGTGTGTATCCGGCCGAAGACCCGGTCCGCCGGCTGAGGACCGGCTCGTCCTGACAGCGGCGACGCCGTTGCTCCGGCTGCCGGGGCGGCGGCTGACGTCGTCGCGCGGCTGCGGCGAGTCGTGCGGCTGATCGACGGGGTGACGGTGAACCCCGTCGGGGCGCCGGTGCCCATGGCCCGCTCGGACCGGCGGAACGCGCACCACTCCGCGGTGCTGCCGATTGTCTCGCTCGGGCTGTCGGGTGCATCGATAAAGCAGCGCGCTGGGTCGCTCGTGGCCGCCGGGTTCCTCGTCGACATGTGGTGGGTGTTCGAGGACCTCATGACCGCCGCGCTGCGCGAAGCGTTTGGGCCGTACGGAGGAGAGCTCGCGGCACAGTACGCGTCAACGCTCCACGTCGAGGGGACGGTGAAGATCGGGACCTCGTGTGGCTCGTCGGCGGGGAAGTTCGGATGTGCATCGACGTGAAGTACAAGGTGGCCAAGCACGGGCAATACCCGCAACACGGACCGCTAACAGATGACTGCGTACTGCCGAAGGTACGGGTTCGGGCTCGGGGACGGGTGGCTCGCGTACGCGGTGGGCGACAGCACTTCGGGTCCCATTGATGAGGTTAAAGGCCCGCACATTCGGCGAGTCGCGCTGTTAGTGGACGCGCCGTGGGACCAGCTTTTGGGGGACCAGTAGGGGCCTTGCCCAACAGGTATCCTCAGGCGCCTTTGATGGGGTCGGCTTCGAAGATTTCTTCTGATTGGTGCGGCGCCGGATATCCGTCCTTGCCCGGCTAGTCAGACGGACGCTTGGTTCGGTCGACATTCCAGCTCGTGGATAACTCTTGGAGGTTGCTCGAAAGAGCCGTGACGAACGCGCTCCATGCCGTGGGGCTGCGGAGATTATTCGGTGTGGGGAACGGCAATTGGACGAGCCATAGTGGGTAGCCCCCTCCAGTGAGACGCTGCAACTCGACCTGACTCGAGCGTGCGCCGTGGCGCGTAGGATAGAGGATCATCGCGATTGACGACCGCTGCTCATTGAGGGAAGCAAGGTGACTGTACGCGAACAGCTGATAGCCGTCCTGCGAGCTCGGTGCCCTCGTGCCGCCGAGTTTGTACTTTGCGTCAGCGACGACCACATGCAGCGATGTCGTGAACATGAAATCTGGATAGGAATCGACGGCCGCCTCAGGTTGTGCGAATCCATCAGCGGTGGGTGCCCAGGGTGTGGGGACGTTCACCCCTTCGCCGGCTTTGGCGTTTCTGCTGACCGCGAGGGTAGGGAAGGCGGCGGTCAGCGCAAGTTCGAGGCACTGTTCCCAGAACTTCTCGGTCGACACGTGAATGGCGATCGCGCCGCTCGAGTCCAGTTGATCCTCCGGCATGACCGCCTGCTGACGGAGCACGGGCAGCGCTGCGTCGATGGTCGGTTCCCAGATACGGTCGAGCGGGCTCAGCCAGAGGTTTTCGGCTACGCGGGCGGCATGTTCCCGATCTAATAGGCGCACTCCAGTCAGATGGCGGAGAAGGTTGACCGCTCGGTTCGGTAAACCTGGACTCAGCGCCACAATCTTCGCAGGCAACCGCTCGCTGGCGATCACTCGGAGAGCGGACGCGACCACCTGGAGTAAGGGCGTGTCGACGGTGAGCTCGTCAAAGGTCGACTCCACCCGAGGCGTGCCCGATTTCATGGAGAACAGCAAGCTGCGCTCGCTCAAACGACCCCGCGGCTGCTCGAGTACTTCTGTCCGCTCGGCGTACTTCGGGCGAGCCCGGAAGATTAGACGTTCCACGGCCTGCAGTAGGCGCTCGTGTGTGAGGAGCCGAAGAAACGACTGTGCGAGGGCGCCCTCGAAGGACAGAGGGCTGTTGGACAGGCTGCCGCGCTCGGCCAGCAATGCGAGATCGAGAAGAGCGCCGAAGGGATCGCTGGAGGTTGCGGCGTCGGTTGGCTCGTGGTCGTGGTCGCGGGTAGCTGCTAGCTCAAGTAGCCCCGCCTGCTCGCTACCGATGTTCACCAGGTTCAAAGCGATCGCGCCCCGTGCCGCATGGGAAGACCGGATCGCGATCTGCTCGGTCTCGTGCAGAACCAGGTGCGTCGTGGAACCCTCGACGTGCACGTACTCACGGGTGGTTTTGGCCCGAGGTGCCCAAGGTTTGGGTAGGACGGTCACGGTGATCCGGCCACCAGCACCATCCGGTAGGACGGCAAAACCCGACCGACTCCCGCGAGGACTGGCTCTGATCCAAAGACGCCCTTCGCTACTCATCGTCGGTGGCATAGGGATCGTCTTCGTTTGTCACTGGCGTGGTGCCGGTTGGTTCCGGAGCGTCAGTGGAATCGGGCGCGGGGCTTGAAGGAACCTCGGAGACGGTGAGCCCGCGTGTCAGCCCATGGCCTTCCTCCTCGATCGTCAGCGACAAGCTGCTGAGGAACGCGTCGAACGTCGCCCATCGGTCGGCGAGATCGCTCGCATTTGCAGTCTCTAGCCAGGCGTTGCGGGTCCGTGTCGTGAGAAGCTCGGTTGCGCCGACTTGCGTTGCTGTGTCGAGAAGCTGCGGCAGGATCGCATATCGCCAAATCATCCATTCGGCATCTTCATCCGCGCTGCGCTGCGTGGTGCCGGTCGCGGCGAGCGAGGCGAGATCGACGACGCCGTAGGAGCGCCCGTTAGGATTGCGCGTGTGCTCGTGCCAGCCGTCAGGAGCAACGCTTACCCCTTCTAGCGCGGCGAGTACCGCGGGGGAGCGGTCGAGCAGCAGGAGCTCGAGGGTGTTGTCGTTCCGACGTAACCAAACGTGCACCTTGTGGTCCAGGAGCAACGACGCTCCAATCGTGCTGAACTTCTCGCCGATAGCGGTTGTGCCTTGGTAGTAGATCTTATAGTTGGGACCGGCGGGGTTAAACCGGACCACGTTGTCGACGTAGCGTTTACCGGCGAAGAGGATCTCAACCTTGTCGTGTGTCCCTCGTGGTGAGCGTTGCGTCGTGGTGCTACCCCCCGAAGACAGCGGGAAGAAGGCATCCACAATGCCCTTGCGCCCGGTGCCCGGCTCGATGTCTGGCAGGTTCAGTTGGTTGTGGCTCCCCCCGTCCAACTTCCTCGCCTCTACCCAGAACACTCCGGTCGCTGCGGAAGCGGATACTGTCTCACGCACCACCGCGAGGGGGTCGTTCGCATCCGCGACCGCTCCCCCTGTTGGGTCTACGCCGAACACATAGCTGTGTCCCAACATGGCGCTCGGGCCAAGGCTCCGGCGAAGCGCTTCGTTGAGGTTCGTCAACTGGTCGATGGAACGCGCGAGACGTTCAGCTGCTTCCGCGCCGTCTGTCTCAATGAGTTTGGCGCGGAGGGCTTCCCCGGCCAGGGGCTCGACGCGGACGAATCCGAACCGGCGTCGCAGAGCCGAATCAATTGGGGCGATCGAGCGGTCGGATGTGTTCATGGTGCCGAGGAGGTAAACGTTGTCGGGCACGGAGAAAAGCTTGCCCGAGTACGGCAGCGTGACCTCCATACCGCCGGCCCACTTGGTGCCGTTCCACGAGGATCGCTTACTCGCCTCCATCGTGAGCAGGAGGTCTCCGAAGACTTTCGGCACGTTCGCGCGATTTAGCTCATCAATCAGGACGAGGTAGTCAGCCCCCGGGTTGCTGATCGCGTCGCTGATGACCTCGCGGAGGAAGCCGTCCCGGCGGACAAACATGCTCTTCGTTTCGTCGTAGCGCAGCCCTTCGACGAACTCTTCGTACGTGGTGCTCGGGTGCAGCGTGATGGCGTAGCGTCCGCGCCCGTTACCGCCGAGCGGTCGACTGGTTTGGGCTTCCCAGCCCGCAGCGACGGCGTCGACGACGTGGCTCTTACCAGTGCCGGGCGGACCTTCCAACACCGCGTTCTTGAACCGACGTAGTACCCGGATCGTCTCGAGTGCCAAATCCATCCGCTCCACCCTTCGTTGTGTGCAACAACCCTATTGGTACTGCGAGGATCTGGGGTGACGAGGACGGTGGGAACTTCTAGCGTTTGGAACGGTGCCGGAGCGAGCGCTCGGCGAGTTCGCGCAATCCAGTTGTTGCATTAGTGGCTGGGGCCAGGACGCTGAAAACGAGGGCGTCGACTTGGCGTAGCGCCTCGCTGCTGGTCTGCGTCCGCAGCGTGCGTCCGAGGGCCGAGAGTTGCTCGATGTCCGCGGCCGCGAGGTCAGGTAACGGCAGGCGTCGTAAGTCGGTGGCCTCGACCTTGAGCGCGCCTCCGCCGAGCACGGTGCAGGATGCCTCGAGATTTGCCCATGTCCAAGCTGAGTTCAGGAGCGCCAGCAAAGCATCGGCAGGAAGCGCGCGTGACTCAACGGGCCAGAGCGAGGCGAAATTTGCGTCAACCACAGCACCGACCGAGTTCGCGTAAGCAGCAGGCTGTCCGCCGCAGACTCGCGGCACGAACACGGCGGGACGGTGCCGGGGTGCGAGCTCGGGGAGTTGGTACCAAAACGCGATTGGCTTCGCGGAGCGGTCGTTGCGTACGTTAGTAGCGACGGCTGTGAGCTCCGGGAAGAGCTTGGAACGATCGCTGTCCGAGAACGGTGTCTTTGCGACTCTGGCAATCCATCTCGCGACGTCGGGCGGCAGGATTCGAGCAGTGTGCGGTGCCGCCAAGCGTTTCGAATCTGCTGCCGTGACCCACCCTTGCAAGTACAAGACGCGTGCGGTGAGCGATGCTTCGTCCGCGACGTCACGTTGTGGACCCAGGTCGCTCTGGCGGCGCACGGCGGGCAGGAGGCATTCGCGGGGGAGCGACAATGCGTTGAGACCCCAGCGGCGGGCTGGCTTTGGACCGTCCTTTTCGGTGACGTAGAAGAAGTCGTTCGCTCCGGTTCGGAGCCCCTGACCCGCACGCCAGCCATAGGACTCGAGCGTTCGTGTCATCGTTCCCGGTACCGCTCCGAGCGCGGCCGCAACCTGTAAGGACACATGGCCAGCCTGGCCTTTCGCCGCCACGAACAGATCACGTTCAACATGGGCACTCAGGCCGGTGGTGACCAATGTGGCGGAGCCGGATGTAATCGCGCGGAGGGCTGCAACCACGTCCCGCTCGGAGGGCATTGAACCGCGAAGTGAGCCGCCGCAGTCGAGCTCCCGTGTCGCCCGTGCCCGGATGACCGACCGGTGCTGGGATTGCGGCCGGGAAGCCCGGTGACGCGCAACCACAAGATGCGTCCGGACCTGGGCATCCTCGAACCAGGAAGCATCTCCGTCCTCGACGATGACTTCCACGTTGAACAGGTCGTCGAGCAGTTCGCGGACGACATGGGCGTAGTTGCGGCTGAGCCAGGCTTGCGGTGCTACGACAGCAAGAACGCCCCCCTCGCGGACGAGCGAAGCACTGAGGATCCAAGCCGGAACAGCGATATCTGCTGTGCCCGGGTATTCGAAAGCGGCACGGAGAAGGCGCGTACGAACCGCAGGGGTAAGCCCGCCGCGCGACTCGATGGCGCGCACGAGGCCGGTTCGCACCGTTTCGCCGGACGGGATTTCGACGCCGTCCACGTCCCGCTTGGCTTGATAGCGGATGTAAGGGGGGTTTGTGATGACCAGGTCGAATTGCTCGGCGGGGAGCTCGGCTGAGAAGGCGTCGGAAAGCAGGAGCTTCGCTCCGGCCACGCCAGTCAGGGCCGCCTTGGCCTCCGCAATCGCTATTGGGTCCAGCTCGACGCCGATCATCCGTTCCGGCATGGCACCGGCCGCGAGGCAGGACACGAGAAGATCTGCAGAACCCACCATCGGGTCGATGATGCTCTTCGCAGACTCGGCGCCGGCGAGCTCGGCTAGGAGGCGCCCGACTCGCTGCCCGGTGAAGTACTGGCCAAGTTGCTTTTTCCGGTCGGCCTCCTTTGGGGCGAGAAGCGTCACTCGCTCGCCTCGAAGTCGTACACGGCTTGTGCGTTCATCGTGATCGGCACGCCGTCGACCATGGCTCGGCCGATGACTTCAGAGAACTGCCGCTGCCGCTCGCGCGGGGTAGCGCCCGGTCGACCGGATCCGGCAACGAGATCCGTCATCGTCGACGTGGCGACCTGACTCAGGGATGTCGGCTGCGAGCGCTTTGTCAGACGCAGCATGGGATCGCCGCTCACGGCGAGATGCCCGTTTACTTGTTTGAAGCTGCCCTGCGTCTTGTCGAGGATGCTCGAGGCGGTGACCGTGAGCCCCGCGTCGTCAAGGCTGGTTGCCAGCGCCCGCCAGACGGATGCCTGCGACGAATGGAATACCAGCGTGGCTTCGGCTGTCGGCTTCATCACCCGCGCCACCTCTGAGAAGACGGACGTGAGGAGCGCCCGGTACTCGTCGACGCCCTTGCCTTGCGCGGGCGAGATGATCGCTTCGTCTTGGGTCTGCGTCGTCTGTCCGAGCCAAAGTTCGTTGACCTGATTGATCTCCGAGTACGGGATATAGGCGCCGAAAGGCGGATCAGTGAAGACATAGTCGATCGAGTCGTCTTCGAGGTGCAGGTCCGCGCTGCTTCCGGTCACCACAGTCGCCTCGCCGTTCAGCCCGTGCAGCAGCTCGAACGCTGCCGCGAAGGTAGAGATCTTGCGTCGCACGCCGGAGAAGACGTTCTTTTCGACGGGCAAGCCGCTGACGTACATGACGCCCGACTGGGCTCCGGTGACGATGAAGTCCGTCGAATTCTTCTTGAGGACCACGCGCGTCATGAGTGTCGAGTGCGCCGCGTTGTACGAAAGCACGAGTAGCTTGAGCGCCTCGCGGAGTTCCTCTTGCTCCCGGTCGATGAGCTGCCAGAGCACCGCCAGCGCCCTGAAATTACGGGCCGTGTAGAGGTGGTGCAGGGAGGCGATGCCCTGGTGGTAGCCATTGCGATGCAGGTCCCCCCAGTGCAGAGCTGTGAGCGGGGCTGATTCGGGGAGTGGGCGCAGTCGAGCCTCCTCTTCATTGTCCGCATCCGCAGGGACGGCAGTTCGGCTCCAGTTGCCGGCTGGGCCGGTGCCGTAAACCTTCCAGGGCACCCGACGACGGCGTGTCAGCGTTTCGCCTGTCCAGGGGTCGAGGACATCTTCAAGGACGCGTGGCCAGTCATCCGGTGAGCCGGTGTGGCCACAGGCGCAGGTGTGCTGGGTATCAAAGCGCAGAGGGTTGTACCGGACGCGAGTGTCCGCGTAGGTGGTCTCTTCGCCGCACTTCGGGCACGCGACGACGTCGCTCCAGATCACCTGGCGAACTGTTCCTGACTCCCCGTCAGGCCCCTCCGAGGCGTAGAGCGACGGCTCGAGATGCTCGGCCGCAGCGACCAGACGACGGGCGGCGGCCGTGAACGCGGTGGGTTCCGGGGCTGCCGTCATCACACGTGTCAGCAGCGTTGCGATTTCCGATAGTTCGTAAACGGTGGCCCTTCGAGCTCCCCACTTTGGTTGCAGGCCTCTCTCAGCGGCCAGGGTGAGCATAAGGTCGGTTGGCCGTTCGCACAGCAGCGCGCCGATTGCCGTCGAGCCGGAGCCACCGAATGTGTCGAGCACGTGGTCGCCCGGCTCCGTGTGGCAAGCGATGAACAGACCGACACTCTCCGCTGAAATCTTCGTCGGATACGAAAAAGCGTTGTAGAGCGCTCCCGATCGGTTCGCCGGGAGGGGTGCTGCATACAGGGCTTCAAGATCGTCTGCGCTCATGACGCCTCCTTGACCTCGGGCGCACGAGAGCGCCCCGTCGGCCGGATCCGGATCTCGTCCCCATCTGGTGTCAGCGCAAATTGAACTTCGCTGCCAGCGTCCAACCCGAGGGCGCGGACGAGTTCTACGGGGATGCAGACCTGACGCACCTTCGTGAGTGCCCGAGGGCCGTACCAGATGGGGGCTTCCGAGGCCATGATGTCATCCTAGCATCGCTAATAGAACTCTTAGCTGCCTCACCAACGCGTCGTGCGAGGTGGCACGATGGAGGTGTGTCCGCGGTGTTGAACGGTAGTAGGAGCGTCCGACAATGGGGGGATGACGCTCGGTTGGTGTGCGTGCTGAGTAACCCTCCTGAGACCGACGGAACGCGGACTCTGGCGCGTGTTGAACTCGCCCGCGAGATCGTCTCGGCCGCAGAGGTGCGTGTGGTCAATCTCTTCTCGGCGGTGACGCACCGTAGCGGTGGGATCTCGATTGCAGGAGCCGAGCCTGACGCTTGGATTGTGGCGCGTCCGACGATTGAACGCGAGCTCCGACAGGCGGATCTTGTCTTGCTTGCCTATGGCTTGAAGTCACCGACGGGTCCAGCCCGGGTCCATCATCGGGTGCAGCTCGCGTGGCTTGACGAGCTGCTCTGCGAACTGGCCCTGCCCGTGTTCGTGGTCGGCGAGGGTCCGCGCCATCCGTCGCGGTGGCAGCGTTGGACGAGCCGTCATCATCCTGGGTTGTCTTTCGCGGAAGCCGTCCGGCGCTCGATGGTGCTCCGGGCGTGAGCGCCCGGGCGAGGTCCGGCGATAAGCGTTCCCGACGGGCTACTCAGGTTGTGCAGCGATGCGATCCTGTAGAAGGCCTCGAGGTCGACTGCGCCCTTCGGGGTGGTCTGTCAATAGGGCCGCGGCGGGCCCGCGACCACCGCCGATGACGTCGCCCGAGCTCTTCGCAGAGTTCATTCGCGAGTGCTGCTCCGGGCAGCTCGATTCGCTCCACCTTCCCGCCGGGGAACTCCCACTGGCCCGCTGCCGGTCGACCGGGGCCCGTGGGAAGGCGAGGACGGTCCCGTCCGCGCGGGTGCGGGCACCTGCAACTTCGATCACGAAGTCCACCCTGCCATGCGCCGTCGTGCAGACCGGGTGATTTCGTTTCGACCGTCGAGCTCCCGCTCGACACTCGGCGCGGCCGTGCATCGGGCTGGCTCCGTGCGTCCACTTCGCTCTCGGGCTGTCCGCCGGTCATGACGTGAGAGCTCGGCGTTGAACCTCGGGCGCACGTGCAAACCTCGTTGCGGGGTCAGAGGCATGCGTTGAGGAACAGGCCGATTCGGAAGGCGGGATGTCGGTGCCCGGCCGGACCCGGCCCGTCGGCTGGCGAACGACTGCCAGAGTCGATGCGGTGGAGGAGGCGCAGTCAAGGATCGTCGCGAAGGAACGCGTCCCGAGCACAACCGGCGCAGTCAACGCGCCGACGACTGCGACGCGGCCGTCCGCAGGCAAGTCGCGGAGCGTGATCCCCACCTCTCCGCAGTACCTCCCCGCCGACGCCAACTGCACGGTCACCGACCCCGTCGGCCTCGGCTGCCCACCGACCTCGGGCAGCGGCAACCCGGCGAACCGCTCGCGCGAGTGCTCCAGCCGGATCATGGCTTCGGCAGCATCAGGGCGGTTCCGATCGGGGACTGCCAGCATCTCGATCACCGCCGGGTGCACGCCCGGCGCCGCAACACCGTCGAGCACGACGACGTCGTCCCTGATGAACGACCCCAGCCTCGCCCATGAGTGATCGGTCAGCGCCGAATCTCCGACGTACACGTCGTCCACACCAGCGTCGACGAGCGCCAGCGCCTGGAACAACGGCGGCATGGTCCGGTGCTCCTCGATGGTCGGCAGACCCTCGCCGAGCGGCCCACGCCGGACGGAGTCGCCCGCGATGAACGCCCCGACCCGCCAGCCGAACGAGCGGGCAACTGCGACCGACGACGCGACCGACGCCAGTGCAAGCCCGGTCCACTCCCGCGGGTAAAAGTTGTGGATGAGCTCGACGTCCAGGTCCGCGAACGGCGCGAGGTCGGCGGCGCGCAGGGTGCTCGCGTTGAGTGCGATCGGCAGCACCGCGGCGATCGCGCGAACCTCCGCGGGAGAGAACCCGAAGTCGATCCGGACCCGGGCCACCCCGATCGACCGCAGGAACTCCCACGGCGAATCACCGAGCAGCCGGGCGGTGTTGGGGGAGACATCGGCGACGACCGCAAGCCCGGACGACGCAGCAGCCGACACGATCGCGGTCGCCGCAGCTCGGGCGCCCGCAGGCGAGTCCTCCGGGATGTGCAACGACGTGAACGCGAGCGTCGCACCCGCCTCCGCCGCAGCCGAGAACGTCGGACCCGCCAGCGCAGCGTGCGCCAGGTACGCGCTCGCGCCCAGCCGCATCAGCGAGCAGCCCCGACGGAATCGACGGGCGTGACCTCGACGTCGAGCGGCGCCGCCGGGGCGACTGGATCGCCGGGCGAGGCCGTCGACTGCGCCTCGAGGTCGGCCTTCACCGACGCGGACACCCCGAACAGCAGCGTCGCCACGAACCCGACGACGTACGCCACGACCAGCCCCGACCCGTATCCGAGCAGCGCCCAGCCGTAGCCGGACGAACCATTGAGGAGCGGGATGAGCGACAGGTCCGACGCCCCGATGGCGATCGCCCCGACCGAGTGCCCGAGCTGGTCGAACAGCCCGACGACGCCGCCACCGAACGCCCCACCGATGCACGCGGTGATGAACGGCCGCCCGAGGGGGAGCGTCACGCCGTAGATGAGGGGCTCGCCGACGCCGAGGAGCCCGGCGGGCAGAGCACCGCGGATCGTGCGGGAGAGCGCCTCGTTGTGACGGAATCGCATCCAGAGCGCGATCGCCGCACCGATCTGCCCCGCACCACCCATCGCCAGCACGGGCAGCAGCACGGTCCACCCCGTCTGGTCGATCAACGTGGTGTGGATCGGGGTGAGCGCCTGGTGCATGCCGGTCATCACGAGCGGCAGGAAGAACCCACCGAGGATGAACCCGGCGAACGCCCCACCGTTGGCGAGGAGCCAGGCGGCCGCGGTGCCGATCGCGACGGAGATGACTCCGGCGACGGACATCAGGACTCCGAGTGTCACCGAGCCGGCGACGAGCACGGTGACGGTCGGCACGACGATGAGCGCGATGACGTCCGGCGTGACCTTCCGCATGAACCGCTCGACGTAGGCGGCGAGGATCCCGCCGGCCATCGCGCCGAGCACACCGCCCTGCCCGGGAGCGAGGGTCTCGCCGAACACGGTGACGTTCGCGACGCCGGCAGCGACGATGATGCCGCCGACCGCGCCACCGAGGATGGGCGTGCCGCCGAACTCCTTCGCGGCGTTCATCCCGACGAACACGGCGAGCAGCGACAGGAAGCCGCTGGACAGCACGGCGAGGAACGGCGTGATGCCCGGCAGCCAGCCGAGGTTCGTCAGGATGCCGTTGATGCCTGCGATGAGGCCACAGGCGATCAGCGCGGGGATGAGCGGGATGAAGATCGCGGAGATGCGACGGATGGCGCGCATGGTCCGCCCGTCGGAGCGGGACCGGGCGGACGCCTTGATCGCGGCACCACGTGCGGCCAGTTCCTCGGGCGACACCGAGGCCGAAGCCGCACCAGCAGGCGTGGCCGAACCCGAACGGAGAGCCTCCAGGTCGACCGCGACCCGGTCGACGAGACCCGGCCCGAGCACGATCTGCAGGTTCGAGCCTGCGGCGATCGCGGCCATGACCCCGTCGATCGCCTGCAGACCCGGCAGGTCGACAGAAGCGGGAGACGAGACCTCGACCCGCAGCCGGGTCATGCAGTTCTCGACGTCGGCGATGTTCGAGGATCCACCGACGGTGTCGAGGATCTGTTGTGCGAGTTGCTGTGCATCGGTCATTGATGGTGCTCCTCGGGGGAAAGGAATCGGGCTTGCAGGGGAAGGGAGCTAGAGCACGGCGCGCAGGGAGCCGCCAGCGGCGTCCAGGCGCGCCCGGACGTCACCGGCTGATGCCCCGGTGAGGATCATCGCGATGGCGGTCTTCACCTCGCCGTCGGCCTCGTCGAGAGCAGCGGACACCTCGGAGTCGGGGGCGCCGGTCACGTCTTGCACGAGTGAGAACGCCCGCGCGACGAGCTTCGCGTTCGTCGCACGCACGTCGACCATGCGGTTGCCGTACGTCTTGTTGCTGCGCACCATCGCGAGGGTGGTGAGCATGTTGAGCACGAGCTTCTGCGCGGTTCCCGCCTTCAGGCGGGTGGACCCGGCGATGAACTCGGGACCGACGACGACGTCGATGGCGATGTCCGCCTCCCGCCCCGCGGCCGACCCGGCGTTGCACGCGACGGAGACCGACAGGGCGGAGCGGCGCCGCGCCTCCAGGATGGCTGCGATCACGTAGGGGGTCCTGCCGGACGCGCTGATCCCGACGACCACGTCGTCGGCCGTCAGGTCGAGCGCGTCGAGGTCGCGGACAGCGGCTTCCTCGTCGTCCTCGGCGCCCTCGACGGCGGTGGTGAGCGCGACCTGACCGCCGGCGATCAGACCGACCACCTGCGCGGGGTCGGTACCGAAGGTGGGTGGGCACTCGCTGGCGTCGAGGACGCCGAGTCGTCCCGGTGTGCCTGCGCCGACGTAGACGAGTCTGCCGCCGCGCGCGAAGGCGGCTGCGATCTGGTCGGCGGCGAGGGCGATGGCCGGGAGGCACGGCTCGAGTGCCGCAGGCACGCTGCGGTCGAGCGCGTTCATGCGCTGGGCAGCCTCGAGGGTGGTGACCCGGTCGATGTCGTCCAGGCTCGGGTCGGTCATCTCCGTGGTGAGGCCTGCGAGTTCGTCGCGCAGGTCGTCGTGGTGCAGCTGGTCGTGGTGCATGGTGCTCGTTTCAGGAACGGTGGTGCGTGCGGACCGCGTGGCGGCTGCGGGCGAGGAGTGGTCGGGAGCGTTCGTCGGTGCGCTGGGCGACGACGATGAACAGGGCGTCGACGATGGCGAGTTGGCTCATCCGGCTGCCCATCGCTGCGGGGCGGAGGTCGCTCTCGGCGCCGGCGACACCGAGCAGGACGTGGTCAGTGTGGTGGACGAGCGGCGAGGCGGCATGGCCGGTGATCGCGACGACGGTGGCGCCGTTCTCGTGGGCGAGTGCCGCCACTTCGAGTGCCTCGGTCGTCGTGCCGGAGTGGCTCGTGATCACCAGGACGTCGTTCGGCCCGAGGACGCTCGCCAGGGTGAGGGCGTTGTGCGGGTCGTCGGCGATCGAGCTCGCGATGCCGATGCGCTCGAGCTTGAGGTGCAGGTCGCGGGCGACGATGCCGCTCGCGCCGACGCCGTAGAGGGCGACCCGGCGGGCGTCGCTGATCGCTGCCGCGGCGGCCTCGAGGGCGTGCGGGTCGAGCGTGGCGCGGGTGTCGCTCATCACGGCGCGGACGTCCTCGGTGACCTTCGCGATCACGGTGGCGACGTCGTCATCGACCCCGACGCCGGCGTGGATCTCGGTCTCGCGCCGCTCGTGGATGCCCCGCTCGACGGCCCGGGTCATGCTGCGCTGGAGTGCGGCGAAGTTCGCGAACCCGAGGTGCTGGGCGAAACGGGAGACGGTGGCGGGGGAGACCCCGGCGCGTCCGGCGAGCTCGGCGGCACTGGTCGTCGCAGCGGTCGCGGGGTCATCGAGGACGGCGTCGGCGATGGCGCGCATGCTTGTCGGCATCGTGCGGGACTGGGTCCGGACGAGGGCGAACGCGTCGGCGCGGTCGGTGCGGTCGGTGATCGTCATGCGCCCCATGAAAGCGCATTGCAGGCTGCGGCACCAGAGCTGCAAGTTACTTTCGTGTTTCGTCGGTTGCGGTCTGGGCGCTTGGTGAGCATCGCCGCCGGCACTCGGACCACCCTTTGGGCGTACGGCACGGCGTGGAGGCGTGACCCACCTCGACGACGCACCGCGCCCTGACGAGGCGATTCGTTCCTCCAGTCCGGGTCTCGCCGTCAGACCTCCGCAGCAGCAATACGCTGGTGCCGTGCTGCCCTCGATCACCGTCCTCTGGTCCTTCGCGCTCGTCGTCGCCGTGCTCACCGTGACGCCGGGCCTCGACACGGCGCTGGTGCTGCGGAGTGCCGCGCTCGGCGGTCGGCGGCGCGCCTGGGGCGTGATCGCGGGCATCCAGACCGGGACGATGGCCTGGGGTGTGCTCGCGGCGGCCGGGGTGAGTGCGATCCTGATCGCTTCGGAGGTCGCCTACGACGTGCTCCGCTTCGTCGGGGCCGCCTACCTCGTGTACATCGGCGGGCGGATGCTGTGGTCCGCGATCCGGGGGAACACCTCCCACGGGGCCGAGCAGCCGACGACGGGGACGACGGACTCGTTCCTCGGCGGGTGGCGGCAGGGCACGATGACGAACCTGCTCAACCCGAAGATGGGCGCGTTCTATGTTGCGCTCCTCCCGCAGTTCATCCCCGCGGGAGCGCCGCAGATCACGTGGGGCATCGCACTCGCCGGGGTGCACGTCGTGCTCGGCGCGGTGTGGCTCACGCTGCTGACCCTCGTGGCGCAGCGGTTCCGGGCGTGGCTGTCGAAGCGGCGCGTGGCGCGCACGATCGACGGTGTAGCCGGGATTGCGATCGTCGGGTTCGGGGCGCGGATCGCGCTCGAGGGCACGTCGCGCTGACGGGTGCTGCTCACCGGCGCGTCCGGTGCCGTGCCGGGCGCGGTGCGCTGCCTCGGCGGAAGGCGCTGCCGCCGGTGCACGAAGTCCCTCCTCCGGGGGTGTGAACCATGAGCGCCCGGCACCGGCTGTCGGCCGGCGCGGGGCACCCGCTAGGGCGGCGTGGGTCAGTTGTGACGACTACGGCGGCGTCGGATCGCGGCGCCGGTGTAGACGATCGCTACGAACAGCGCGACGGCGGCGACAGCGTTGCTGATCCACAGGCCTGCGGTTCCCGGGGCGGTCGCGAGGACTGCGCCGAAGGCCACGAGGGCCACACTGACGACGAGTGCGAACGGGACGCTGACGACGATGCTGCGCATGGTGTTCTCTCCTGCTCTTCCTCGTCTCAGGTGCGGGGCTTTGGGAGGAGCTTCGTGAGGGTGCCCTGCAGGACGAGGAGCAGCACCCAGTAGAGCCCGACCGACGGGAAGATCATCGCGAGCACGAGAGCCAGTGCGAGCAGCCCGGCGGCGATCGGACCCCTGCGCCAGTCGCCGAGCGGTGTCGACAGGAGCTCCGGGGATCGCCGGAGTTCGCGCTCGATGGCGGTCAGGGTCACGCTCGTGACGACCATGCTCCCGAGGTACAGCGCGTAGGACACCCGGTCACCGTTCGCGCTGGTGTTCAGCAGGTTGGTGGCGAACGGCAGGAACACGATGCTGACGAGCCAGACGAAGTTCAGCCGCATCAGCCGCAGGTTGTAGGAGCGGACGTGCTCGAACACCTGGTGGTGCAGCGTCCAGAAACGCGCGATGACCCAGAACGTGACGAAGAACTCCACGAGCGAGGGCCAGTGGTTCCGCAGCAGGTCGCCCGCGCTCTCGCCGCGGGTGAGCTCACCGGCGATGTCGACCAGCGGGAGGATGAGGAGCGTGATCGCGATGGCGACGGTCGCGTCGGAGAAGTTCACGAGACGGTCGAGGCCGCGCTCGGTCCGTGCCTGCTCGGTCATGGCCCGAGTCTAGGGACCACGGCGGCTCTAGCATCGGGAGGATGAGCGACGACGTGACGCCCGGCCGGTACCGCCACTTCAAGGGCGGGGAGTACGAGGTGGTGCTCGTCGCGCGGGACGTCGAGACCGAGGAGCCGGTGGTCGTCTACCAGGCGCTGTACGGGGATCGGGGGCACTGGGTGCGGTCGCTCGAGGACTTCACGGCACACGTGTCCCGCGACGGGTACGAGGGGCCGCGGTTCACTTCGATCAAGTGAGGTGGTCAGCCGCTTCGAGAGGGCTGCTTCACGGGGCCCGGTGCCAGTCCCGTCGCTCGTCACCGCCAGTCACCACCACATCGCTATTCAGGAGGTGCACACCCGCCGCAGCTGAGCCGACCGCGCTGGACTGAGGGGCCCGCCCTCTGTGAGCGGGCCCCTCAGGTCAGTCGCGCCCCCGGCGCTTGGTGGTGCAGACGAGCAAGCAGATCACGGCGATGATCGCCGCTGTCACCACGATGCTCAGGACGGTGCCCGCGATGTCCCAGCCCACCGGGATGAGCGGATTCTGCGTCTCAGCAATGGCCGAAGTCACGTCAGGCATCCTCAATTGTTCTGCGCCCATGTGGACGTTCCGCGAACGTTGAACTGCAGCCAGTAGTCCCGCGAACCAGCCCCGTGGTTCGAAGTCCAGGTCCATCGTCCTGTGACAACCGCAGGGCTCGATCCGCTCTGGGTGGTCCGCGAGGTGACCATTTGCTTCTTCGAGATGTTCCCGAGGTAGCCCCTGGTGACCATGGCGCTGGCACTCGAGCGACTGACGATCGACGAAGGGCCGCCCTGCACCACGCGGTACGTCACCGTGTAGGCGGCCGAGGCCACGACGACGTTGGTCGAGACGTTGCAGAAGCGCCTGGAGTCGTAGTGCGTCTGCGAGAGGATCTTGCAGCCGCTGAGGGATGCCCGTGCACCTCCGGCGGTGGGGAGTTCGACCTCGGTGACACTGATGGAACCGTCAGCGAACCGCGCCACCGTCTCCTCGGTTCCTGACCGAATCGTCGATTCGGTCGCGATCGGGGTCTTGCCCTCGAGAGAATCCCACGTACCGCCGGAAGTCAGTTCGTCGAGGAGTCTGTCCTGCGTTGAAGCCGGCACATCGTAGGTGTTCCAGGTGTCACGCATGGTCGCTTCGTCTGCGTTCGTGTTCGCACTGGCCGGACCAGCGGCGACGAGGCACGAGGCGACGGCGGCGAAGCAAGCGGTCAGCGCGGTGGCGGCGCGGGGCGTGCGGTAGGACATCGGCGTCCCCTTCTTTGTGATGGGTTACCGTTGAAATGTTGCTGGCAGTGTCAGCATCTCGCGGTTGAAGGCGTCACGCAACCCCGACGTGCCACGAGGAGATCGGGGTGGGGCGCGGAGCGCCTCGCGATATCGAGCCGTAACGCGCACGCGCATGGGAGAGCGTCGCTGGTGATGTTGGCCGGCGACCCTGGGCTCGGGGGCGCCATCGGCGCTGGCCCTTGCATGGTGACGCCGGCGTTGCTCGTGGTTCCGGTGCTGCCCTGGGTCCGGGCGCTGCGTCAGGGTGTGCGCCACATGTGGGAGTCGGCAGAGGTTCGCTGACGCGCCACGGTGGTGGACGCGAGCGACGAGAGGGCGACGGGTGTCGGCGGCCGGCCCTAGGCTCGCAGGGCACCACACGAGACGGGGGACCCATGCAGATCGGCAGCGACGGGCATGTACTGCTCAGCCCGAGCGACCTCTCCACGTGGGCTGCCTGCGAGTGGGCGTTCCTCCGGCGGATGGACGCCAAGCTCGGACGGGGCGAACCCCTGCCCGAGTCGCACGACGACATGCTCGAGCGCACGGCACGGCTGGGGGACCAGCACGAGCTCGACTACCTCGCGATCCTGAAGGAGACGCGGGACGTCGTCGAGTTCGACCGCCCCGAACCGGCTGACTACGCGGCGGCAGCGGAACAGGCGCTCACCGCGATGCGCAATGGTGCGGACGTGCTCTACCAGCCGACCTTCCACGCGGACGACTTCATCGGCTTCGCCGACTTCATCATCCGGAACGACCGCGGCGAGTACGAGGTCTACGACACGAAGCTCGCCCGCCACGCCAAGATCAGCGCCCTGCTGCAGCTCGCCGCGTACGCGGAGCAGATGCAGGCGCACGGCATCCCCACCGGCGAGCAGGTCCACCTCGTGCTCGGCGACCGGACGACCACCACCCACGACTTGGCCGACATCGCGCCGGTGTACCGGACGCAGCGCGCCGAGCTCAAGCGGGTGATCGCCGAACGCCTGGCGGCCGACGAACCGCTCGCCTGGGGCGATCCGCGCTACGGCTCCTGCGGCCGGTGCGACGTCTGCTCGACCCAGGTGGAAGAGCACCGCGATCTGGTCCTCGTCGCGGGGATGCGCCTCGACCAGCGGACGAAGCTGATCCGGCAGGGGGTGCGGACGATCGACGACCTGGCGGGCCGGACCGCGGCCGTGCCGGGCATGTCGCGCTCGACGCAGGACAGGCTGGTGCGTCAGGCGCGCCTCCAGGTCGAGACAGAAGACGCAGCGCGAGCAGCGCGACGGGCCGGAGCGCCCACCAAGCCGCTCTTCGAGGTCCTCGACGCGCACGCACTTGACGCCATCCCGGCGCCGAATCCGGGCGACGTGTTCTTCGACTTCGAGGGCGACCCGCTGCACACCGAGGACGGCGTGCACTGGGGACTCGACTACCTCTTCGGACTCGTGGACGACCGTGCGGAGTTCGCGGCGTTCTGGGCACACTCCATCCGCGACGAGCGGCAGGCCCTCGTGGACTTCCTCGAGTTCGTCCGGCAGCGCCGCGAGCAGTTCCCGGGCATGCACATCTACCACTATGCGGCGTACGAGCGGACGCACCTGTTGTCCCTCGCGGCACGCCACGGCGTCGGGGAGGAATCGGTGGACGACCTGCTGCGCGCGGGCGTCCTCGTGGACCTGTACCCGATCGTGCGGAAGGCGCTCGTGGTCGGCAGCCACAGCTACTCGATCAAGAAGCTCGAGCCGCTGTACATGGGTGAGGACCTCCGGCTGAGCGACGTCACGAACGCCGCGGACAGCATCACCGCCTACGTCGACGCGATCGAGGAGCTCCGCAACGGCGACGCCGCGGCCGGGCAGCACATGCTCGACGAGGTCGCCGACTACAACGCCTACGACTGCCGGTCGACGCTCCGGCTCCGGGACTGGCTGCTGTCGCTGCGAGCTTCCCAGACCGTGCCCACGGCCGGGCCGGAGACGCTCGACGTCCCGCCGATCCCCGTCGAGCGCGAACCGAACCCGGTGTACGTCGCGCTCGCCGCGGAACTCGCTCACGTCGACGCGCTCGACCGCACACCCGACCAGACCGCGTTGGCGCTCGCCGCCGCCGCGATCGACTACCACCGGCGCGAGGCGAAGACGTTCTGGCAGGACCACTTCGACCGGCTCCGGAACCCGGTGGACGACTGGGCGGACACGCGCGACGTGCTCGTCGTCGAGCGCGTCTCGGTGGAGCGCGACTGGGGCAAGCTCACGGCCCGCCAGCAGCCGTCTCGAGAGCTCCGGTTGTCGGGAACGCTCGCGCCCGGCTCACGCCTTCGGCCTGGAGGCACGCCCCACCTCGTCTACGACGACCCGCTCCCGCCGTCGGTCACCGCTCCGGGCCCCGGGTCGAAGGGCGCGTCGTCTCGCGCGGTCGTGCTCGAGGTCGCCGACAACGGCGACGCGACCGAGGTGCTGCTGAAGGAGAGCCTGCCGACCGGTGGCGAACCGCACGACGACTTCCCGGTGGCACTCTCGCCGGCCGCGCCGCCACGGGCCAAGCCGCAGCCCGAGGCGATCGCGGAGTGGGGTCAGGCGGTGCTCGACGAGCTGCCGTCGATGCTGCCCGATCCCGCGTTCGACCTGCTCCGACGGGTTCCGCCGCGCGGAGCGATCGTCCCCGTGCAGGGCGACGACACCGTGTCGGCCGTCGTGGCGACGCTGCTCGGACTCGACCGGTCGTACCTGGCGATCCAGGGCCCTCCGGGAACGGGGAAGACGTACGTCGGGTCGAACGTGGTCGCTCGGCTCGTCCGCGAGTACGGCTGGCGGGTGGGGGTGGTCGGGCAGTCGCACGCGACGTCGGAGAACTTCCTCGCGTCGGTGGTGGGCGCCGGCGTCCCCACCGACCGGGTCGTCAAGGTGCCGAAGCCCGGCGCGACCGAGGACGAACTCGAGGGTGCAGCGTGGACGCCGGTGAAGAACGGCGCCGCTGTCGCCGCCTTCCTGTCCTCCTGCGAGGCGTCGGGCACCGGCGGGGTCGTCGGTGGGACCGCGTGGACGTTCGCGAACGAGGCAACGATCGAGCGGCGTTCCCTCGACCTGCTCGTCGTCGACGAGGCCGGTCAGTTCTCGCTCGCGCCCACCATCGCGTCCTCGGTCGCTGCGACCAGGCTGCTCCTGCTCGGGGACCCGCAGCAGCTCCCGCAGGTCTCGCAGGGCTCGCACCCCGAGCCGGTCGACGAATCCGCCCTCGGGTGGCTCGCGGACGGTGAACACGTGCTGCCGGATGCGTTCGGGTACTTCCTCGCGCGGACCCGTCGGATGGAGCCAGCGCTGACCGCGTCCGTCTCGGCACTGTCGTACGACGGGCAGCTCGCCTCGATGGCGTCCGGTCGACACCTCGACGGCATCGAGCCCGGCGTGCACCCCGAGCCGATCGTGCACGTGGGCAACACCACCTCCTCGGCGGAGGAAGCCACGCGCGTCGTACAGCTCGTGCAGGACGTCGTCGGGCGGCGATGGGTGGACGGTGACGCGTCCCGGACGCTCACGGACGAGGACGTCATCGTCGTCGCGCCGTACAACGCGCAGGGTGCCGTCATCCGCGAGGCGCTCGACCGGGCCGGACTCAGGGGAACGCAGGTCGGCACGGTGGACCTGTTCCAGGGGCGCGAGGCCGTCGTGTCGATCGTCTCGCTTGCCGCGTCGAGCGCTGCCGACATCCCGCGCGGACTCGACTTCCTGCTCATGCCGAACCGGTTGAACGTGGCGCTGTCCCGGGCGAAGTGGGCGGCGTACCTCGTGTACTCGCCGGCGCTCACCACGGCATTGCCGCCGTCCATCGCGGGGCTGTCGCTGCTGTCCCGGTTCATCGAGCTCGTCGAGCATCGCCCCTGACCGTGCGGGTCGCCGCACCGAGTCGAGCGTTCGGTGGCGGGCATCCGCGGGAACCGACGCGGGACGGTGTCAACCGGCCTCGACCGTGCCGACCGCCGAGCTGTACGTCGCCACCGCTCCGAACCGTGCGCCGATGATCGTGACGGACCAGGCTGATCGGTCGGACGACGTGGAGTAGAGGACGCGCGAACCGTCCGGAACGGCTGCGAGTCCCGTGCCGTCGGTCAGCATGATGCGCTGGGGGCTGCTCATCCCGACGGCGAGCGTCTCCGGGTACGGGCCGCCGCCGAACGACTGCTCCATCACGAAGGCGAGCGTGCCCGCGCTCTGGACGACGGCGGAGCGTTCCGCCTCGGGCGTCGCCGGCGCGGCTTCCGTCGTCTGCGGAACCGCAGCGTGTTGAGCGGGAGCATCGGCCGGCACGGGTACCGGAGGAGTCGGTACGGACGTTGCGTTCGTCGCTGCTGCCGAGGCGTTCGTGGACGGCAGGACCGTGCTCATCGCCTGCCCGCGGTCGCTGATCGGCAACGAGATCGCCGGAAGGTGGACGCCGACCCCGGTGAGCGCCACGGCGATGACTGCGTACGCCATGAGGGCCGTGCCGACGGCTCCGAGGATGGCGCCTCCGCGCCCGCAGGCTCGTGCGACTGACGAGCCCCCTCTCGCGGTCTTCACCACGCGCACGCCGAGCACGACGGCGGTGATCCCTATCGTCGACGCGATGAACCCCGACTGGAGACCAGCCCGCTGAGGTTCGACCAGCCCCATGACGAGGCTCCCGGTCCCGAGCAACATGGCGAGTGTCGCCCATGCCCAGGGACGTGTCGGTCGGCTCGAAGTGCGTCGAGGGAGTGCCGCATCAGCGAGCAACGCGGGCCCCGAACGAGGCGGCTTTCGTGGTGGCGCCGAGGAGAACTCCGGTGGAGACCAATCACGTGGTCCTGGTCCGCCCAGCGGCATCGACGTCCCCCTCATCCGTGCTTGGTCGTCGGCCCAGTCTGGCGGGGTGGCGCCGAGGTGAGCGATCCCCAGAACTGGGTGGGTGTCGGCATGCTCTTCCGTGCGGGGGACTGGCTACGCTCGCGGCGTGATCGACTTCAACAACGGTTCTCTGTTCAAGCTCGCCCAGTGCGACCCGGCTGAGATCGTCCCGCAGATCTCGGGGCTCCTCCTCGACGGCGAGCAGGTCCTCGTCGCGGCGAAGACCATCCGCGACTTCGTCGTCTTCACCGACAAGCGCATCATCGCGGGGAACGTGCAGGGCATCACCGGCAAGAAGCGCGACTTCAGCTCGTTGCCGTACAGCAAGATCCAGGCGTTCTCTGTCGAGACGGCTGGGACGTTCGACCTCGATGCAGAGCTCGAACTCTGGTTCAGCGGCCTCGGGAAGGTCCGGTTCGAGTTCAAGGGCCGCTTCGACATCACCTACCTCGGCAAGCTCATCGCTCACCACGTGCTGTGAGTGCCGCGAACGGGGACTGAAGGATCCGGCTGCGCATTCCTAGGCTTGGCTGTATGAGCTACTCACCCCCGCCGCAGTACCCGTACCAACCCATGCCCGGCGCCTACGGCCAGCAGCCGGGGAACGGGCTGGCCGTGGCTGCGCTCGTCCTCGGCATCTTCGGGTTCCTGGTCACGTGGGTGCCGTTCTTCATCGGGCTGCTCCTCGGCGGTGTCCCGGACGTGCTCGCGATCATCCTCGGCATCTGCGGCATCGTCCGGGCGAACCGTGTCCACCGCGGGATGGGGATGGCCGTGACCGGCCTGGTCCTCGGCGGCCTAGCCTTCATCAGCATCTTCCTCGGAGCGGGCACCGTCTGGTAGTCGGAGTACCCGACTGGGACACGCGCTTCGATCGGCTCGTCGTCCCAGGAATCGCACTCGATCGCCGCCGAGCACGGCGGCCCGAGACCTCGCAGGTCCGTGGCCGCTGCGGTCACCGCGCTCGGGCCTGAGCGCGTCGGAACACGCCTCAGCCCGTCGCCGCCGACGTCGCGGCGGTCGACGCGACCACCCCGGCCACGATCGCGGCGGTCTGGACGTCGGACAGCACCGCGCGGACGGCCGGCGAGGCCCATTCGCCCTCGGCGATCGACTTCACGAGCGCCTTGTCGACCCGGCCGAACTGCTCGCGCAGGGTGCTCGTCGCGTCCAGGAGGCCGATGAGCGCCGCGAGGTATGGCGTCGGCGAGGTCCGCTGCCGGAGCACGTCCGCGATGCCCGACCGCACGAGTGCCTCGGGCCCGCCGTCCCGCTCGGGGTGCCGCGTCGTCGTGAAGAGCACGAGCGTGGTGCGCTGCTCCTCGCTGATGATGCCGCGCTGTACCAGGCCGGCGAGCACCGCGTCACGCAAGGGTCGCTTCCCGAGCCGCTGCACCCACCACTTCGCCTTCCGCGGCGCTCCGGAGGCAGCGATGGACCCGAGCACCTCGTCGAGAGCGGCGTCGCCCGTGACCGTTCCCGAGGCGACCGCGACCTTCCCGCCGTCGAGCGTGACCGCCCCTCGGAGCGCCAGGTCTGCCAGGACGGCTCCGGCGAGACCGATGTCGAGGCGCTGCCCATCGGTGCTGCGCCGACCGTCCGGAGAGATCTGGAGCAGGGCGAAGGCCTGGGGGATCGTCAGCGACTCAGCCATGTTCGCATCGTGCCATGCGTGGTCAGCAGGTGCTCAGGATGCGGTCCATCGCGTCGTGCTCCGCGGGGGCGACCCACAGCCGGTACTGCGTCTTCACCGCGACCTGGTGCTCGATGTACGTGCACCGGAACGACTTGTCCGCCGGCAGCCAGGTCGCCGCATCGCCGGAGCGCTTCTGCGCGTTCGAGTGCCCGTCGACGGCGAACAGGTTCTCCGGGTCGTTCGCCAGGGCTTCGCGTTCGGTCTGGGTGAGCTGCTGCGCTCCGGTGCGCCAGGCGTTCTCGAGCGCGACGACGTGGTCGATCTGCACGAGCGTGGACGTCGTGTTCCCCCGCACGAAGTCGATCGTCGCACCGGTGTACGGCGACACGAGCGTCCCCGTGAGGACCGTGCACGGTCCCTGACGCGTGATGGCGGTGAGGTCCCGCGCCAGCACGTCGTTCCGGGTGTCGCACCCGTTGCGGTCGACGTCGAGCCACGCCGTCCCGAAGTCCGCGACACGGTCGTACCCGGTCGCGGGCGCCTTGCCCTTCACGGGCAGCTGTGCGAGTCGCGTCCGCGCGGTCGCCGCGTCCTCGTGGTCCGTGGCCGTCCCGGTCACCGAGGCGGTCGGACTGGAGGCGCGGGTCGTCTCCGGCGCCGCCGGTTCCGTCGTGATGGTGGGCGCGCCGGACCCCGCGGTCGCGCTGCTCGTGCCGGGTGCGGCCTCGGCATCGGGCGCGAGGATCCCCGCAGTGTGGAGCGTGTACCCGCCGACGGCGAGCGCGAGGACGACGAGGACGGACGTGAGGCTGGTGCGGGTTCGGCGTCGGCGGGACGTCATGCGTGGGTGGTGCTCCTGGTCGTGCGGTGGTGCGGCGGGGCGAGCCGGATGGCCTCGACGATCATGCCGGAGACCGCGGACATCGCGAGGAGGCGGAGCGGGGCGTCGACGACCCCGGGTGTGCGAGGCACCGGCGGGCACGGCGTAGACACGGACGCATGACCGATTACGCGAATCCGTCCGTGTCCGTCACCGGTGGGTCGATGCCGCTCCTGGGCTTCGGCACCTGGCAGATCCCCGATGCCGATGCCCCGGCGGCCGTCGGCGAAGCACTCAGTGCCGGCTACCGTCACATCGACACCGCCACCGGGTACAGCAACCAGCGCGGCGTGGGGAAGGCGATCGCCGGCTCCGGGCTCGCCCGTGACGACGTCTTCGTGACGACGAAGCTGCCGCCGGAGAACGCCGACCGTGTCCGCGGGACGATCGAGGAGAGCCTCGACCAGCTCGGCCTGGACCACCTCGACCTGTGGCTCGTGCACTGGCCGCCGAACGGTGAGGCGCGTCCGGACGTGTGGGAGCAGGTCGTGCAGGCGCAGGCCGACGGGCTCACCCGTGCGGTGGGCGTGAGCAACTACTCGCTCGCGCAGATCGACGAGCTCGTGCAGGAGACCGGCACGACCCCGGCCGTGAACCAGATCAAGTGGAGCCCGGTCGAGTACGACGCGGCGATCGCGGACGGCCTCCGGGACCGGGGTGTGGTCCTCGAGGGCTACAGCCCGTTCAAGGCGAGCAACCTCCAGGACCCGACGCTGCTCGACATCGCGAGGGCGCACGACGTGGACAGCGCCCAGGTGATCGTCGCCTGGCACGTCGCGCACGGGTTCGTCGTGATCCCGAAGTCGTCGAACCCGGAGCGCATCCGGTCGAACGCGGCCGGCGCCCGCGTCGAGTTGACGGCCGAGGAGGTCGCGGCGATCGACGCCCTCGGCCGCTGACGCCGCGCGGCTACTTCCGCGCGCGATCGGCGTGCTCGGCGCCGCTCCGCCGTGTGCATCGTCCGACGTTCCACCCGTCGATCGACTCGTGGAACGTCGGGCCATGCGCGCAGCCCGCGCGCCCGGCGTCACTCCAGGAGCGAGCGGATGTCGTCGGCCGTCAGGTCGTCGGCGAACAGGGCGTCGTCGTCGATCATCGTGGCGAAGAGTTCGGCCTTCTTCGCCGCGAGCGCGAGGACCTTCTCCTCGATGGTGTCCTCCGCGATGAACCGCTGCACGTTCACCGACCGGGTCTGCCCGATGCGGTGCGTCCGGTCGACCGCCTGCGATTCGGCAGCGGGGTTCCACCAGGGGTCGAGTACGAACACGGTGTCCGCCTCGGTCAGGGTCAGCCCGAAGCCGCCGGCCTTGAGCGAGATGAGGAACGCGGGGGCGGTGCCGTTGCGGAAGCGGTCGATGACCTCGGGCCGGCGCCGCGTCGACCCGTCGAGGTACTCGTACCCGATGCCGCGGTCGTCGAGGGCCGTGGCGACCATGCGGAGGAACGACGTGAACTGGCTGAACACGAGCGCGCGTCGTCCCTCGGCGGCGAGCTGCTCGAGTTCGTCGAGCAGCAGGTCGAGCTTCGCCGAGGACACGTCGTCCCGTGACCCGTCGACGAGCGCCGGTGAGAGCGCCAGCATCCGCAGCAGCGTCAGGGACCGGAACACGATCATCCGGTTCCGCGCGAGGTCGTCGATGAGGTCGAGCACCTTCAGGCGCTCCCGGTTCAGCGTCGTCTCGTAGAGCGCCCGGTGCGCCGGGTCGAGCGTCACCCGGACGACCTGCTCCTGCTTCGGCGGCAGGTCGGCGGCGACGCCCTCCTTCGTCCGGCGGAGCATGAGCGGCCGGATCCGTCGCCGGAGCCGCTCGGTCAGCTGACGGCGCGGGTCCCCGCGGAGGTCGGGCGACGACAGCGGCTTCACGTAGTCGTCCCCGAACCGCGACCACGACGACAGCAGCCCGGGCGCGACGATGTGGAACAGCGCCCAGAGGTCGGTCAGCCCGTTCTCGAGCGGCGTCCCGGTGATCGCGAACTTCACCGGCGCGCGCAGGTCGACCGCGACCCGGTGCGTCTGCGACTGCGGGTTCTTCACGAACTGCGCCTCGTCGAGCACGAGGGCCGACCACGGCAGGTCGGTGTACGCACGGGCGTCGAGCCGGAGCAGCGCGTACGAGGTCACGACGACGTCGGCGGCGGCAGCGGTGCGCGCCACGAGGCCCGGGTCCTTCAGCGTCGTCGACCCGATGGTCGCCACGCGCAGACCCGGTGTGAACCGAGCCGCCTCGGACGCCCAGTTGCCGACGACCGAGGTCGGCGCCACGACGAGGAACGGCGGCGCGTCCGGCGATGACTCCCGTGCCGCCGCGATCGTCGTCAGCACCTGGAGGGTCTTGCCGAGACCCATGTCGTCGGCGAGCACCCCGCCGATGCCGTGCGACAGCAGGAACGACAGCCACGCGTACCCGGCGTGCTGGTAGGGCCGGAGGTCGGCGTGCACCGACGGCGGGACGGCGACCGAACCCGGCGGGGTCGCGCCGAGCAGCCCGGACGCGATCGCCTGCCACCGTTCGTCGTGGGAGGTCTCGTCGGCGAGCTGGTCGAACTCCGACCAGATCCCGGCCTGCAGCGGCGTCACCGTCATCGGCTGGTCCGGTTCCCACTCGTCGAGGTCGCGGGCCTGCTCGATGAGCTCCTTCAGCCGGTCGAACGCGCGGTCGGACAACGACAGGTACGAGCCGTCGATGAGCTTGAGCCGTCGGTCCCGCTTGGCGAGCGCCCGGAGCAGCGGCGTGAACGGGATCTCCTTCCCGTTCACGCTGACGACGATCCCGAGGTCGAACCAGTCGTGCTTCTCGGACGGCATCGTCGTGACACGGATGTGCGGACGACCGGTCAGCCGCTCGTGGTCGACGCGCTCGCCCTGCACGACCGTCCGGACGCCGAGGCCCGGGAGTTCCGGCAGCAGCTCGTTCGAGAAGACCGCGACGTCGGCGCCCTCGACGGTGCCGTCCTCGAACCACGCCAGGCCGCCGCCGGGTCCGGGAGGCGCGGCTCGGCCCGCGTCGTCGGCCGCCGGTTCCGAGGGGGCCGGGTCGTCGGCCGCGCGCAGGCCCGACAGGTCGGGGAGCGGTCCGTGCAGCGCGACGGGGTCCTTGCGGCCGTCGACCTGCCACCGCCACTGCAGGTGCACGCGGTCGTCCGTCCGGGGCGCGCGGGCCGGTTCGAAGGTCGCCGTGAGGACGAGTTCGGGCGGCGTGCGCTCGGGCAGCTCGATCGACCCGTCGGAGCTGACGAGCCCGAGTGCCCCGCGGAGCTTCGGGGACCAGTCCGCGAGGAACTCCTCGACCTCGGACTCCGGCACGGTGATCCGGGCGCCCTCGACGAGCATGCGGCGCTGGTCCTCCGGCACGGGGGCCGGAGTCGGGGCGAACGCGACGTGGAACTCCGGGCTCTCACGGAAGGCGTAGACGCCGTGGTCGCCGATCATCCGCGCGGCACCCTCGGCGACCGGTCGGCCGTCGAGGACCGCGCTCGCACCGATCACCAGTCCGCCGTCGTGCCGGGCGGCGTCGAGCAGGACGCGGGCCTCGGTGCCGAGCACCGCGCCGCCCGCACGCTTCCCGGTGACGAACGCGATCCCGAGCCCGTGTGCCTGCGCGAGCAACGGCCACAGCAGCGGGCTGCCGAAGTCGTCGAGGTGGATCCAGTCCGCCTCGCCGGGCAACCCCGCGAGCTGTCCGGCGCGGTGGAGGGCGGCGAACTGCAGGAACCAGCCGTGCTGCTCGGGGGCGAGGCCGAGCCGGTTCAGCGAGTACGGCAGCGTGCCCCACGTCAGCTGCCCGCGGACCCAGTTGCCGGCGTCGCTCTGGGTCACCGGGCGGACGCCGAGCCGCACGGACCGCGAGGCCGTCGGGAGCGCTCGACCGGCCGCCCTCGCGCGGGACGCCAGCCGGGCGGAGACCGCGTCACGCAACTCGAACTGCAGACCCATGGGGGTGCCCTGCGGGGTGACCGCCTGCTCGTCGTCACCGGCGAGGCGGGCGAGGTCGTGCCTCCAGTCCGGGGGTGGCGGAGCCGGCGCTTCCTGGTGTGGGCCGGCGGCCGCGGCGAGGGCGCGCGCGTTGACGGTGAGGAGCGCGGCGGCGACGTGCTTGCACTCGCCGCCGAGGGGACAGGTGCACGTGCTGCGGACGGGGCGGACGAACTCGCCGCGGGCCGGTGTGGTCTCGACGCGGAGCTCGTACGGGTCGTCGGCGGAGCCGAGGACCGCCGCGGTGACGGTGCCGTCATCGTCGTGCCAGACGGCGTCGTCGACCAGACCGGCCCGGACGAGGTCGCGCGCACGGCCGAAGGTCTGCGGCCCGACGAAACGGATGACGTCGACGGCGTCGATCATCGGGGTGGCAGGCACGGCACAACTCTGCCAGGTGCCACCGACCCCGGCGGGCCGTCGCCCGAGCGATACTGGGACGGTGACGACCATGCGAGGCGAACTCCGATCGACCGCGACCCGGGAATCCGAGGGCAGCGGGGACAACATCGAAGCGGCTCGGCAGGCCGCGATCGCGGCGCTCGACCTGGACGGGTTCGAGCTGCAGCAGATCAACGCGGTCACGAGCAAGGCGACCGGCGAGACGACCGTCCGGGCGCTCGCACGCGCACGGGACACGAAGCCGCACGAGGCGACCGGCAGCAGCTACCAGGACGCGCTCCGGGCGTTCCGCGAGTCGGTCCCCGAGGGGTGGCAGGCGCAGAACGTGCGCGAGGTGCGGGAAGGCAGTGCACCGCCCGCTTGATCGGGTCGCGACCGCTGACCTTTGACCGCTGACCGCTCAGGTCGCGTCCCAGCTCCTGACCCAGTCGATCATCAGGTGCCCGCTCGAGCCCCAGTTGCCGATCTGGAACATGTACCGGTGCGGTGTGGTCGGCACGTCGTGCGTCACCGACAGGACCAGCTTGCCGTCGAGGTAGTACCGCACGTACTTCCCCGGCACCCACTGCGTGGTGTAGGTGTGCCAATCGCTCCAGGACACGTCCGCGGTGTACGACACCTTGTCCTGTTCGTGCCCGGGCACCATCGAGTGGTGGAAAGCGTGGACCGCGCCGTCGAAGTTCCCCTCGGGGTAGTTCATCTCGCCCTCTGACCAGTCGTCCGACGTGGGCCAGAGCATCACGGCGAGGCCGTTGTCACCGCCGCCCGTGGCTCGGGCACGGATGCTGAACGTGCCGCCGACGTGGGACCACGCGCCCGTCGGGGTGCCGAACGTGCCCGCGGCGCCGTGCTCGCCGTCCATCGCGACGTCCATGTAGCCGTCGTGGGCGCTGATGATCTGCCCGCTCCAGTACTTCCCACCCATGCCGTCGGGGTACGGCTGCCAGGACTGCGCGTAGGTCGCGGCGAACGGGCCCCCCGCAGCGGCAGGGGTGTCGAAGTCCTCCGAGAACGTCGGGGTGCCGAGGTCGGGAAGGGTCGGGACGGGGCTCGCTGAGGGGGTCGGCACGGCAAGTCCGGCGGAGTCGGGTTCGCCGGACTCGGCGGTGCGCGCGGCCGTCAGGGTCAGCGCCGCGGAGAGCACCGCGATCGTCGCGATCATGAGCATGCGTTTGACCATGGGGACCGCCGGCCGTCCGTTTCGTGAGTGATGTCGTCACGAGGCTAGGGAGCCGGATGCCCTGCTTCTGCCCCCTGCACGGGGGGTGTCCGCATCAGTACTGGGAAGTGCGGACAGACCGTGCGGGACACGTGCGGTTCCGCCACGGCGCCGGTGCGGTCATCCGCATGCCGGTTGCGGTTCGGTGCGGTCCCGTGCGGGGCCGTGCGGTCTCGCGCAACGGCGGGCGCGTGCGGTCGGGCGCGGCCGTGTTCAGCGGTCGGTGCGGTCTGCGAGCGCGCTGTGGCGGCGCGAGTACCCGAAGTACACGCCGAGGCCGATCGCGAACCAGACCGCGAAGCGCACCCAGGTCTCCCACTGCAGGAACGTCACGAGCCACAGCGACGCGATGACGCCGATGGCGGGGATGACCGGCATGAACGGCAGGCGGAACTGGCGGTCGAGGTCGGGCTGGCGGTAGCGGAGCACGATCACGGCGCTGCAGACGACCACGAACGCGAGCAGGATGCCGATGTTCGTCAGTTCGGCGACGACCCCGATCGGCAGCACACCGGCGAGGACCGCCGACGCGATGCCGAGGATCCAGGTCACGCGGGTGGGGACGTGGCGCTTCGGGTCCGTCTTCGCGAACCACTTCGGCATGAGGCCGTCGCGGCTCATCGAGAACCAGACGCGGCTCGCACCCAGCATGAAGGTCACGAGGACGGTGATGATGCCGACGATGGCGCCGATCGCGATGACGTTCGCCACCCCGCCGAGGCCGACCGACGCGAACGCCGACGAGAAGCCCGAGGCGGGGTCGATGTCGGTGTACTTCTGCATCCCGGTCAGCACCAGCGTCGCGAGGACGTAGAGGATCATCGAGATGCCGAGGGACAGCAGGATCGCCTTCGGCATGTGCTTGCGGGCGTCGGTGGACTCCTCGGCCGCGGTCGACATGGCGTCGTAGCCGAACACCGCGAAGAACACCGTCGCGGCGCCGGTCATCACGCCGCCGAAGCCGAACGGGAAGTACGGCGAGTAGTTGCCGCTGTTGATGTGGAACACGCCGAGCACCACGATGAGCACGACGAGACCGACCTTGATGCCGACGGCGACGAACTCGAACCGGGCGGCGCTGCGGATCCCGCGGGTCAGGACGAACGCGGTGAGCAGGCAGAGGATGATCGCGAAGACGTCGATCACGTGCCCGTCGCCCGTGCCGGGAGCGCCGAGCATCCAGGCGGGCAGGTCCACGCCGAACTGCCCGACGAGGAACCCGACGTACCCGGAGATCCCGATCGCGACCACCGCCACGATCGCGGTGTACTCGAGGAGCAGGTCCCAGCCGATGAACCACCCGACGATCTCGCCGAGGACCGCGTAGCCGTACGTGTACGCGCTGCCGGCCTTCGGGATGAGTCCGGCGAACTCCGCGTACGACAGCGCAGCGGCGGCACTCGCGACACCGGCGACGAGGAAGCTGATGAGGACGGCGGGGCCGGCGACGCCGTTCGCGACCGTGCCGGCGAGGGTGAAGATGCCTGCCCCGATGATGCCGCCGATGCCGATCGCGGTCAGCTGCCAGAGGCCGAGGTGCCGTCGGAGGCCGCCCTCGCCCCCGGTCTCGTCCTCGATCGTCTCGATCGGCTTCCGTCGGAACAGGGTGCGTGTCGTCGTCGTCATGCGCCCACTCTGCACCCTGGGCGCGTTCCGCGTGCGGCGGACCGACCGGGGACGACCGAGTCACCGGAGCCCGCAGCCGTGCACGGTTCCACGGCTCAGCGGTGGGCGTACGGCGACCAGAACGGCGGTGGGAACGCGCCTCCCGTCACGATGACGAGCAGCTGCCACACGAGCATCACCAGGCCGAGTCCGCCGAGGACGATCCCGATCCACGCCCACACCCGTACGGCACGCCGGCCGCGCCGGGCGATCGCGAGCGCCCGCCACCCGCTCGCGACGCACACCACGCCGAACACCGCTCCGAGCGCCACGTGCTTCCCCATCGACGCGGCCGGCACGATGATCCCCATGAAGAAGGCGACCGGCCCGAGGAGCACGGCGAGGGTCGCGGGGACGGCGGCCGGCTCGTGGTCCCGCGCGGCTGCTCCCATGCGTCTGAATCTACCGACCCGGGCGTGCGGATGTCCGATCGCGGCACCGGCGGACCTCGGCGCCGCCGGACGAGCACGATGGGGGCATGCGTTCCTTCCTGCGCGTCCTCCTCGGGCTCACCCTCGCCGGCCGGCTCCCCGGGCAGCCGCTGCTGGTCGCCGCCGCGCCCGGGTCCGTCCGTGGGTGGCGAGGGTGATGGACGCGCCGGTCGCTGCGGATCCGCTCGGGTCGGGTCCGGCGGCGTTCGGACGGGAGGCGCGACACCCGCTGGCAGGTGGTCGTCGCGTCGTCGACGTGGTCGCCACCATCGCGCTGCTGGTCCTGCTGGCAGCGGAGTCGGTGGTCGCCGGTGGCGGGATCGTGTTCCTGTCGCTCGCGTTCAGTTCGTGTGACGTTCCGGGGAACACCTGCAACGAGACGCTCGGTGGAGCGGTCGTGTACACCGGGCCGGTCCTCGTCGCGCTCGTCCTCGTCGCCACGCTGGTCGTCTGCGTGCTGCGGCTCGTGCGGCGCCGACTGTCGTGGCCGTTCGCCCTGGTCGGCATCGCGGCCGTCGTGGCGGTGTTCTTCGGGGCGATCCTGCTCGTGGACAGCGCGATCACCCACGGCATCTGAGGACTGATCCGTCGGTCGGCGGTTCCTCCACAGGTCGTGTTCCGAGGACAGCGGTCCACAGAACGGCGTCGGGGCCGCTCGGGGTGCGCGCCGTTCCGCGACGCTGGGGACATGCCAGACACCGACATGCTCGACCGCCTCATCCGCACCGCAGTCCGCACCGACGACGACGTGGTGGACCTCGTCGCCGACCTCGTCGAACGCCCGATCACCCGGCAGTGCTGGGTGCTGTTCCTCGACGAACGAGCCGTCCCGGTGTCGTTCGTCATGCCGATCTCCGACCTGCCGTGGCAGCCGGACGAGCACGTCGAGGACTTCGCTGCTCTCGTGGCGGACGTCCTCGTGCAGGTCGCCGCGACCGAGGTCGTGCTCGTGTGGGAGCGCCCGGGGGAGTCCCGGCTCTTCCCCGTCGACTGGGAGTGGGTGGACGCCTGCGCCTGCGCGTTCGAGGAGCGTCACGTCCGACTCCGGGCCCAGGTGGCCGTCCACACCGGCGGCATCGCGATCGTGTCGCTCGACGAGGTCGACGAGGCCGACCACGGACCGATCGCGCTCGCGTCGTGACGTGCCGGTCAGCTCTCGGGCGCCGCGTCGGGCACGGTCTGCCCGGTGAGTCCCTCGACCACGGCCTTCGCCTCCGGCCAGAACCTGGCGTAGTGGTCGGGGTCCGAGTTGATCTGGACGGCGTGCGCCAGCTGCGTCGGCGTCATCGTCTTCCAGCCCGGGACCTTCACGAGCTTCGCGTAGAACATCGACGCCGCCGTGTACGGGTCCATCCGCTGCTCGTACGTGCCCCACGCACCGTTGTCCCGCTGCTGGAAGAGCCCGCGGCTGTCGGGTCCGGCGGCGTCCCCGTGGTCGAGGTTCACCAGGCTGGACTCGCCGATCGCGGTCATCACGCCGACGGCCTGCGTGTGCGGGCCGATGCCGAGGGCCTGCGCGGCCTGGATGACGTAGGCGGCGTTCACCAGACGGTCCTGGCAGAAGCCGCCGACCGGACCGGCGGGGACGACGATGCCGCCGACCGTCTTCGTCGCCACGTCCGGGCACGTCGGGACGGCGTCGGCGGTGGCCGACTTCGCGGCACCGGTCAGGGAGTTCACCGCGATGACGACCACGACGATGACACCGATGCCGATCGCGACGACGCCCGCGCCGAACACCGATGCGAGCGTGATGCCGACGCGGCGCATGGCGGGTCCTCTCGGGCGGGGCGGGTCAGGCGGAGCACGAAGAGGCTACGTGCGCCGCCTGGGAACCGCACCCGCCCGATCGGGGGTGTCGTCGGCGTTCGCCGGGTCAGACGTCCCGGTGCTCGTGGTCGTGCGGGCGCTGCACAGCGGTCGGCTCGGTGACGAGTCCAGTGGGCGCCTTCTCGGCCCGCTTGCGGCCGTGGGTGAACCACGTGACGATCCAGAGCAGGATGCCGAGCGCGAGCAGTGCACCGGCGATCTGGTACTGCTGCGGGTCGCGGCCGGACGAGAACGGCAGCACCAGCCACAGGCACGTGACCACCCCGATGATCGGCACGATCACCCCGGCACGGAAGTGCTTGTGCCCGACCCTGTCGCGCCGGAGCACCAGCACCGCGGCGTTCACGACGGCGAACACGGACAGCAGCAGGAGCGAGGTGGTGCCACCGAGGACGACGACGATGGGGGACTCGGGGTCCAGCGACACCCAGCCGATCAGCGCGAGCGAGATGAGCGTGGTGAAGACGATCGCGGTGGACGGGGTGCGGCGGGTCGGGGAGACGCGCGAGAGGAACCCCGGGAGGACACCCTGCTTGCTCATCCCGTACAGCAGCCGCGACGCCATCATCATGTTGATCAGCGCCGTGTTGGCGACGGCGAACATCGAGATGAACGGCAGCAGGTCGGCGATGGGGAAGTCCGGTGCCGCGGTCTGCACGACCGTGACGAGCGGCGTCTCGTTGCCGGCGAGTTCACCGATCGGCACCACGGCGACGGCGCAGATCGACACGAGCACGTAGATCACGGCGGTGATGCCGAGGCCGGTGAGCATGACCTTCGGGAAGATGCGGGAGGGGTCCTTCGTCTCCTCGGCCATGTTCACCGAGTCCTCGAAGCCGACCATCGCGAAGAACGCCAGCGACGTGGCGGTCGACACCGAGAGGAGGAGCGTCTTGTCCTCGGGTGTCTCGAACATCACGACGCGGGAGAAGTCCGCGTCGCCGCCGGCGATCGCCCAGAACCCGATGAGGATCACCATGACGAGACCGGACAGCTCGACCAGGGTGAGCACGACGTTCGTCTTCACGCTCTCGCTGACGCCGCGGAAGTTGACCGCCATCACGGCGAGCATGAAGCCCATCGCGATGAGCATCACCACCGCGTTCGGAAGCTCGAGACCGAAGCCCGCGCCGAGGTTCGCCGCGAACGCCCGGGACGCCGTCGACGCCGACGTGATGCCCGAGCACATGACGATGAACGTGACGATGAAGGTGACGAAGTGGATGCCGAACGCCTTGTGGACGTAGAGGGCGGCTCCCGCCGTCTGCGGGTACTTCGTCACGAGTTCGAGGTACGAGAACGCCGTCAGCAGCGCCACGGCGAACGCGATGAGGAAGGGGAGCCACGCTGCTCCGCCGACCTCCGCCGCGACCTGACCCGTGAGCGCGTACACGCCCGTGCCGAGGATGTCCCCGACGATGAACAGCAGCAGGAGTTTGGGACCGATGACCCGCCGGAGCTCGGTCTGCTCCTGCTGCGGGCGCTCTGTGTTGGTGGTGGCCATGCGTCAGCCTCTCCGGGGCGACAGCATTCTGTCCGCTTTCACAGGAAGCTCCCCGCTGATCGCAACACGGTCGTGTCCTGCCCGACGCGCGCACCCCGGACGTGCACGGGGACGGACCGCTACGCTCCGAGCCATGTACGACGAGTCGAACACCACCGAAGAGCCCGTCGAGTTCGCCGACTTCAACGCCAAGCTGCTCGTGCTCGACGTGCTCTGCTACGACCTCGACGTCCTCGAACCGTACGACCCCGAGGGTGAGGACGACGGGGACGAGGACCTCGACGTCGAGGGGCAGGACGACCGGGCGCGCGAGTACTACGACGATCTGGAACTCCTGCCGTCGCAGCTGTCGCTCGTCACGGAGCTCACGGTGGACTCCGACCTCGAGGTCCTGCAGGACGTGCACCCCGGGTGGGACGGCTCCGACGACCGGTACGACCCGCAGAACTGGGACGACGTGCTGGACCTGCCGGCCCTCACGACCGTGTACGCCGCGGCACCGCTTCCCGCGCACGTCGTCGAACGGCTCACCGCGAAGGGCGTCGAGGTCCGCTCCGCCTGACCACGCGCGGTGAACGCCTGCCGGACTACTGGTCCAGCGCCAGCAGCTGCTCGGTGAACTGCTTCGCGCCGCCCTGCGCCGGGTGCCGCACCGCGATCGCGTCGATGCCCGCCAGCGCTAGGGCTCCCTGGGCCTTCCGTCCCACCGCGACCACCCGGACGGCGGACGCACCACCCAGGGCCTCGAGCAGTGCGAGCGACACCGGGGCGCCGTCGCGCACCTCGGCCGGCCGCGGCGTCCGGTTCGTCAGCCGATCCGGTGCCGCGAACGGGTGGTGCGGGAAGATCGCCCACGCCAGCGGCAGCGCACCGCGCCACGACGCGAGGGCGGCCTGCACGACACGCGACGACGCCTCCCACGGGGCGGTCGGCGCCGGCGGCACGAGGTACTCCGGCCCGAGTTCGCGCATGCTCGTGAACGGCACCCCCGTGTTCGTCATGCCGCGCCAGCCCGGGGCCTCGGCGACGAGCAGCGTGTCCGCGCCGGAGCCGACGACCGTCAGGTAGCGATCCAGGTTCGCGCGCCGGAGCCGTCCCTCGTCGGACGCGACGTCGTACAGCGCCTCGGCGTCGTCCGCGCACGGGACGGCGTCGAGCGCGGCCCAGAACCCGTCGAACCGTCCCGCCGTGCTCACGAGCGTCCGAGCACCCGGCGGTAGACGTCCTCGAGTCCCGCGGCGGACCGCTCCCAACTCAGCCGTTCGGCGTGTTCGCGACCCGCGGCGGCCAACGATGCCGAGTAGGAGGAGTCCGTCAGGATCCGCTCGATCTCCGCCGCCCAGACCGCAGGGTCACGGGACTCGAGCACCACCCCGGTCTCACCGTCGACCACGGCCTCGCGGAGACCCCCGGCAGCGGCGGCCACGACGGGCACCCCGGAAGCGGAACCCTCGAGCGCGACGAGGCCGTACGTCTCCGAGTGCGACGGCACGAGCACGGCTGCCGCGCCGCGGAACAGGAACGCCAGGTCGGCACGCGACTGCGGACCGACGAACGTCACGCGGTCGCCGATGCCGTGCGCCTCGGCGAGACGACGCAGTTCGTCCACGTAGCCGCCCGCCTCGCTCGAGGCGTCCCCGGCGATGACGAGGGTGGGTCGCGCCTCCTGGCTGATGCCGGCGATCGCCTCGATGGCCAGGTCCAGTCCCTTCAGCGGCTGCACCCGCGCCGCGGCGACCACGTAGGGGACGGCGGCGCGGCGTGAGCCGGCTGCGGCGGGGCGGAAGACGGAACCGTCGACGCCCGGCAGGACGATCCAGACACGCGCGTCGTCGCCGCCGAGGCGGGTCCGCACCGTCGACGCCTCGGCCTCGGAGACGACCACGACCGCGTCGGAGTCGCGCGCGAGGAGCTGCTCGCCGGCCATCCGCCCCGCGGACTCCGGCCGTTCGCCCTCGGACAGCGGGGTGTCGCTGCCCGCGGCGATCGAGTGGAAGGACTGCACGTGCGGGATGCCCCGCTCGCGGGCGACGGGCAGCGCGGCCACGCCGGAGAACCAGTGGTGCGAGTGCAGGACGTCGAACGGGCCGAGACGTTCGAGCTCGTGCCGGAACGGTTCGATGAACGCGTCGTGCTCGCCCTTCGGCACCGGCTCGGCGGGCCCGGCGGACAGGAACCGCAGGCAGACGCCCGGGACGAGCGACACCGAGTCCGGCTGCGTCGGCGACGAGCGGCGCGTGATGATGTCGACGTGGTGACCGCGGTCGGCGAGGGCCTCGGCCTGGTGGCGGACGACGACGTTCATGCCGCCGACCTCGCCGGAGCCGGGTTCGTCACCGGGGGAGGTGTGCAGCGACACCAACCCGACGCGCAGGGGTTCGGTGGTGGTGCTCACCGGCTCAGCCTAGCCGCGCCGCTCCCGCTGTGACGGGCCTGCAGGACCCACCACGACGGCCGGCGGCCTGCCCCGGCCAGCGGGTCGGACGGGAGGCGCGGCGCACCCGCGCGAGACGGGTCACCGCTCACGAACTGCATTCGCTCGCCGGTCCACTCCGACGTACGAGCCACCCTCCCGTCCCGCCCGTGTCCGCTGGACGCGGCTGCCCCGTTGTGGGGGGTCGTGGCGGTGGTCCGTCTCCCACACGCTGGATCGTCGGACAGCCGGAAGGGGCGGACGAGATGCGGTGGGCGGCACTGACCACGAAGACGAAGGCGACCGTGGTGGTCGTCGTCGCGGCGGCGATCTGGATCGGCGGCGTCGGCTCGGCCGGTGCGCTGGTCGGATCGGTGGTGACGAACGTTGGCGAAGCGCGTCCGGCCGCGGTCGTGGCCTCGGCGGAGTCCGCCACTCCGCGTACGACGCCGACGCCCACGCCGACCCCGGTGGTCGTCGTCTCCGAGGTGACCGAGGACTCCACGATCGCGTTCGAACGCACCACGGTCGATGATCCCGCGCTCCCGAAGGGCCAGACACGCATCACCACTGCGGGAGTCCCGGGTGTGCTGACGACCACGTGGCGGGTCACGACGACGGACGGCACCGAGACCGGCAGAGTCCAGGTGGGCAAGGAAGTGACGCGTGCGCCGGTCACGGAGGTCACCGCGCTCGGGTCCTACGTCGCCCCTGCCGCACCGGCGCCGGTGCCTCAAGCGCCTGCGGCTCCAGTTCCGCAGGAGCAGGCGCCGGCGCAGGGACTCATCACCCCCGGCGCCTTCTGCGCGGACGCCCAGAACGGCTCGGTCGCCCAGGCGTCGAACGGGCGCTCGTACCGGTGCGGCGGCAAGGGAGCCGACGCGAACGGTCACCTGCACTGGAACACTATGTGACGACACGGTCCCTTGGAGCAGCGGCCGTGTAGGTTCCGCAGCATGGCGAGCGACGCGACGACGCTGAACGTGCCCGGCCCCGACGGCGACCGGGAGGTCCGGATCAGCAGCCCGTCACGGGTGCTCTGGCCGGAGCCCGGCATCACGAAGCTCGACCTCGCCGAGTACCTCGTCGCCGTCGGTGATGCCTTCGTCCGGGCCAATGGTGACCGGCCGATCTCGTTGCAGCGGTTCCCCGGCGGCGTCGACGGCGAGCAGTTCTTCTCGAAGAACCCGCCGAAGGGCGCCCCGGAGTACGTCCGTTCCGTCGTCGTCACCTACCCGAGCGCGAGGTCCCACCCGCAGCTCGTCATCGACGAGCCGGCCGTCGCCGTGTGGGCGGCGCAGATGAACACGGTGGTGTTCCACCCGTGGGCCTCGCGCGCGGAGGACTCCGACCACCCGGACCAGCTCCGGATCGACCTCGACCCGCAGCCGGGCACCGACTTCGGCGACACGGTGCCGATCGCGCACGAGCTGCGGAAGGTGCTCGACGAGGTGGGTCTGACGGCGTGGATCAAGACGAGCGGCAACCGCGGGCTGCACGTGTTCGCGCCGGTCCGCCCCGAGCACGAGTTCCTCGACGTGCGCCACGCGGTGATCGCGGCGGCGCGGGAGCTCGAGCGGCGCATGCCCGACCGGGTGACGACGGCGTGGTGGAAGGAGGAGCGCGGGCAGCGGGTCTTCGTGGACTTCAACCAGGCGAACCGCGACCGGACCATGGCCGGCGCCTACAGTCCCCGTGCCCTGCCGCACGCTGCGGTCTCGACGCCGATCACGTGGGAGGAGCTCGACGACGTCGACCCGACCACGTTCACGATCCGAACCGTGCCGGATCGGCTCGCGAGCACCGGCGACCCGTGGGAGTCCCTGGGCGAGCAGCCGGGCTCCATCGCGCCGCTGCTCGAGTGGTGGGAGCGCGACCTGGAGAAGGGCGAGGGAGAACTGCCGTTCCCGCCGGACTTCCCGAAGATGCCGGGCGAACCGCCGCGCGTGCAGCCGTCGCGGGCGAAGAAGGGCTGAGCCGACCGACTCAGACGGCGCCGGTGTCCTCGCCGACGCGCTTCGGCTCGACGACCCGCGTGGTCTGCACCGGCAGGGTGATGCTCGCGGTGTGCAGCCGTGTGAGTCGGGACCAGGTCCCGCGGTGTGCGTCGCTGATGCCGTCGATGATCATGTTCCGCTCCCGTCCCTCGCCGCGGTCGATGCCCGCACTCCCAAACTACTAGTCGGCCTAACTACTTCCACCCCGGAGCGTCAATCGGACATCAGCACGTCCTGCAGGTCGTACGCCGTCGGGACCTCGAGCTGCTCGAACCCGCAGGACCGCGCCTCGCGGTCCGGACGCCACCGTTCGAACTGGACCGTGTGCCGGAACCGGTCGCCCTCCATCTGGTCGTAGCGCACCTCCAGCACGAGGTCCGGCGAAAGCCGGACGAACGACGTGTCCCGGCCCGACGAGAACCGCGACCGTTCCCCCTCACCGGTGACGGGCCTCCCATCCGCATCGCGGAGGACCACCTGGTCGAGCTCGTCCACCAGCTCGACCCGGCGCTTGTCGGAGAAGGCGGACACGCCGCCCACCTGGCGGAGCTCGCCGTCGTCGCCGTACAGCCCGACGAGGAGCGAGCCGACACCCGTGCCGCTCTTGTGCACCCGGTAGCCGATCGCGACGACGTCGGCCGTCCGGTGGTGCTTGACCTTGAGCATCGAGCGCTTGTTCGGCTCGTACGGCTTCGCTCGGGGCTTCGCGACGACGCCGTCGAGTCCGGCGCCCTCGAACGTGGTGAGCCACTCGCGTGCGAGGTCGACGTCGAGGGTGGTGCGGGTGACGAACAGCGGGTCCGTCATGTCGTCGGCGAGGGTCTCCAGCCGTGCGCGCCGCTCGTCGAACGGCAGGTCGACGAGGTCCTGACCGTCGACGGCGAGCAGGTCGAACGTCACGAACTGTGCCGGCGTCTCCACGCTGAGCTTCGCGATCCGCGAGGCCGCGGGGTGGATCCGTTGCGACAGCGCGTCCCAGTCGAGCCGCTCGGCACCGGGCTCGCCGGAGCGCAGGACGACCTCGCCGTCGAGCACCACGGGGTGGTCACGACCGCCGAACTGCGCGCGGAACGCCTCGACGAGTTCCGGGAAGTAGCGGGTGAGGGGCTTCGCGCCGCGGCTGCCGATCTCGACGTCGTCGCCGTCGATCGTGACGATCCCGCGGAAGCCGTCCCACTTCGGCTCGTAGCGCAGGCCGCCCCGGACGCTGTCCGGGTCGGGGACGGTGGCGACGGCCTTGGCGAGCATGGGTGTGATCTCCATGCGGCCTGTCTACTCGGCCTGGAGGCGCGGCTCGCCCGGGTCCCGCCGGTCGCGTCACTAGGGTGGTCGCGTGACGACCGTGCCCCCGCCGGCAGCGCCGGCACCGGAACCGATCAGCCCCGTGCAGGCCGCCGCGCTCCGCGACGGCGTCCTGCCACCCGTCGAGGAGGTCCGGCCGGGCGTCTGGACCCTCGCCGTGCCGTTCCGCTTCGGCGTGCCCGACGCGACCCTGGTCTACGTCGTCGAGGGCTCGGACGGGGCGCTCGCGGTGATCGACCCCGGTTGGGCCGCCGACGACGGACTCGAGGCGCTCCGCGATGGGTTGTCGACGCTCGCCCGGTCGCTCGACGACGTCGCGCTCGTCGTCGTGACGCACCTGCACGCCGACCACCTCGGGGCGGCGGCGGCCATCCGCCGGGCCAGTGGTGCGCGCATCGCCATGCACCGGCTGGAGGTCGAGGCACTCGGACGGGAACGCGAGGACGCCGTCGCGAACGACGCCGACGTCGCGACGTGGGGCCTGCCGGAGGACCTGCGTGCCGGCGTGGTCGAGGCCTGGGGGAGCGGGCGGCGGATCGGACTCGGGCGAACGTCCGAGCCGTTCGCGGACCTGCTGCTCGAGGACGGCGACGAGCTCCCCGTCCCCGGTCGCACGATCGTGACGCTCTGGACCCCCGGGCACACGGCCGGGCACTGCTGCTTCGTCGACGAGGCCGACGGGCTCCTGTTCACCGGCGACCACGTCCTGCCGCGGATCAACTCCGGGATCGGGCTCGGCGGCAGGACCACGACGAACCCGCTCGGGGACTACCTGGCGTCGCTCGGGCGCCTCGACCGGTACGCGGACCTCGAGGTCTGCCCGGGGCACGAGTACCGGTTCCGGGACGTCGTGGGGCGCGCTCGGACCTTGGCGCGGCACCGCGAGGAGCGTTCGCGGCACGTGGCCGAGGCGCTCGACGTCCTGCACGAGCCGACGCTGTTCGAGGTCGCCGCCCGCGTGCCGTTCAGCGGTGGGATCGGGTCCATGACGGGGCTCCTGCTCGCCAGCGCGTTGACGCAGACGGCGTTCCACGCAGCGCTCCTCGGGCGGAGCGGCGAGATCCGCCCCGCCTGATCGTCATCCTCCACAGTGCCGACGAGGGCTGCGCTGTCCACAGGTCGTCGCCCCTCCTGTCTCTCGTGCGGAGGCCGACACAAACTGGATCGAGGGCGCGTTTCTCTAGCCGCCGCGCTTGATGGAGTCGACTAGGAGGGATTGATAGCGTGGTGCGAGCCGTTCCCCACCGGGCAGTGACGACGTTCCTGCGGCATCGGGGATGGTGGGTCGGCCGCGTGCGAGGGAGTCACGAGGTGTGGTGCGGTCCGGGCGGAGGACGGCTCGTGCTCCCACGTCACCGTGAACTCAGCCCCGGCGTGGTGCGACAGGTGCTGGCGGTCTTCCCGGACGCACCGGACGGCTGGCGATGAACGGAGGAGCGATGACGACGAGGTACCGCGCGCGAGCACACCGTGAAGGACGATGGTGGACGATCGACGTCCCCGAGGCCCGTGCCGTGACGCAGGCACGCCGAGTGTCCGACGTCGAGTGGATGGCACGTGAGTGTGTGGCGCTGACGCTCGACATCCCGGAGACCGAGATCACCGTCGACGTGGAGTTCGTCCTGCCCGACGACGCCCGAGCGGAGTGGGAAGCGAGTCGCGCGCTCGCCGAGCACGCGCGGCAGGACGCCGCAGAAGCGGCCCGGCTCGCGCGGAACGTCGTCGCCCGCATGCGCGCCGAGGGGTACACCTACGCTGAGATGGCGTCCGTGCTCGGACTCTCCGCGCAACGGATCCACCAGCTCGCGAAGGTGTCCTGAGGTCAGGCGAGCGTGGTCGCGAGGCGCTCCAACGTGGTCTTCGCGTCGGCGAACTCGGCCGCGGCGTGGTCGGCGAGCGGGGCGAGTTCGGGCAGCCGGTCGGCCAGCGTCGCGCTCACCGTGATCGGGTAGGGCTTCATGCCGAGCGCGGTGCCGAGGATGAGGTGCAGGACGGGGGAGCCGTGGTCCCAGCCCTCGGTCGGGGTGCCGGCGTCGTAGGTGGCTCCGCGACTCACGACGGTCACCACCGGACGCCCGGCGAGGGGCTGCACGTCGCCGGCGAGGACCCCGGGGATGTGGATGCGGTCGATCCAGGCCTTCAGTGTCGACGGCACCGTGTAGTTGTAGAGCGGCGCCCCGACGAGGACGACGTCGGCGGCGAGGAGTTCATCGATGACCTCCTGCCGGAGCGCGTCGGCCTCGGGCGCGACGACCTCGTCGTCCGTGCGGTCACCGGCTGCCCAGTGCAGGGCCGAGCCCTCGAGGTGGGGGAGCTGGTCGACGTGCAGGTCGCGCCGGACGACGGTGTACTCGGGACCGCGGGCGCGCCAGGCGTCGGCGAAGGCGGCGGTGAGGGCTCGGGAGCGGGAGTGTGCGAGGTCGGCCGAGGAGTCGATGTGCAGGAGCGTGGGCATGACCCAACGCTACCGATCGACAGCCGTCGCACGACGGGAACGGCCCCGCCGCGCCGGTGACGGGCGAGGCGGGGCCGAGGTGGGCCTCCCGCCAGCCGCGCGGGCACGCGAACTGACGGGAGACGTCTGGACGTCAGCGCTGGGCGTGACGGCGGCGCAGCGTGCGTGCGCCGATCAGGCCGACGCCGGCGAGGACGAGGCCGAGGGCCCAGGGGAGGGCGCCCGTCGCGTCGGAGCCGGTGTAGGCGAGCTGCCGGCCGGTCGTGCCGGTCGTGCCGGTCGGGGTGCTCGCGATCGTCGTGACGGTCGCGGCGGTCGGCACCACGGTGACCGGGAAGCGCACTGAGGCGCCGTCCTGAGCGACGGTGAGGTGGTGCGTCGAGGCGTGCGGGAACGTGACCCTGACGGCGTATTCGTCGTCGTCCCACGCGATCTGGTCGGTGGCGACGTCGCTCGTCACAACCGGCTGGGGCAGGTCGCCCGTCTCCTCGTCGAAGTCAGCGGTGGGGTTGCCGTACTGGTCGACGGAGAACCCCTGGATCCAGAGCGACTGCCCCTGCTTCACGGTCGGCTGGCCGCCGAACTCGATCGTCGGGTCGGCGTCGAGGTCGGCGGGGCGGTGGACCGTCGTGATGGTGCCGTCCGGCTCGATGATCCAGGCGTTCGAGGCCTTGGTCTCGTTGAAGATGTCGTCGTTGCTGGTGTCGCTCGTGAAGGCCAGGACGCCGACCGCGACATCGGGGTTCACCGTGATCGAGACGTACTCCGTCGCGGACGAGGTGCCGTTCGTCGCGACGACCGTGAACTCGTAGTCGCCCGCCGAGATCGACTCTCCGCGGAGCACACCAGTCGTGGGGTCGAACTGCACGCCGTCCGGGAGGTAACTCTCGGGCTGGTCATCGCTGTCGCTCGGGTCGACGTCTTCCGGGTACGAGTACCCGATGGAGTACGTGACGGTCCCGCTTCCCTCGGCGACGGCGAACGAGTGCGAGTAGGCGACGCCGGCGTCCTCGGTGAAGGTCAGCGGCGCATCGACGCTGTTCGTGTCGGCGTCAGCGAACGCCACGTCCTGCGAGACCTTCTCGCTCGTGGCGGAGATCGCGGTGGACGTCGCCGAGTCCGTGACGGTGAGCGTCATCACGTGGTCGACGTCGTCCTCGGTCAACGTGTACGACTCGTCGATCGACAGAACGGTGGTGTCGCCGTCTCGGGTCCACGCGTAGGTGTGGGGGGCGGCGAACCCGGTGGTCTCGGCGCGCAGCGTGACGCCGACCTTCACGGCGCCGGCGATCTTCACGGTCTTGGCGGCGACCTCGGTGGTCGACGTGCCGGACTCGGAGGTCGCGTCCGTTGTGCGTCGGACCGTGTTCGAGGGAGCGGTGGTGCCACCATCCGTCGTCGTGGTCTGGTCGGTGTCGACGCCCGACCCCGTGCCGGAGCCGTCGGTCGGGCCGGTTGCGTCCGAGCCGGTGCCGGTGACCGGGGCCGCACCGGAACCGCCGCTCGCGGCGTCGGTCGTGGTGTCACCGTCCGTGCCCGTGCCCGTGCCCGTGCCGGTGACGGTACCGGTCTCGTCGGTGCCGGTGCCGGTGCCGGTGCCGGTGCCGGTCTCGTCGCTGCCGGTGCCGATGCCGGCGTCGGTGCCGGTCGTGTCCTGCGGCTGCGGGTCAGCCGGAGCACTCAGCGTCGAGACGGTGTCCGCGTGGGCTGCGGTCGCGGTCGCGATGCCCAGACCGGTGGTCAGCGCGACGAGTGCGGCGGTCGTGCCGACCGCGCAGGCGCGGCGGACGGTGGAAGTGCTGCGGCGCACGTGTTCCCCCAGGTGTTCAGGTCCGGTCGGGTACCGGATCGTAAGAATCTGCCGAGAATTCTCGGCCCTGCTCGGATCGTAGGGTGACGCCCGCGTGCCCGCGATACCGCCGTCCGGAATGTGACCCGGGTTGGGGGTGCCGGGATGACGGACGGGAGGCGCGGTGCCAGCTGGCACCGCGCCTCCCGTCCGTCAGGTGGTGGCCAACGTCACGCGCGCCGGCGCCGGAGCCGGTACAGCAGGAGGGCCGCGCCGGACGTGAGCAGCCCCAAGGCCCAGGCGAGCGGCGCCGTCTCGTCGGCGCCGGTGTACGCGAGGGTCCCGCCGGCGCTGCTCGTCGTCGCCACCGAAGCCGTGGCGACGGGACGGACCGCGACGGCGAACGACGTCGACACGCCGTCCTGCGTGATGGTCAGGCGGTGGGGGGACGCGTGCGGGAACGTCACGCGGAATGCGTACCCGGACTGGTCCCAGACCATCTGGTCGGACGCCACGGAGCTCGTCAGCGTCGGCCGTGGACCACCGCTCACCGAACCAGGGTCGGTCCGGTTGCCGAAGCGGTCGACTGCGAGACCGGAGACGTACAGCGTGCCGTTCTGCTGCGCCGGGATGGAGGACACGGTGCCGAGCGGGCGACCCTCGCCGCTGAACGCCGTGATGGTCCCGCCGGGCGCGACCGACCACGCGGTCGTGCCGGGCTTGCCCTGGTCGACGATCGCCAGGACCCCGACGGGTGCGGCGGCGCGGACGGTGAGGCGGACGTACTCGGTCGCGGTCGCCGTGCCGCGCAGCGCGACGACTTCGAAGTCGTACGTCCCGGCCGCCGTCACAGTGTCGGTCAGGACGCCGGTCTCGACGTCGACGCTGAGGTCCTGCGACGGCGAGTCCTGGATGGCGTACGCCAGGCGGCCCGTGCCGCCCGTCGTCCGGAAGGTGTGTGTGAACCGGGTCCCGGCGGTCGCGGTGAGCTTGAGTGGCGTCGCCGTGCTCGACGGCTCCGTGAAGACGAGCGGTGACGCGGAGACCGTCAGGCGGACGTACTCCGTGATCTGGGTCGCCCCGCTCAGGGCGACGACCTCGAAGTCGAACGTGCCCGCGGTGGTCGGAGTGCCGCTGAGCACGCCGGTCTCGACGTTGACCGTGTACGCCGAGGACGGGGCGTCCTGGATGGCGTACGCCACGGTGCCGGTGCCGCCCGTCGTGTGGAAGGCGTGGCTGAAGGGCGTGCCGACGACGGCGGTCAGCGCCAGTGGGGCCGCCTGCGTCGACGGCTCGGTGAACGCGAGGTCGCTGCCGTCGCTCGGTGTTGCAGCCGGGGCAGCGACCTTCGCCGGCCCGGCGCTCGAGGTCGCCGACGGGCTCGGACTCGGCGTCCCGGACGCCGTCGGGCTCACCGTTGCCGTGGTTGGCGCCGTCGGAGCGGCCGAGGCGACGGTTCCGACGCCGAGCGCGGAGGCGACGGCCGTCACCGCGATCGACACCGCGATCACGGCAGCCCGACGGACCGGCGGCTTGTTGGACTGGTGCATGGAATCCCCCCTGGAAGTGAGTGGCGCGGACTCGCGAACGTGCGGCCTCGCACCGCCGAACGTAGCCCCGCGGATGGCTCCTGAGGCGGGCACGGAGATTGCGGTTCCATCACGGAATCACCGCCTCTCACCTGGGGTTTTCCACAGGATCGGGACCGCGACGGGCGGGAAGCGCGGCGCCGCGGGACGAGCGGTCCTGACGTCTCGTTCCGGTGGCCGTCCGGCGGTCAGTCGCCCACGGCGGCGGCGGCTCGCTCGAGGGCCTCGCGCAGCGCCCGGACGGCCGGCGACGACGAGCCGGCGGCGCGCACCACCGTGAAGATCGTCCGGCGCGGACGCTCGGGCAACTCGAGCAGGCGGCACGTCGTCGTGCGGCCCGTCCACATGAGGTCCGGCATGAGGCTCACCGCGTTCCCGGATTCGACGAGGCGGATCTGCGTCTGCAGGTCCGCGGTCTCGAAGCGGACGTCCGGCTCGAAGCCCCAGCGGCGGCAGACCTGCTCGGCGAAGTGCCGGGACGCCGTCCCGCGCGGCTCCATCACCCAGGGCAGCGCCTCGGCGTCCTCGATCGACGACACCGGAGCGAGCGCGGTGTCGACCGGGGGCAGGGCCAGCCGGACGGCGTCGGTCGTGAGGTCGGACCGGTCGAGGCCCGGCAGGTGCGGTGCCGCGTGCGCCGGGTACTGCTCGGCGATGACCATGTCGAAGTCGCGTGCCCAGGTCTCGTGCAGCGCGGTCTCCGGCTCGCGCTGCACCATCTCGATCCGCACGTCCGGGTGCTCCGTCGCCATGGCGTGCAGTGCGTTCGGCATGAGGGCCAGCGCCGCCGACTGGAACACCGCCACCCGGACGCGCCCCTGCACGGTCGGCATCGTGGACTCCACGGTCGCCTGCGCCTGGTCGAGCACGTCGAGCACGTCACCGGCCGCCTGCACCAGGACCTCGGCCTGCGCGGTGAGCTGGAGACGCCGACCGGCCTTGCGGAGCAGGGGCACGCCGGCCTCCCGTTCGAGCGCGGAGAGCTGCTGCGAGACGGCCGACGGGGTGAAGTTCAGGGCCTCGGCGACGGCGGCGATCGTGCCCCGGATCGAGAGCTCGCGGAGGAGGACGAGACGGCGGACGTCGAGCATGCGGACACGATAGCTCAGCTGAACGGTACCCATCACGAACCGTTGCTTCCGCTGAAGCATGCGTCGCGCCACACTGACCCCATGACGACCCTGCACGAGCACCCCGCCACCGACCACGACGCCCTCGCGGACCAGTCCGTCGCGCTCGTGCGACAGTGGCTCGCCGAGGCCGAGACCTACCCGGTCGACGGCTCGGCGAAGCAGCTCGCCGGCGTGCTCGCCGACCCTGCCGGTCTGGACTTCGCGGTCGGCTTCGTGGACGGCGTCGTCCGCCCGGAAGACCTCGGGGTCGCGGCACGCACGCTCCGCGCCATCGCGCCCAATGCCCCGGGCTTCCTGCCCGCAGCCCTCCGCGGGCTCGTTCGCCTCGGCGGAGGCATGGCACCGGCGCTGCCCGGTGTGGTCGTCCCGATCGCACGCCGGGTGCTCCGGAACATGGTCGGCCACCTCATCGTCGACGCCACCGACGCCAAGCTCGGGCCGGCGATCGCGAAGATCAAGCGGGACGGCGTCCGACTGAACGTCAACCTGCTCGGCGAGGCGGTGCTCGGCGAGAAGGAGGCAGCGCGCCGCCTCGAGGGCACCCACCGGCTCCTCGCCCGCGACGACGTCGACTACGTGTCGATCAAGGTCTCCTCCACCGTGCACCCGCACTCGCCGTGGGCGTTCGACCACGCGGTCGAGGACATCGTCGAGAAGCTCCGGCCCCTCTTCCGCCGTGCTGCCGAGGCGTCGCCGCAGAAGTTCATCAACCTCGACATGGAGGAGTACAAGGACCTCGACCTCACCATCGCGGTCTTCACGAAGCTCCTCGACGAGCCCGAGTTCCTCGGGCTCGAAGCCGGGATCGTCCTGCAGGCGTACCTGCCCGACGCGCTCGCCGCGATGCAGCACCTGCAGGAGTGGTCCGCCGCTCGTCGCGCCCGCGGGGGTGCCGCCATCAAGGTCCGTCTCGTCAAGGGCGCGAACCTGCCGATGGAGCAGGTCGAGGCATCGGTGCACGGCTGGTCGCTCGCCACCTGGCACACCAAGCAGGACTCCGACACGAACTACAAGAGGGTGCTCGACTGGGCGCTGACGCCGTCCCGGACCGAGAACGTCCGGGTCGGCGTCGCCGGGCACAACCTGTTCGACGTCGCGCACGCCTGGCTGCTCGCCGGTTCTCGGGGAGTCCGCGACGGCATCGAGTTCGAGATGCTGCTCGGCATGGCGCAGGGGCAGGCGTCAGCCGTCAAGAACACCGTCGGCTCCCTGCTGCTCTACACGCCGGTCGTGCACCCCGGAGAGTTCGACGTCGCGATCGCGTACCTGATCCGCCGCCTGGAAGAAGGAGCATCGCAGGAGAACTTCATGTCCGCGGTGTTCTCCCTGGCGTCCTCGCCGACCTTGTTCGCGCGCGAGGAGGAACGCTTCCGCGCATCGCTCGCGCCGCTGTCGCTGCCCGGTGGCCTGGACGCCCCGGCACCGCACCGGGTGGCCGACCGCTACGCCGCCGTGCGGCGACCGGGCGCCGGACACTTCGAGAACACCCCGGACACCGACCCCTCGGTCGCCTCGTTCCGCACGTGGGGCGCCGAGATCACCGCGCGGGTCGCGTCCTCGACGCTGGGCACCAGGGCCGTCCAGGAGGCGCGGCTCGGCTCCGCCACGGCGCTCGACAGCGTCCTGGGTCGCGTCCGTGCCGCCGGCGCGACGTGGGGGACGTGGTCGGGTGCGGCCCGCGGTGCCGTGCTGCACGCTGTCGGCGACGCCCTCGAGGCAAACCGCGCAGCCCTCGTCGAGGTCATGGCCGCCGAGACCGGCAAGACGATCGACCAGGCCGACCCCGAGGTGTCCGAGGCGATCGACTTCGCGCACTTCTACGGCACGCTCGCCGCGCAGCTCGACGACGTCGACGGCGCTGCCTTCACGCCCGCGGCCCTGACCCTCGTCGCGCCGCCGTGGAACTTCCCCGTCGCGATCCCCGCCGGGTCGACCCTCGCCGCGCTCGCCGCCGGGTCCGCCGTCGTGCTGAAGCCCGCTCCGCCGGCCGAACGCTGCGGTGCCGTCCTCGCGTCGATCATCGACACCGCGCTCGACGCGATGGGCGCCCCGGCCGATGTGCTCGCCTTCGTGCAGGTGGCCGAGAACGAGCTCGGGCAGCAGCTCGTCGCGTCGCCGCTCGTCGACCGGGTGATCCTCACCGGCGCTTACGAGACCGCCGAGCTCTTCCGCTCGTTCCGTCCCGACCTGCCCCTGCTCGCCGAGACCTCCGGCAAGAACGCGATCATCGTCACGCCCTCCGCCGACCTCGACCTGGCCGTGAAGGACGTCGTCGCCTCGGCGTTCGGGCACGCCGGTCAGAAGTGCTCCGCCGCGTCGCTCGTCGTGCTCGTCGGGTCCGTCGCCACGTCGCGGCGCTTCCGGTCGCAGCTCATCGACGCGGTGTCCTCGCTCACCGTCGGCTACCCGGCCGACCCGACCACGCAAATGGGGCCGGTGATCGAACCGGCTGCCGGAAAGCTCCTCGACGGGCTCTCCTCGCTCGGTGCGGGGGAGACGTGGGCGGTGCAGCCGCGCGAGCTCGACGACTCCGGCAAGCTCTGGAGCCCCGGAGTCCGCGAAGGCGTCCGGCGCGGCTCGGCCTTCCACCGCACCGAGTACTTCGGGCCGATCCTCGGCGTGATGACCGCGCGCACCCTCGACGAGGCGATCGACATCGTCAACGAGGTCGACTACGGCCTGACCTCGGGCCTGCACTCGCTCGACCAGGCCGAGATCGGAACGTGGTTGAACCGCATCGAGGCGGGCAACCTCTACGTCAACCGTGGCATCACCGGCGCCATCGTGCGTCGACAGCCGTTCGGCGGCTGGAAGAAGTCCGCAGTCGGCGCCGGCACCAAGGCCGGCGGGCTGAACTACCTGCTCGGCCTCGGATCGTGGTCGCCTCTTGCTTCGTCGGTCGGGTCGTCGCCCTCCGCCGCTGTGTCGTCGTTCGTCGATGCCGCCGGGATCTCCTCGTCGTCACTGGACCGTGCCGTCGCCTCCGACGAGCACGCCTGGTCGACCCTGTTCGGCACCGCCGCGGACGTCTCGGCCCTGAGCGCCGAGCGGAACATCGCGCGGTACCTGCCGTACCCCGCGGTGCACGTCCGGCTGGCATCGCCCGCGGAAGAAGCCGTCGCCGACCTCGTGCGGGTCGTCGCCGCGTCGGTCCGGGCCGGCACGACCATCGACGTCTCGACGGTGTCGACGCTGCCCGGCCCGGTGATGGCGGCCGTTCGGGCGCTGCCGAACGTCCGGTCGCTCACGTCCTCGCACACCGACGCTGCGTTCGCTTCGGCAGTCGCGAGCGGGCCCTCCACGCGCGTGCGGCTCATCGGCGGTGACGTCTCTGCGCTGTACACGGCCGTGGGCGGGCGTCCCGACGTCGCCGTCTACGGTGAGCCGGTGACCGAGGCCGGGCGGATCGAGATCCTGCCGTTCGTCCGGGAGCAGGCGGTGTCGATCACGGCGCACCGGTTCGGGACGCCGAACCACCTCACGGATGCGTTGATCTGACCGCAGCCAGCCGACCGCGCGTCGGTAGGGTGGCCCATGTGGGGGATCAGCAGCGGCCGTCATCGCTTTGGAAACGGTTCGTGTTCGTCGATCCTTGGGCCGACGCATCGATGTACGGCCCACGCGGCACGTTCTTTCCGCTCTGGACGAGCGCGATGCGGCTCTACCTCATCGGACTCGGGGTGGTGCTCCTCGGTGTCCTGTTCGGGTTGCCGTTGAGCCCGAGCGGCATCGCGATGCGGATTGCAGGATTCGCCGTCGTTCTCGGGGTTGCGTGCTACCTCTGGACGAGGCCGACCTGGGGACGGGTGGCATACGGGCCCCATGACGTTTCGGCGGGCATGGTCTATTGGGGTCACCGCTCGCGAGATACGTCGGAGGTCCAAACTCTCAAGGATTACGCGCGCACGATCGCCGCTGTGTACGGGCCGGATCGCTACGGGCAGCTGTGGCTTGCGTTCGCGGACGGACAGAGTGATGTTGTTCCCGACGGCCACATCGTCGAGGTCGTCGAGGCTTCTGACTTCTTCAACCGCCGGCCGATGCACCAGATCGCTCCGCCGCCGGTGCCCCAGATACAGGCCAATGACTTCGAGCTGGCTGCATTGCTCTCGAACGCGAACCAGCGCGGAGGAAGTCGGGCATCGCTCGCGCAGCTGACGGCGATGCTCCCATCCCACCCACCGACGGAGGCGGCGCTCGTGCGCCTCGAGGACCTGGGGCTGGCGGACCGCATGAAGCGGTCGCGTCCACCGACCTTCCGGATCACCCGCGCCGGTACGATCCACATGATGTCGCGGGCTGTCGGAGATTTCGACCCAGGAGAACCGCTCACGACGGTGACTGATCGTCAAGGAGTGTTTGTCAGCGTGCACAACGAGAACGGCCAGTTGCAGATCAACTTCGACTCTCCTGGCGCGGTGCAGCAACGCGACAACGGGGTGGCTCACGTCACCACGATGGATCCCTCCGTCATCGATCTGTTGCGCGAACTGCTTTCGGCGCGCGAGCGCATCGTCGCCGGTCTGCCCAGCTCGGAAGCCAGGGTCGTCGCAGATGATCTGCAGGAGCTCCATGACGCGCTCGCGGCCGATCCGGGGGACGAGTCCCGCCTCAAGAGACTCGCGCTTCGGGTGCTCGTGGTCGGCGCGGACGTGGTCAAGGGGGCGATCGGGAGCGGTGTCTGGACAGGCATCGCCGCCTGGGCAGGTCTCAGTTCGTAGCGGGCTGCCCTCGAACGGGTTACGCGACGAGGGAGCGGCTCGCATCGGCCGCGTGCGCATCATGAACGCGATCGGGCGAGGATCGGCTCCGTGCTGACGACCTCGCGAAGGTGATCGGGACCTGGGTCGGTGGCGAGCCGGCGGGCGACGACCTCATCGTGCGGTTGAACAACCCGCGTCGCGGGGACTACCGCCCCTGACCCGAGGACCGGGCTCGACGGTGCGCAGCGGCGCTGCACAACGCAAGTGCTCCCGAGCCGCGGGGATCCATGGTTCGGGGACACATCGGTTGTGCGCGGCTCAGGTGTGCGGCGTCAGTCCGTGACGGCGGGCGTCGGCTCGGGTGCCGGGGCGAGCATCGTGGACGTCACGAGCGCGCGAAGGGACTCCGGCAGGGGGATCGGACGCCGTGCACCCTCGCGGTCAATGATGACGTGCGCGAACTCGCCCGTCGCGAGCAGGGCACCATCGGACTGCCGGAACAGGCCGAACTGCCACGAGAGGCTCGTGTTCCCGAGGTGCTTCGACCGCATCCCGACCTCGATGACGTCCGGCCACACGGCCGACTCGACGAACCGGCAGCTCGACGACACCAGCACAGCGATCCAGTGCGACGAGAACGGGTCGAGTCCGGCCTGCTCCCGGAACCAGTAGGTCGACGCGTTGTCCATCGCCGAGTAGTAGATCGTGTTGTTGACGTGCCCGAACATGTCGTTGTCGTTCCACCGGGTGGGGTAGAGGCGGCGGAACGGGTACTCGTCGATGGTCATCGGTCTCCTGTCGTGCGAAGCGGTGTGGTCGTGGGGCGGAGCACGTACTCGAACGTCGCCCGGGCCCGCACGGGGTCCGGTGTTTCCCCGGAGATGAGGTCGGCGTACGTGAAGGATTCGGAGATGCGGACGAGCAGCCGGGCGAGCTCCTCGGAGGACAGCGGAGCGGGATCGAACGAACCGTCGACCCGTTCCTCGTCGACGAGTGCGGTGACGCGGTCGACGAACCGGCGCTGCACGTCACTGTGGGTCGTCGTCAGGAGGCGGAGGGCCCGTGCGGGTTCGCGGGTCAGGAACGCCCGGAAGTAGGGCGCTTCGATCAGGTCCGCAGTGAAGCGATCGAGCACGTCGACGATCCGCGCGGCGCCGGCGGGAGCCGCTGCGGCGGCAGCCGCGTCGAGCGTCGGGACGGCGAGCGACCAGAGGATCTCGGACAGCAACCGGTCACGGTTGCCCACCCACCGGAACAGTGACGTGCGGTCGACGCCGAGCGAGTCGGCCAAGGCGCCCATGTCGATGCGGGAGCCGGCGATGAAGGTGCGCCGTGCCTCCCGGAACGCGCGCAGCGCTGAATCCGATGTGTACACGCGTCCCTCCCTTGCAACGTTTCCGAGAATGATGCATCGTGGTTCCCATGTCAATGACGACGTCCACGACCACGCTGCTCGAGTCCGATTTCTACCGTTTCCAGGAGGGGCTGACCGACCAGGAGCGCGAGTCCCTCGGACGGCTGCGCGCGTACCTCGAGTCAGAGGTGCGCCCGATCGCGGACGAGTACTGGGCGCGCGCGGAGTTCCCGATGCAGGTCGTCGAGCCGCTCTCGGAACTCGGCATGTACGGGCCGGGCATCCCGCTCGTCCGGCACTTCGAGAACTCGGCCGTGTACCGCGGGTGGGCGGCACTCGAGCTCGGGCGGGTGGACGCCGGCGTCGCGACGTTCATCGGCGTGCAGTCCGGCCTCGCGATGAACTCGATCGCGGTGGCGGGGAGCGAGGCGCAGCAGCAGGAGTGGCTCCCGCGCATGGCGTCGGGGGAACTGGTCGGGGCGTTCGGGCTGACCGAGCCGCTGTCCGGCAGCGACTCCGCACGCGGGCTCCGCACGACCGCGCGGCGCGAGGGTGACGAATGGGTCCTCGACGGCGAGAAGCGCTGGATCGGGAACGCGACCTTCGCGGACGTCGTCGTCATCTGGGCGAAGGACATCGCAGACGGTCAGGTCAAGGGCTTCCTCGTCACGACGGACACACCCGGCTTCACGGCGACGAAGATCGAGGACAAGATCGCGCTCCGCAGTGTGCAGAACGCCGACATCGTCATGACCGGAGTGCGCGTGCCCGAACAGCGCCGGCTGCAGCGCGCCGAGTCCTTCCGGACCACGGCCGAGGTGCTCCGCCTGACCCGGACCGAGGTGGCGTGGCAGGCGATCGGCATCGCGATCGGCGCGTACGAGGCTGCGCTCGACTACGCGCGGAACCGCATCCAGTTCGGCAAGCCGATCGCCGCCCACCAGCTCGTGCAGGACCGGCTCGTGCAGTCGCTCGGGAACATCACCGCGTCGATCGCACTGTGCACGCAGGCGTCGGCGATGCAGGACGCCAGCACCGGCGGCGACGAGCACTCGGCGATGGCGAAGGCGTTCGCGACGGCGAAGATGCGCGAGACCGTGGCCTGGTGCCGAGAGGTGCAGGGCGGGAACGGGATCGTGCTCGACAAGGGCGTCGCGCGGTTCTTCGCCGATGCCGAGGCGATCTACTCGTACGAGGGCACGCGTGAGGTGAACACGCTCATCGTCGGGCGGGCGATCACGGGCCAGGCTGCGTTCGTGTAGGGGAGGCGCGAGGCCGGGTGCGGCCGGGTCGGCGCGCTGCGGTCGGCGTTGCGGGAAGCGCTGCGGGAAGCGCTGCGGGCGGCGCTGCGGGAAGCGCTGCGGGCGGCGCGTCGCAGGCCGCGTACGACACCCCACGCGTCGATCGAAGCGTGGGGTGTCGAATTCGGCGAGTCCGACTGATGCGGACGCATGGTGCGACGAAGTGCGCGTCGATCGACTGGTGCATCGTCGAAACTCGCGCGCGACCCGAGGCCGCGCGCTCAACTCACCCGAGGAGCTCGGGGCGCTTCCACTCGCCGCCCCGCACGTGCTGCTCGAGGAACGCGAACACCGTCTCGTACCAGACCGCGGCGTGCTGCGGCTTCAGCACCCAGTGGTTCTCGTCCGGGAAGTACAGGAACCGGTGCGGCATCGTCCCGTCGGCCGCGGCATGGTGCTCGGCGAGCTCGGACCACAGCCGGAGCCCCTCGCCGATCGGCACGCGGTAGTCCTTGTCCCCGTGGATCACCAGCATCGGGGAGGTGATGTCGGCCACGAACCGGTGCGGGTCGTTCTCGTGGAGGCCGTCCTGGTCGAAGATCGACTGCCAGTACTGCGACATGTCCGTCGTCCCGTTGAACTGGTCGAGCGCCCAGAGGCTGGCGTGCGTGACGATCGCCCGGAACCGATCGGTGTGCCCGGCGACCCAGTTCGCCATGTAGCCGCCGAACGAGCCGCCCATCGCCGCCGTCCGCGTCTCGTCGACGTCGTCCCGTGCGACCACCGCGTCGGTGATCGCCATGAGGTCGGTGAAGGGAGCCTGACCCCACGCGTTCCAGCCACGGTTGATGAAGTCGAGGCCGTACCCGGTCGACAGCGCGGGATCGGGCAGGAGCACCGCGTACCCGCGAGCAGCGGCGAGCTGCGGGTTCCACCGCCACGACCACTGGTTCCACGAGTTGAGCGGGCCGCCGTGGATCCACAGCAGCAGCGGGTGGGGGCCGTCACCATCGGGCAGCACGAGCCAGCCGCGCACGCGCGAGCCGTCGGCCGCGGTCGTCTCGACCTCTTCCAGCCGACCGGGGACGTCGGGAACCGGAGCCGGCGTCGCGAGCGGGATCGCGGTGCCATCCGTCGCGATCCGGACGGGGTGCAGCGGGGCCGCCCAGGAAGCACGGAGCGCCACGACCGCACCGCTCGCCTCCGCCACGCGCAAGCTCGAGTACGCCCAGTCGTCGTGGGTCAACTGCTCGACGGCGCCGCCGTCCACGGGGAGCCGGAACACCGGAGCGCGACCGTCCTGGTCCGCCGTCGCCAGGAGCGCACCGTCGCCGTGCGCGAAGACGAGCTCGTTCGGCCACCGGTCCCAGTCGTTCGCGATGCGTCGCGCACCCGAGACGCCGGAGCCGTCGAGCGTCGCGACCCAGATCTCCTGCTCGGTAGCGCCGGCCGGCGTGAACCGCGGCGTGCGTACCCACGCGATCGTGCGGCCGTCGTGGCTGATCGTCGGCATCTCGTGGTCGACGTCGTCCTCGTCGAACAGCACGGTGCGCGCACCCGAGGCGACGTCGAACGCGACGATCGTCGAGCGCGAACCACGCGCCTCCTGGACGGCGACGGTGGCGACGACCACCGAACCGTCGGGGGTGACCACCCCGTCGACGTGTTCGAGCGACCGAGCCGGTGCGGGCGTGAGGTCGGTGAGGACGGGGAGGTGCGACGGGTAGGAGTGCTTCGCAGCGGCGGCATCGCCGACGTCGCGCGTGGCGGGCCGCGTCGTCTCCGCCTCGGACAGCGAGCCGAGGTCGAGTGTCAGGACGTGCGTCTCGTCGGGGCCGAGGTCGTGGTCCCAGAAGCGCACGGGGTAGGTCTCGTGCAGGATCGCCTGCACCTTCCGGTCCTTGCGGCGCCCACGGAGCTCGGCGTCGGCGGCGATCACGCCGGTGCGGTCCGTGCCGGCACCGGGGAGCAGCCCCGCCGTGATCGCGACGGTGTCTGCCGCGGAAGCGGTGCCGAGCACGCCGCCGACCCCGCCGGTGAGCCGCGTGACCGGCCTGGCCTCGCCACCGGCGGCCGGGAGGACCCACAGCTGCGGCGCGTCGGTGTCCTTGTCGCCTTCGCCGTCGGGGCGCCCGGAGACGAAGAGGAGGTCGCCGGCCCGGGTGAACGCGACATCGCCCTCACCCTTGGTCGAGCGCGTCAGGCGGACGGGCGTCGCCGTGACGTCGTCCTCGGAGCCGGGCACGGCCCAGATCGAGCGGCGGTACCCGGTGCCGTCGGCGTCGAGCACGCTGACGGTGAGGGCGACGCGGGAGCCGTCCGGGCTCACCGCGATGCCGTCCACTCGCGGGAGGGCGGTGTACTGGTCGAGGTCCGAGAACGGCGTCGTCATGCCCCCACGCTATCGGCGGACCCTGCCTCCGCGAGCGTCACGCTGCGGCCTGTGGAGAACTCACGCCCAGAACGCGGCGATTCCCTCGGCGACCGCGGCGCCCTGGGTCCGGCCGGCCTCGGCGGACGGCGCCTGCGTGGCGAGCGACAGCGAGTTCTCGCCGAACGCCTGCTGCGCCGTGCTGTCCGCGACGATCACCTCGACGGAGCTGCTGGCGGCACGGAGCCCCTCGACCGCCACGTCGAGCCACGGCCCGAGCGGCGACGGGCCCTCGGGACCGCAGGCGACGACGAGCACGCGCTCGTACCCGGCGGCGATGTCGGCGTTCGTGGCGGAGCGCAGGCCGCCGTCGATGTACGGGCGCCCCTCGATGCCGACGGGTGACCACACGAGCGGGACGGAGCAGCTCGCGGCGACGGCGCGGGGGAGCGGGACCTCGTCGGCGGCGGTGAGGACGCGGAAGGTGCCGTCGGTGGCGTCGATCGCGGTGAGGGCGAGCGGTTTCGCGGGCCACTCGGTGGACGGCAGCGTCTCGGCGAAGGTCGCGGTGCGCTCGTCGTCGGTCTGCCCGGTGGTGGTCCGCTGGGCGAGGAGGCCGAGGCGGGCTCGGGCGTCCTGGTCGGAGGTCGCGCCCTCGATGACGGCTCCGACGCGCTGCTGGAAGTCCTCCTCGTCGATGGGGACGGGTTCCTCGTACGTGGTCGGGACGGGTGCGTGCTGTTGGTCGTACGCCTGCTGCACGCCGCCGTACCGGACGAAGGTGCCGACGACGCTGCCGGCGCTGGTGCCGACGACGAGGTCGGCCGCGTCGAGGTCCACGCCGGCGGCCTGGAGGGCGGACAGCACTCCGAGTTCCCAGGCGATGCCGGCGACGCCGCCACCGCCGAGGACGAGTGCTCTGGTTCCGGGCGCGGGCGTGGAGACGTCGGTCATGCGTCCTGCTTACCAGGTGGCGGACGGGAGGCGCGGGTTGCGCCCGACCCGCTGGCGGACGGGAGGCGCGGTGCGAGCCTGCACCGCGCCTCCAGCCCGGCGGTGGGCCGGCTGGGTCAGACGCCCGCCGTCGACCGGATCCAGCTCGCGCTCTGGGGGAGGACGGCGTAGTTCGATCCGGCGTGGGTGTTCGCCCCCGGGTCGGCCACGTCACCGGTCGAGCAGACGCCGACGACCCTGCCGTTCACGACGAGCGCGCCGCCCGAGTCGCCGTGGTTCGACGCCCCGCTGACGCCCGTGACGTGCTGCGCGATCCCGCGGTACGCGTCGGTGGAGCTGCCGGTGAGGCTCACCGTCGCCTGGTAGAGCCCCGTCGTCGGGACGCTGTTCGCGCGGTTGCCGTAGCCGAGGATCGTGCCGGTGCCGGAGGAGCGCGGGCTGTACCCGAGGTCGAGCTGCGCGTACGAGGCGAGGGACTTCGGCGTGCGGAGGTGCACGAGCGCGATGTCGCCCGCGGGTGCCGAGTACAGGCGGTCGGCCGCGGTCGCGGGGCCCCGGTTCGTCGTGCTGTTCGAGTGGTAGACGTTCATCGCGGTGGTGCCGTCGACGCAGTGTCGGGCGGTGATCACCCACGATGCGTTCAGTTGTTCGCCCGTGCAGCCGAAGGTGGCGGTGCCGCCCTGCTGGAAGACGAGCTGGACCTCCCACGGGGTGCTCGGTGCCGGTTCGCCGCCGATGACCTGCGGGGAGACGGTGGCGGCGTTCGCCGCACCTGCCCCGAACGTGCCACCGAGGAGGGCGAGGGCGGCGGTCGCGAGGAGCGTCGCGGCTCTGAGGTTCTGTCGCTGCTTCATGTCGATGATGTTCCGCTGGCCCCCGTTCGGGGGGCAAGTCGGCGTTGCGGAGGACAGATGCGTCACCCGGCGACGGCCTGTGGACAACTCCTGAGGCGTCGGTGGTGTGCCCTAGCGTCGAAGGCATGACAGGGGAGCGGACGACGTCGCAGCGACGTCCACGGCGTGCCGGAGCAGTCGTGTGGCCGATCGTGATCGCCACCGCACCGACGGCGGCGTTCCAGCTGCCGAACCTGTTCGTCGCCACGCCCGTCCGGATCTCGCTCGTGGTGTTCGGTCTCGTCGTGCTCACGGCCGCGGTGGTCGTCCAGGTGGTCCGTGCCCGTCGGGGTGAAGCGTCGGTCGCGGCGGCGGCCGCTGCCGCCCGGGCCCTGGAACTCGAACAGGGCACGGCGGTCCGGTACGCGTTCGGTCAGCTCGCGTCCCGACTGGTCCGGTTCTCCGAGCTCCCGCGTCGGGACCGTCCTCGCGAGCTCCCGGTGTTCGCGGACCGGATCGCCGTGGCGCTCGCGTTCTACCTGCTCCCCGGCGTGCCCGATGTGCGTGCGAACGTGTACCAGCTCTCGGCGGACCTCCGAGCGCTCGAGCCGATCGGGCACGGCGGCGCCGAGGACACCGCGGGGGTGTTCCGCGCGGGGACGCCGTACGGTGACCGCAACCTCGAGTGGGTGCTCGTGGGCGGCGGCCCGCGGGTGGTGGGGGACCGCGCCGCGGACGTCGACGTCGACGAGGACCTGCCCGGGTTCGAACCGCGCTACCGGTCCTACGTGTCGGTGGTGATCCGGTCCGAGGAGTACTCCTTCGGCATGCTCACCGTCGACTCGCCGGCAGCCGACGCGTTCACCGACCTCGACGCGAAGTACGTGGCGATGATGGCCTCGTTCATGGCGATCGCGTTCTCGCTCGCGTCCTCGTTCCCGGAACGGGATCGGAACCCCAGGAAAGACCCGTGATGCTCACGCGATTTGTCGGACGTTCGACGTACCATCCCCCCATGACCGTCGTGACCCCCGAACCAAAGCCCTTCGGTCGGTCCCGGGTGTACACCCCGAACTGGACCGACGACACGACCGACGCCGATTACGAAGACCTCGACGTGATCGCCGCGAACATCGAGCGCGAGCGCGTGGCGGCCCGCCTTCGGTTCGAGGCGCGCCTCGCAGCCGAGCTGGCGCGCTGAGCCGTTCCGCCGGTTCGTCGTCCTCTGGCGGGGCGGCTCGTCAGCCGGCGGCGACGTCGATGAGCACCTTGCCCACGGCGTCGCCCTGGACGGCGTCGTGCGCGGCGGCGGTGTCGTCGAGTGCGAACCGCAGGAGCGGGAGTCCGGCGTCCTCACCGACGGCCAGCACCCCGTCGCGCAGGGCTGCTGAGACGTCCTCGGCCGCCGCGGTGAGCGCCTCGTCGCCGATCGTGTAGAGCAGCAGGAACTGGTACCGGGCGTTCACGCTCATGTTCGGACGGACGGGCAGCGTGGCCTCGTCGCCGCCGTTGTTCGCGTAGATCGAGACGACGCCGTGGTTCGCCAGTACCTCGGCGACGAGCTCGGCGTTCTTCGGGATCGACACCTCGACGACGATGTCCACGCCGTCCGGGGCGACTCCGCGGATCTGCGCGGCTGCGTCGTCGTCGCGGTAGTTCACGACGTGGTGTGCACCGGCGGCGGTCGCGAGCGCCGCTTTCGCCTCGGAGCTGATCGTCGTGACGACCGTCGCGCCCGCCCACCGGGCGAGCTGGATCGCGGCGTGGCCGACGGCTCCGGCGCCGCCCGCGACGAGCACGGTCTTGCCGCTGAGGGCGCCGGGTGCGAGCCGTGACGGACCGTCCTCGTGGGTGGTCAGGGCGCGGTGCGCGGTCATCGCCGGGACGCCGAGCGACGCGCCGATGTCGAACGAGGTGCCCTCCGGGAGCGGCACGGCGCGGGAGGCCGGGACGACCGTGTACTCCTGCGCGGTCCCGGTCGGGCGACCCGCGGCCGACATGTACAGCCACACTCGGTCCCCGACGCTCAGCCCGTCGACGCCCTCGCCCACGGCGTCGACGACACCGGCGCCGTCCTGGTTCGGGGTGACCTCGGGGAACGGCAGGTCGTCGCCGTACGTGCCGCCTTGCCGGGCCTTCCAGTCGGTCGGGTTGACGCCGGAGACGACGATGCGGACGCGGACCTCGCCGGGGCCGGGCTCCGGGGTGCTCCGCTCGACGAGTTCGAGGACGCTGCTGTCACCGGGCTTCGTGTAGACGACTGATCGCATGTCCCCAGGCAACCACGCGATGCCGCAAGGGATTCCGGGCGGCGCCCAGGGCGGTGGTCGGCGTCGTCGTCGCCGTCGCCGTCGCCGGTGCAGGTGTGCCGTTGCCGCTCGCGGCTCGCGGCTCAGCGTGCGTCGTACTCATCGCGCGAGATCGCGACGTCGTCCATGTGGCTCGTCGCCCAGTCCTCGAGCGGCTTGAGGACCTCGCGCAGGGATCGGCCGCGGTCGGTGAGTTCGTACTCGACGTGCGGCGGGATCTCGGGGAAGACCGTTCGGGTGACGAGTCCGTCGCGCTCGAGCGCCCGGAGCGTCTGCGTGAGCATCTTCTGCGAGACGCCCTGCACGCGCGCGGCGATCGCCGAGTAGCGTGCCGGACCGTCGGCGAGGGTGCCGATCGTGAGGACGCTCCACCGGTCGCCGATGCGGTCGAGCAGCTGGCGCGAGGGGCACGCCGCGGCGTAGGGGCTGTACTCGAGCGCCGACATCTGTCCTCCGATACGCACTCTCAGGTGCCTACTTACTCAAAGAGAGTAACGCTTGTACGGTGAGTGTCAACGTCCCACGAAAGGAAGCTCCATGACCAGCATCGTCGTCTTCGGTGGCACCGGCTACGCCGGCTCCGCCATCACCCGCGAGGCCCTCTCCCGCGGCATCGCCGTCACCGCCGTGGCCCGCGACACCTCGAAGCTCGCAGCGGCTGAGGGGCTGACCCTCGCGCAGGGCGACGCGTTCGACGCCGACTTCGTCGCGGAGGTCACCAAGGGCGCCGACGTCATCGTGGTCGCGCTCCACGCGGTGCAGGCCGACGGCAGCGAGCTCAAGGACAAGTTCCAGCACTTCGTCGACGCCGCTGCCGCCACCGGTGCCCGGCTCGGGATCGTCGGCGGCGCCGGGTCCCTGCTCGTCGCCGAGGGCGGCCCGCGCCTCTTCGACACGCCGGAGTTCCCGGACGCGTTCAAGGGCGAGGCGAAGAGCCACGCGCAGATCCTCGACGCCCTCCGTGCGAGCGGCACCGACGTCGACTGGTTCTACGTGAGCCCGGCGGCGGCCTTCGGCGGGTACAACCCCGGCGAGCGTCGCGGCACCTACCGCACCACGGACGACGTCCTGCTGACCGACGCCGACGGCAACTCGGACATCTCCGGTGAGGACTACGCGCTCGCCTTCGTTGACGAGATCACCGCCCCGGCGCACCACCGCGCGCGCTTCGGCGTCGCCTACTGACGCCCCTCCCTCGCGCAAAACACCGGTGTTCGTGCAACGCACCGCGGCATTCCGCGGCGCCGAGCGTGAACACCGGTGTTTTGCGGCCCCCGCCGCCGGCCGCGCC
>NZ_JABMCE010000061.1 GCF_013359865.1 Curtobacterium pusillum
CCGTCGGCTTGTCTTGCTGCGCTACCGGACCGATTTGATCGGGAAGATCACGAGTGCCCCGAGGAGTACCGAGATCCCGGCGCCCCAGAGCATCAGCGTGTAGTTCTGACCCGTGCCGCCGACGCCGAGGAGCCAGAGTCCGACGGCCGGGGCGAGCGACTGCGGCAGGGCGTTCGCGATGTTGATGACGCCGAGGTCCTTGCCCGGGCGATCGGCGTTCGGCAGGACGTCGACGACGAGGGCCGTGTCGATGGCGGTGTAGACGCCGTAGGCGAGGCCCATGATGACCTCGGCGACGTAGAAGGTCCCGACGGAGTCGGCGTGCGCCAGGATGACCAGGCCGACCGCGGTGAGTGCGGTGGACGCCCAGACGAAGACCTTGCGACGGGCGATGCGGTCGGAGACCCAGCCGGAGACGGCAGCGGCAGCCATGAGCGCGATCGTGTAGAGGAGCACGCCGAAAGCGACGGCGGAGACGGCAGCGCCCTCCTCGAGGCCGAGGTGCTTCTGCATGTAGAGCAGGCGGTACGTCGTGAACATGAACGTGCCGAAGGTGATGAGGAAGCGACCCCACCAGGCGAAGCCGAAGTCCGGGTTCTTGATCGGGTTCGTCCAGAACGACGAGATCAGGTTGAGCCAGGTGAACTTCTTGAGCCGGTAGGTCGGCAGCTCGTCCTTCGCGACGAAGCAGTAGATCAGGATGAGGACGACCGCCAGGATGCCGGGGGCGATGAACAGCACCGGGATGTTGCCCACCAGGTACACGGCCAGGTAGATGCCGGCGAGGATCGCGACGTTCTGCGCGAGGGCGATGACGCTCGACGCCTTGCCGCGCTGGAGCTCGGGGACGTTGTCCGCGAACGACGCCGTGAGCGCCGCGAAGACGGCGTTGGCCGAGATCTGCGCGACGAGCCAGCCGATCGTCAGCTGGAGCTGGTCGGTCGCGAAGGCGAGCCAGACGAGGGACGCGAGGAAGACGACGAGGCCACCGACCATCCACGGGCGGCGACGGCCCCAGCGGGTGCGGGTGCGGTCGGACAGCGCCCCGGCGAGCGGGTTCGCGAGGAGGGCTCCGAAGGCGCCGATCGGCAGGACGGCGCCGACGACGACCTCGGGGTGCGCGGGGTTGATCTGGGAGGCCTTGAGCGACATGCTCACGAACACCGGGGTGAGCAGGGCTGCGAACAGGCCGAACTGCGCGAGGCTGAGGCCCCAGAGGTAGCCGCCCGTGACCTTCTGCGTGGCGACGGGCTGCGTGATGCCCTCTGCCGCGAGTGCTGCGGCGGCGGTGCTCTCCGGCATTGCGGTTGACGCGATGCCGCGTTCTTCGTTCGACCTCGGTGTCGACATGACTCCTCCTCGAGTCATAAGGGGCTTCGGGGCCCTTCTGAATCCCTAGTGCTGCTAGGTATGGGGGACTGTAGCACCGGAAACCTCCACGCGGAAGTTTTTGTTACGGTACTTTCTGAGCTTTCTTCGGACCGTCATGGCGGCCGGTAGGTTTGAGCCCGTGACCTCCAACGATGGAACCGGCACGCGCGGCCCCTACGCGAAAGGGGTGCAGCGACGGCAGGAGATCCTCGACCAGACGCTCGACGTCGTCGCATCACGCGGAATCGACGGCGCCTCGCTCCGGGCCATCGGTGAGACCATCGGGGTCTCGCACGCCGCACTCCGGCACTACTTCTCGTCACGGGAAGCCCTGCTCGTCGAGGTGCTGCGGGAACGCGACGCGGCATCGAACCGGGCGATCGAGGACGTGACGGGCGTCTTCACCCGCCTGTCCACCATCGCGGACCGGAACGTGCGGGAGCCGGCGCTCGTGACGCTCTACACGACGCTGCTCGGCGCCTCGGTGGAGTCCGGGAACGAGACTGCGCGGGACTTCTTCGCGGCACGGTTCGTGCGGGCACGGGCGAGCCTGGTCGCCGAACTGCGTTCCGAGCTCGGAGCGTCAGGACGGCACTCGGACTCGGAGCTCGAGCAGGTCGCGTCGCTCATCATCGCCGCGTTCGACGGGCTGCAGGTGCAGTGGTTGCTCGACCGCTCCGTCGACATCGCGGGGACGCTGCGGCTGCTGGAACGCGTCCTGTAGCGGTCGTGGGCATCGCCCCGGCGTGCATCCGGCCGTGGGGTGCTAGGTTCTCGATGATCGTGTTCCGACGTCAGGAGGTGAGACCCATGTACGAAGCATCAGCAGTGGGCGCTCCCTCGCCGTCCACGATCGCGCGGCCCCACTAGTCGCCGCACCGGGAGCGCCGAGACGCAACGCGAAAGGCAACTCCCATGCACTCACCTTCGAAGGGCCGTCGCGCCCTCGTCCTCGGCGGCGGCGGATCGACCGGCAACGCCTGGCTCATCGGTGTCGTGGCCGGCCTGTTCGACGCCGGCCTCGACGTCACGGGCGCCGACCTCACCATCGGCACCTCGGCCGGATCGACCGCTGCCGTCCAGTTCGCCGGCGCACCACCGGCGGAGCTGTACGCCCAAGCGGTCGGGACTCCCCCTGGCGCTCCCCGGCGGACCCCGCCGAACCGTCCCGTCACGAGCCATCTCGACCGCTTCCGGGCGATCATCGCCGCCTCGACCGACGCGGCCGACATGCGCCGCCGGATGGGCGCGGCGGCGCTCGAACTGGAGGCGGCCTCCGACGGCTCCTGGCCGGCACAGTGGCGGTCGACCGTCGCCACCCGGCTGCCCGTGCCCTCGTGGCCGGAACGCACCGTCGCCATCACCGCGGTCGACGCATCGACCGGGGAACCGATCGTCTTCGACCGGACGAGCGGCGTCGACGTCGTGGACGCGGTCGCGGCGAGCTGCTCGAGCAGCCTGCCGTTCCCGATCGGCGATGCCCGGTACATCGACGGCGGCTACCGGCGGAACGAGAACGCCGACCTCGCGGCGGGGTACGAGCGGGTGCTCGTGCTCTCGCCGTTCGGCGGGCGGACCATGCATCCGGCCTCCTGGGGAATGCAGCTCTCGGCACAGGTCGACGAGCTCCGCGCCGGCGGCAGTTCGGTCGAGACGGTGTTCCCGACGGCCGCGGACGAGCACGTGTTCGGTGCGGATGCCATGAACCCGTCGCTGCGCCCCGAGGCCGCTCGCGCAGGACACCGGCTCGGGACCGCGCTCGCCGGACCCCTCGGCGCGTTCTGGCGCTGAGGTCACCTTCCGAGGAGCGCGGCGAAGTGCTCCCGGAGGGTCGTGCGGCCGCGGCGCACGTCCTCCGGGAGCTCGGGTCCCGCGGCGGTGCGGCGGGTCATCTCGGCGTAGGACACGGCGGCGACGTCGGAGAACCCCATGCCGGCGAACGCCGTCTCGAGGTCGTCGAGCGGCATCGACCCGACCCGCACCGGCCGTCCGAGCAGATCGGCGAGCGCGGCCGCGACGTCGCCCGGCGTGTACCGCTCCGGCCCCTCGACGTACTGCACGCCGACGTCGTCGAGGCCCGACTGCAAACGGTCGGCGGCCGCCGCCCCGAGGTCCGCGGGGTCGACCATCGGCACCCGGAGGTCGACCGGGAGCGACGACGGCAGCATCCCGTCCGCACGCACGGCCCCGACGAGCCCGTCCCAGTTCGTCATCGCGTACGCGTGGCGGTTGATCGCCGCCGGGATGTCCTGCTCCCGCAACCCGTGCTCCAGACGCCACAGCGTGCCGAGGTCGCCGATGCGCTCCCCCGGCTGCACGCCGTACGTCGACACGGCGACGACCTTGTCGAGTCCCGAACCGTCCAGTGCACCGAGGATCGCGTCAGCGGTGCGGTGCTCCACGGCGTCGGTGTCGCTGGACACCGGTGCCGGCGGGTTCACCAGCAGCGCGCGATCGCCCGCGCGGAACGCGGCGCGCAGCGCGTCCTCGTCCCCCGCATCCGCCACGATCACGGCAGCGCCACGGTCACGCAGTGCACGCGCCGCAGCGGTGTCGCGCACCACGACCGTGACGGGCTCCCCGCGGTCGAGGAGCTCCTGGGCCGTCGCCGATCCGACGTGCCCGTTCCCGCTCATCACGACGTACATGACCCGCGAGGACAGCCGGTCGTGACGGGGCCGCCTCACGACTCGGTACCGTCGTCCTCCTCCTGGTTGAAGTGCGAGTCGTCGCCGGTGTGCCCGGCAGCGAGGCCGTCGGGCTCGTTGGGGATCGTGCCGTCCTCGCCGAGGCCGTCCGGCTTCGGGGTGCCCTCGGGGTCGTTCTTCGGTGCGGTGCCGTCGGTGTCGCTCATGGTCTGCTCCCGTGCAGTGGTCGATCCGGGACCGCCGTGGTCCCGGTGGTGACCTCGGAACGTACGTGCCCCTGCTCGGAGAACCCCGTCCGTGCACGGTCGAGCGCGCGCGTTCCGGATGACCGAGCGCCGCGGCCAGCGCCTAGGCTGGCGACGTGAACTCGGCGCGCCAGCAGTTGTCCGCGCTCGTCGGTGCCGGAGCAGCCCCGCTCGTCACCGACATGCCCGTGGCCGAGGCCTCGCGCAACGCCGCCGTCCTCATCCTGTTCGGCCCCCTCGACGCGGTCCCGAGCGACCGGCCGGCTGACGACGTCCACGTGTCGCGGGACCTCGACGTCCTGCTGCTCGCCCGTGCCACCACCCTCCGCGCACACGCCGGCGAGGTGGCGTTCCCCGGCGGCCGGGTCGACCCGGGTGACACGGACGCGGTCGCCGCCGCCCTCCGCGAAGCGCACGAGGAGACCGGACTCGACCCCGCGGGCGTGGACGTCCTCGGGACGATCGCCCCGGTGCCGCTCGCGTTCTCACGACACCTGGTCACGCCGGTGCTCGGGTGGTGGCGCGAGTCCTCGCCCGTGCGCGTCGTGGACGAGGCCGAGTCGGCCGAGGTCTTCCGCACGCCGGTCGCCGACCTGCTCGACCCTCGGCACCGGGGCGTCACCGTCGTCCACCGCGGCGGCCGGGAGTGGCGCGGGCCGGCGTTCACGATCGAGCCCGGGCCGGACGCCGGGCAGCACGTCGTCTGGGGCTTCACCGCGATGCTGCTCGACGCCCTGTTCGAGCGGCTCGGGTGGGCCGAGCCCTGGGACCGCGATCACGTGATCGCGCTCCCGGCTCGCCGCCCCTGACGTCCGACGCACGAGAGCCATCGCCTACGGTGGACTCATGGGGGAACGGGCGGACTGGTGGGACGGCCCCGGCGACGACGTCGACCTCCACCCCGAACGCTCTGTTCGCAGCCGGTCCCCCCGCGACCCCGGCACCGTCGACCTCGTCGCCACGGTCCTCCTCCTGGGGACCGCCGTCCTCGCGACCCCGGCGGCCTGGTTCGCCGTCGTGATCAGCCAGATGGCGTTCGACGCCTGTTCCGAGCCGTCGACGACGTGCGACTTCCGCACCGGCTCCGCAGTGGGCATCTGGCACCCCGTCGCGACGATTGGCGTCCTCGTCGTCGGGATCTGCTGGATGGTTGCGCGTCACCTCCGTCGCCGCAGCGGTTGGCCGGTTGCGCTCGCGACGCTCATCGGAGTGGTGGTCGTGTTCCTCGCCGCTGCAGTCACGATCCAGATCGCGAGCGGCGGCCACCTCGCGTAGCCGAGGGACCGCTCGAGACACGAGCGGGCCGGGGGAACAGGACGCTCGCACCACCCTCCCCGGCACGCGCTCGTCCGATCTCCCGACGACCGAGCCGGTGGTCGCGACAGACCCGCGCTGATCGGTGGAGACGACGCGCTGGCTTCGTCCCACTGCCCCGACGGGGCTGGTCGTGCGGCAGGGTCGAGTGAGGCGCCAGTGGCGCCTGAGTACTGACCCATTACGGGCCGCTGGGGCGGTCGATTCCGTGGTGCTGCCGGCGGTGGCGGTCGGCAGACGAGACGGACTGGAGGCGCGGTGCGGGCTGGCACCGAGCCTCCAGTCCGTCCTGATGCGGCTCACCCGCGGGTGGGACCGGTCAGCGCACCGCTCGCTGAGCGGCTGCGACGCTCCACACAGCCCTGCCACGAGCGGGACAGCGCAGATCACCACGGACGTCGCGTCGTTCATGCGACCATCGACGAGGAACACGACGTCGGACACGATCGTGATCAGTGCGGTGACCGCGGTGGGCAGGACCGCAGCCTGATGGCCGCGGCGCGATGCGGACTCGTTCTGCATCGTCGCGCGCGTCCGGACGCCGACGAAGGCGTTCCTGCCGATGACACCCGGCGCCGGCAACACAGTGAACAGCACTGTGGCCGCAGCAGCGAGGATCTCGATGACGATCACGCTCGTCTTTCCGGTCCGACAGGATGGCCCGCCGGGCGTCGCACCGCCTTCACGAGTGCGTCAGCGCGTCCGCAACCGAATCCGGATCGTCGCACTGGACGAGCACCGTTCCGTGCTGCGACGAGAACCGCACGCCCCGTCCGGCGGACAAGCACAGCGCTCGCCCACCCCGATACCGGGCGATTCCGACCCCGCCGAGCCTCCGCGGGTCGATCACCTGGACAGAAACGTCCCGAACGTCCGTCAGCGGCACACGGATCCGGAGCAATGGGACGAACCACACGGTGAGCTGCCCACGCACGATCCGAGTCGACACCCGTGCCGACATCACGATGACGCCAGCCGCGGCCCCGATCGCAGCCGCAGCGACCACGAACGCGTCGAACCCGGTGACGACGTTCCCGACGATGAGACTCAACCCGAACACGGCGACGCCAGCGCCCAGCATCCGGACCGAGAACGATGCGGGGACCACGTCGCGTACGTCGCCGCATGATCTGCGACGCTCGTTCAACTCGGTCACCTCGCCTTCGCCCTGGCGTCCCTGCAGGCACGCGCGCAGCCGCGCACTGCACGAACGACCGCCGGTGAAATACTACGGTTCACCTGTCGCTGTCACAACGGGCTTCGGGTTCGTCAGTCGCTGCGCCGCCGAGCCAGCGCCGCGACGACCGACGCGACGATCAGCAGCACGGCGAGCGCCGCGGACCCCCAGGCGATCGTCCTGGCCGCGTGCGCGAGCTCCCACTCGCGCTTGGTGGCGACGTATCCGAAGTCGCCCTCGTGCCAGGGGAACGCCGGAGCCATCGGCCACGAGAGGTGGTCGGCGAGCAGGGCGACCAGCCCCGCACCGGCCGCGAGCACGGCGAGGACGATGGCCGGAGCTTGGCGACGGAGCCGCGAGCGCACGGTCAGACGTTAGCGCCACACCGGGTGGACGCCTGACGACGGACGCCGATCTCCCGCCGGGGACGTCAGCGCTGACCAGCCTCGCTCCGGCGCGCTTCGGAGGGTGGGCCTCCGCCGGAGCCCACCGCGGACCGCTCCCGGAATGCCTCGGCCGCTGCGGTGCGGACGCGTTCGAGCAGGCCCTCGGCCGTCTCCTCCAGCCTGACGAGTCCCATCCTCCGGAGGTACGGGGTCTTTCGGTCGCTCGCCGCACGTTCGACGACCACCTCGGGCGGGAGCTCGAACTCCTCGACGTTGCGTCCCCCGGCGGCGTACGACCAGTCGACGAAGTCGAACAGCGGCCACCAGGTGAACCCCCGCACGTCGAGGCCCTGCCGGGCGAGGTCGTGGACGGTGTCGGCCGCGTCGTGCATCCATGCGGAGCGGAGGTCGTCCGAGCCCTCGATCGATGTCTCGGTCACGACCATCGGCAACCCGTACCGTGCGTCGAATCGCCGGAGCGCATCGACCAGGCCGTCGGTCCACCGGTCGTGCGCGTGCTGCACGATGCGCCCGGCGTCGGCGGTCAGCAGCCGGGGGGTCAGGTCCGGGTAGTAGTTCACCCCGAGCAGGTCGATCGTGACGGCGCCGTCGACGACCGCGTCGAGCTCGGCGTCGGTCGCGCCGTGGTCGAGGAGCCATGCGTGCGCCTCGTGGGACCGGGTGACGCGACCGAGCACGAGGTCCGTCGGGACGGTACCGAGCATCTCGAGCAACGCGGCCTCGGCCTGGCTCTCCGCGTCTGCGTCGGCGGCCTCGACGAGGGAACTCGCCTCGACGTGCACGATCACCGCCGCCGGGTTCGCCGCTCGGACGGCGTCGACGGTGCGCTGGATGCCCGCAGCGATGCCGAGCACGACCCTGGTCCAGCCGTCCCAACCGGTCAATGCCGGCGGCCACACACCGCGGAGCCCGGCGAAGGACGCGGTGGTGATCGGTTCGTTGAGCGGGGTGACGTGGTCGACCACGCCCGCGTAGCGCGCCGCGAACGCGCCGGCGAAGGACGCGATCGCCTCCGGGTAGCGCGGGTCGGCGAAGGACCCGTCGAGCCAGGTCGGGGTGCCGTAGTGGACGAGGTCGGCAATCACGGTGACGCCGCCGGCCGCCGCGTGGGCGAGCCGTTCGTCGAGCAGCGTCCAGTCGTACTGCTCCGGGCCGAGGTGCACGCGCGGCCAGTCGACGCCGTACCGCAGGGCCGTGGCGCCGAGCTCGCGGACCGTGTCGAGGTCCGTCCGCCAGGCAGTGTCGTGCCCGGTCAGCCGGTGCTCGTCGAGCGGGGACGTCGCGAAACGTGCGGGCGGGTAGACGCAGGTGTCCTCGATGCCGAGCGCCCAGGTGAAGGTCCCCGGTGCGAACGCGCCGGTCACTTCAGCCCCGACGTCGCGACCCCGGCGACGAAGTACTTCTGCGCGAAGAAGAACCCGAGGGCGATCGGTACGAGCGAGATCACTGCACCGGCGAGCAGCACCGCGTGGTCGGTGACGTGCGCCCCTCCGAACAGCGTGAGCCCGGCGGGCAGGGTCAGCATCTCGTTCGAGGTGCTCACCACGAGCGGCCAGAGCAGGTCGTTCCACAGCGCCATCCCGTTCAGCACGGCGACGGTGGCGATCGCGGGCTTCGCGAGCGGCAGGATCACCTGCCAGTAGATCCTCCAGTGTCCGGCGCCGTCGATCCGCGCCGCCTCGTCGAGCTCCGGGGGGATGTCGATGAAGAACTGCCGGAACAGGAAGATCCCGAATGCGCTGGTCGCTCGCGGGATGATGAGCCCCTGGTACGTGTTCAACCAGCCGAGGTGGAACAGCTCGACGAACACGGGGATGAGCGTCACCTGGAACGGCACCATGAGCGTCGCGATGACGAGCACGAATGCCACGTTCCGCCCGACGAACCGCATCCGGGCCAGCGCGTAGGCGCACATCGAGTCGAACAGCAGCGTCAGCACGGTCGTGACGGCGGTGAAGACGAAGGAGTTCAGCAGCAGCCGGAGGAACGGCAGCTGGGACCACACGCCCTGGTACCCGTGCAGGGTGAGGCTCGTGGGGAACAGCGACGCGGGGTGGCCGAAGAGGTCTGCCTCCGAGCGGAACGATCCGCTCACCATCCAGATGAACGGCACGAGCGCGAACACGAGCCCGATGCCGAGGTACACCCACTTCAGCACGGAGCCGGTCACGGCGACACCGCTCCGGCGTCCGGGTCGCCGTCCGCGCGGGTCACGGGACGGACGGGAGGCGCGGTTCGGCTCCGCCACGGGCGGTCGCCTGGTCAGCGCGTCAGTCGACATCGTCGTACCGGAAGAGTCGGAGCTGCAGGAGCGAGATGAGCATGATGATCACGAAGAGGACCCAGGAGATGGCCGACGCGTAGCCGGTCTGGTAGTTGACGAACCCGTCGCGGTAGAGCAGGTTCACGAGCGAGTCGGTGGCGAACACGGGGCCGCCGCCGGTCATGACGTAGACGAGGTCGAACACCTGGAACGACTGGATCGTCAGGATCATCGACGTGAAGAGCAGCGTGGGACGGATGCTCGGCAGGGTGATGCGCCAGACGGTCTGCCAGCGGCTCGCCCCGTCGAGCTCGGCCGCCTCGTACCGTTCCCCGGGCACGCCCTTGAGGCCGGCGATGAACAGGATCATCGCGAACCCGATGCTCTTCCAGACCGACACGAAGATCACGGTCGGCAGGGCGAGCGAGGTGGACTGCAGCCAGGCGACGCTCGGCAGCCCGAACAGTGCGGTGAGTCCGCCGACGAGCCCGATGTCGGGGTCGAGCAGGAACTTCCAGACCAGGCCGATCGTGACGAGCGACACGATCGTCGGGAAGAAGAACACCGAGCGGACGATGCGGTTCAGCAGGGTGTCGCGCTGCAGGAGCAGCGCGGCGACGAACCCGAGTACCACGAGCAGGACGACGGACACGATCGTGTACTCCAGCGTCACCCGGAGCGCGTTCCAGAACTGTCCGTCGTGGAACAGCCTCACGTAGTTGCCGAAGCCGACGAACGGCTGCGACGCCGCGCCGACCGTCCAGTCGAAGAACGAGTAGTACAGCGACCGGAGGATCGGGAACAGGACGAAGACGCCGAGGATCAGCAGCGACGGTGCCATGAAGAGCCAGGCCGGCTGGAACCGGCGGGCTCGGCGGCGGGTGATCCGCGCCTCCTCTCCGGAGGCGGAGGCGCGGGCCCCGTCACGCGCGCCGCGTGGCGGGGCCGACCCGGTGAGCTGGTCGGTCACTGGCTGCAACCGGTGAGGCCGTCGATGGTCTGCGCGGCTTCCTTGGTCGCCGTGGCGACGGAGGTGCCGCGGGTGATCTTGCCGATCATCGGGACGTACGCGTCGGAGTCGACCTTGGTCGCGTTCGTGACGTGCGGCAGGTAGAGGCGGGAGTCGGCGACCTGGCTGGCGAAGACCGAGACGGTGGGGTCGGCCTTGAGCTTCGCGTCGTCGGACAGGTCGGTGCGGAGCGGCGGAAAGCCGGTCTGCAGCGAGAACTTCTCCTGCGCGCTCTTCGACGTCCAGTAAGCCAGGAACTCCTGCGCCTGCTTCGGGTACTTCGTCTTCGCTGAGATCGACAGCGGTGCGATCGAGCCGAGCGTCGTCGACTTGCCGTCGACGCCGACCGGCACCTTCACGATGCCGAGGTCGATACCCGCCGACTTGTAGCCGGGGGCGGCCCACGGCCCGTTGATCTCCATCGCGGCCTTGCCGGCGGAGAACAGCGAGTCGGCCTCGGCGCCGGTGAGGCCGACCGGGCTGACCTTGTCCTTCGCGACGAGGTCACCCCACGTCGTCAGGCTCTGCTGGCCGGCGCTCGTCTGGACGGCACTGCACCCCTTGCTGGTGACGATGTCGCCGCCCTCGAGCCACTGCAGGACGGGCCACATCTGGATGGTCTGGTTGTCCGCGAGTGCGATGCCGTACTTGCCTCCGGTGGTGAGCTTCTTCGCGTCCGCCGCCATCTCCTGCACGGTCGTGGGCGGGCTCGCGATTCCGGCCTGCTCGAAGAGCTTCTTGTTGTAGTACAGGCTGAGCGTCGCGAAGTTCGCCGGGACGCCGTAGAGCTTGCCGCCGTAGGTGAACTCCTTCACGGTGCCGGGGGCGAACGCGGACGTGTTGATCTTGTCGTCGCCGCTGCCGGTCTCGGTGATCGGCAGGACCGAGTTCGTCTTGACGTACTGCGCGACCGCGTTCGGGTCGGAGCTGACCGCGGCGACGTCCGGCCCCTGCCCGGTGAGCCACGCCGAGGGGAGCTTCTGCTGGATGGTGTCCCAGGGCTGCACGGTCATGTCGACCTTGATGTCCGGGTGGGCCTTCTCGAAGTCCTTGACGATGGTGGCGTAGCCGGGGCGGTCGCCGCCGGTGAAACCGGTCCAGACCTTCAGGGTGACGGGGCCGCTCGTGTCGGCGCTGCCGCCGGCGGAACAGCCGGTCAGGACGAGCGACAGGGCGGCGGCGCCGGAGACGACCGCGAGGGTCGTGCGTGCGTGCTTCATCGGGAACGCTCCTTTGCGTTACGGGGGGTGCGCAGGTCGGTGTTCGGTGTTGATCGGTGCGCTGCGGGTGGGGTCGGTGTGGTTCAGGGTGCGGGGTGGCTTGGGTCGTCGTCGCAGCCGCAGGAACCGCGGAGGACGACGTCGACCGGCAGCTCCGTGTGCCCGTCGCCGGTCCGGCGGCCGTCGACGAGTTCGAAGAGCCGCTCGGTGGCGATGCGCCCCATCTCCTCGGCGGGCACCCGGACGGTCGTGATGCCGGGCGTGGTCACTCGGGCCAGTCCGAAGTCGTCGAAGCCGACGACGGAGACGTCCTCCGGCACGCGGATGCCCGCGCGTCGCAGCACGCGGAGACCGCCGACTGCCATGTCGTCGTTCGCGAAGACGATCGCGTCCGGGCGGTCGTCGGTTCGCTCCCGCAGCAGCTGCTCGATGGCGGCGGCCCCGGAATCCTCGGACAGGTCGCCCTCGATCACGGACGCGTCGTCGATGCCGTGCGCCGCCGCGGCCCGGAGGAACCCGTCTCGCCGGTCGATGCCCGTCTGGTGATCGAGTGTCCCCGTGACGTGCAACAGCCGGCGGCGTGCGTGCTCGGTCACGAGGTGGTCGACGAGCCGCACGGTCGCCGTGACGTCGTCGATGCCGACCGAGACCGCGTCGGCCAGGTGCGGGTAGTTGCCGATGAGCACGACCGGCAGGCCGCTCGCGACGAGCCCCTGCACGTGGTCGTCGTCGATCGCGGCACTCGTGACGATGGCACCGTCGGCCGTCCGGGACCGCATGACCCGCTCGTAGGCGACCCCACCGGACGAGGTGTCGGCGTTCGTGGACACGATCACCTGGGCGTCGTGTGCGTTCGCCGCGGTGGACATGCCGGTGAGGACGTGCATGAAGTAGAGGTGGCCGAACACGTGCGTGGACGAGTTCGGGACGATGAGCGCCACCGCGTCGGCCCGCTGGCTGCGGAGCGCACGGCCGGCCGAGCTGGGGACGTAGCCGAGTTCGGCGGCGGCCTGCTTGACGGCGGCGCGGGTGCGCTCGCTGATCCGCTCGTGTCCGGCGAGCGCCATGCTCGCGGCGGCGGAGGTCACACCGACCTTCGCGGCGACGTCCTTCAGGGTCACGGACTTCGGCACGGTCGCCTCCTCGCAGATCGGTGCTTTATCGATTAACTGGGATCATCATGCACCTGCTTAATCGATGAAGCAAGCACTTTTTCCGAGTGGGTCACGAGGCGCCCTGCAGTCGGAGAACTGCAGCGGGTGCGACCGCTCACGGTCGCGTTGTGTACAGGCACTGTACATGTACACTCAGTGTCATGCCCGTCTCATCGAAGCGACGCCTCGTCGCAGACGCCCTGCGCGACGCCATCGCCACGGGCCGCTACCGCACCGGCGACCGGCTCCCCGGCGAGCACGACCTGGCCGAACGGTTCGCCGTCAGTCGCGGCACGGTGCGGGCAGCCCTGGCCGACCTCGCCGATGAGGAGTACATCGCGACCCACGGCGGCGTCGGCTCGGTCGTCACGTTCGACGGCGCAGCCCTCGACCCCCGCGGCGGATGGGCACGATCCATCGCCGCGTCGGGGACCGAGGTGACCACCCGCGTGCTCGGCATCGCCCACCTGGACGACCCGCGCCTCCAGGCCGAGGTCGACGCGGCCACAGCGACCTTCGTCACCGTCGACCGTCTCCGCACGGTCGTCGGCGGCCGTCCAGTGTCGCTCGAACGGAGCGTGCTCCCCCGCGTCGGCCGCATCGCGGCCGCGGTCACGGAGGGTCTGGTCGACGATTCCCTCACCGCCACCATCGCAGAGTCTGGACTCGTCCCGGCGAGTGCCGAGCAGTGGATCGACGTCATCCCGCTCGGCGCCGACGACGCCCGTCTGCTCGAGCGCGCCGCCGGCACCCCGTTCCTTCGCAGTCGACGACTGTCGCGCACCGGGGACGGCAGGTTCGTGGAGCGGGTCGACAGTCTCCTCGACCCCGACCGTTTCCGCCTCCACATGCGTTTCGGGACCGCACGATGACGCTCCTCGAGGACACCACGATGCAGCGCTCCCACGCACTCGCCGCGATGACCGGACTGGCGATCGGCGACGCCCTCGGGATGCCGACGCAGTCCATGTCCCTCGCCGAGGTCCGCGCCGACCACGGACAGATCACGGGCTTCGCCGACGCGGGACCCCGCCAGCGCATCGCCGCCGGGATGCGGGCGGGCACCGTCACCGACGACACCGAGCAGGCCGTGATGGTCGCCGAGCTCCTCGTCGAGGGCGACGGGCGTCTCGACCCGACACGCTTCGCTGAGGCGCTGATCACCTGGGAGCGTGCCATGGAGGCGAAGGGCTCCCTCGACCTGCTCGGGCCGAGCACGAAGACCGCCGTGCAGCGGATCCTCGACGGCGTCCCGGCGTCCGAAGCGGGTTCGACCGGCACGACCAACGGTGCCGCGATGCGGATCGCCCCGGTCGGTGTCGCGGTGCCGTCCGACGACCTCGTCCGCCTGGTCGACGCCGTCCAGGACGCCTCCCGCGTCACGCACGACACGGGACTCGGCATCGCCGGCGCCAGCGCGGTCGCGGCCGCGGTGAGCGCCGGGATCGACGGCGCGACCCGGACGGAGGCGCTCGACGCCGCCGTCGCGGCCGCAGCGCTCGGCGCCTCCCGCGGGCACTGGGTGGCCGGGGCCGACATCGCGGCGAAGACCACCTGGGCCCGGGCGCACCTGCGCACCGTGCCCGCCGCGGACCGCATCGACACCGTCTCCCGGCTCATCGGCACGAGCGTCGCCAGCCAAGAATCGGTCGTCGCCGCGCTCGCACTCGTCGGTCTCGACCTCGACCCGTGGGAGACGCTCTGCACCGCAGCGTCGATCGGCGGCGACACCGACACGATCGCCGCGATGGCCGGCGCCGTGCTCGGCGCCGTGCACGGACCCGATGCGTGGCCGGCCGATGCCGTCACCACCGTGACGACGCGCAACCACCTCGAACTCGGCCCGCTGGTCGACGGACTGCTCGCACTCCGTCACCGGGCCTGACCCGACGCCGGGCGGTGGCGTCCCCCCACCGCCACCGCCCGGTCCCCCACCCCACTCCCCCACACCCTTCCGACGACGTAAGAGGAGCCCATGCCCGACCCCACCACCACGCTCTCCAGCGGCACATTGACGAGCATCGAACAGCGCGGCATCGAACCCGTGCCGCACGACGAGCGGAACGGCAGCCCCGGTGCGCTGTTCTGGGTCTGGTTCGCCGCGAACATCTCCATCCTCGGGCTACCGCTCGGGGCCACCCTCGTGGCGTTCCAGGGCTTGACCATCTGGCAGGCGCTCCTCGTCGCAGTGATCGGCGCCGCGGGCTCCTTCGCCGTCGTCGGCGTCATCTCGATCGCCGGCCGCCGCGGCGGCGCCCCCGGTCTGACCCTGAGCCGCGCGGTCTTCGGCGTCCGCGGGAACATCGGGCCGACCGCGGTGTCACTGCTCTCCCGCCTCGGCTGGGAGACCGTGAACACCACCACGGCCGCGTTCGTCCTGCTCTCGCTCTTCACGATCCTGTTCGGCACCGACGGCGACGCCAAGGCGAACCCGGTGCTCACGATCGTCGCGATCCTGGTGTTCGTCGCCGCGACGGTGCTCATCTCGGGACTCGGCCACGCGTTCATCGTCGCCGTCCAGAAGTGGGCGACGTGGATCTTCGGTGCACTCAACGTGTTCGTCGCGGTCTTCCTGGTGCTCCGCGTCGACTGGCACGTCGTCGGCTCGCAGCCGGCCGGCCCCGTCGCCGCGATGGCGATCGGCATCGGCACGATCGCCGCCGGCACCGGCATCGGCTGGGCGACCGCGGGCGCCGACATCGCGCGGTACACCCGCACGTCGGTGAAGGCCGGCGCGCTGGTGAGCGCCAGCGCTGCCGGCGCCGGCATCCCGCTCGTGGTGCTCGTCGGCCTCGGCGCCCTCGTGTCCGCCGGTGACCCGACGCTCGCGCAGGCCGGCGACCCGGTCGCAGCGATCCGCGACCTGCTGCCGAGCTGGATGGCGATCCCCTACCTCATCGCGGCGTTCGGCGGCCTGCTGCTCTCGAACCACCTGTCCGTGTACTCGGCGAGCCTCACGACGCTGACCCTCGGCGTCAAGGTGCCCCGGGTCTGGGCGGTCACGGTCGACGTCGTCGTCACCACCCTCGGGGCGATGTACTTCATGCTCGTCGCGGACGGCTTCTACGCGCCGTTCATCACCTTCATCTCGGTGCTCGCCGTCCCGATCACCGCCTGGCTCGGCGTCTTCATCGCCGACATGGTCCGTCGCCGCTGGTACGATCCGGTCGCGCTGCTCGACCTGCGCGCCGGCGGACGCTACTGGTACCGCGGTGGCGTGGCCTGGGGTGCCCTCGGCGCCTGGCTGGTCGCGATCGTGATCGGCTTCCTCTTCACCTCGGTGCAGGTCGGCGACGCGGACCCCGTGTTCGTCGGGGCGTTCTCGAAGACCTGGATCGGCGCGAACGGCGTCGGCTGGATCGTCACGTTCATCGTCGCCGCCGGCGTCTACCTGCTCACCGGCGGAGCCCGCGGCCAGGTCGAGAGCCCCGGCCTCGCCGAGCCTGCAGTCGAGGCCCGCGCCTGATGCCGCGGCTCGTCTCGGTCGGCAACGTCGTCGTCGACATCGTCATGCGCGTCGACGCGATCCCGGAGCCCGGTGGCGACGTCATCGCCTCCGCCTCCGAGATCACCGCCGGCGGCGGCCTCAACACGATGGTCGCCGCCGCGCGGGACGGGCTCGACGTGGCGTTCGCGGGCCAGTACGGCACCGGCCCGTTCGGCGACGTCGTCCGCGCTGCGCTCACGTCCTCCGGCGTCGAGGTGGTCCAGCCCGGCCTCGACGACGTCGACAGCGGCTACTGCGTCGCCCTCGTCGACGCGACGACGGAGCGGACCTTCGTCACGAGCGTCGGCGCCGAGGGTCGCCTCGGCCGCGCGGACCTCGACCGAATCGACCTTCGCCCCGACGACACCGTGTTCGTCTCGGGCTACGGACTCGCGCATCCGGTGAACGGCGCGGCGATCGCGGCGTGGCTGCCCGCCATCCCGTCGTCCGTCCGGGTCGTGTTCGACCCGTCGCCCCTGATCGCCACGCTCGATTCGAGGGTGCTCGCCGCCGTCATGGCGCGCACCGACGTCGTCAGTGCGAACGGACGGGAGGCGCGGCTCATGGCACCGGGAGCCGCGGGACTCTCCGACGCGGTCACCGTGATCGCCGCGAGCGCACGCGGCACGGCCCTCGCCCGGGACGGCGCAGCGGGGTGCTGGGTCGTCGAGCCCGGTGCCACCGCGACGCTCGTCCCCGGGTTCACCGTGGACGCCGTCGACTCCAACGGTGCCGGCGACGCGCACGACGGTGTGCTCGTCGCGGCGCTCTCCCGTGGGGAGTCACTGCTCGACGCTGTCCGTCGGGCGAACGCGGCGGCGGCACTGGCGGTCACGCGGCGCGGGCCGGCCACGGCGCCGAGCGCGGGCGAGACGGACGCGTTCCTGATCGAGCACGGCTACAGCGGGAGCGAAGCCGCGACACGTCGCTGAGGTCGGTTGTGCCCTCTCATCGACGGCATCTCGCGCCGGTCTGCCCGCGGACTCGTGCATCGATCCCCACGGTCGGCGGAGGCAACGTGGTACAGCAGCCTCCGTTCGGGGAGTGCCGAGCGGCCGCTGCGATCCTCCGCCACCGACCGCGTCGTTTCGTTCCGGGAAGACCGGTGGCCCCACCCATTCACATGGGCGGGGCCACAGGGCGGTGAGGCAAGCGCGACGGTCAGCGCAGCACGAACGGCGCCGCGAGCAGGTGTTCCTTCCGCGAGGACGATCCGACGAGGAGCTCGAACTCCCCTGGCTCGACTCGTCGCACGCCGGCCGCATCGACGATCGAGCACACCGACGCCGGCAGTTCGAGCCGGACCGTCTCCGCCTGTCCTGGTGCAACGTGGACCTGCAGGTGACCCTTCAGCTCCTGGTCAGCCCAGCTCACGCTCGTGACCACGTCGCGGACGTAGACCTGCACTGTCTCCAGGCTCGGCCTGCTGCCCGTGTTGCGGAGCGTCACCTCGGCGACGATGGTGTCGTCCACGGCGAGTTCCGTCCGTTCCAGGCGCACGTCGGAGTACTCGACGGTCGTGTACGACAGCCCTTCGCCGAACGCCCAAGCCGGCGTTTGAACGAGGTCGGCGTACCGGTCGCCGTGCTGCCCTCGGACCTGGTTGTAGTACGTCGGCTGCTGTCCGGCGTGCCGAGCGAACGAGATCGGGAGTCGGCCGGAAGGCTCAACCCGTCCGGCCAGGAGCTCCGCGAGCGCCTGCCCTCCGAGCATGCCGGGATTCGCGGCCCACACCACCGCGGCCGCGCGGGAAACCGATCGTGGCAGTACGAGCGGCTTCGACGCGAGCAGCACCACGACGACGGGCTTCCCCGTCGCGATGACCGCGTCGAGGAGCGCGTTCTGCCCGCCGATCAGCTCCAGCGTGGCCGTCGAGCGACCCTCGCCGACGAGTTCGATCCGGTCGCCGACGACCGCGACGACGACGTCCGAGGCCTCAGCGATGTCGACGGCCTCGTCGAGAAGCGGTTGGTCCGGGGGGCGCGGCACGACGACGCGGGGGCGTGGCTGACCGTCCTCGAACAGCGGGCCGCGCGGGTCGTCCTGCAGCGTCAGGATGTCCGCACCCCGGGCGTGCTGCACTGACCAGCCGTCGACCGCTCGGAGCCCGTCGAGCACCGTGCTGATCATGTCCCGCGGCTGTCCGTCGAGCCATCCGGCTTGCCCGGATCCGCCGGCCCAGTCACCGAGTTGGGTCTGGGCGTCGTCCGCGAGCGGGCCGACGACGCCCACACGGAGCGGGGCCGACTCGTCGAGCGGCAGGGTGCCGTCGTTCTCGAGCAGCACGATCGACCGACGCGCAACCTCGAGGTTGAGCGCGGCATGCTGCTCCGTGCCGACGACGGCGTCGAGGTCGGCGAGCGGCAGCCGGGGGTCCTCGAACAGGCCGAGGTCGAACTTCAACGTGAGGATGCGTGCAACGGCGGCATCGAATGCGTCCTCATCGAGGAGCCCTCGCGTGACTGCTTCGAGCGCCCCTTCGAAGAACAGCGGGGTGGTCATCACCATGTCGTTGCCGGCGCGAACTGCGGCAGCAGCTGCGTGCACATGGTCGGGTTGCACCCGCTGCTCCCACACCATCCGGCCGACGTTGTCCCAGTCGGTGATGAGGGTGCCGGTGTACCCCCACTCGCCGCGGAGGACGTCGCTGAGCAGCCAGTCGTTGACGGTGATCGGTACACCATCGGTGCTCTGGTAGCCGAGCATGAACGTCCGGCATCCCTCCCGGGCGACCCGCTCGAACGGCGGCAGGAACCAGCTGCGGAGCTTCCGACGAGAGATGTCCGCTTCGCTGGCGTCACGGCCGCCTTGGGTCTCCGAGTAGCCGGCGAAGTGTTTCGCCGTCGCGAGGATCGCGGTCGGGTCGGCCAGTCCCGCGCCCTGGTAGCCACGGACCATCGCGCTCGCGAGCTCCCCGATCAGGTACGGGTCCTCGCCGAAGGTCTCGCTGATGCGCCCCCACCGCAGATCGCGGGCGATGCACAGCACCGGGGAGAACGTCCAGTGCACTCCGGTTGCGGCGACTTCCTCCGCGGTCGCGCGAGCGACCCGCTCGAGGAGCCCGGCGTCCCAACTCGCGGCCATACCGAGCTGGGTCGGGTAGATGGTCGCACCTGGCCAGAAGGAGTGCCCGTGGATGCAGTCTTCACCGACGAGCAGCGGGATCTGCAGCCGAGTCTCGGCGGTGAGCCGGTTCGCCTCGACGATGCGTTCCGGCGACGTGTGCAGAACGGATCCGACGTGACGACGGAGCACATGGTCACGGAGATCGTCGCGGGCGTCGAGTTGGAGCATCTGCCCGACTTTTTCCTCGACGGTCATCCGTCCGAGGAGGTCGTCGACGCGTTCCGCGGTCGGCAGGGATGCGTCACGGTAGGGCAGCGCCGGCGTCGTGGTTGGAAGTGTGGAGGTCATGCGTCGTTTCCCTTGGCTGTGGAGCTGACACCGGGGACCGCCCGCACCTGCGTGACAGCAGCATGGACGTTCATGCCCTTCCTCTTCATCAGACGGGCGCGTTCGCCTGCCGATCGGAGGCGCGGGTTGACGTATTCGTCGATGCCGAAGTTGATGAGCGACAGTGCCACGCCGAGCAGCGCGATGCAGAGGCCGGCGGGGACGTACCACCACCAGTAGTCGGGGAATGCGTTGTTCTGCTGAGCCCAGAACAGGATGGTCCCCCAGTTGAGGTTGGAGACCGGGATCACGCCGATGAAGGCGAGCGTCGTGAGGCCGAGCACGGCGGCGGTCATGGTGCCGACGAAGCTGGACGCGATGATCGCCATGAGGTTCGGCAGCATCTCGACCAGGATGATGCGGTGCAGCGGCTCACCGTTCGCTCGTGCGGCCTGGATGAAGTCCCGGTTCCGGAGCGACATCGTCTGCGCGCGGAGCACTCGGGCGCCCCACGCCCAGCCGGTGAATCCGAGTACGGCGGCGATGATCCAGAGCGGCGGGTCCTGGAACTGCGAGGCGACGATGATCATCAGCGGCAGGCCGGGGATGACGAGGAACACGTTCGACAGTGCGGACAGCGATTCGCTCTTCCAACCTCGCAGGTACCCGGCGGTGACGCCGACGGCGATCGCGACGACCGTCGCCATGATGGTGGCGAGGAAGCCGACGACGAGTACGCCGCGGGTGCCGTAGACCAGCTGGCTGAACACGTCCTGCCCGATGTGGGTGGTGCCGAGCAGGTGCTGGAAGGACGGTGGCTGCAGGGTCGCGTTGAGGTTCTGCGCGTTCGGGTCGGTCGGCGCGATCAGCGGAGCGAAGATCGCGACGAGGATGAACACTCCGAGGATGATCAGACCGGTCGCGGACTTCGGATTGCTGAACATCGCCAGCGACGCGCGGAGCTGCGACAGGAAGGTCCGCTCACCATGCGTTGCGCGGTCCCCCGGTCCATCGGTCAGGACCGCGGCGGTCTCGGGGGCCCCTGCACCGACAGGCTGGATGATGACGGGGGTCTTCTCGGCGGGTTTGGTCATGATCAGGCCTCCGTCTGGCGGGTGCGGGGATCGAGGATGGCGTACGCGATGTCGGCGATGACGTTCGCGACGAGGACGGCGAGCACCAGGACGAGGAAGATGCCCTGCATCAGCGCGTAGTCCTTGGCGTTCGTGGCGTTGAGGAGCAGCAGACCGATGCCGGGGTAGGAGAAGACCATCTCCATCACCAGGGTGCCGCCGACGATGAACCCGATCGCGAGCGCGAAGCTCTGGATCTGCGGGAGCACCGCGTTGCGCGCGGCGTACTTCCAGAGCACCCAACGGTTGGGCATGCCCTTCGCCTGCGCGACCGTGATGTAGTCCTCGTCGAGCACGGTGAGCATCATGTTGCGCATCCCGAGGACCCAGCCGCCGAGCGACACGATGACGATGGTGATGACAGGCAGGACCGCGTGGGAGACCACTTGTCCGATGAAGTCGCCGTTCCAGCCTGGTTCCACCCCGATCTCGTATGCGTGGCCGGCGGGGAACCAACCGAAAGCGGTGGAGAACACCGCGATGAAGATGAGCCCGAGCCAGAAGTAAGGCACCGTCCCGAGGAACGTCGTCACGGGAACGAAGGCGTCGAGGCGGCTGCCGCGTCGCCACCCGATGACGGCGCCGAGGGCGGTACCGACGAGGAACGAGATGATCGTTGCAACGCCGACCAAGCCGAGGGTCCACGGCAGAGCTGAAGCGATTGCGTCTCCCACCGGAGCGAGACCGGTGGAGAGTGAGATGCCGAGGTTGCCGTGGAGGAGCATGTTCCAGTAGTTCAGGTACTGCTCCCAGAGCGGAACCGACTTGTCGAGGCCGAAGAGCGCACGGAGCGCCTTTTCCGCCTCCGGCGTGATCTGCCCCTGGCTCCGGGCCATGAAGGCCTGCACCGCGTCGCCCTTGAGCATGCGCGGCAGGAAGAAGTTCAGGGTGATGGCCGCCCACAACGTGAAGGCGTAGAACAGCACTCGGCCACCGATGAACCGCCACGGAACACGACTCCGCTGTCCGTCCGCTTTCGCGGCGGTGGTCCCGACGAGGGTGGGGTCGACCGGCGCCTGTTCGACGGGGGTCTGGACGTCTGCGCTCACAGCGCACCTCCTGCGTTCTGCGCCGCGAGCTCCGAGAAGTGCTTCTCCGGGTCCGGCGATGCGGCGCGCAGTTCGCGCGTGTACGGGTCCTTCGGGTTCAAGATGACTTCGTCTGCTGGGCCGCGTTCGACGACCCGGCCCTGGTTGAGGACCATGATCTCGTCGCTGAAGTGGCGTGCTGTGGCGAGGTCGTGCGTGATGTACAGGACGCCCAGCCCTTCCTCGCGCTGGAGTTCGGAGAGCAGCCCGAGGACACCGAGACGTATGGAGACGTCGAGCATCGACACCGGCTCGTCGGCAACGAGCAACGCCGGTCGTGAGGCAAGCGCTCGGGCAATCGCGACGCGTTGTCGCTGGCCCCCGGAGAGTTCGTGGGGTCGGCGGTCGATGACGGCGTCAGCGTCGAGCCGGACACGTTCGAGCAGGCGCCGCACTTCAGCGTCGACGTCGGCGGACGGCACGACATGGTCGAGCCGGAGGGGACGCTCGACGTGATGTCGGATCGAGTGGTACGGGTTGAGCGAGGCAAACGGATCCTGGAACACCATCCGCAGCTGCTGTCGGTACTTGCGTAGCCCCTTGCCGAACGTCGGGATCGGCTTGCCGTCGAGGAGCACGGTGCCGCTGGTGGGTCGTTCGAGCTGCGTGAGGATCTTCGCGATGGTCGACTTGCCGCTACCGGACTGCCCGACCAGACCGATGGTCTGATGGGACGCGAGGGCGAAGCTGACGTCGTCCAATGCCTTCAGCTGCCCGGAGCCCCGGACGTTGTAGACCTTGGTGACGTTTCTGAACTCGAGGGTCGTCATCGTGCAACCACCCCTTTCTGACCGGTGAGGCGCGGGAAGGAGGCGAGAAGCCTCTGGGTGTACTCGTGCTGCGGGCGGTTCCAGATCTGCTCTGCGGTGGCGAGTTCGACGATTTCGCCCTCGCGCATGATCGCGATGCGGTCGCTGATCTCCAGGAGCAGGGGGAGGTCGTGGGTGATGAAGACGACCGAGAACCCGAACTCATGGCGGAGCTGGGAGATCTGACGGAGGATCTCGCGCTGGACGAGCACGTCGAGCGCGGTCGTCGGTTCGTCCATGACCATCAGCTGGGGCCGAAGCGCCAGCGCCATCGCGATCATGACGCGCTGGCGCATGCCGCCGGAGAGTTCGTGGGGGTACGAGCGCCTGCGCTGTCCGCCGACCTTCACGATCTCGAGCAGCTCGACGGTGGCGCGGCGTCGCTCGGCGCGGCTCAGATCCGGCCGGTGCACCTCGAACACGTCCTCGAGCTGCGACCCGATGGTGGCAACCGGGTTGAGTGCGTTCATCGCGCCCTGGAACACCATCGAGATCTTGTCCCAGCGGAATCGCCGCATCCGCTCGACGTCGAGGGTGTTGAGGTCGACGTCAGTGCCGTCCTTGTCGTGGAAGGTCACGTTGCCGCTGGTGATGACGGCCGGCGGACGGAGCAGGCGCTGGACGCCGTAGGCGAGTGTGGTCTTCCCGCAGCCGCTCTCACCGGCGAGCCCGACGATCTCACCGCGACCGATTTCGAGGTTCACGTTCTTCACCGCCTGCACGGGCGGGTCCACGTCGTACACGACGGAGAAATCGCGCACGGAAAGGAGTGTTTCTGTCATGGTCTTGTCGCTTTCCTGCTGAACAGTGAGGGGCGGCACCGAGATGCTCGGCGCCGCCCCGAGAGGACGTGAGTGCTACTTCACGGGCTTCAGCTGCATCAGCACCTGCACTGCCCAGGGCTGCGTCGGGTCGGCCGTCGCGTACTGGTTGCTTTCGCTCGGCCAGCCGGTGAACTTCCGGGTGTTGTACTCACCGAGCTGCGGGTGCGTACCGATCGGGATGGCCGGCACGTCATCGACGAAGATCGTCTGGATCTGGTCGAGCAGCGACTTGCGGGTGGCCTCGTCGGAGGCGGCGGCGTACTCCTTGAGGAGCTTGGTCGCTTCGGGGTTGTTGTACCGACCGAAGTTGTCCGCCACCTGCCCGCCGGACTCCTGCTCGAGGTAGGCGCCGTTCATCGTGTCGTCGTAGATGTGCCACGGGTTCGATCCGGAGCCGGTCCAGTGCAGCGCCGCGTCGAAGTTTCCGGTTGCGATGTTCGAAGTCCAGGTGTCCGCGTCCGGAGTCGCGACCTTCACGTCAGCACCGAGGGTCTTCTTGACCTGCGTGGCGATGAGCTGGATACCGGTGACGTAGTCGTTCCAGCCCTGCGGGTTCTGCAGGGTAAAGGAGACCGCCTTACCGGACGGGTCCATCAGGGCGCCGCCCTTCCAGGTGTATCCGGCGTCCGTCAGCACCTTCTTGGCACCCGCGACGTCGATCGTGAACTCGGAGTCCTTGTACTTGTCGGCGATGTACTGGTCACCGGTCGGCTGCGGGATGCCCGTGACGTTCTTGAGCTCGGGACCGGCGTTGCTGCGGGCTTTCTCGGCCTGCGCCTTGCGGTCGACCACCATGTTGACGGCCTTGCGGAACGCGACGTTGTCGAACGGCGCCTTCGTGGTGTTGACGGTGATCATGTCCGGGCTGAGGATGTTCGCGCCCCAGAAGACGTTGTGCTCTTTGTCCTTGGCGACGTAGTTCTTCTTGTAGTCGGTGATGAAGATCTGCGCCCAGTCGGTCTCACCGTTCTGCAGGCCACGGAGCAGGCCGGTGTTGTCGTTGTACTCGAGGTACTTCAACTGCGCAACCGGGACCTTCCCGCCCCAGTAGTCGGTGCGGGCCTTCAGCACGACGCCCTGCGACGAGAAGGTCGAGATCGTGTACGGGCCGGTTCCGACGGCGTCCTTGACGGCGTCCTTGGTCGGGTCCTTGATGTTCTTCCACTGGTGTTCCGGAACGATCTGCACCTGGAGGACGTCGCCCTGCTTCACGAACTTCGACTCGGTGAACTTCAGCACGACGTTGCCCCCGTCCTTCGCAACGCTGGCGAGCTTCAGGCCTGCCAGGTCGAGCGCCGGGTTGTTCTTGATGAGGTTGTAGGTGAAGACGATGTCGTCCGCTGTGAAGGGCTTCCCGTCGCTCCACTTCACACCTGACCGCGGGGTCACGGTCAGCTGCGTGAAGTCCTTGTTCCACTGCACCTTGGACGCCAGCCACGGGGTGGTCTCGTTCTTGCCGACCGGGTTCACCATCGCGAGCGGTTCGAAGATCATGCGGTTGTAGCCGAGGGACTGCCCGGAGCCCGTGCTGATGAACGGATTGTTGATCTGCGTCGCGAGCACGGCCGAGCCGTCGGGCTTCGCGATGGTGAGCGACGAGTTGGCTGAACCGTTCGAGCCGCCCTGCCCGCCGCCGGCACAACCAGTGAGCGCCAACGCACCCAGGGCGAGAACGGCGGTCGCCGCTATCAGGTGTTTCTTGAGCATCTTCGCTTCTTCCGTGGGAACGACATTGTTTCCGCAACCTGTCGAGCAGGTGACTGGCCCAGACGGTAACCTACTTACTGACCAGAAAGCAAGCGGCTTACTGACCGGACAGCAGGCGATGCGATCGTGGTAACTTCATGCCGACCCACTGCGGGAGATTGGTGCCAAGATGACGACGGCTAGCAGCATCACCCCGCGCCCGGAGACCGAGCGACGACGACTGGACATCCTTCGGGCGGCGATGGAGACCTTCGGCGCGAAGGGCTCAACGAACGGCACGCTGGCTGACATCGCGGAGCGGGTCGGGATGACCCGAGCCGGAGTGCTGCATCACTTCGGGTCGAAGGACGCGCTGCTCCGAGAGGTGTTGGAGTTCCGCGACCGCGACGACGTGGCGCACCTGTTCGATCAGCAGATGCCGGGCGGACCGGCCTTGTTCGCGCACCTTGTCAGAACGAGCCTGCGAAACAGCCTCCGGCCAGGAATCGTGCAGGTGTACACGGTCCTCTCGGCAGAATCCGTCACCGACGATCACCCCGCGCGGGCGTACTTCGAGAACCGCTACAAGACGCTGCGCGCGGACATCGACAAGGCGTTTCGGGAACTCTGCGACCAGGAGGGCGTCTCCGACGCTCACGCCATCGACAACGCCTCGGCGTCCATCCTCGCAGTGATGGACGGGCTGCAACTGCAGTGGCTTCTCGATCCGGAAGCAGTCGACCTCGCTGCAGCGAGCGAGTTCGCGATCCAGGCAATCGTGCACGCGGTGTTGCACCCCACGGCTCCTGTCACGTCCTACACGGACAACGCCTGACCAGCGCGGCTGACGCGGCCCCGACGACCGCATCGACGTTGCTCGATGCGGTCGGGCTCCGTGGTGACGCTCGGCACCGCAGGTGGTCGCGGACACGAGACTGGCGCACCCCGAAAGGCACACACGCCGGTTGACCGCGGGGCAATCACGCTGACTGAGGGACAGCGGGCACCGAGCGCTGCATCGAGGATCGATCGACTGTCGGACGCGGAGTCCGCGATCAGGGGTCGCTGCACCGGCACGGCAGCACCCACAGCGGTCCGCACCATCCGCGGTGCGACGTGACGGACTGGAGGCGCGACCCTCCTGACGGACGCATGTCGCGCCTCCAGGCTGGTCACCGCGCGCGCAGTCAGCACACGTCCGTCGGCTGCCGCCTGCCTACCCGAGCGGCTCGACGCCGTAGCTGGTGACCACTGCCCGCAACTCGTCCAGGTACGTCTGCGCCTGCACGGTGAGAGGAACCGAGGCGTGGGCGATCCAGCCGATCTCGATGCGTTCGTCGACGTCGAGGGGGATGGCGACGATCTCGGGATCGAGGTCGTCGCTGATGAGACCGGTCGAGATCGTGTAGCCGCCGAGGCCGATCATCAGGTTGAAGATCGTCGCCCGGTCCGAGACGCGGATCTCCCGCTTGCTGGACATCGTCGACAGGATCTCCTCCGCCAGGTAGAAGGAGTTGTTCGCGCCCTGGTCGAACGTGAGTCGAGGGAGGTCCGCGAGGTCGGCGAGCGTCGCGCGTGCCCGTGACGCGAGCGGGTTCCGCCGGGCCACGAAGATGTGCGGCTCCGCGACGAACAGCGGCGTGAACACGACCCCGGCGTCTCGCATCAGCTTCCCGAGGACCTGCCGGTTGAAGTCGTTGCGGTAGAGGATGCCCACCTCACTCCGCAGCGTGCGGACGTCCTCGATGATGTCCCAGGTGCGCGTCTCACGGAGCGAGAACTCGTACTCGTCCGCCGCCGCTCCTTCGACCATCCGGACGAAGGCCTCCACGGCGAACGAGTAGTGCTGGGCCGACACCCCGAGCAGACGACGCGACGGCTGCCGCCCGACGTAGCGCTGCTCGAGGAGGGAGACCTGCTCGACGACCTGACGGGCGTAGCCGAGGAACTCGACGCCGTCGACGGTGAGCACGACTCCCCGGGCCGATCGGGTGAAGAGGGCGCGCCCGATCCGTGTCTCGAGGTCCTTCATCGCCGCGGACAGGGTCGGCTGCGCGACGTAGAGCAGATCGGCCGCCGCGCTGATCGAGCCCTCCGATGCGACCTCGATGAAGTACCGCAGCTGCTGCAGCGTGATGTCGTTCGAAACCCGGCCCATAGGCTGAGGCTATACCAGCCCATAGTTCATCCGGATTACCCGATGCCCTGACATCCCGGCATCATCGAGGGACCCCTTCCACAGTGCCCACGGGCCGCTCGACGTACGGACTGCCGACCATGGCGAACGACCTCACCTTCAGCATCACCCGGACCCGGTTCGACGAGGACTACTCCCCCGCGGACAGCTCCCGGCTGACCACGAACTTCGCCAACCTGGCGCGCGGCGAGCACCGCCAGCAGAACCTCCGCAGCGCGCTCGCCATGATCGACCGTCGCTGCAACGACCTCGCGTCGCGCTCCGGGGCGTTGGACAACCCGGACGGCGACCGGTACCGCGTCGAACTCGACATCGTCTCGGTCACGATGGAGTTCGAGGACCGGGGCTCGGCTCAGTCCTTCCCGCTGCTCGAGATGCTGGACGTCGCGATCCTCGACCGGCGCACCGGCGAGCGCCACCAGGGGATCCTGGGCAACAATTTCTCGTCGTACCTCCGGGACTACGACTTCTCAGTCCTGCTGCCGTCGCTGTCGTCGCCCACCATCCCGGACGACTTCGGTCAGTTGCACGGGGCGCTCTTCCAGCGGTTCCTGGAGTCTTCCGCGTTCCAGGACCACTTCTCCGCGGAACCTGTGGTGTGCATCAGCGTCTCCACGAGCCAGACCTACCGGCAGACCGGCTCCGTCCACCCGGTCCTCGGTGCCGAGTACGAGCACGAGCACTCCTCGCTCACCGACGACTACTTCGGGCGGATGGGCATGCAGGTGCGCTACTTCAGGCCGCCGGGCGGGAAGGCGCCGCTCGCGTTCTACACGCGCGGCGACCTCGTCAGCGACTACTCGGACCTGCAGCTCATCGGCACGATCGCCACCATGGAGACGTTCCAGAAGATCTACCGGCCGGAGATCTACAGCGCGAACGCGGTCGCGCCGAGCACGTACCGTCCGACCCTGGACCACACGGACTTCTCGACGCCTCCCGTCACCTACGACCGGGAGGAGCGCAGCCGACTCGGGATCACGCAGGGCCGGTACACCGAGGAGCACCTCGTGACGCCGCACCGGGCGCTCCTCGAACGGTGGGCCTCCGAGCACACCGCCCTCACCCACTGACCGACTGGACCTTCACACGCATGAACACTCTTCTGCCCACCTCGATCGTCGGTAGCCTGCCGAAACCGTCCTGGCTCGCCGAGCCCGAGCGGCTCTGGTCCCCCTGGCAGCTCGAAGGGGCAGCGCTCACCGAGGGCAAGCAGGACGCGCTCCGCACCGCCGTCCACGAGCAGGAGCGTCGCGGCATCGACATCGTCAGCGACGGTGAGCAGACCCGGCAGCACTTCGTGACGACGTTCATCGAGCACCTCGACGGCGTCGACCTCGAGCGCAAGGAGACCGTCCGGATCCGTGACCGGTACGACGCGGCCGTCCCGACCGTCGTCGGTGCGGTGAGCCGTCGCCAGCCCGTCTTCGTCGAGGACGCCGCGTTCCTGCGGGCCCAGACCGACCGGCCGATCAAATGGGCGCTCCCCGGCCCGATGACCATGATCGACACGCTCTCCGACCAGCACTACAAGAGCCGCGAGAAGCTGGCGTGGGAGTTCGCCACGATCCTCAACGAAGAAGCACGGGAGCTCGAAGCCGCCGGCGTGGACATCATCCAGTTCGACGAGCCCGCCTTCACCGTCTTCCACGACGAGGTGCAGGACTGGGGCGTGGCCGCACTCGAACGCGCTGCCGAGGGGCTCCGCGCAGAGACGGCCGTGCACATCTGTTACGGGTACGGCATCGAGGCGAACAACAAGTGGAAGGAGACGCTCGGCGCGGAGTGGCGGCAGTACGAGCAGTCGTTCCCACTCCTGCAGCAGTCGTCGATCGACATCGTCTCGCTGGAGTGCATCCACTCCCACGTCCCCCTCGACCTCGTCGAACTGATCCGCGGGAAGAAGGTCATGCTCGGGGCGATCGACGTCGCGACCGAGACCGTGGAGACGCCGGAGGAGGTCGCGGAGGTGCTCCGTCGGGCCCTCGAATTCGTCGACGCGGACAAGCTCATCCCGAGCTCGAACTGCGGGATGGCTCCCCTGGCGCGGGGTGCGGCGCTGGACAAGCTCAGTGCGCTGTCCGCGGGCGCGGACATCGTGCGAGCAGAGCTCGCCGGCGCCGCCGTCCCGGCCGGGCGCTAGCCACTGCCCGCCCTGTTCGTTGCGTCGGCAGGGCGCTCGGCTCTCGATCCTGACTGGAGGCGCGGCTGCCGTCCGACCGTCAGGTCGTGTTGGTACTGGTTTCACCCGTCGCCGCGTCCACGAACCCGGTCGCGGTCGCGGTCCGAGCGATCACCGAATCGACGTGAGCAAGCGATGACGATCGTTGCGAACACCGCTGCGGCAATCCAGGTCCCCACGCCGAGCGGGCCCGCGAGGGCGGGGTCAGGCGGGTATTCCGCAGAGGAGAACAGCAGCACGAGACCGCCCGCTGCGTTCAACGCACCGTGCCCGAGAACGGCGGGCCAGAGGGATCCACTCCAGATGCGGAGCCAGCCGAGGAACGTTCCGACGGCCGTGGCTCCGACGATCATCAGGAAGACCCCGAACAGGTCTGGACGATCGAAGTTGTAGCCCAGCAAGATGATCGGGCTGTGCCAAACGCCCCACACAATGCCGGTGATCAGCACGGCGGGCCAGTTGCCGAGAGGCCGGAGGGCAGGGAGCAGAAAACCGCGCCACCCGACTTCCTCACCGAATGCAAGTACCCCGTTCGGTATCGCAGCGATCGGGATCGACACGACCTGCACGAGAACGAGTACTCCGATCGGCGCGATGTCGCGAGCTTCTTCGGGAAGCAGCGCGGCGAATCCGCTGAACGTGTCTAGGTCGAGGCGGACGAGATGCAGGATCGCGGCGACTGCGATGCCAGCAACGACGACGAACGGCAGCAAAACGATCGCGACGAGCGTGAAGCGCAGGGCCTTCCCGACGGGTCGAACCGGTACGACTCCGAGCTGTCGGAGAGCCTGCCGCACCGGAACACGTTGCTGAAGCACGACGATCACTGCTGCTCCGCAGGGTGTGAACATCATCATCGGCAGTACCCACAACGCGTGTGCCGATGCCAAGCCTGCCGGATCGATCCACAAGGGGAGGCAGACGAGCCATCCGAGACCACAGGCCAGGACTGTGAAGATCAGGACCGGAGTCCAGCGCGCCCTCGCCGCCCCTGGCTGGGGAGCAACGGGGCCATCAACGCGAAGCATGAGGTGCCTACCGGACTGCCCGCCGCGCAGCGGCCACGCTCCACAACCCTCCGGCAAGCAGCACGGCAGCGCAGAGGATCACCGCGGACGCGTCGTTCGTCCGCCCCGTCACAGCGGCGGCCAGTCCGAGCGCGACGACGCCACCGGCAGCAACGCTGGTCGGTAGGACAGCAGCCTGGTGCCCTCGGCGCCAGGTTGCTGCGTCTCGCATCGTCGCTCGCGTGCGAACACCGACGAACGAGTTCCGGCCGATGACGCCACGCGCGGGCAACACGACAAAGACCACGGTCAACACCGCAGCAACCGTCTCGACGAGGACCATCTTCTATCCCTTTCCCAGAACGGCCGAGCACGCGCCTGGCCGTTGAATGCTGATGCTGGAGCCGGCAGCGCTCTGCAACGCGCGGCAGATGAGGGGCGCTCCGGCCATGGCCATCGGCGCGATGGTGAGCCGTCACGCTACCGCCGCACCTCCTGCTCGATGAGCGCCGTGGCGATCGCATCGGCCGCATGCGGAGCCTTCGCGAGCGTGTGGACCGCGGCGGTGACTCCTGCCGCACTGGCAATGACCGCTCCTGCCGCTCGCACCTCTCCGTTGATCCAGATCGATGCCCCTTCCCGCTGCCAACTCACCGTGCGAGAGCGCCCAGCGCCAGGCTCGAGCGCCCAGTCGGCATAGCGACAGAGATCGTCGAACGTGGACCAGACGCCGCCGGCCGCCGCGAACGATGATTTCCCGAGCACCCACGGCCTGATAGCCCGACCGAAGAGCTTCGGCACCACGCACTCTCCCGGAGCGGGTGCGAGTGCCGCAGAGCTGATGCCCGCCGGCTCGAGGGCCAGCTGGCGCACGGCGGCGAACCAGTCGCCGTGTACCTCGTCGAGCACTGCGCCGAGGAGCGCGTACCCGAGGTTCGAGTACACGAAGCGGCCGCGGGGTGCGACCGGCACCGCAGCTGCCGGCTCCAGGGGAACGCCGACGGCCTTTCGGTACGGGTCGCCGAACGGGCCGTTGCGCATCGTGGCCGGAAGCCGCGGCAACCCGGAGGTGTGGTGGACGAGGTCAGCAACGGTCATCTCGGCGTCGGGCACACCCGGGAGGTAGTGCACGACCGGCCGCTCGACCTCGAGTGTGAGCCAGGCCGTCGTGCCGACGAGTCCCTTCGTGATGCTGCCCCACTCGAGCAGCGAAGCGGTGGCGTACGGCCCGCGGGGCTCACGGACGGTTCGCCAGCCGTCGGCCGCGCGAAGACTCGCGCGCCAGTGTCCGGAGCTCTCAAGCGGATTCCGCACCATGTCCCACTTTCTGCAGACGGGCCGTCAGGCGGGCGGCAGCACCGCCGCACAGCGATCGGGCTCGACGATGGAAGCTCACGACATGGGCGTTCACGAAGAGGAGATCGAACGCGGCCATCACGAGAGCGAACGATGTCAGGCCCATGAGCACGGCGATCGCCAAGTGGAAGGTGAGCATCGCCGTCACGGCCACGGGTCGCCCCGCACGGAAGAAGACGAGGACGGGGAAGAACACCGAAGTCAACACAGTGGCGTAGGCCCCGATGACCATCAGCCAATCGGACTGCACGAGCAACGGGGTGATCCCCGGAAGGAAGAACTCCGGGACGTTGAGGATGTAGTACAGCGCCGTGCCGTCTTGCCAGAGCTCGCCCTGCACCTTGTACAAGCCAGCCATGAGGTAGACGACCGTCACCTGGGTCACCAGGAACAGGAGCCCGGTGTTGTTGAGGACCGACGCGAATGGGCCTGTCTCACGCTTCCGCCGTCTCTCGACGATGGTGAAAGCGGAGTAGCACCTGGTCAGCAGGAGGAAGAGCACTGCTGACGCTGCCAGGGCATCGCCGCCGTCCATGAACGCCGGGTTCGCCATGTAGAGCGACCAGAGGAGCACGTAGTGCGCTGCGAGGACTGGACGGCCACCAACGCCCAAGGTCACGAGCAGCGCGACCACCAGTCCGATGTGGAAGACGATCTCGAAGAACACCACCGAATCAGACGCGGCGTAGATGCTCCACGTCCCGATCCGCGCCGTGTACTCGCGGATGCCGTCGAGCCCGTAGACGCCGTCCGGGCCGAAGAACGTCGATCGCCACGCATACTGCCTGATATACAGCGCAACCGACACCACTCCGATCACCGTCCTGAGCAGGCTCAGGGCGGTGGTCGCACGAGGTGCGTCCACCATCCAGTCGGCAACGACGCCGACTCGGCAGCCGAGCGCACGGATCACAAGGGGATCCATTCAGAGTCCGTGGTCCGGGGCTCCGCGCGAGCCGAACCGTCGCTGCGCTCCGACCACGGCGTGAGGGGTTGGACGACGTACCGGAGTTGCACGGCGGACGGCCCGTCATCAGGGTCGTGCGGAGACGGGCACGGGATCCGGTGTGCCGCGTAGCGAGCCAACACCCGCTCTGCACGTCGCTGCGTGCTGACGTCGGAGGGCACGAGGTCTTCCTTGCCTCTGGTCTCAAGTCGCTTGCTGATGTCGTCCTGCGCGAAGCGCTCAACGAGCGCATTACTGACGATCCGGCTCTCGCGATCCGGGAAGAACCTCGACGATTGGGTCCGCGCGATGGCGGACGAAGAGATGTCGGTCCACTTCGTCTCCTCGCCCTGGCACCGGATGCGAGCGATGACGCCGCGCTCGTCGCTGATGGGATCCGGCGCGAAGAGCTGCCAGTTCTGGGAGAGGTGTGGGTTCAGCAGGGAAGCCACCGGACCAACGTCGAACTTGATCGGCGTGACCGGACCAGCCAGGACGAGTGCGCACGCGCCGAACGTTCCCGCGGCTGCCAGTCCAGCAGCAGCCAACAAGGTCTTCTGCATTGTTCCCTCCGGAGGGAAAGGACCCGCCGTAGGGGCGGGCCCCTTCGGACCCGTCAGCGATCGAAGTAGGCAGACTCGAGCTGCGCCGAGCTCTGCGGTGCCTCCGCGGCGAAACCGAGGACGCTCGCGAGACGAGCGACGTTCCCAGCCGCCTGCGGTGCAGTGGCCGCCTTGAACCCGGCGGCCAGAGCCTTCGCCACGCCCACCACTCCGCGCTCCTCTGGGTCAGCGGACGTCGACGACGCCGCACCGTGCGCCACGACCTCTGCCATCGCGCTGGACTGCTCGTAGGACGTGGGAGCAGCGTGCGCCGGCGCAGCGAGCAGGAACCCACCACCGACCGCCACGGCCGCAGCGGAAGCCGCGAACTTTCCCTTGAACTTCATCTTCGAACTCCAATCTGTTGGTTGATGTACTTGTGTACCAGTTTGGGGACGAAGTCGTCTACCTCGCGGATGCGATGACGTGAGGGAGCCGTCGGTCGCTACAGCAAAGGAGCTCGAAGCCGCCGGCGTCGACATCATCCAGTTCGACGAGCCCGCCTTCACCGTCTTCCACGACGAGGTGCAGGACTGGGGCGTGGCCGCGCTCGAACGCGCCGCCGAGGGGCTCCGCGCCGAGACGGCCGTGCACATCTGTTACGGGTACGGGATCGAAGGACTGATCGACTGAAGCACCACAAGGAACGTTGCCGAGGCTCGAACCAGGAAGCAGGCTCTGAGCAGTGAAGCTCCACCTTAAGTAAGGTGACGAGCCCAAAGTCCAGTGACATCCAACATCTGCGTCGCTCGGACTTCAGTGACGCCAGGCCCGGCGTGCGTCACGGAACCACTTGGGCGTGAGCGGGGACGGGAGATACCAGACGCTGCTGGCTCCGACCCGCCGGCCAGAGTGGTAGCGATCGTGTTGGCCCGCGCCAACCGCTCCGGTGCGTCCTCGTCATCGGCCCAGGACGGCGGCCATTCCACACCACTTCTCTCCAAAGCGAGTCTCGCCGCAGTGCATGTGGCACTGGTACGGCCACTACGGCAAGAGCCAGCTCAAGTGCGTCCTGAGCTGATCCGCCGTGGCCTGAAATGGTCCCTCGGTAGCATGGACGATCAGCGGTAGGAGGAACCACGCCGAATCCGAACTACGACCGCCCCTACGGCGATGACGGTTTCGAGGACCCCCGCAAACGAGGCTGGGTAGCAACGATCTTCAGCGCGATCATCCGCGGCATCATCGGTGTGTTCGCCGGCTCCGACGGCAGGCAGTGGCCTCGACAGTTGCCCCTCAACAAGCCCGACGGACACGACGACTACCGCCCATAACCACGCGTCGGCACGAGCACGGCCAGAACACCAGACGGGCGTTTCTTGACCGCGCTCCCGTGGTACCGGTACCTGGGCGGCCGCCACCCGCCACTCATCCGTGCCGTCCGCTGCCTAGCTAGAAGAGCGACGAGAGCCTGTCTCAAGAGCCGATCGACCAGCGGGACGGCGGATCAATCGCCCATCGGTTCCGTCAACGCACCGACCTACCGGCTCGGTCCGAGACGGTAGTCGATCGTCTGGCGGGACGCTGGACGACGCTCTTCGTGGGTCTCGCTTGCTGATCGGCAAGAGCCGCAGCGAGCTCCGATGCCGCCCGTTCGGATCGCCCCGTACCAAACGTCATTGCAGTCCGGCCGCGAGGCAGCCGAACACGACTCCCACACCTACCAGGGCGAGAGCCAGCGCTCGAAAGAGGCCCACTGGCAAACGGCGGTATCGCTGCGCAGCTTGATCACCGTGGAGGAACCGGACTTGCCGCGCGAAGAACTCGCGCCTCTCTTCCGGGTCTGCTGCGAAGATCACGCCGACCAGGACGAAAGCGCCTCCGACGACCCACAGCGGCCAAGTTGCTTCCACTCGCGCCCTCTGCCGCTGGTATCCGACTCTTCCATCCTGGCAGCTGCACCTTCCGCCTGCCCCTGTCTCACTGAGCGATCGTCGAGGGGACACGCGGCGTCCGCCGTTTCTGCTCCGGACCACCGCGGACTGTCGCTGCGCCGACGGGAGATCGGCCGGTCGCGAGCGTGGACGTCCCCGAGCGCGGCGGAACCCGGCGCGCCCGGCCAGTCCGATGCTGCAGCGGGGTAGCGTGTCGCCATGGCGAACGACGGCGGTCCGCATCGCGGCAGCATCCCGTTCGTCCCGGTCGTCGCGTTCGCGCTCGGCGGTCTCGTCGTCGTCGCGGCCGGACTCGGGGCCCGTCCCGTCCTGACCGGCGCCCGGTGGTCCCCGCCCGTCGCACCGGCGACCGCGCCCCCGCAGCCCGAGCAGACCGTGTCGGCACCGGCCACGGACGAGCCGCAGCGGGCCGGCGCGCGGGCCGCCCAGCACGTCGACGTCACCTGGCTCCTCGTCCTCGTGGCGGTGGTGGTCACCGTGCTCGCGGTCCTCGCGGTGCTGTACCTCCTCCTCAACCGACGCCGCCGTGCCGGTCGGGAACAGATCGACGTCGCCGGACTCGCCGTCGACGTGACGGCGGATCCGTCAGCCGAGGTCGGTCTGCAGCACATCCGGCGCGGGATCGGTCGTGCGCTCGAGGTCTTGTCGGACCCCCGCGATCCGTCCGACGCCGTCACCGCGGCGTGGCTCGGGCTGCAGGAGTCGGCGGAGGACGCCGGGTTCCGCCGCGGCCCGGCAGAGACCCCGACCGAGTTCACCACCCGCATCCTGCGGCAGCTCGACGTCGACGAGACCGCCCTCGGTACCCTCCGTCGCTGTTACCTCGCGGTGCGGTTCGGCGGCGTACCGGCCACCGAGGCGGACGTCGCCTCGGTCCGCGCCGCGCTGCGGACGCTGGAGCAGCAGTGGGCCGTGACCCCGACAGGCCCCTCGTGAGCCGCCGTGCCGTCACCGGCATCATCGTGCTCGCCCTGGTCGCGGCGGCGATCACCTGGTTCTTCGGGGTCGACGTGCCGCAGGCGCTCGCCGTCGGCGGCGTGGTCGCCGCCGTGGGTCTGACGTGGAGCGCCATCCGTGACGGTCCCCCACTGACCTGGCCCGTGCCTCCAGTCCGGTCGTCACCCGGCGCCCGACGCGAGCTGTCCGAGACCGCATGGGGGCTCCGGTCCCGCGGCGGCGTGGCGCAGCGGACGCTCGAGCGCGCCCGCGCGGTCGCACGGCACCGCCTGCAGACCCTCCACCGACTCGACCTGGACGACCCGGACGACCGCGCCGCGATCGAAGCACTCGTCCCGCCGGGCGTCCTCGCCGTCCTGCGGAGCGAACGTCGGACCGAGCTCGATGTCGCGACGTTCGGGACGGTCCTCACTGCTGTCGAGGCGCTCGCACCCACCACCGACCGCACCGCGACCGAGAGGCATCCATGACCGCGACAACGCCCGAGACCGAGCCCCCGATGCCCGTCGCCGACGTCGCCGCACGTGCAGGTGACGTCCTCGACACGGTCGGCGCCGTCGTCGTCGGGATGCGGGAGCCGCTCGCGCTGGCGTTCGCGAGCATCCTCGCGGGCGGTCACGTGCTCTTCGAGGACGTCCCCGGGCTCGGGAAGACCCTCGCCGCACGCAGCCTCGCCGCCGCGTGCGGACTCGACTTCCGTCGGCTCCAGTGCACCCCGGACCTGCTGCCGGCCGACATCACCGGTTCGTTCGTCTACGCGCCCGCGACCGCGGAGTTCGTCTTCCGGCCTGGGCCGGTCTTCACCGGGGTGTTCCTCGCCGACGAGATCAACCGGACGTCACCGAAGACGCAGTCGGCGCTGCTCGAGGCGATGGCGGAGGGACAGGTCACCGTCGAGGGCGAGGGTTTCCCGCTCCCTCGGCCGTTCCACGTCATCGCCACGTCCAACCCGATCGAGTACGAGGGCACCTACGCGCTGCCCGAGGCCCAGCTCGACCGCTTCATGGTGCGGCTCTCCGTCGGCTACCCGACCCGTGAGGGTGAGCAGCGCGTGCTGCTGAACCGGGTCGATCGGCGGCACGAGGTCGCGGAGGTCCCCGCCGTGATCAGTGCGTCGGAGCTGCAGCGCATGCAGGCGACCGTCGAGGGTGTGCACGTCGACGAGGACATCGCCCTGTACTGCGTCGACCTCGCGAGCGCGACACGGACCCACCGTGACGTGCAGGTCGGATCCTCGCCGCGTGGCGCGCAGGCGCTCATGCTCGTCGGCCGTGCCCGCGCGGTCATGGAGGGGCGGGATTTCGTCACGCCGGAGGACGTCAAGACCGCCGCGGTCGCGGTGCTGGCGCACCGGATCTCGCTGACGCCGCAGGCGTGGGCGAACGGGGTGGACCCCGCGGCGATCGTCCGCGGCATCGTCGCGCAGGTGCCGGGGCCGCCGGTGGTCGGCGCGGTTGCGTCCGGTTGGCCCGGTTCGTCGCGCGCATCCGGCGCATCCGGCCTGGAGGCGCGGTGAGCGTTCCCGACGTGCCTCCCATCCGCCCCGCGCCCGGCCCCGACGCCACACCGCTCTGGGTGCGGAACCCTGCGTTCGTGTACGGGCTGGCCGGCGCGGTGTTCCTCGCCGGCCTCGCGCTCGTCACCGGGCGCCCCGAGCTCGCCGTCGTGGCGCTCCCGGCACTCGTGACGGCCGGGTTCGGTGGCCGTTCCCGCCTCGGCGGAGACGTCGTCCGGGTGGTGACGACACTGGCCCCGTCCGACTCTGGCCGCGGCGTCGGGTACCGGACCGAGGTCGCACTGCCGCCGTCCGCCGAAGCCGTCGCCGTCGAGCTCCGGGTCGCGGGCGACCGACGGCACGTCGTCGTGGTCGACCCCACCACGGCGACACGGCTCGCCGGCACCGTGCCGGTCACGCACTCCGGCCCCCAGGAGATCCTCCGGACGCACATCGCGCTCCTCGGACGGGGCGGCACAGCCGTGTCGGTGCCGGCGCCGGGCCCGGTCGGGTCGGCGGTCGTCCCGCCACCCCACCTGCGCATGCAGCACCTGCCGATGCCGCGTCGCGTGACGGGTATCACCGGCGCACACGACTCCGCCCGGCCCGGCGACGGCGGCGAGTTCCGCGACGTCGCACTGTTCGCGCCCGGGGACCGACTCCGGCGCATCGACTGGCGGCGCACCGCACGGCGTGCCGAGCAGCCCGGGGACCTCTACGTGCGGCGGACCTTCGCCACCGCGGACGCGCTCGTCGTCCTCGTCGTCGACGGACGCGACGACCTCGGCGCAGACGTGACGGAGTGGGGCGGCTCCCGGCACGGCACGCACGAGGCGACGTCCCTCGACCTCGCACGCGAAGCGACACTCTCCCTGGCGACCGCGTACATCGAGGCCGGGGACCGTGTCGGCCTCCGTGCCCTCGGCGGTACCGCACGCTCGGTCGGACCCGGCGGTGGGACCCGGCACCTCGAGCGGCTCCGGTCGACGATCGCCTCGGTGACCCCGACCGGTGACACGACAGCCGGAGTGCGGATGCCCCTCGTCCCGGCGGCATCCCTCGTGGTCGTGCTGTCGACCTTCCTGGACGACCAGGCTGCCACGATGGCGCTGACCTGGGCGGCCACGGGTCACCGGGTCGTCGCGGTCGACGTCCTCCCGGCTCCGAACGCGAGCCGGGCGAACAAACACGAGCGCGCGGCGTTCCGGCTCATCACCCTCGAACGCGACGACCGGCTCGCGGAGATGGCGGCGACGGGCGTCGAGCACATCCGCTGGCAGACGGACGACGGCGATTCCCCGGCCGTGCAGCTGCGGCTCCTCAGCCGTCCACGGCGGGCCGGATGAGGGTCGTCTCGCGAGCGGAGCGGACCGGAGCGCCGTCCATCGGCCCGGCGGTGCCAGCGTGGACGATCGGTGCGCTCGGCCTGGTCGCGGGACTCGTCGGCTCGGTCGTCGTCATCGGGGCGAGCGGCTGGTTCGTCGTCGCGGCAATCCTCGCCGTGGCCGCTGCCGTCGTTCCCCGCGGTCCGTTCGCCGCCCTGCTCGTCGTGCAGCTCGCGATCGCCGGGATCGACGGCCCGAACGTCCCGGCGCTCGTCCTCACGACGCACCTCGTACTAGCCACGAGCATGCTCTGGGCGTGGACGCCGCGCACCGCCCGGGTGCAGCTCCGAGCGCTCCTGCCGTCGGCGCTGCGGTTCGCCTCGGTGCAGATCGGTGCCCAGGCAGTCGCGTTCGTGGTGGTGACGGTGTTCGGAGGTGCTGGGCCGATCGGGGGCGTCTGGCTCGCGGTCGCCGGTGCGATCGCACTCCTCGCCCTCGCGCTCGGCCTGTTCGTCCCGACGCTGCTGCGTACCAGGGAGGACGCGGAGCGCTGACCCGCGAGGCAGCCTCGACGGTTGTAGGGTCCGAGGCATGGCGCTGCTACTGACGTGTGGGCTGTCGTTCTCGGGCAAGAGCACGTTGGCCACTCAGTTGTCCACCGCCCTGCCCGCCGACCTGCTGAGCCTCGACCAGATCAACGAGGAGCGTGGCCTCCACGGCGGCCAGGGCATCCCCGTGCAGGAGTGGGCGACGACGAACCGGATCGCGCACGAACGCGGGGTGTGCTCCTCGCTGCCGGTCACGACGTCGTGGTCGATGACACCGGATCGCGCGCTTCATCCGCGACGAGTGGCGCGCGACCGCGGCAGCGGCGACGGTTCCCTTCGTGCTCGTCTGGGTGCAGGTCGGTCCGGAGTTGCAGCGTCGACGCGTCCTGGCGAACAGGGCCGAGCAGGTACGGCCCGACGTCACCGACCGTGTGCTCCACGACCACGGGGCCAGTTTCGAGACACCGGTGGAGGAAGACCCCGTGGTCGTCGATGCGGCTGCCACGCGTGACCCCGTGACCGTCGCGGCCATCGTCGAAGCGGTCGAGGCTGCCGTCGGCCGCTGACCCATCGTTCAGCGAACGCCTGCGATCGGACAGCCCTGCTGGGTACTTCGACGGCTCTGCTCGCAGTTTCCGCTCCGCTGTCGGACGTCTGTGTCCGAGAGCGGAGCGGATGGATCAGCGGGTGGGGTGAGTTTGTCGGTCGATGCAGCGGTAGACGGTGGCGCGTCCTATGCCGAACAACTCCGCGAGTTCCGCGACCGAGTGCGTGCCTGCTTGATGCACCTCGAGGAGGTGCCGCTGCTGGGTGATGCTGAGCTTTGGCTGCCGGCCGCGGAGGTGGCCCTTCGCCCTGGCGATCTGCATCCCTTCGCGTGTGCGAGCTCGGATGAGATCAGACTCGAACTCGGCGACCATCGCCAGGACGTTGAACAGCAGTCGACCGACGGGATCGTTCGGATCATGTACGGAGCCCCCGATGTTGAGCTTGACGTTCTTGGCGGTGAGTTCGTCGAGGATGTCCTTCGCATCTCGGAGGCTTCTCGCGAGCCGGTCCAGCTTCGCGATCACGAGTGTGTCCCCGTCACGACACGACGCGAGCGCTTCGCGGAGACCAGGGCGCGACCTGTTCGTGCCGGTCAGGCCGTGGTCGGTGTGGATGTTTGACGAAAGGACTCCGAGCCGTTCGAGCGCGATGCGCTGAGCAGTGAGGTCTTGTTCGTATGTTGAGACGCGGGCGTACCCGATGAGTAGAGCATTCATGGCGCGAGGATCCGCTGGCTGACCGAGCATCGCACTGCAGACCCACCTCACCGGCCCCTACGACGTGCCCGCAGTCTGCCGGTCGACGAAGACGGTGCATCTGACAATCCACGACGTCACCGCGAAGCACGACAAGTACGGCGACTCCCTCGACACCCAGTCGGTCATCGGTGAAGCCGACATCGACTGCGGTGTTACCGTCCGCATCCCAATCGACGTGCCGAAGGGTCGTGACGGCATCATGCTGGACGCGAGCACCGCGGACACCTCCGGTCGAGCGTTGTTTGACTCGTTCGTCGTCACGCGAGGGTCCGACCAGGGACGACGACCCGCAGCTGCCTCGAGGCGCCAGCGGGCGAACCAGGCCTCAGGATGGAGACCGTCGTGACGGCTGCTCCCCCTGCGAACGATGTCGACACCGTCCGGTAGCGGATCCCTCAGCGGGAGGGAGCGCTGGGTATTCCGTCGGCGGCTAGCGTGACGAGCATGTCGAACGATCGGGTGGCGGACTTCTATCGACGCTTTGCGGAACGCGAGGCCCGTGGCCAGTCGGCAACGTACGAGCGGTGGGCTCTTGGAGTAGCGGGCGACCCGGAAATGTTGGCCTTGATCGGCGCGCTCCCGGGGATGAAGAAGCAACCGAATCTCGTGTTCGCTGCCGCAAGGTTCCTCGGAGCTGCCGAAGACACGTACAACGAGTTCCGAACCTGGATGCTCGAGCACTGGGATTCGCTGGAGCGAGAGGTCCTCGCGCGGTCGACGCAGACAAATGAGGCGGCGCGGTGCGCGGTTCTGCTCCCGGTCCTCAGCCGACTCGACGGACCTCTTGCGCTCATTGAGGTGGGCGCATCCGCAGGGTTGTGCTTGTACCCGGACCGTTACAGCTACCGCTACGACGCTGATGGTTGCAACGTCGTTCTCGACCCCGACGACGGCGTGAGCAATGTCACGATCCCGTGCCGAATCGATCCGGCGAGTGTCCCAACGCGACTGCCTGAGGTGCGGTGGCGGGCAGGCATCGATCTGAATCCGCTCGCCCCCGACGATGAAAACAACCGTGCCTGGCTCCGGACGCTCGTCTGGCCCGAACAAGAAGACCGGCGTCGGCGGCTGGATGCGGCGCTGACGATCGCCGCAGCTGATCCGGCGCACGTCGTGAAGGGGGACCTTTTGGACTCGATCACCGACGTGATCGCGCAGGCGCCCACCGACACGCAGGTCGTGGTGTTCCACAGCGCTGTACTCATCTACGTGGATGAGCCGCTCCGTGAACGGTTCGCGGAGTTGATGAGGTCCGAACAGAACGTCACCTGGGTCAGCAATGAAGGTGAGCGCGTCCTTCCCCGCATCGCGGAACGCGCACACCGTCCTGCAGACGGACGAGCGATCATCGCGGTGAACGAGCATCCCGTCGCCTTGGTCGGACCTCACGGGCAAAGCTACGAAGCACTCGTCCAATAGCCGATCGGCAATCGAGACTGCGCCCGCCGGTGTGCCCGTTAGCATCTCGTCATGGCACAAGTCGTCATCTACGGCCTAAAACCCACCTTCGACGCGCATCGCGCAGCGCTCTCGGGCGCGATCCACAGCGCGATCATGAAGGCACTGGACTACCCAGTCGAGAAGCGCTTCCATCGGTTCATCGCACTCGACCCCGCTGACTTCATCTACCCCGAGGACCGAGGACCGCACTACACGATCATCGAGATCTCGATGTTCGAAGGTCGAACCGCCTCCGCGAAGCGAGCGCTCATCAGCGAGCTCTTTGCCCGCATCGAGTCAGCGACGGGGATCGCACCGCACAGCGTCGAGATCACCATCACCGAGACGCCGAGGATCCACTGGGGTATCCGCGGACAGAACGCGCAAGACCTCAGCCTCGGGTACCAGGTCGACGTTTGACGACGCTCATCGACGAAGCTAGCAAATGACCCGGCTGCTGTCTGGTGGGCAGCCGGAATGCCGAGTGAGCGCACGGCGGTCAGCGCCGATCGGTATCACGCTGGGCCTGGCGTGGCTTGTCGGGGCATTCTTCAGCAACGCGCTCGTCATCCGGTTCGGCGCCGAGCAACAAGCGTCCTGGGATGACGCGCTGACGCGATCGACGTTCGTGTTCTTCGGCTGGGGTTGGTTCCTCACTCTTGCGATCGTCGCCGCGCTGAGCGTCGCGGGCTGCTTGCTCTTGCAGTGGTCACGACCGAGATCGACGTGGCTACCGTGGGCGCTTCCGTTGATCGCGGTCATGCTTACCGTCCTGCTTGACGCAGTGACGCGTCTGCTCGACAACACCCAGTGGGTCACTGCGGCCGGAGCAGCCGAAGCGGCACGAGCGGCCGACGTTGCTTCGGTCGCTGCTCTTGCCATAGTCCTCGTTCTGACCACAGTGATCGGCATGACGCTTCGCAGGCGGGATCGGGTGTCGAGGCACCTCGAGGTCTGACGCCTGAAGCGGTCTCGATGAGCGACCGGCTAACGGACACCTGCGTCATGAGCATCGTTCAGCCTCCCCGTCAAGATGTCGGCCGCCTCTGCCATGATGTCCCCCAAAGAGAGGACTTACAGCGTCCTTGGGAGGGAGAACGTCAATGGCGAAGTTCGACGCCAACAAGTTCAAGCGAGACCTGCAGGCCGCTCAGCGGAAGGCCGAGGCTCAGGTCAAGCGACAGGTCGACGAAATCAACCGCAAGAATCAGCGCGCAGTCGACGACCATAACCGGAAGGTTCGCGCCCACAATCAGAAAGTGGTCGACCAGTTCAACCGGCAGGTGAACTCGCACAACCAAGAGGTCCGGCGGGTGAACGTGCACAATGCTCGAGTGGTGGGAGACCTTCAGAAGCAGCTCCGGTCAACAGGAACCGGGCCGCGCTACACGCCGTCCGAGCAGGTGCTGGCTGATCGTGTCCAGGAATCGCTGGTCTCGCGCGACGAGCGTGAGTGGGACGTCTTCCTCAGTTACGCGCGGATCGATGGCGCTGACGCCGCTGAAGCGTTGCGCTCATCACTCGAAGAACTAGGAGTGCGGGTCTGGTTCGACGAGGTCGCGATCGTTCCCGGCAAGAGTCAGTCTCTGCAGATGGATCAGGGGCTCCGAAAGGCGCGAGCTGGGATCGTGCTGCTCACTCCTGCGTACCTCGTTGGTCGTTTCTGGACTGAGCGCGAGCTCGGCGCTCTCCTTCGAAAATCGACACTGATCCCCGTGCTGCACGGAGTCGACTTCAAGGCGGTCGAGGAGTACAGCGGGATCCTGCCGGATCTTGCTGGATTCGAGACGGCGCGGGACGACATCGCCTCGATTGCGGAGAAGATCGCCGCGGCGATTCTGCCGGCTGATGCAACCATCGAGTTGGGTTCCGGTCCTGATGAGTGACGTGGCGACCTTGGAAGGAATCGAGCACGCGCTCCGGCCGCTGGCTCTCCGCGAAGCTGACTTCGCCGCAGGCGATGCGGTGGTCGAACAGATCGCGAAGCTGAAGAGCGCTATCGACGCCACCGACGCCCGTGACGAACCGTGGTTGATCAGCTGGCTTTCCGACGAGCATTACAAGGGTGCCGTCTTGTACGCGGCAGCGAAGACCAATTGGAAGCTCGAACAGGCAGGCAGGGGTTCGCTGGCGGACCGCCAGATGCGCAGCCAGATCCTGTCGAGGTTCAATCGATGGGTAGAGCAGCTCAGGGTACGTCTCGGGGAGTATCGCAGTGGATCCCGCTCAGCAGCAGCAGTTGCTGCGTGGCGCGACGAGATTGGTCGTTTCAAGGAAGACCCCGTGAGGAACTTCTAGGCGCGTGGAGACGCCTGCGCCGCCCTGGACCACGCGGAACTCCTGCAAGTGCGGTAGCGGTGGCGCGTCGCCAGGCTTAGTCGAGTTGACCGCCGCCGCACCTGCTCGCCGGAAGGTTCGGATGCCGGTCCCGCACTGAGAGAGCCGCAGGACTGCGGCGCCCGCCACCGAGCGCTCGTTGGCGGGGCTGCACCTGACGCGCTGATTCGCGTCGTCGGTGGTCAGCCCGTGGCACGGCTAGCGGCTCGTTGCGCTCCTGCATCGTTCACTCTGTTGATCGGACCGCGGACGGCCTGTGCAACGACGAACGCGATCCGCGCGAGCAGCAACACCGCCCACGTCGCCTCCGCAGTCGCGACGTGCAGGATCGCGATGAGGAGCAGCCCCGGCGCGGCGATCCCACAGTACGCACCGAAGAGCGCCGGCAGCCCACGGAAGGTCGACTCGGCGACCTTCCGGTAGGCGTAGAGGACACCGCCCCACGGTTCGAGCACGAGCTGGGTGACCATCATCGCCACGAGGACCCAGGAAAGTTCGTCGAGCGGCGGTACGACGGCGCGGGCGCCGACCAGGATCGCGGCGGCTCCGAGGAGGAGTGCGACGCAGCTGGTCTGCACCGTAGCCAGTCGCATCGCGTTCGGCTGTCCTTGTTCCTTGAGGACGAACCGTGCCCCGACGACGCCGAACTGCTTGAGGGGGACGATCGTCGAACGCATCAGCGAAACAGCGAGCGCGACGGCGGCGCCGCTCGCCGGCGAGTAGGCGCTCGCGACCAGGACCGCGACCGTGAACGTCACCATGAAAACCAGTCCGTCCACTGACGCTGCTCCCCGTTCGATGAGGGAGCGCAGAGCGGCGGTGGGCCGACCGACTGCGCTGCGAGCGGCCGATCGGACGGTCCTCGCGCTCAACAGGCCGATCGCGGCGAGTTGCCGACCTCGGATGGCGGCTCCGACCACGCCGGCCACCGACGTCGCCCCGCCGAGGGCGGCCACGGCGACGACCGGAGGCGTGTGCGCGAGCACGACGACGACCGCGACGAGCGCCTGCACGACGGTGCCCGTGGCGGCCGCTCCGAGGTTCCCGACGTCTCGGTGCAGGCTCTGGAAAGCTCCGTTGAGCACGAACCCGATCGGCGTCAGCGCCACCGCCGGGACCGCGCACAACCAGTACACGGCGAAGAAGCCGCCGACGTCGGTGTCCGTCCACAGCCCGCAGGCGATGCCCACGACCGCACCGACGACGAAGAGGAGTCCCGCTGCGCCGAACGCCGCGGTGAACTCCCGGTGGAGCGCGGTCGCTGCGCCCCTCGGTCCCACTGCGCTCTTCCGCAGCGCCGGCGTGCACGCGCGGACAGTTGTCACGACGAAACCGGAGGCGAGGACCGTCACGACCGCGGTCATCGAGCCGCCGAGTCCGACGGCAGCGCGCACCTCCGGCGGGTAGATGGCCGCGAGCACCAGGAGCACGATCACCACCCGGAAGTTCGGGAGGAACAGAGCCGACGCGGCGAGGCTCGCTCGCCCCAGGTAGTCGCGTCTGATCGTCACCGTCATCGCGTGGCCTCCATCCGGACCGTCATCGCTTCGGATGCGTCGAGACGCACCAGTCCGAGCCGTGGGTAGCCCTTCCAACCAGAAGCTCCGTAGCGACCCTCGTCAGGGGCTGGGTCCCTGATGGTCACAGCGAATGCGTTTCCGTCGTGAACGACATCTGCCCCGCTCTTTCGGAGCGCGTTCACGAGGCGCGCCTGCAGGGATCGCTGTCGTCTCGCCACAGAAGCAGCTCGGTCTGCGACGGCGCGGCCCTCGTTCTCGAGCAGCGCCTCGAGCACGGCGCACTGGAAAACGTCCAGCTCCATCGGGTTTGCCTCGGTCTCATCCCCCTGACCCCGGTCGAGGAGGAGACCGAGCCGGACCCCGGCAAGCCCGAGCGACTTCGACGCGCTGACGATCAGATCTGCACTGTTCGAACGGGCCGTCTCTGCTACCGCCGCAGCTCCCTCAGCGTCGAGGAGCGCAAAGGTTGCGTCCATCACAACCGAGGCACGGCACCGGACGCTCGCGGCGAAGAGCTTGCCCACATCGTCGACATCGACAGGCGAACCGGGAAGAGTGACGACGACCACGTCGTCCCGACGGGCACGTTCGAGGTCTTTCGCGTCCCGGTACCCGACGATCGGGGTCCGAGTCGCGGCGGCGGTACGACCGAACCCGGGATACGCGTTCGCGGGGACGAACAACTGCGACGGCTTCCGTGTCGCTACGAGCGCCCGGAGCGCAGCTTCAGCACCTCTGTGGATGGACGACCGAGTCCCTTCCACTTCGATCTTCAGTCCCCGAGCAAGCGCTGATCCGGCAGTCTTCACATCGACGCCGACGTAGGGATTCCAAGCTGCCGAGAGCACCAGCTGCGCGACCCGCTCCTTCAACCTGGAGTCAAGGTCCCTCCCGTGGGTCGCGAATGAGACCCCCGGCGCAGGAACCAGGTCGTAGCTGGCGCTCACGAAACAAGAAGTCGTTCGAGGTCATCGGCCTCGAGCACCCGCCAGCGGGAGTCTCGCGGAACTTCGGCCTCTGGGCTCGCGGAGCGACCAGCGGCGTTGATGTCGGCGAGTGTCATCCCCAGTTCCGAGCGGAGGAACTCCGTAACGGTCCAGTGCCGCGCGCGTTCCTCGGTGAACGGACCGAAACTGTGCACGTAGTCCGGCACCCATCGCAGGAACTCGTCGACGAACGCGGCATCGCCGATCCTCGTGGCGTAGGCATCCGGACTGATGGACTCGTGATGGATGAAGCGCTTTCCAGGCAGGTCCGAACAGAGCGCACCGTACGCCCGGGTCTGGACGATGAACTCGTGCCAGACCTCGTCGACGTCTGGCGTGACGACGATTCTGCGTCCAGTCGTTCCCGACATGATCGCGAGGTACTTCAGGCATTCGATGATGTGCTGGTCAGTGCACTCGATGCCGCGTTCCGTGACTCGGTCACGTACGGTTTCCACGTAAGACTTAGTGATCAACGTTGATCCCCCCTTGATGGATTGACCTCTTCAGGAACAGCCCCTGGAGACGGGCCGGCGCTGTGTGAGGACCGGCCCGTCCCGTTCGGTTACTCCACTTCAGCGCAGCAATCCATGTGGACTTCCTTGAGTCGCTCGATGTGCTGTGCCTTGATGGCTTCTGCGATTTCCTGCATCAGTCACCCCTTCCTGATCCTCCGGCCGGGCTTCACTGCCCGCGGAATGGAGACCCCCTGTCTCCATGGCGGGCACGCTACCGAGGTTGCAGAACCCAACTCCATGAGAGGCGTCTCAGGTATTTCGGCTGACAGCAGCATCGACAAGTGCATCGTGGTGTCGTACGCGCCGTCTTCGACAGTCGGGAACGCCCATGACCAAGCGTCGGTCGGCCGCGGCCTGCTATCGGTCAGCAACCAGGGGCCGCTGCTCCTCCCGTACGACGAGCTGGACCTCGCTCGACGGCACGCTGACGAGCTATTAAGAAACACAGCTGGTGGTCACCCCGGTCGCCGCAGTACAGAACCTCATGTCCACGTCTGACCCGCGCGTCGCTCGTCACGAGCATCACCGCAGCGCTGTGCGCCACGATGCTGCTCGCCCCACCCGCGAATGCCGCGACATTCCCCGAGGCACCAACCGACTCCGAGCGACTGTACGAGATCTCGCAGAAGTACTCCGTAGGCGAGGATCTATCGCCCGACGACGCTGCCTTCGTCAAGGCGACGGCGATGCCGACCAACGGAGCCGCAACTCGGGGAGCGGTCGCCAACTGCTTCCGCAAGTCCGGATCTGGCGCGGTCAACGGCTCCGGGACTGTAGACGGCTGCCACGGCTCGCAGATCGGTCCCGGCACGCGGAACAACTGGATGGCGGGATACACCGCTACTGGGAACGCGAACGTCACGAAGATCAAGGCGGCCGAGCACGTGCGCGCCTACGGCCTCATCGGTTCCGGCGGAATCGGCGTCGTGTATCCGCCGATCCATCCGCCACCGTCAACGGCCGTATCCACAAGTTCTCGCGATCCGCGACGTTCACCGCCCTCGCCGCGTACATGACAGTCCAGTACGACGCGACGTTCTACACCTCGCGCGGCACGTTCAATGTCACCGGCGGCTAACCAACGTTCGGATCCATCTGACGCGATGCCGCGTGAGTGAGAATTGAGAGCATGAACGAGAACTACACTGGGATGTTCCTAGCCTGCTTGTGGGTCAGCGTCGCGATCCTCGCCGGAGGCTATGCCCGCCCCCGCAACCGATCAGCCTGGACGTGGTTCCTTCTCACACTGATCTTCGGGCCGCTCTCACTGATGCTGCTCGTCACGTGGCCACCTCGCGAGTCGAAACGATGAAGTAGGCCGACCACAACGACGAGAGCCCCGCTGCCATTCGGCAGCGGGGCTCTCGTCGTTGTACGGGTCGATCAGAAGTCCCAGTCCTCATCCTCAGTGTTCACGGCCTTACCGATCACGTACGACGACCCCGACCCCGAGAAGAAGTCGTGGTTCTCGTCCGCGTTCGGCGACAGGGCGGACAGGATCGCCGGGTTCACGTCCGTGATGTTCTTCGGGAACATCGGCTCGTAGCCCAGGTTCATCAGCGCCTTGTTGGCGTTGTAGTGCAGGAACTTCTTGACGTCTTCGGTCAGCCCGACCTCGTCGTAGAGGTCCTGCGTGTACTGCACCTCGTTCTCGTACAGTTCGAACAGCAGCGAGAACGTGTAGTCCTTCAGCTCGTCGCGCTCAGCCTGCGACAGCTGCTCGAGGCCCTTCTGGTACTTGTAGCCGATGTAGTACCCGTGGACGGCTTCGTCACGGATGATCAGGCGGATGAGGTCGGCCGTGTTGGTGAGCTTGGCGCGCGAGGACCAGTGCATCGGCAGGTAGAAGCCCGAGTAGAACAGGAACGACTCGAGCAGCGTCGAGGCCACCTTGCGCTTGAGCGGCGCATCGCCCTGGTAGTAGTCCATCACGATGGACGCCTTCTTCTGCAGGTTCGGGTTCTCCTCGGACCAGCGGAAGGCCTCGTCGATCTCGGGCGTCGATGCGAGGGTCGAGAAGATCGACGAGTAGCTCTTGGCGTGCACCGACTCCATGAACGCGATGTTCGTGTAGACGGCTTCTTCGTGCGGGGTGAGCGCGTCGGGGATGAGCGAAACAGCGCCGACGGTGCCCTGGATCGTGTCGAGGAGCGTCAGGCCGGTGAAGACGCGCATGGTCATCGTCTGCTCGGCCGGCGTCAGCGTGTTCCACGACTGGACGTCGTTCGACAGCGGCACCTTCTCGGGCAGCCAGAAGTTGTTGACGAGGCGGTTCCACACCTCGACGTCCTTGTCGTCCTGGATGCGGTTCCAGTTGATCGCCTGGACCCGATCAATGAGCTTCAGCTTCTCGACCAACGCACGTTTCCTTCAAGAGATGGGTGATGATTACGGGACTGGAGGCGCGGTGCGGGCTGGCACCGCGCCTCCAGGAATGCAGAGCGGCGGGCTCTACAGCATGCAGCTGACGCAGCCCTCGACCTCGGTGCCCTCGAGCGCGAGCTGGCGGAGACGGATGTAGTAGATCGTCTTGATGCCCTTGCGCCATGCGTAGATCTGCGCCTTGTTGATGTCGCGCGTGGTCGCGGTGTCCTTGAAGAACAGCGTGAGCGACAGGCCCTGGTCCACGTGCTGCGTCGCCGCGGCGTACGTGTCGATGATCTTCTCCGGGCCGATCTCGTACGCGTCCTGGTAGTAGTCCAGGTTGTCGTTCGTCATGAACGGCGCCGGGTAGTAGACGCGACCGAGCTTGCCTTCCTTGCGGATCTCGATCTTCGACGCGATCGGGTGGATCGACGACGTGGAGTGGTTGATGTACGAGATCGAACCGGTCGGCGGGACGGCCTGCAGGTTCTGGTTGTAGATGCCGTGCTCCTGGATGGACGCCTTGAGCGCCTTCCAGTCGTCCTGCGTCGGGATGGCAATACCCGAGGAAGCGAACAGCGCCGCGACACGGTCGGTTGCCGGCGCCCACTCGGCGTCGGTGTACTTGTCGAAGAACTCCCCCGACGCGTACTTCGAGTCGCGGAAGCCGTCGAAGGTCTCCCCCGTCTCGATGGCGATCTTGTTCGACGCGCGGAGGGCGTGGAACAGCACCGTGTAGAAGTAGATGTTCGTGAAGTCGATGCCCTCTTCGGAGCCGTAGTACACGCGCTCACGAGCGAGGTAACCGTGCAGGTTCATCTGACCGAGGCCGATGGCGTGCGACTTGTCGTTGCCGTCCTCGACGGAACGGACCGACGAGATGTGCGACATCTGCGACACCGAGGTGAGGCCGCGGATGGCGGTCTCGATGGTGCGACCGAAGTCCGGCGAGTCCATCGTCAGCGCGATGTTCAGCGAGCCGAGGTTGCAGGAGATGTCCTTGCCGATCTCCTTGTAGGAGAGGTCCTCGTTGAAGGTGGTCGGCGTGTTGACCTGCAGGATCTCCGAGCACAGGTTGGACATGTTGATCCGACCCTTGATCGGGTTGGCCTTGTTCACCGTGTCCTCGAACACGATGTACGGGTAGCCCGACTCGAACTGGATCTCGGCGATGGTGGTGAAGAAGTCGCGCGCCTTGATCTTCGTCTTCTTGATGCGCGGGTCGTCGACCATCTCGCGGTACTTCTCGGAGATCGGGACGTCGCCGAACGGGACACCATAGACCTTCTCGACGTCGTACGGCGAGAACAGGTACATGTCCTCGTTGTTCTTCGCGAGCTCGAACGTGATGTCCGGCACGACGACACCGAGAGACAGTGTCTTGATGCGGATCTTCTCGTCGGCGTTCTCACGCTTGGTGTCGAGGAACCGCATGATGTCCGGGTGGTGCGCCGACAGGTAGACGGCACCGGCGCCCTGGCGCGCGCCGAGCTGGTTCGCGTAGGAGAAGGAGTCTTCCAGCAGCTTCATCACGGGGATGATGCCCGAGGACTGGTTCTCGATCTGCTTGATCGGGGCGCCGGCCTCACGGATGTTGGAGAGGAGCAGGGCCACGCCGCCGCCGCGCTTCGAGAGCTGCAGCGAGGAGTTGATGCCGCGCGAGATCGACTCCATGTTGTCCTCGATACGGAGGAGGAAGCAGGAGACGAGCTCGCCGCGCTGGGCCTTCGCAGTGTTGAGGAACGTCGGGGTCGCGGGCTGGAAGCGGCCGGCGATGATCTCCTCGACGAGGTCGATCGCGAGCTGCTCGTTGCCCTGCGCGAGGCCGAGGGCGGTCATCACGACGCGGTCCTCGAAGCGCTCGAGGTAACGCTTGCCGTCGAACGTCTTGAGCGTGTAGCTCGTGTAGTACTTGAACGCGCCGAGGAACGTCTGGAACCGGAACTTCTTCGAGTACGCCAGGTCGTTGAGCGTCTGGATGAACTCGAGCGAGTACTGGTCGATCGTCTCGCGCTCGTAGTACTCGTTCTCGACCAGGTAGTCGAGCCGCTCCTTCAGGTTGTGGAAGAAGACGGTGTTCTGGTTGACGTGCTGCAGGAAGAACTGCTTCGCGGCCTCACGATCCTTGTCGAACTGGATGTTCCCGTCCGCGTCGTAGAGGTTGAGCATCGCGTTGAGGGAGTGGTAGTCCATCCCCGTCTGCGGCGACGTCAGATCGACGTCTGCAACTGCTGCGTCCAAAATGCATCCAATCCTGAGTTGACCGCCTGTACGTCGTCAGGCGTGCCGAAGAGTTCGAAACGGTAGAGGACGGGGACGTTGCACTTGCGTGCGATGACGTCCCCTGCGAGGCCGTACGCCTCGCCGAAGTTCGTGTTGCCCCCGACGATCACGCCGCGGATGAGCGAGCGGTTGCGTTCGTCGTTGAGGAACTTGATGACCTGCTTCGGGACCGCTCCCTGCCCGTTGCCGCCACCGTAGGTGGGCAGGACCAGGACGTACGGCTCGTCCATGTGGAGGAACGGGTCGTTCGGGTAGAGCGGGATCCGGTCCGCGTCGCGGCCGAGCTTCTCGACGAAGCGTGCCGTGTACCCGGACACACTCGAGAAGTAGACCAGTCGGCTCATGGTGCCCCTCCTGCGGAGAAGGTGCGGACAGACGGACCGTGGGGTGTCCGCGGGTGGTGCACCGAGCCTCCTGAACGAGCTCGGGTCACCACCCGCGGATGGGAGGCGCCTTACGCGAGCTCGGCGCTGAGCGTCGCGATCTTGTCAGGACGGAAACCCGACCAGTGGTCGTCGTCGGTGACGACGACGGGGGCCTGCAGGTAGCCGAGGCTCTTGACGTGCTCGAGCGCGGCTTCGTCGGTGGAGACGTCGTGCACCTCGTACTGGATGCCCTTGTTGTCGAGGGCCCGGTACGTCGCGGTGCACTGGACGCAGGACGGCTTGGTGTAGACGGTGACGGCCATGTTCTCCCCTGGTTTCTGGGCCCGGTTCGGGGCCCGACGTTCTGGTGCGGTGCTGAGGACGACGCTACTACATGTTGTGCCAGGCGAACCCGTCGACCACAAGAGAAAGTGTTACACGCCTGTAGTTTCCACAACCCGATCCACAGCGCAGGCATTCCGCGAGGCCCGGTTTTCCGCCACTCTCACACCGACCACCGACACTCCTCCACAACCTGTGGACGAAAGTTGTCGACACCACTTCTCGGCGTGTCTGAGAACGACGGATCCGATGGCGCGATCCACCCCTCCCCCGGACGGGTGACAGCCCCATCCGTCCGGTCCGTACACTCGTCACGTGAGCACGTACGGACCCCTGCTGAAGACTCCCGGAGTCGGTCGCGTCATCGCCGCGCAGCTCACCGCTCGCTTCCCGTTCGGCATGCTGTCGCTCGCGTACCTGCTGCACGTGGAGCACGTCTTCCACTCCTACGGCGCGGCCGGACTCGTCCTCGCGACCACGAGTGTCGGGCAGGCGCTCGCAGGTCCGCTCACCAGCCGGTGGATGGGCAGCTGGGGCATGCGTCCCGTGCTCGTCCTCACGAGCCTGGTCGCGCTCGTGAGCATGGGAGTGATCGCCTTCGTGACCATGCCACTGTGGGCGTACGTGGTGGTCGGGTTCATCGGCGGATTGGCCGTCCCGCCCGTGCAGCCCGCCGTGCGCACGATCTACCCGAAGATGGTGACGTCGTCGCAGCTCACCCCGCTCTTCTCCCTCGACGCCAGCGCGCAGGAGCTCATCTGGGTCGCCGGGCCGGTCATCACCACGTTCGTCGCGACGCAGATCGGCACCGTGCAGGCGATCGTCCTCGCGATGGTGTTCCTCGTGGTCGGCGGCGCGTGGTTCATCGGCTCGCCCGAGCTCGGCAGGGTGCGAATCCCCCGCTCGAAGCGTGCGTTCGGTGTCGTGCTGAAGCGGCCGTCCGTCGTGGTGGCTACCCTGACCGGCCTCCTGCTGATCGGGGCGTGCGCCGCGGTCGAGGCCAGCGTCACCAGCGTCTTCGGCGAGGGCAGCCCGAACGCCGGCATCGTCCTGGCCGTCTTCGCAATCGGCTCGCTCATCGGCGGACTGGCGCTCGGTCACCGACCGATCTCCCCGAACACCCTCTGGACGCGCATGGCGATCGTGTTCGTAGGACTCGCCCTGGCCGTCGGCGGCACGAACTTCTGGTGGCTCTGCTTCGCGCTCGTGATCGCGGGGGCGGGCATCGCGCCGGCCCTCGCGGTCATGTTCGGCTCGGTCTCGGCGACGGTGAAGTTCTCCGACACCGCCGAGGCGTACGGCTGGATGGGCACCGGCCAGCTCATCGGCGCGGCCGGTGGTTCCGCAGTGGCGGGCTTCCTCATCGACGGCCACGGCGCGACGGGCGGCCTGATGGTCGGTGCGGTCGCCGCGCTCATCGGGGTCGCCCTCCCGCTCGTCACGAAGCGGTGGCTGCCGGACCTGCGCGGTCGCGACGCGAGCCCCATCCCCGACACCGAGCCGGTGAACATCCCCACCTAGGAACGACCGTCCCCGGGCCAGACGCTCCGCTGCTGTACGACAACCACGGCATCGTTCCGCCGTACATCCCGCTTGCCCGGTGGCGTCGTCCGGCTGACTGCCCCCGCGCTGCCCAGCCCGGTCTCGTTCGTACTGAGATGCACGTCCGTAAACCTGCATCGCAGCGTTCACCGCAGCTTCGTGAGGGTACGCAGCCGAGCTCCTCTACGAACCCGACTCGTAGGGTGGACGGCACGGAAGAGCTTCCACGGCAGCACATCACCGGCTCGCCACGTGACGAGCAGGAGGACGCCGAGCATGGAAACGAAGAACGTGATCAAGCCGAGTACGAGCGCGAACACGAGATGCATCGAAACGGCGAGCGCAAGTGTCAGCAGCCGCGGCGTCCGCCGTCGTGCGGCGATCCTCCTGCGGCAGCATCTTCGGCGTGACGGGCGGCGCGATGCGCGATGACGGCTCCGCTGCTCAGGAGGAAAAGGCCGCTCGCCATCCCGATGAGGAGCCCCGGCTCGGCGATGCTCGGAGTCGCGATCATGTTCACGATCCCTGAGCCGCCGAATGCCAGGGCCGTGCCGTGCAGCCACGGACGCGCCGCTCGGTGGCCGGCCTTCCAGGTCGCCTCCGTCTTCATGACGGAAGCGATGCGGATACCGGCGCCACCGTTTCGTCGCAGCATTCCCCGAGCCGCGAGTTCGCCGACGAGGGACACGATGACTCCGCTACACGTCAGGGCGAGTCCGGAAAACAGCATGGGACGAGTGAACTACCTATGCCAATCTCGGTCAAGTATCAGATTGTAGATGTTGATCCACATTCTATTGCGACGGCTCGTTCGACACGAGGGTGCTTTGTCCGGCGTCCTACGGTTCCCACACGCAACGATCGGCAGGATGGGTGCATGGTCACCTCGGTCCCCCTGCGCGACGGCCGCAGCATCCCCGCGATCGGCTTCGGCGTCTACAAGGTCGACGACGACGCAGCCGAGACAGCCGTCGGCCTCGCGCTGGACGCCGGCTACCGGCACGTCGACACAGCCGAGATGTACGGCAACGAGACCGGCGTCGGGAAGGCGATCCGTGCCTCCAGGCTGGACCGTGATGACGTCTTCGTGACGACCAAGGTGTGGAACGACCACCAGGGGCGCGACGCGACCCTGCGGGCGTTCGACGAGAGCCTCGCGCGACTCGGGCTCGACGCGGTCGACCTGTACCTGATCCACTGGCCCGCGGCGGCGAACGACCGCTACGTCGAGACCTGGCGCACGCTCGTCGAACTGCGGGAGTCCGGCCGGGCACGGAGCGTCGGGGTCTCGAACTTCCAGGTGCCGCACCTCGAGCGGATCATCGGCGAGACCGGCGAGGTCCCCGCGGTCAACCAGGTCGAGCGGCACCCGTGGCTGCCGCAGCGCGACCTCATCGCGTTCCACGAGCAGCACGGGATCGTGACGGAGGCCTGGTCTCCGCTCGGCCGAGGTCGCCTCATCGAGGAACCGGTGCTCACGGGCATCGCGGACGCCCATGGGGTGAGCGTCGCGCAGGTGCTCGTCCGGTGGAACGTGCAGCAGGGGGTGGTGGTGCTGCCGAAGTCGGTGACGCCGTCGCGGATCCGGTCCAACCGCGACGTCGACGGCTTCGTCCTGAGCGACGACGACCTCGCGGGGATCGCGTCGCTCGAGTCGGGGCAGCGGACGGGGTCCCATCCGGACTCGGTGTCCTGAGGGAGCACCGGCCGGACGCGCTGCCCCAGGCGTCCGTAGGTTCGTAGCATGAACGATCCTCAGCAGACTGCGCGCCAGCAGCTCCGGCCCGACGAGCACCTGTACTGGGCCGGAGTGAGCGACACGGCGAAGCTGTTCGGTCCCCGGGACGGGTTCCTGGTGCCGTTCTCACTCCTCTGGACGGGGTTCATCGTGTACTCGCTGGTCGGCTTCCCGTGGAACGGCAACGCGGGGCCCGCCGTGATCGTCCCGGCCGCGATGGTGATCGTCGGCCTCCACCTCGTGTTCGGCCGGTTCCTCGTGAAGGTCCACCGCAAGCGCACCACCGTCTACGCCGTGACCGACCGGCGCGCGCTGATCATCACGCCCCGCGGTTCGCGCGAGGTGCCCGTCAGCCGGACCGACCGCACGATCACCTGGAGCGGCGGCCGACGGCACTGCTCCGTCGAGTGGAACTCCGGCGACTCGACCGGAGTGACGGCGTTCCTCGGCGGTGCCGCGACCGCCCGCATCTACGCGAACACCGGGCTCGACGGTCTGTTCGGTCCGCAGGTCTTCGCGTTCTGGGACGTCCGCGACGGTGAGGAACTCGCCCGGGAACTCGACCGCGCTTCGCGCTAGCCTCGGCGGTCCTCCTCGGACTGCCACGGCAGGTGCAGGTCCCCGGGCTCGGGTTCCACATCGCCCGCGTCGTCCGCCCCGCCCGTCCCCGGTGCCGCGACGACCTTCGACGGGTCGATGCCGTCCTCGGCCAGGTCGGCGCGGTCGCGCTGCTCGGTCTGCGAGGCCACGCTCTCCCGCTCGCTCGACGGGCTGTACGAGGTGTCGGCAGCACGCTGCTCCCGCTCCCCCACGCCGTCCGCGCCCTCGTGGTGCGCGGTGTCGCGGAGTGCGTCGTTCCGTGCTCGGTCGTCGGACGGTTCGGGTCCCGGTGCGTCGGGGATGCTGTCGCTCATGGTGCCTCCTGCGCTGGACGGTAGTCCGTCGTGCCCGGGTACCGGTTCGGTCACGGCGCTCCTCCGGCGAACGGAGCCTCGCTACGATCGCCGGAGGGGAACGATGCGAGGAACAGGCATCGCCACGACGACGGCGTCAACCTCGACCCCGCCACGCGCTGAGCACCGCGGGGTGGGTGCGGTCCGTTACGGTTGACCCGCACTCGCCACACGCAGGAGGTCCCACCGTGACGATCGTCGCCGCAGCAGACGGCTCAGCCCTCGGCAACCCCGGCCCCGCCGGCTGGGCCTGGTACGTCGACGACGACCGCTGGGCCGCGGGCGGTTGGCCGAACGCCACGAACAACCAGGGCGAACTCACCGCCGTGCTGCAGCTGCTCCGGGCCACGAAGGACACCGGCGAACCGCTGCACATCCTCTGCGACAGCCAGTACGCGATCAAGGCGTGCACCGAGTGGCTCGCCGGGTGGAAGCGGAAGGGCTGGCGGAAGGCCGACGGCAAGCCCGTCCTGAACGTCGAGATCATCAAGGAGCTCGACGCCGAGCTGCAGGGGCGCCAGGTCACGTTCGAGTGGGTCCGCGGGCACGTGGGCCACGAGATGAACGAGGCGGCGGACGTCCGTGCCCGTGGTGCGGCGACCGCCTACCAGCAGGGCACCGACGTCCCGCACGGACCCGGCTGGCCCGGCGTCGAGGTCACGGAACCGGCCGCGCTGCCCGAGGCGACGCCGCCCGCGACCCTGTTCTGACGCGCCGAGCTCAGTACGTCCCGTCGCGCCGGTCCTGGCGGGTGATCTCCTCGCCCGATGCCGGGTCGACGCCGGAGCGGGTCGTGGTGGTGGTCCGGCGACCGCCGAACGCGATGGCGAGGCTGATGATGAGCAGCACGACGCCCGCCGCCATCAGGATGTAACCGATCAGCCGCAAGTCGATGCCGGCGAGCTGGATGTTCAGGGCGAACGCCACGATGGCGCCGATGACGATCAGGGCGATGCTCGATCCGATGCGCACGGTGTGGTCCTTCCGGTCGTGATCCCGAGCCGGGTGGCTCCGGGCTGGCGTCGAACGTACCCGGTCGCCAGGTCGGGCGTTCTCGGGCACCGTGCGGCGCGCCCGGGGCGTCAGCCGAGCACCGCCCACTCGGCCGACCGCCGGCCGACTGTCAGTCGACGTCCACGTCCGCCCACCCGTCGAACCGCCCGATCTCGGTGATCCGCACGACCGCTTCCCCGGCCTCGTCCGAGGCGTCGAGGTCGATGGTCGCCGAGAACCCGAAGTCCTTGTCACCGGACGGGTCGGCGAAGATCTGTCGCGCACGCCAGACACGCGGTGCACCCGGGCCGGCGCCAGCGCCCGCGCCCGAGCCGGCCCCCGCCCCCTCGTCGAGCACGAGGTACTGCATGGACCGGGCGTCCCCGTCGGTACCGATCGCGTCGTGCTCGTCGTAGTACTCCCCGAGCACCGCGTCCCACGCGTCGGCATCGAACCCGGCAGCACCGTCGAGTGCACCGAGCCCCTCGACGTCGTCCGCCGCGGCGAGCAGCACCCGCTGGAACAGGGCGTTGCGGACGAGCACCCGGAACGCCCGGGGGTTCCCGGTGAGACGGGCCGGCTGGGGCGGAGCGACCTCGGCGTGCTCGGAAGACGCGAGCAGGACGTCCCCGTTCATCAGCGCTTCCCACTCGTCGACGAGTGAGGAGTCGGTCTGCTTGACGACCTCGCCGAGCCACTCGATCAGGTCGTCGAGCTCAGGGGTCCGCTGCTCGTCGGCGATGGTCTGCCGCAGGGTCCGGTACGCGTCGGACAGGTACCGGAGCACGAGCCCCTCGGAGCGGGTGAGCTGGTAGAACCGCACGAAGTCACCGAAGGTCATCGCCCGCTCGTACATGTCACGCACGACGGCCTTGGGCGAGAGTTGGAAGTCGAGCACCCACGGCTGCTCAGCGGCGTAGGCCTCGTACGCCGCTTCCAGCAACTCGGACAACGGACGGGGCCAGGTGACCTCTTCGAGCAGCTCCATCCGCTCCTCGTACTCGATCCCCTCCTGCTTCATCCGGGCGACGGCTTCGCCGCGCTCCTTGAACTGCTGCTGCGCGAGGATCGCGCGCGGGTCGTCGAGGGTGGCCTCGACGATCGAGACCATGTCGAGCGCGTAGGTGGGTGACGAAGGGTCGAGCAGCTCGAACGCGGCGAGGGCGAACGGCGACAACGGCTGGTTGAGCGCGAAGTTCGGCGCGATGTCGACCGTCAGGCGGTAGGTCACCGGCGACCCGTCGTCGGGGACGCCAACGGCGGGCACCCGCTCGATCACCTGCGCGTTGATGAGCGTCCGCGCGATGACGAGCGCACGTCGGGCCATCGCGAGCTGCCGGGCCCGGGGCTCGTGGTTCTCGAACACGAGCGCGCGCACCTCGTCGAACGGGGACCCGCCGCGGGCCACGACCGACAGCACCATCGCGTGCGTGATCCGCATCCGCGACACCATCGGTTCCGGCTCGGCGCTGATCAACCGGTCGAAGGACGCCTGCCCCCAGGACACGAACCCCTCGGGGGCCTTCTTCTTCTTGACCTTGTTCTTCTTCTTCGGGTCGTCCCCGGCCTTCGCGACCGCGCGGGCGTTCTCGATCTCGTGTTCGGGTGCCTCGGCGACCACGTCGCCCTCGGTGTCGTACCCGGCGCGTCCGGCCCGCCCGGCGATCTGGTGGAACTCGCGGGCGGACAGCTGTCGCATCTTGGTGCCGTCGAACTTCGTCAGACCAGTGAGCAGCACGGACCGGATCGGCACGTTGATGCCGACGCCGAGGGTGTCGGTGCCGCAGATCACCGGCAGGAGTCCGCGCTGGGCGAGCTGTTCGACGAGCCGCCGGTACTTCGGCAGCATGCCCGCGTGGTGGACGCCGATGCCCGCGCGGATGAGTCGCGACAGGGTCTGCCCGAACCCGGCGCTGAACCGGAAGCCGGCGATCGCGGCGGCGATCTCGTCCCGTCGCTCCCGTGACGCGACCTTCACGGACATGAGCGCCTGCGCCCGTTCGAGCGCCGCCGCCTGGGCGAAGTGCACGATGTAGACGGGCGCCTTGCCCTCCTCGAGCAGGCGTTCGACGGTCTCCTGCACGGGGGTCATCACGTACTCGTACGACAGCGGCACGGGGCGGGCGACACCGGTCACACGCGCAGTGGGACGCCCGGTCCGCCGGGAGAGGTCGTCCGCGATGGTGGTGACGTCGCCGAGGGTGGCCGACATGAGCAGGAACTGCGCGCGTTCGAGCACCAGCAGCGGCACCTGCCACGCCCACCCGCGGTCCGGGTCGCCGTAGTAGTGGAACTCGTCCATCACGACCACGTCCACGTCGGCGTCGGGGCCCTGCCGCAGCGCGAGGTTCGCGAGGATCTCGGCGGTGCAGCACACGATCGGCGCATCGGCGTTGACGCTCGAGTCGCCCGTGACCATGCCGACGTTCTGCGCGCCGAAGAGCTCGACGAGCTGGAAGAACTTCTCGGACACGAGCGCCTTGATCGGTGCCGTGTAGTAGCTGCGCTTCCCCTCGGCGAGCGCGGCGAAGTGCGCACCGGCGGCCACGAGGGACTTTCCGGTGCCGGTGGGCGTGCTGAGGACGACGTTCGCGCCGGAGACGAGCTCGATGAGGGCTTCGTCCTGGGCCGGGTAGAGGGGACGACCACCCTCGGCCGCCCAGTCGGCGAACGCCTCGTAGACCTCGTCCGGGTCGACGGCGCCGCCGTCGGCCGCGGGGAGCGCCGCGACGAGCGGGGGCAGGGTGGAGACGTCCGTCATGCGTCCATCCTCCCAGGTGGGCGGTGGCCACCCGACGGACTGGAGGCGCGGGGCGGCCCCGACCCGCGCCTCCAGGCTGTCCTCCACTCGCCACCAGGGCGCGCCTCGATACGCGCGCATAGACTCGCGTCGTGCGCGAACTCGGCTTCCTCTCCTTCGTCCCGAACCACGGCGGCACCGCCGGCGCGGCTGCCGCGCTCGAGGACGGCCTCCGCCTCTTCGAGACCGCCGAGTCCCTCGGCTACGGCACCGGCTGGGTGCGGGGTCGCCACTTCGAACCGTTCCTCACGAGTCCGATGACCTTCTTCGCGGCCGCCGCGCAGCGCACCAGCACGATCGGGTTCGGCACCGCCGTGCTCGGCATGCGGTACGAGGACCCGGTCCGGCTCGCCGAGGACGCCAGCACCGTCGACCTGCTGAGCGGCGGACGGGTGCAGCTCGGCATCAGCACGGGGATCGCCGGCTACGGTCCGATCCTCGACCCGGTGTTCGGCGGTTCGGACCGGAGCTTCCGCGACGAGGCCGAGGCGCGAGCCGCACGGCTCCTCGAGGTGCTGCAGGGGGAACCGCTCGGCAGCGCCGGCAAGGGCTACGAGAGCATCCCGGCCGGTGCGGACCTCACCCTGCAGCCACTCAGTCCGGGCCTCCGCGGTCGCGTCTGGTGGGGCGGCGGCAGCATGGGCACCGCGGTCCGCACGGCCGAGAAGGGGCTGTTGCTGCACTGCTCGACGCTCAACACCGAGGACACGGGTGCGCCGTTCGCCGAGGCGCAGGCGGAGCAGATCGCCGCGTACCGTGCACGCTTCGCGGAACTGCACCCGGACCGCACCCCGAAGGTCGCGGTCGGGCGGATCGTCGTCCCGCTGCTCGACGAGCACGACCGCGCGGTGCACGAGGAGTTCCTCACGGGCTACGCGAGCGGGATGGACGACGAGGGGCGCCCGCTCTCGGGCACGCCACCGTTCCGCTTCAGCAAGGTCTTGTCCGGCGAGCCGTCGGCGATCGTCGACGCACTGCTCGCCGACCCCGCCGTGCGCGCGGCGGACGAACTCGTGGTCACCCTGCCGGCCAACGGCGACGCGGCCGCACACGAGCGGATCCTGCGCATCATCGCCGAGCAGGTCGCTCCCGCGGTGCGACAGGCCTGACGCCAGGGCATCCGGCGGGCTCGCATCGAGGATGGTGAGGCCCTCGGGAGCCCGGCCGGATGACCATCTCGTCCCTGATCCGCACGGGATGGTGAACCCATCGTTCCACCTACCGCACGGTTTGTCACTCGGACCTGCGGATAGTGGACCTGGAAAATGACGATCAATCAGCCGTCATCCAGGGCGGGAAGACGTCGAACGATCGCCGCGCCCCGGAAGAGCGAATGCGTCCCCGCTCGGAGGCGGGGACGCATTCTGGACGCACCGGGGCCACCAGGGCTCCGTCGGTCGGATCAGGAGACCGTGTCGCACGCATGGCGACCCCGTTCTCGGTGCGCGCGCCGACGGTAACCAGCCGCCTGGCGCAGGGAGATGTTACTGAATGAACGTCTCCGAAGCGCGGAAACCGGACGACTTCACACCAGTTCGACGGTCACGGCACCCGATTCGTCCGTCACCGAGGCACCCACGTGGAGCGTGAACGTGCCGGGCTCGTACGCCCACGCACCGTCCTGCCCGCCGTCCCAGTGCGCGAACGCCCGGGCCGGGACCTCGACGGAGACCTCGGTGGACTCGCCGACGCCGAGCCGCACGGGGGCGAACCCGACGAGCCAGCGCACCGGGCGGTCGACCGCGGAGGACCCTCGCGACGCGTACACCTGCACGACGTGCTTGCCCGGACGCGATCCGGTGTTCGCCACGGTCGCGGTGACGATCACGGCGTCGCCCTCGCGCACGGTCGGCGTCGCCGTGACACCGCCGATCCTCCAGGTCGTGTAGCCGAGGCCGTGTCCGAACGGGTACGCCGGCTCGGTACCCGCGCGGAGCCAGGCCCGGTAGCCGATGTGCACGCCCTCGTCGTACCGCACGAGACCGTCGACCGGCGTGACGTCGAGGACGGGGACGTCCGACATCGCGGCCGGCCAGGTGGTGGGCAGGCGGCCACCCGGCTCCCGAGCTCCCGTCAGGACGTCGGCGAGCGCGTTGCCGTACTCCTGACCGCCGAACCACGTGAGGAGCACCGCGGCCACGTCGTTGCGCCAGGGCATCTCCACCGGCGACCCGGCGTTCACGACCACGACCGTGTTCGGGTTGACCGCGGCGACCGCGCGGACCAGCTCGTCCTGGTGACCGGGCAGCGCGAGCGACGTCCGGTCGTACCCCTCGGACTCGACCTTCGAGTTCGTCCCGACGACGACCACCGCGACGTCCGCTCCGCTCGCGGCTGCCACCGCGGCGTCGATGAGCACCGACGGGTCCTCGTCGGACGGTTCGGTGCCGAACTGGTAGGCGAGCACGCCGCCGAGCGACTCGTCCTGGACGATGTCGTGCTCGATGCGGACCGAGACCTGCTGGCCCTCGGTCACCTCGACCGGCACGGACCGCGCCGGCGGGTTGAGGAACGCCGCACCGAGCAGGTCGCCCTCGGACGCCACGTCCTCGTCGAGCACGAGCGCACCGTCGATCCACATCCGGGAGCGACCGGCGGCACCGATGCCGATCCGCACGGTGCCCGTCGATGGTGCGGTGTACGTCGTGGTGATGTCGAGTCGGTCGGCCTCGCGCGTCGGGGCATCGCCGCCGAACCAGAACAGCGCCGTGGCGCGTCGGTCCTCGACGAAGAGCTCGGTGCCTTCGCGGACGAACGCCACCCGCGCACCGGGCTCACCGGTCACCGGGTTCGTGATGGTCGACAGCGGGAACTCGGCGATGCCCTCCTGCACGACGGCACCGATCGAGTAGTCGACGGTCGCGCCGGGGAACGCGGTGCGGATGCCGTCGAGCGGCGAGACGACCGAGGACGGCACGACCGTCGCCGAACCGCCGCCCTGGGTGCGGGCCTGGTCGGCGTTGTGGCCGATCACGGCGACCCGAGCCACAGCCGCCGAGGAGAGCGGCAGCACGCCGGTGTTGTGCACGAGGACCGTGCCCTCGGCCTCGGCCTCGCGGACGAAGGCGGTCCCGTCCTCGACGAGCGCGGGTTCCGACACCGCCGGCGAGATCCCCTCGAGCGCGCCGACGCGGGCGGCCAGGGTGAGGATGCGGCGGACCTTGCGGTCGATCGCCGACTCCGGCACGTCGCCGGACTGCACGGCGGCGAGCAGCGGTCCCTCGCTCCACCACGGGTTCGGCCCGGGCATCGCGACGTCCTGCGACGCCTTCGCCGAGTCGACCGAGCGGACGCCCGTCCAGTCGGACACGACGATGCCGTCGAAGCCCCACTCCGAGTTCAGCGGGGTCTCGAGCAGCTCGTTCTCCGAGGCCGTGACGCCGTTGATCGAGTTGTACGACGACATGACCGCCCAGGCGTGCGCCTCGGTGACGGCCTTCTCGAACGCGAGCAGGTACAGCTCGCGGAGGGCACGGTCGGACACCTCGGTCGACGCCGTGAACCGGTCGGTCTCGTAGTCGTTCGCGATGTAGTGCTTCGGGGTCGCGGCGACGCCGTTCTCCTGCACGCCGTCGACGTACGACGCCGCGAGGTCTCCGGTGAGCACCGGGTCCTCGCTGAACGCCTCGAAGTGACGACCGCCGAGCGGGGAACGGTGCAGGTTGATGGTCGGGCCGAGCACGACGTCGACGCCCTTGCGGCGGGCCTCGACGGCCGCGGCGGCGCCGTAGCGCTTCGCGATCGCGCGGTCCCACGACGCCGAGAGCGCGGTCGCGGACGGCAGGTTGAGCGAGGGGTCGCGCTCGTCCCAGACCTCGCCCCGGACGCCCGAGGGGCCGTCCGACATGAGGATACGGCGGAGCCCGATCTTCTCGATCGGCCAGGTGGTCCAGAAGTCCCGTCCGGTGAGCAGCTGCACCTTCTCCTGGATGGTCAGCTGGGCGAGGAGCGCGTCGATGCGCTCGGTCAGCGGACTGGAGGTGCGGGTCGAGTCGTTCACGATGGTCACGATGATCGTCCTTTCGTTCAGAGCCAGAACAGGTGGTCAGCGCACGCCGCGGATGCGGGACACCGAGACGATGCCGAGCAGTCCGACGACGGCGCCGGTGATGAAGAAGCCGCCGTAGCCGCCGGTCAGCGCGATCACGCCGGGTGCGGCCGCGGGGACGATCGACTGCGGCAGGGCCTGCGCGATGTTCACGACGCCGAGGTCCTTCGCGTTGTCCTCGTCCGAGGGCAGGACGTCGGTGATCAGCGCGAGGTCGACCGCGTAGAAGACCCCCATGCCGGCACCCATGACGAACTCGCCGACGAGGACCGTGCCGAGCGACGGCGCGACGGCGATGAGCACGAGGCCGACGACGCCGACGATGCCCGCGACGGCGACGAAGAGCTTGCGGCGACCGAGCTTGTCGGAGAGCCAGCCCGCGACCAGCGAGGTCAGGACGATGCCCACGACGTTCCACAGCGTGCCCTGGAAGACCGCGTTCGCGAGGTTCGAGTCGTTCACCCCGATGTCGTCGCGGAGGAAGTAGGTGAGGTAGCTGACCGCGGTGTACTGCGCGGCGACCATCATGAACCGCGTGAGCCAGGCCCAGCCGAGGTCGGGGTGCTTCACGGGGTTGAACACGAACGACCCGAAGAGCTGCCCGATGCCGAGGCGCGACGTCGGACGGTGCGTGAGGACTCGATCGCGGAAGACCAGCGCGTAGAGGATGACGACCGCCGACCCGATGGCGCCCGGGATGATCATCTGCGTCGCGGACGTCGAGAAGAGCTGCACGAGGAACGTGCCGCCCACGAGCGCGAGGTTCTGCGCGAGCCCGAGCAGCGCCGCGACCCGACCGCGCTGCGACCGCGTGACGTGGTCCGGCATGACCGCGGTCAGCGCGGCGATCGTGGCGTTGTACGCGATCTGCGCGACGCCCCACCCGAGCACGAGCACGACGGTGGACGACGTCGTGGCGACGACCACGAGGGCTGCGAACCCGACCACGGTGCCACCGATGATCCACGGACGGCGCATGCCGAGCCTCCCGGCCGTCCGATCGCTGAAGCGACCGGCCAGCGGGTTGGCGACCATCGCCGCGAACGCGCCGATGCCGAGGGCCAGGCCGAGCACCCCCGCCTGGTCGTCCGGCGCGATCTCGGCGACCTTGAGCGCCATGGCGACGAGCACCGGGGGCAGCAGGGCGATGTACAGGCCGAGCATCGCGATCGGCATGCCGATCGTGTACATGAGCGGTGCGCCTCGACCGCGCGTGGGTGCGACAGCGGTGGGGGTGTCCTGGACGGTCAGGGCGTCGTTGGCCACTGGAACCTTCTTTCGGGTACGCCGCCGGCGTCGGCGACTTGCACGCCTTCGTCGGCGGCTCCTGCCAACCTACCATCAAAACCAAGCACTGCTAGGTTTTCTGTGCGGTCTCCGAGCGGTACAGTCCTGCCATGGCACGTCGGGGTTCGTACGCGAAGGGCATCGCGAAGCGTGGCGAGATCCTCACGACGGCGCTCGAGCTCGTCGCGCAGCGGGGTTTCCGGCGCACGAGCATCAAGGACATCGCCGACGCGGTGGGGCTCACCCAGGCCGGGCTCCTGCACTACTTCGACTCCAAGGACGAGCTCTGGGTCGAGATCCTCCGGCGGCGCGACGAGATCGACCTCGCCCAGGACTGGCACGCGTCGGACCCCGCGGCACTGCTCGCCGCCATCGTCCGGCACAACACCGAGGTCCCCGGGCTCGTGCAGATGTTCGTGAACCTCTCCGCGGCCGCCGCGACCGACCCGGAGCACCCTGCGCACGAGTACTTCCGCGAACGCTACGAGCGCAACCGCCGAGAGTTCACCTCGGACTTCCGCCAGATGCAGGAGAACGGCCGACTCCGCGCCGACGTCGATCCCGAGCACCTCGCGAGCGTGCTGCTCGCGATCTCGGACGGCATGCAGATCCAGTGGCTCTACGACCCGACGCGCGACATGGCCGAGCACGTCGAGCTGGTCGCGCGGCTCGCCATCGCGCAGGCGGTCCCGTCCGACTAGCCGGGAGGCGCGGCGAGCGCCCGGCGGACAGGTACCGCCAGTGCCTGGTGGCGTCCGGCGACCGCACGGCAGGATGGACCTGCCCGTGAGGGCACCGACCCGACGACGATGTGGAGTGACGCGATGACGCGTGTAGTGGTGACCGGTGGCAGCGGCAAGCTCGGACGAGCGGTGGTGCGCGACCTCGACGAGCACGGGTACGACGTGGTCCTGCTCGACCGCGTACCCTCCCCCGACAAGCCCGAGCGAGTGCAGTTCGTGCGGACGGACCTCGGCGACTACGGGCAGGTCCTCGGCGCGTTCACCGGTGTGGACGACCGGTACGACCACGTCGACGCCGTGGTGCACCTCGCCGCCATCCCGGCCCCGGGGCAGGTGCCCGACGTCGCCCTCATCACGAACAACGTCACGGCGTCGATCAACGTCTTCCACGCCGCACGGGCCGCGCGGATCAAGAACCTCGTGTGGGCGTCGAGCGAGACCCTGCTCGGCATCCCGATGAGTGAGCACCACCCGCCGTACCTGCCCGTCGACGAGGAATTCGCCGTCCGTCCGAAGTCCTCGTACTCGCTCGGCAAGGCCGTCGAGGAGGAGATGGCCCGCCACTTCACGCACTGGGACCCCGAGCTGAAGATGATCGGGCTGCGCTTCTCGAACGTGATGGACGAGACCGACTACCCCGCGTTCCCGTGGGATGCCTCCCCCGAGGCGAAGACGTTCAACCTCTGGTCGTACATCGACTCCCGCGACGGCGCCCAGGCCGTGCGGAAGGCCGTCGAGGCCGAGCTCACCGGGTTCGAGGCGTTCGTCATCGCCAGCCCGGACACCGTCATGGACACCCCGACGATCGAACTCGTCGAGCGGTACGTGCCGGACATCGAGCGCCGCGCGGACATCGACGGCGTCAGCTCCCTGCTCTCGTCGGAGAAGGCCCGCGAGCTCCTCGGCTACGCCCCCGAGCACACGTGGCGCAACCACCGATCCTGACCCACCCTCCCCTCCCTTCGGGCGCGGACGGGCGCGGACCTCAGGCCGGCAGCAGGAGTCCGTCCAGCACGAGGTCACGGGCGCGCGGCAGCAGGTCCGCCGTGAGCGCCTGCTCGTCGACGCCCGTGAGCTGCGCGATGGCCCCGATGATCGCCGCGGCCGACAGCTCGCCGTCGCACGCGCCGACGAACGCCGCGAGGGCCGTGTCCGCGTCCACCCGCCGGCCGAACCCGCCGCCCTGCACCAGCGTCATCACCGTCGGGTCGTCGTTGCCCGGCCAGTAGAAGCGCTCCTCGGTGACGTCACCGGCGACCCGGAGGTGTGCCGCAGCGAGGGCCGTGTCGTCGAGCGCGCCGAGCCAGGCAGAGGCGTCGAGGACCCGGGCGACCGTCGCGCCGAGGCCCGCGGGGTTGGAGCCGAGCATCTCGGGGACGCGCTCGAAGCGGCGGAGGTGCGCCGCGCCTCCCGACAGGGGCTTCCGGACCACGACGTACCCGAAGCCGACGCCGGTCACCCGGCGCGAGGCGAAGTCGTCGAGCCAGGCGTCGACGAGCTGGTCGAACTCGCGGGTCCCCGGCTTCGTGCCCCCGTCTCGGATCCATGTCTCGGCGTAGCCGGGCGGATCCTGTCGTTCACGCTCGATCACCCACGCGTCGAGGTCGGTCCTCGCGAACCACCCGCGCACCCGATCGAGCCCGTCGGCTCCCCAGTGGTACTCCCAGTTGCCGAGGAGCTGCGCGGTGCCCGCGGGCTCCAGGTGCTCCGCGAGCCCCCGCAGGACCGTCTCGACGAGGGCGTCGCCGACCATGCCGCCGTCGCGGTACTCGTACGACGGGACGCCCTCGCGACGTGGCGTGATGACGAAGGGCGGGTTCGAGACGATGCGGTCGAAGCGTTCCCCGGCGACCGGCTCGAACAGCGAGCCGAACCGGAACTCGATGCCGTCGATGCCGTTGAGCTGCGCGTTGAAGCGTGCGATGTCGAGCGCGCGTCGCGAGATGTCGGTCGCGACGACCTCGTCCGCGAAGCGTCGGGCGTGCAACGCCTGGATGCCGCACCCCGTGCCGAGGTCGAGCACCCGCCGGACCGGCACGGGGACCTGCAGGCCGGACAGCGTCGTGGTGGCGCCGCCGATGCCGAGGACGTGCTCCTCGCCGAGGGCCGTACCGAGCGCCAGCTCCCCGAGGTCGGACACGATCCACCAGCTGCCGGCGCCGAGGTCGTCGACGAACGCGTAGGGGCGGAGGTCCACCGCCGGCTGCACGCGCTCGCCGTCGACCCGGACGAGACCGGCGGCGACGACGGCGTCGAGACCGGCGGACGGGAGTGCCCGCGTCGCGTCGTCCGGCGAGACCGGGAGCCCCAGCACGAACAGGGTGGCGAGGGTGCTGAGCGGGGTCGTGTCCCGGGCGGCGAGTGCTCGGAGTGCGGCCACCCGTGAGCCGCGGTGCAGCGACGCCGCCGCCTCGGAACCCCAGAGCGCGTCGATCCGCTCGACGGTGAACCCGGCGTCGGTCAGGTCCTGCCGCAGGGCACCCGTGGCAACGGGGTCGGCGACGATCGTGGGCAGCGTGTGCGAGGTGCTCACGCCGTGACGTCCTCGCTGCGATCCGCGCGCAGGTCCGCGCGGAGGTCCTCGCGAACGTCCGCGCGCAGGTCCGCGCGCATGAGCGCGGCCGGGACCTCCCACGCGAACACGAGGTCGAGCAGGCCCGGGAACCGCTGCTGCACCTCGTCGAAGCGGACACGGCTGCTGCGGGTGAGGCCCTCCTGGTGCTGTTCGAGCAGCCCGGCCTCACGCAGGACGCGGAAGTGGTGCGTCAGCGTGGACTTCGGCCGGTCGATACCGACCCACCCGCAGCTGCGGACCCCGCCGGCGGCGTCGACCAGGTAGCGGTGCAGGATCGCGAGCCGGATGGGGTCGCTCAGGGCGTCCATCACGGTGGGGAGGTCCATCTCCGCCACGGACGGTTGCGGCAGGTGTTCGGGAGCATCCACGGGCGCGGGCATGGACGGGACGCTACCACCGATCACTTCACAGTACGACTTGCGTCGTACTGCAGACTGCGGTACGAATGCAGTCGTACTACTGAACGGAAGGGTGCCCATGGCGCAGTCAGCTCGCTCGGTCGTCGGGTTCTGGATCCTCGCGGCGATGCTCCTCGTGTCCGTCGCCTCCTCGGCGGTCCCGTCACCGATCTACCCCGTGTACGCCGCCGAGTGGCACCTCACGCCGCTCATGCTCACCGGCGTCTTCGCCATCTACGTCGCCGGACTCCTCGCGAGCCTGCTCGTCGCCGGCCGCCTCTCGGACCACGTCGGCCGCAAGCCCGTGCTCGTGGTCGGCGGGCTCGGCCTCGCCCTGTCCCTCGGCCTGTTCGCCGTCGCGGACGGCGTGGGCGCGCTCATCGTCGACCGCATCGTGCAGGGCGTCTCGGTCGGGCTGCTCATCGGCGCGCTCGGCGCCGCGCTGATCGACAACTCCCTCGAGCGGCACCCGAGCCTCGCGGGGGTGCTGAACGGTGTCATCCCGCCGATCGCGCTCGCCACCGGCGCCATGTCGAGCGGCGCCCTCGTCCAGTGGGGGCCAGCGCCGGAACAGCTCGTGTACGTCCTCTTCGGCGCGCTGCTCGTCCTCATGGTGATCGCACTCGTCGTCGTCCCCGAGCGGGTGACGCCGCGAGCGGGAGCCGTCCGCTCCCTCGTCCCGCGCATCAGCGTGCCCCGGTCCTCGCGTCGCCTGTTCCGCAGCGTCGCCGGCTCCCTCATCGCGAGCTGGGCACTCGGCGGCATGTTCCTGTCACTCGTTCCCTCGGCGCTCGGCGCGGTGTTCGGCATCACGAACCACTTCGCCGCCGGCGCACTCATCGCCGTCGTCACCGGCGTCGGTGCCCTGACCGGACTCGCCATCCAGCGGATGGACACCCGCCGCGCGGTCCTGATCGGTCTCGTCGCCCTCGTGCTCGGGCCGATCGTCACGGTCGCGTTCGTCATGGCGCACTCGCTGCCCGGCCTGATCGTCGGCAGCGCGGTCGCCGGAGTCGGCTTCGGCGCCGGGTTCCAGGCCCCGCTGCGGATGCTGCTCGCCACCGCCGCACCGACCCACCGCGCGGGACTCCTGTCCACGATCTACGTCGTGAGCTACCTGGCGTTCGGCGCACCCGCCGTGGTCGGAGGCCTGCTCGAGCCCTCGATCGGCCTCGTGCCGGTCATCGCCGGGTACGGCGCGTTCATCGTCCTCGCCGCGGCCGTCGCCCTCGTCCTGCAGCTCGTCTCCCAGGAGACCGCGTCCGTCGAGGAGGCCGCCGCCGAGGTCGTCGAGCGCACCGCGACCGGTTCGGTCCGGGTCGTCCACGCCGACTGACGCGCAGCAGGCTCAGTGTCCGGGTCGCGCACGCTTCGTGCCGCGGGCCCGGACACCGACGCCCCGGTGCGCGTCCGCGTGCGCCGCGTCGACGTCCGCCTTGCCCCGGTCGGCCGCGTTCCGCAGCCACTGCGGACCGTGCGCCTTCACCCAGTCCCAGAAGCGGTGCAACTGGGCCCGGAGCCACGTGATGATCCGGTGGAAGAAGTGGAACTCGCTCGCGAGGACCGTCAGCCCGATGAACACCACGAGCCACCCCGGCCCGGGCAGCGGCACGAGGACGAGGCCGATCACGACAACGAGGCCGCCGACGATCCCGACCAGGACCTTGTAGACGAGGTGCACGTGCGGCCGAGCGTGGATCCACACTCGGAGGTCGTGGAACCACTGGAACCGGCGGCGCGACGCCTCGGCGCGTTCGACCGCGTCGGTCCGATCGTTCGGGTCGCCTTCCATGTGCGGAAATGTACGGCGGGCCGCTGGGAATCCGCGGCGCGCGCGGTGGACGTGCGGTGCGTTCGATCAGGGCCCACGCCGCCGGTTCCGGACCGACGCGCCAGCGGCGGGCCGGCCGTGCCGGTGGGGCGAGGCGCGTGGCGGCGCCGGCCCGCGCCTCCCGTCCGTCAGCGGAGCGGTCCAGGAGGCGCGTCAGGCGTGGGCGACGCACGTCGCGGCCCACGGGACGGCGGCGAGGCGGGCCTCCGGGATGGGTTCCCCGCCGACCGCGCACCGTCCGTAGGTGCCCGCGTCGAGCCGCGCGAGCGCGGCATCCACCTGCCGGATCCGCTGCCGCGCATCGTCCCGTACCGCGCCGAGCGAGCCGCGCTCCCAGGCGAGGGTCGCCCCCTCCGGATCGTGCTCGTCGTCGGAGTTGGCGTCCTGCCGTGCGTCGCTGACGTCGCGCATGCTCCGCTCGACGTCCGCGAGGAGTCGCTCGTTCCGCGCCCGTTCCGCGAGCAGCGCCGAGCGGGGATCGTCCATGCCGGCCACCGTAGTCGCGTCGGAATGGCCACGCGGGCGGATGCGTTCGTATCGACATGACCAAGATCGGGTTCCTGTCGTTCGGACACTGGCGCGACGTGCCGGGGTCGAAGGTGCGCAGCGGCCGCGAGGCGCTCGTGCAGGCGATCGACCTCGCGGTCGGGGCCGAGGAGGCCGGCGTGGACGGAGCGTACTTCCGCGTGCACCACTTCGCACCGCAGCAGGCCGCGCCGTTCCCGCTGCTCTCCGCGATCGCCGCGCGCACGAGCCGCATCGAGATCGGCACCGGCGTGATCGACATGCGGTACGAGAACCCGCTGTACATGGCCGAGGAGGCCGCGGCGGCCGACCTGATCTCCGGCGGCCGGCTCCAGCTCGGCGTCTCTCGCGGCTCACCCGAGACCGCTCTCGCCGGTTACCAGCAGTTCGGGTACGTGCCGGACGCCTCGGACGAGAACGGCGGCGACATGGCGCGGGCGCACACCGACGTGTTCCGGCGCGCGATCGCCGGCGAGCCCATGGCGAACGCGAACCCGCAGATGACCGGTGCCGTCGGCTCGCTCCCGGTCTTCCCGCGGTCCGACGGCCTCGGCGACCGGATCTGGTGGGGTGCCGGCACCCGCGCGACCGCCGAGTGGACGGCCGAACAGGGCATGAACCTCATGTCGTCGACCCTGCTGACCGAGGACATCGGCGTGCCGTTCGACGAGCTGCAGGCCGAGCAGATCGCCCGGTTCCGGACGGCCTGGGACGACATGGGCTGGGAGCGCACCCCTCGCGTCAGCGTGAGCCGGAGCATCATCCCGATCATCGACGACGAATCGCGGCACTACTTCGGCGTGCGGGCACAGGTCGAGGGGCAGGACCAGGTCGGGCACCTCGACGGTGGACTCGCACGGTTCGGTCGCTCGTACATCGGCTCGCCGGAGGACCTCGTCGCGGAGCTCGCGGCGGACAGGGCCGTGCGTGCGGCGGACACCGTGCTCGTCACCGTGCCGAACCAGCTCGGCGTCGAATTCAACGTGCGGCTGCTCGCCGCGGTGAAGGACGTGTTCGCCGAGGTCGACGCGGCCCCGGTCCCCGCCTGAGCGGAGCCCGGTCCCCCTTCCTGCCGACACCCGGCCTGGGACTGTGGCGGTTCGTCGCACTCCCGTAGCGTCGAGGAGCACCTTCCCCCGCACCCCGAGGAGCTCTCGTGACGCTGCCGGCCGCCGGCTGGTTCCCCGATCCGCAGGACGCCACCCGCCTGCGCTGGTGGGACGGACGCGCCTGGGGAGCGGCGACGCGAGCGCTGCCGAGCCGCACGGAGCCCGTCGTGCCGGTCGTCGTCGCACCCGTGGGGCCGTCGTTCTCCGTGCAGCCCGCCGCGATCAGGACGCACTCGTGGTCGTCGGGAGGCTCCACCGTGCACCGGTTCAGCGCGTCCTCGTCGCTCGCCGTCCTGCTGGCGGCGGTGTCGGTCGTGGTGAACCCGTGGGGCGCGTGCAGTGCGGCCGGGATCCTCGCCGGACTGCTCGGGGTCGTGTGGCCGGGAGCGACCGGCGGCTGGCGGGTCCTGGCACGCAGCGCTTCGGCGAGCGCCCTGGTCCTCGCGGTGGCGACGGCCGCGGTGGCCGCCTCCGCCCAGCTCCACCTCTTCTGAGCGGACCGCGCTACCGCCGGGCCCGCGGGTGCGACGTCTGGTACACGTCCCGGAGCATGTCGGCCGTGACCATCGTGTAGATCTGCGTCGTCGCCACGCTCGCGTGCCCGAGCAGCTCCTGCACCACACGGACGTCCGCCCCGCCCTCGAGCAGGTGCGTCGCGAACGAGTGCCGGAACGTGTGCGGCGAGACGTGCTCGGCGAGGTCGGCCCGCGACGCGGCGGCCTGGATCACGAGCCACGCGCTCTGGCGGGACAGCCGGGCGCCGCGGGCGCCGAGGAACAGCGCCGGCGTCGAGGTCCCCCGCGCCGCGAACACCGGCCGCGCCCGCACGAGGTACGCGTCGATCGCCGCGCGGGCGTAGCTGCCGAGCGGCACGATGCGCTGCTTGTTGCCCTTGCCGGTCACCTTCACCACGGAGAGGTCTCCGTCGGCGTCGGACAGCGTCGTCACGTCGTCCACCGACAGTCCGACGGCCTCGGAGATCCGGGCCCCGGTGGCGTAGAGCAGTTCGAGCAACGCCTTGTCCCGCAGTTGCACAGGATCGTCGACACCGGTGGAGCCATCGGCCGACACCGCGGCGAGCAACCGCTCCATGTCGTGCACCGAGATCGCCTTCGGCAGGCGCATGGGTGCTTTCGGCGGGCGGACGGACGCGCCCGGGTCCAGCTGCAGCCACCCCTCTCCCGCGGCGAACGCGGTGAACGACCGCACGGAGCTGAGCATCCGCGCGACGGACCTCGGCGAGAGCGGCCCCGAGGGACGTGTCGCGAGGTGCGTCACGAACCCGGAGAGGTCCGCTCGCGCGATCCGTCCGACGTCGTCGAGCACGGCCGATCCCCCGGCCCGGTCGGCACCGTCGGAGTCGATCGGCGGGACGGTCTCCAGCCAGGCCGCGAACGTCGCGAGGTCACGCCGGTACGCGGACAGGGTGTGCTGCGACAGCCCGCGCTCGATCGCGATGTGCCGCAGGTACGTCTCCGTGGCGCGGTCGAGCGGGATCACCCCATGAGGCTAGCGCCGCTCGGCGGCGTCCACGGCGAGCGTCGCCACGACGAGGGCGGAGTTGTGCAGCCGGCCGTCGAGGATCGCCTCCACCAGCTCGGCGCGCGGCACCCAGCGCGTCACGATGTCCGCCTCTTCCCCCTCACGGTCGAACGCCGACGCGGTGGCGCGGACGTTCCGTGCGCGGTAGATCTGGATGAACTCGTCGCTGCCACCGGACGACGTGTTGTACTGCACGAGGGGTTCCCAGGTGTCCGCCTCGAGGTCGGCTTCCTCGGCCAGCTCGCGCTTGGCGGCGGTGAGCCGGTCCTCGCCCTCCATGTCGAGCAGACCCGCGGGGAGCTCCCAGTCGCGCAGCCGAACCGGGTGGCGGTACTGCTGGATGACGAGCACGCGACCCTCGTCGTCCTCCGCGTAGACGGCGACGGCGCCCGTGTGGTCGACGTACTCGCGGACCATCGAGTCGTCGTGGTACGCGATGGTGTCCCGTCGGACGTCCCACACCGCCCCCTCGTAGACGACCCTGGAGTCGGTGATCTCGAAGGAGGCGGGTTCGTCGGCGATCGGTGCGTCAGTCACGTCACCATCCAAGCACGCGACCCGGAGACGGACGGGAGGAACGGTGCCAGCTGGCACCGTTCCTCCCGTCCGTTCCTGGCGGGCTCGCGCTTACGCGACCTGCTCCTCGTTCTCGGGGTCGAAGAGGCTGGAGGCCTCGTGCCGGGCGATCGCGGCCTCGACGAGGCCCGCGAACAGCGGGTGCGCCTTCGTCGGACGCGACCGGAGCTCCGGGTGCGCCTGCGTGGCGATGTAGAACGGGTGCACCTCGCGGGGCAGCTCGACGTACTCGACCAGGGTGCCGTCGGGCGACGTCCCCGAGAAGACCAGGCCCGCGTCCGCGATCTGCTGCCGGTACTTGTTGTTCACCTCGTAGCGGTGACGGTGCCGCTCGGAAGCCTCCGGCGCACCGTACAGCTCGGCCGCGAGGGACCCCTCGTCGAACTTCGCCGGGTACAGACCGAGGCGCATCGTGCCGCCGAGGTCGCCGCCCGCGATGATGTCCACCTGCTCCGCCATGGTCGCGATGACCGGCGTCGTGGTCTCCGGGTCGAACTCGGTGCTCGACGCGTCCGTGAGGCCGACCTCGTGCCGGGCGTACTCGATGACCATGCACTGCAGGCCGAGGCACAGACCGAGCGTCGGGATGCCCTGCTCACGCGCGAAGCGCAGCGCGCCGAGCTTGCCCTCGATGCCGCGAACACCGAAGCCGCCCGGGATGCAGATGCCGTCCACGTCGCCGAGGTGCTTCGCAGCGCCCTCGGGCGTGGTGCAGTCGTCGGACACGACCCACTTCAGCTTCACCTTGGCGTTGTGCGCGAAGCCGCCCGCTCGGAGCGCCTCGGTGACCGACAGGTACGCGTCGGGCAGGTCGATGTACTTGCCGACCAGGGCGATCGTGACGTCCTTCTTCGGCTCGTGCACCGCGCGGAGGACGCCGTCCCAATGCGACCAGTCGACGTCGTCGGCCTCGAGGCGGAGGGCGTCGATGATGACCTGGTCGAGTCCCTGGTCGTGCAGCATCGTCGGGATGTCGTAGATCGACGGCACGTCCACCGCGTTCACGACGGCGTTCTCGTCGACGTCGCACATCAGTGCGATCTTCTTCTTGTTCGAGTCCGACACCGGGCGGTCGCTGCGCAGGACGAGCGCGTCCGGCTGGATGCCGATCGAGCGGAGCTGCGCGACCGAGTGCTGCGTCGGCTTCGTCTTCTGCTCACCCGAGGCGTTCATGAACGGCACGAGCGACACGTGCACGAAGAACACGTTGTTGCGGCCGAGCTCGTGCCGCACCTGGCGCGCCGACTCGATGAACGGCTGCGACTCGATGTCACCGACGGTGCCGCCGACCTCGGTGATGATGACGTCGGGCTGCGGGTCGTTGTCCGACTGCTCGCGCATCCGCCGCTTGATCTCGTCGGTGATGTGCGGGATGACCTGGACCGTGTCACCGAGGTACTCGCCGCGGCGCTCCTTCGCGATCACCGTCGAGTACACCTGGCCGGTGGTCACGTTCGCGGCCTGCGACAGGTTGATGTCGAGGAAGCGCTCGTAGTGCCCGATGTCGAGGTCCGTCTCCGCACCGTCGTCGGTCACGAAGACCTCACCGTGCTGGAACGGGTTCATGGTGCCCGGGTCCACGTTGAGGTACGGGTCGAGCTTCTGCATGACGACCTTGAGGCCGCGTGCCGTGAGGAGGTTGCCGAGGCTCGCCGCCGTCAGGCCCTTGCCGAGAGACGAGACGACCCCGCCGGTCACGAAGATCTGCTTCGTCACCTTCGGGGTCGCGTTCGAAGAATTGGTACCGCCGCTGAGAGTGTCCGCCACGGGATTCCATCGTACGTCAGAACTGCCTGGAGGCGCGACCTCGGTTCGCCGTGGGCGTTGCGCCCGGCGCACGGCCGGTGCTCCGTCCGGCGGTAGCGCTGCGCGTCAGGCCGTCCGACCCGCCACGTCGAGGAGTTCGCGCGCGTGCTCGATGCCGCTCGCGCTGTCGCCCAGACCGGAGAGCAGACGCGCCATCTCCTGCAGGCGGTCGTCACCCTCGAGCCGTCGCACGCTCGACGACGTGACCGCGCCGCTGGCGTCCTTCACGACGTTGAGGTGGTTGTTCGCGAACGCCGCGACCTGCGCCAGGTGCGTGACGACGATCACCTGCGTGCGCTCCGCGAGCTTCGCCAGCCGTCGGCCGATCTCGATCGCAGCCGCACCGCCGACGCCCGCGTCGACCTCGTCGAACACGAACGTCGGGACCGTCGTGCTCCCGGCCATGACCACCTCGATCGCGAGCATGACGCGTGAGAGCTCACCGCCGGAGGCCCCCTTGCCGATCGGCCTCGGGTCCGTGCCGGAGTGCGGCTGGAGGAGGATCGACACCTGGTCGCGGCCGTGGCGGCGGTACTCGCCCGCGTCGGTGACCTCGACCACGAGGGTGGCTCCGGCCATCGCGAGGGACTTCAGCTCTGCCGTCACACGCTTCGCGAGGTCCTTCGCAGCCTTGGTCCGCGCCGCGGTCAGGGCTTCGGCGGCGGCCGCGAGCGTCCGCTCGTCCTGCTCGACCGCCTGCTGCAGGGCCGCGATGCGGTCGTCGTCGCCGTCGAGTTCGAGCAGCCGGTCGCTCGCACGCCGCCCGTACGCGATGACGTCGTCCACGGTCTCGCCGTACTTGCGCGTCAGTCCCGCCAGGAGGGCCCGTCGTTCGTTGATGAGTTCGAGGTCGTGGCCCGCATCGGGTTCGAGCGAACCGAGGTAGCTCGACAGGCTCGCCGATGCCTCCGTCGCCTGGATGCCGAGCTCCGTGAGCTGCTCGAGCACCGGCTGCAGTTCGGCGTCCGAGGCCGCGACGCGCTCGATCGCCCGGCGAGCGGACTCGACCAGCCCGACGACGTCGTTCACGCCGTCGAGGGACTCGCTCGAGAGCGCCTCGTGCGCGAGCCCCGCGGACAGGCGGAGCTCCTCGAGGTTGCCGAGCCGCTCCGCACGCTCGGCGAGTTCGGTGTCCTCGCCCGGCTGCGGGTCGGCCGCCTCGATCTCGTCCGACGCCGCACGGATCCGTTCCGCTTCGGCGACCCGGTCGTCGCGGTCCCGCGTCAGGGTCTCCAGCTCGCCCGCGTGCTGCTGCCACGTGTCGTACGCCGAGACGTAGGCCGCGAGGACCTTCTCGAGCGCCGGACCCCCGAAGCCGTCCAGCGCGGCACGCTGCGCGGTCGCCGAGGTCAGCCGGATCTGGTCGGACTGGCCGTGCACCGTCACGAGCTGGTCCGCGAGCTCGCCGAGCACCGCGACCGGGGCGCTGCGACCGCCGACCGTGGCACGGCTGCGCCCCTCGGCCGAGACGGTGCGGGTGAGGATGAGTTCGCCGTCCTCGACCGTGCCGCCGGCGTCCTCGACGCGTTCGGCGACGGCGTCGTGCTCCGGGACGTGCCAGCGGCCCTCCACCACGGCGCTCGGCGCACCGCGGCGCACCGAACCCGCGTCCGCACGCGCACCGAGCAGGAGTCCGAGCGCGGTGACGATCATCGTCTTGCCGGCACCGGTCTCGCCGGTCACGACCGTGAACCCGGGGCCGAGCTCGAGGGTCGTCTCACCGATCACCCCGAGGTCGGCGATCTGGATCTCCTCGATCACAGGTTGTCCTCGTCAATCCGCCCGGAGACCTGGATGCTCTGCCCACCCACACCGATCACAGGTTGTCCTCGTCGTCCGTGTGGGGACCACGCCACCCCGCGACGGGCAGCTGGAACTTGGCGACGAGCCGGTCGGTGAACGGTGCGTCCTTGAGTCGCGCGACCCGCACCGGGTCGGGCGACCGCCGCACCTCGACCCGAGCACCCGGCGGGAGGTCGTGCGTCCGCCGCCCGTCGCACCACAGCACTCCGACGCCGCTCGTCCGCCGCAGCACCTCGACCGCGAGCGTGCAGTCCGGCCCGACCACGATCGGCCGGGCGAACAGGGCGTGGGCGCTCAACGGCACCATGAGGAGGGCATCGACGTCGGGCCAGACGATCGGACCGCCGCCGGAGAACGAGTACGCCGTGGAACCGGTCGGCGTGGACACGACGACACCGTCGCAGCCGAATGACGACAGGGGGCGCCCGTCGACCTCCGTGACGACCTCGAGCATGCGCTCCCGGGAGGCCTTCTCGATCGTGGCCTCGTTCAGCGCCCAGGACGAGTAGACGACCTCGTGCCCGACGACGACGTCCACCTGCAGGGTCACGCGCTCCTCGACGTGGTACTCGCCGGACAACGCGCGCTCGACCGTCGAGCGCAGTCCGTCGCGCTCGCTCTCGGCGAGGAACCCGACGTGGCCGAGGTTCACGCCGACGATCGGGGCGCCGGTCCCGCGGACGAGTTCGGCGGCACGGAGGATGGTGCCGTCTCCGCCGAGGACGATGACGATCTCGAGCTGGTCGGCCTGGACGTCCACCCCGAGGATGTCGACCTGACCCCCGACCGACGCTTCGGCCCGTCGGATGTCGGCGTACTCGTCGAAGGGCATCACGGGCACGAGGCCGGCGGCGTGCAGCAGGTCGCAGACCTCGACCGCAGCGTCGATCGAGTCACGGCGGCCCGTGTGGGACACCAGGAGGATGTGCCGGTCGTCGCTCATCCCGCCCCTTCCGTCAGTTCGGTCGCCCGGACGATCCATTCTGTCGGATTGGTACCGACATCCCGCTGGAAGCGCGCCAGGTACTCGTGGTTGCCGTGCGTCCCGACGATCGGTGACGCCGCCAGCCCCGACGTCCCGAGGCCGAGGTCCCAGGCCGCCCAGAGCACGTTCATGAGGGCGTCGTTCCGCAGTGCCGGGTCACGCACGATGCCCTCGCGGACACCACCACGGCCGACCTCGAACTGCGGCTTCACGAGCAGGACGAAGTCGTCCGCGGGCACCGACGCGACGAGCGCCGGCAGGACCAGCCGGAGTGAGATGAACGACAGGTCCCCGACCACGAGGCTCGTGTCCGTCGCGGCCGGGTCGAGCGCGGCGAAGTCGTCCGGTGTGAGGTTCCGCGCGTTGACGCCCTCGACCACGGCCACGCGGGAGTCGAGCGCGACGACGGGGTCCAGCTGTCCGTGCCCGACGTCGAGCGCCACGACGCGACGGGCTCCGCGGCTCAGCAGCACCTGGGTGAACCCGCCCGTGCTCGCGCCGACGTCGAGCGCCACGCGGCCCCTCGGGTCGACGCCGAACGCGTCGAGTGCACCCACGAGCTTCAGCGCCGCACGGGACACCCATTCGTCGGCCGTGTCCACGTGGATCGGCGCGGCCGGTGCGACCGGCGCGGAGGGCTTCACGACCGCGGATCCGCCGACCGTCACTCGGCCCGCCTGGATCAGCTTCGCGGCCGCGGTCCGGGACTTCGCGAGGCCGCGGGCAGCAAGGAGGGCATCCAGACGGACGGGCGCGGTCTCCTGTCCGGCGGCGTGCGAGTCAGGCACTCCTGCTGCCGCCGCTCTCGAGCCGGGTGCGCAGCTCGTCGTGCAGGGCGGAGAACGCGTCGGCACGATCGGTCAGCGGGAGTCGTTCGACGGCCGCGGTGCGCTCGTCGAAGTCGTCGGTCGCCCGCTCGTCGTCCTGCACCGACTCCTGCTCGTCGTGCACGGGATCCTGCTCGTCGTTCGGCACGTCCGTCACGCTACTCGCCGCCGTACAGCTTCGGGTCGACGTCGAGACCGTAGATGGCGAGCCCGGACTCCCAGATGAGCGCCGTCCCCGCACGCAGCAGATCGAGCGCGTCACCGTCGTCCAGCACCCGCACGACGTGGCCGCGCATCGCGACCGTGGCGTCGCCGACCGTGGCGTACCGGGTGCCGTCCGGGTCTTCCCGCCGGATGGTCACCGGGTACGGCTCCGACAGCCCACGCAGGTCGCCGAGGATGTACGTGGGACGCGAGCGCTGGTCGGCCGCGAGCACCTGCTTGGCCTTGTCGATGCCGGTGAGGACCAGGACGCTCGGGATGCCGACGTCGTTCGCCCCCTTGATGTCGGTGTCGAGCCGGTCACCGATGAACAGCGGGTGCTCGCCCCCGAACCGAGCCAGGGCGGCGTCGAAGATCGGCCGCTCGGGTTTCCCGGCGACGACCGGCATCCGGCCCACTGCCTGGTGCACGGCGGACACGAGGGTTCCGTTGCCGGGCGCGATCCCGCGTTCGACCGGGATCGACCAGTCCATGTTCGTCGCGACCCACGGCACGTCCGGGTCCGCGAGGGCGAACGACGCCTCGGCCAGGTGCGTCCACCCGAGGTCCGGCGAGAAGCCCTGGATGACGGCTGCCGGGGAGTCCTCGGCGCTGCTCGTCACGGTGAAGCCCGCGGCCTCGACGATGCTCGTCAACCCGAGGCCGCCGGTCACGAGGACCGTCGAACCGGCCGGGACGAGGGTCTCGAGCAGCCGGACGCCGGCCTGGGACGAGGTCACGACGTCGTCCTCGGACACCTCGAGCCCGTAGCGCTCCAGGTGTTCCGCGACGTCGACGGGTCGGCGTGAGGCGTTGTTCGTGATGTAGCCCACGCGGGCGCTCAGCGAGGCCCGCGTCAGTGCCTCGACCGCGTGCGGGATCGCGTTCCGTCCGCGGTACACGACGCCGTCGAGGTCGGTGAGGACGACGTCCACGCCGTCCGTCGGGGCCTTCGGGGTGTCAGCTCGCTGCGGACCCGTCGACGTCGGTGGGGTTGTCGTCGTCGATCTCGCCGGGCTCGTCGCCGGCCGGTTCGTCGTCGTCGGGCTCGTCCCCGAGGGGCTCGTCGCCGAGTTCGGCGTCGGGTTCGTCGTCGACGGCGCCGTCGAGCTCGTCGTCAGCGTGTCCTTCGACTTCGAGCGTTTCCTCGACCACATCAACTGTCTCCCAAGCGTTCTCGTCGGCGACTTCGGCGAGGGCCGCCGCCGCACGATCGACACGGGCCCACCACTCGTCGGCCTCGTCCTGACGGCCGAGCTCCTCGAGCGTGGCCGCGTAAGCACTGTAGAGCGCCGGCGACCACGTGTAGGCCGTGGACGGGTCGAGCTGTGGAATCTCCAGCTCACCGAGCGCAGCTGTGGGATTCCCGAGGTCCAGTCGAGCACCGGACATCGCGATCGCGAGTTCGACCTGCACCGCCGTGTCCAGCGCTGCGCGGTCGACCGACCGGCCGAGCTCGAGCGCGCGCTCCGGACGACCGAGACCGCGCTCGCAGTCCACCATCATCGGGAGCTGGTCGTTGCGACCGGAGATGCGACGGTAGGTACGGAGCTCACGGAGTGCGGTCGCGAAGTCACCGAGACGGTACGCGGTGATCGCCGCGGTCTCGCGGACGACACCGACACGGCCGGCACGGCGAGCGGCGCTCAGTGCGTGCTGGTTCGCGGTCTCGGGGTCCTCGTCGACGAGGAGCGCAGCCGCCACGAGGTGGCGGGCCACCCAGTCCGCGTTGTCCTTGCTGAGCGTCTTCAGCTCCGCGCGGGCGACCTTGTCGAGGTCACGGGCCTGGATGTCCTCGGGGATCTCCGGGTCCTCGTGACGCGGACGGATCGACTTGGTGCCGTACGGGTCGCGGTCCTCCCAGTCGTCGCGCGAGGACTCGCCGAAGCGTGCACCGGCGTGACGGCTGCCGTCGCCGAAGCGCTGGCGGTCGTCGCGGCCGCCGCGGTCACGGTCGGAACCTCCGCGGAACGGACGATCCCCATCACGAGCAGGACGGTCAGAACGGAACGGACGATCGCCATCGCGACGCGGACGGTCATCGCCCCCGCGGAACGAACGCTCCCCGTCGCGGGCAGGACGGTCGGAACGGAACGGACGGTCACCATCACGACGCGGACGATCCGACCCACCGCGGAACGGACGGTCACCATCACGGGCGGGACGGTCGGAACGGAACGGACGATCACCATCGCGACGCGGACGATCCGACCCACCGCGGAACGGACGATCCCGATCCCGGGCAGGACGGTCGGAACGGAACGGACGATCCCCATCCCGGGCAGGACGGTCGGAACGGAACGGACGATCCCCATCGCGACGCGGACGGTCATCGCCCCCGCCGAACGGACGGCCACCGTCACGGGCAGGACGGTCTCCATCGCGACGCGGACGATCCGACCCACCGCGGAACGGACGATCCCCGTCACGAGCAGGACGGTCGGAACGGAACGGACGGTCACCATCACGACGCGGACCGTCCCCACGGGGCGGACGACTCGAGTCATCGCGGTCGCCGCGCCATGCCGGACGTCGTCCACCATCCCGGAAGGACCGGTCGCCGTCCCGGAAGGGTCGACCACCGTCGCGCGCGGGTCCGCCACTGCTAGCCGGCCGGTCGCCGTCTCGACGGGGAGCGTCACGGCGCTCTCCCTCGCGACGTTCGAAGTCACGCGGTCCGGACGACCAGCGGCCCCCGCCGTCGCGACGAGGGGCCCGATCGCCATCCCGGCGAGGTCGGTCTCCGCGGTCGCCGTCGTTCCGCCGCTGCTCGTCGTCGTTCGCCACCGTTGCTCCTCGTTGCGTGCCCGAGCTCGTACCCGGGCGATCGTCCGCTGTGTCGTTGTGTTGGCGCCGCACCAGGCACCCGGTGCTCGTGTTCCCAGTCCATCACGAACGGGCACACGAGTCGAGCGACGTGCGGCAGAAACAGATGTAGCCACCGGCCTCCCGAGAACGAGGGTCTCCCCTGCGAGTTCTCGATGGAGGGCCGATGGCCACATCTCTCTAAAATAAGTCCGGCGGCGTCCTACTCTCCCACAAGGTCCCCCTTGCAGTACCATCGGCGCTGAGAGGCTTAGCTTCCGGGTTCGGAATGTGACCGGGCGTTTCCCTCTCGCTATGACCACCGGAACACCTTCGACCCAATCACTTGGAAATCCGAAAGCTGTTCCGCGCATGCGCGGTATTCAGTTTCTTGTTCCCGATCGTCTGTCGGGAACCACAAAGTGGACG
>NZ_JABMCE010000062.1 GCF_013359865.1 Curtobacterium pusillum
GCAGCGGGCACGGCGGCCCGCACCGTGCCGTCCGCCGCGGGCAGCAGCAGCTCGGCGTCGACCGGTCGCGCCGCTCCGGCACGGCCGGCCGCCGACACCGTGACCCGTCGCTCCGTCAGGAAGCCGTGGCCGTCCCCGATGCCGCTCCACTCGGACCGCGTCACCCGCAGCGTGACGTCGGCCCCCGGCCAGGACCCGAGTGCGACCAGGGCGCCGCCCCGCTGCCGGAGTCGGGCCGACAGTCGGGAGACGTCACCCGGCACCACCCGGCCGAGCGGACGGGTGAGCACGATCTGCGCCACGTCCGCCAGCGCGGCGGTCACGGTGAGCCACTGGTCGCCCGGGTCCGGGACGAGCACGAGCCGTTCGAGGTCGATGCCGGCGGCGGCCGCCGCCTCGACCCCGAAGGACGGGACGCCCACGACGGCGCACCAGGCGCCGGCGGCCGAGGCGGCCTGCAGCATCGTCATCGCGAGGAGCACCGACTCCTGCACCGCGTAGGACCCGCCCACGCGGATCGCACCGCCGGGCAGGAGCGGCGCGAGCGCTTCGGCGGTGGGCAGCCCCTCGGTGTCGACGCGCGTGGACTCCATCTCGGCGACGCGCGAACGCAGCGAGGTGATCCGCTCGAGCGCCGCCCGGGCGTCCCCCAGGTGGTCGACCCGCCGCACCGGCCGGGCAGCACTGGACCGCCCGGGTGACTCCCGTGGGGCCCCGGGCGACCGGAGTGCCGCCGCCGTCTGCATGCCCTCATATTCGAACATGTGTTCGATGATGTCAATCGGGTCCGACATCCTGTGGACAAGGGTTCGAACACGCGTTCGACACGCTCTCCGTCACCAGCGGGCGACGGCCCCCAGCCCGGCGAGCACGGAGCGCGTCTTCGTCTCGACCTCGTCCGCCTCGTCCGCCGCCACCGACGACCACGTCACCGCGCCGCCGGCGCCGAAGGTCCGAGACCGGACCGAGCCGTCCTCGTCGAGGACCGTCACCAGTGTGCGGATCGCCACCGACAGGTCGGCCGCCCCGCTGGCCGAGAAGTACCCGATCGCGCCCGAGTACACCCCGCGAGGCGCGTCCTCGAGCCGATCAGCGATCGCCATGGCACTGATCTTCGGCGCACCGGTCATCGACCCCGGCGGGAACGCGGCACGCACGACGGCGGCCCGCGAGGCCCCAGCGGGCAGCACCGCACCGATCGTCGACACCATCTGGTGCACGCTCGCGTACGTCTCGACGTCGCAGAGCCGATCGACGTGGACCGAGCCCGGCAACGCCGTCCGGAGCAGGTCGTTCCGGAGCAGGTCGACGATCATCACGTTCTCCGCCCGGTCCTTCACGCTCGCGGCGAGTTCCGCACGCACCGCTTCGTCCTCCACAGGGTCCTCGGCGCGCCGTCTCGTCCCCTTGATCGGTTCCGCGGACACCGCACCGGTGGCCTCGATGCGCAGGAACCGCTCCGGCGACCGGCTCGCCACGCGCAGCGGACCGAGCCGCAGGTACGCACCGAACGGGACGGGGTCCACGGCACGCAGACGCAGGTACTCGGTCAGGTGCGGGTCCGTACCGGGGTCGACCCGCGCCTCCCGGACCGCGAAGGCGGTGGTGAGACAGACCTGGAACGCGTTGCCCTCACGGATCTCCGCACGGCACGCGTCGACAGCGCTCTCGTAGGCGGCCCGCGTCACGCGCCCCGTCGCCTCCGAGCCGTCCGGGAGGCGCGGGGGCGCGTCGTCGACGTCGGCCTGCGCGGTCGAGGCGGTCACCGTCTCGAGCCATGCCCGGTTCGCCGCACTGGCCGCCGGTTCCGCGTCCGCCACCAGGGCGAGCGCCCAGGCGTCACCGCCCTCCTCGACGAGAACGGCGCGGTCCGCGAACCGCAGGTCGGCGTCCGCGTGCCCGTCGGCCGTCCGGTCGGCGCCACCCGACTCGCGACCGAGCTCGTACCCGAGGAAACCGACCCAGCCGAGTGCGAAGCCGCACCCCGGGACCGGCTCCGACAGTACCGGCGTGCCGTCGAGCAGGTCGGAGAGGACGTCGAACGCCGGACGGTCATCCACCCGCGACGCACCGAACCACGACCAGGACGCCGGGGGCACGTCGAGGAACGCCCGCCGGGCCTCGTGCCGGAACCGCACCGAGAACGGCCCGTCCGTCCAGGCGAGGACCGACCACCGGGCACGCTCGTGCGCTGCTGCGGGCGCTCCCTCGGGCAGCGAGGAGTCGAGCCAGACGACGTCACCCTCGGCACCGGCGGCCAAGGAGCCGAGATCGGGAGCCGTGCCCAGCCGTCGGAGCTCGATGCGGGCGCCGGCCACAGTCTCCTTCAGACGGCGTCGATCGTCCACGAGGCCACGTGCGAGGCGCCCGGCTCGAGCACGACGAGCCCGGCCTCGGCGCCCGCGTTGAACGCGTCCGGCGCGCACGTCATCGGCTCGACGGCCAGACCGGCGCGGTGGTACTCGGGGATCACGTGGTCGGCGGTGTGCACCTGCGCCCACGGGCACTCCGGTCCGAAGGACGCCCGGACACCGTGGCCATCGGCCGCGGTGAGGACGACCGTGGCGATGCCGTCGGCGTCGCGGTCGAACCCGGTGTACGCGTGGTCGATGAACCGCGGGCCGATGCGCGTCGCCGTGCGCAGGTCGAACTCGTCGTGCACCGGCGCGAGCCCGGTCGGGATGAGGCGGTCCTCCGTGACCTCGAGCACCTGCGCCGCGGGGAGGGTCAGGGTCCAGTCGTCGACCCGACCCTCGCCACCGACGAGGTACGGGTGCGGACCGGTCCCCCACGGCGCCGCGTCGGCACCCGTGTTCGTGCCCGTGATCGTCGTGTGGAACCCGGCCGCGTCGACGCGGTACTCGACGAGCACCTCGACACGGAACGGGTAGCCGACCTGCGCGGGCACCGTCGTACCGAGGACGGCACGGTCGGGCTCGTGCGCGACGATCCGGAAGTCGGTCCACGCGACCAGTCCGTGCAGGGCGTGCTGCCGCCGCGGTTCGGTCAGCGCGAGTTCGTGTTCGACGCCGCCGAAGGAGTACCGACCGTCGACGACCCGGTTCGGCCACGGTGCGAGCACGGCCCCGCGGAAGGCGGGACGGACCTCGTCCGCGTCGAACGGCACCACCAGGTCGCGACCCTCGTACCGGAGCGCCCGCAGCGTGGCCCCGACGGAAGCGATCTCGGCCGTGTACCCGGCGGCGGTGATCGTCAGTGCGGAACCGGACAGCGGCGCGTCGTTGCTCATGCGCTCAGCGTATCGGGATCGCCGTGCCCGGAGCGTCTGCGGAACGCGAGGCTCCGAGCATGCGAAAACCCCCACGGTTCCGGAGAACCGCGGGGGCTTTGGTGGATCTGAGGGGACTCGAACCCCTGACCCCCTGCATGCCATGCAGGTGCGCTACCAGCTGCGCCACAGACCCGAACTGTCTTGCTTCGTGCTTGTCTTGCTCATGCCTCCGCTCCCGGAGGCACCATAGAAGCGTACACCATGCGAACGCCGGGTGACGAAATCGTCGCCGCCACCCGGGCGAGTCGCAGCTAGGCGGTGTGGTCCACCGGGAGCTCGAGCGGGATGGTCGGGCAGTCCGACCAGAGGCGCTCGAGCGAGTAGTACTGGCGGTCTTCTTCGTGGAAGACGTGGACGACGATGTCGCCGAAGTCGATGAGGACCCAGCGGCCCTCGCTCCGGCCTTCGCGACGGAGTGGCTTGGCCCCGGCTTCGAGGAGGCGCTCTTCGATCTCGTCCGCGATGGCGAGCACGTTGCGCTCGTTCCGGCCGGTCGCGAGCAGGAACACGTCGGTGAGCTGCAGCGGCCCGGTCACGTCGAGGGCGACGAGGTCATCGGCCTGCTTGGCGTCGGCCGCGAGCGCGGCGATCTGCACGAGTTCCAGTGCGCGTGAGGAGGCGGTCACGGATTCCTTCCGGTCGTCGACCCGGCAGCATGCCGGATCGCTTGATGGGTCCCGATCATAAGCCACCCCGCCGACACCGACCAGGCCATGGCCGACGTCGTGATGTCCGGGTGTCGGTGTCAGAACGTGTGGGTGGTCACGAGCGCCACGATGATCACCGCTGCGGCAGCCAGGCCGACGGCACCCACCGTCACGCCGAGGATGAGCGGCGTCCGCGATTCCTTCGGCTTGGCGGCGGCGAGCACGACCTGACGGGTCGAGGTGTGGCTCGACACCGCGCGGCTGGCACGGACCGGGCTGGCGTCCGTGTCGGGCTGCTCGTCGTGCTGCTCGAGCAGTCGATCGACCTCGGCACCGTCGATCGGACGGTGGGACCCGGTGGACGACAGCGAGGCGGGCAGGTCGATGGAACCGGTGAGGATGACCTCACCCGTGGCGTTGAGCGCTCCCGTCGGATCGGCGAGGGCCGAGTTCGGCAGGATGATCGCGTTCGTGTTCGTCACGGCGACGCGACGGGTTCCGGTCTCCTCGTCGTGGACCTCGGCGTCGTTGGAGCCGTGCGCCTGCTGCGACCAATGGCCGACCGGCGGCTCGAACGCCGTCGTGACGGGCTTCGGCTCGGACGGACGCTGGAACGAAGCGGGGACGCGGGGCGCGCCGGTGTCGTCGGTGCCGGCCGAGCGCGGCGCCGACGTGGGCGCGGACGAACGCGGAGCCGAGGTCGGCGCAGCGGGCACCTCGTTCGTGTCGTTCTCGTCCAGCGAGAGCGGGAACACCGCCGGCGTGGAGGAGCCGACCGGAGCGCTCGGCGACTGGGCCGGAACGTCCGGGGCATCCGGTGCGACCTCGGCAGCGGGCTCGGGTTCCGTCTCGTCGACGGCGTCGTGAGGGGCCCACGTCGAACGGTGTCGACGCGGCTCCTCACTGTGTGCGGCGGCTTCTTCGAGCGGCTGGATCGCGTCGGGCGACCCGTCGGCTTCGGTGGCCTGGGCGACCGCAGCCTGGTCGAGCGCCACGGTCTCGGCGGGCGGCTCCTGCGCCGAGGGCCCGGGCTCCGACCGGTCGGTGGCGGCGGACTGCGGGTCGGCCTGCAGCGCGTCCACCGATCCGAGCACGTCCTGCACGGTACGGTCGGACGACTGCGGCGTCGGGATCTGCAGCGGCACCGGCTGGACGGCCTGACCTTCGGCCGCCCGCATCTGGCGGATCTGGCGACGCGTCAGGCCACCGGTGCCGGGCACGATCTCGGTCGCGGAGGCCGGGGGCATCGGCGGGACGCCGGTCGGCGCCGACGCGGCGGACGACGGTGCGGCGGACTGCGCGGGTGCGCTCGGGGCCGGCGCGACGTGGCTTCCGGGACGACGGCGGGCTTCCGGCTGCTCAGTCGGGGCCGCGACCGTCGGCGGCGGCGTCACGGGCTGTGCACCGCTCGCGGCGGCACGCTCACGCTCGCGCGCCTGGCGCCGCGACAGGGGCGGCTGCGCGTCGGACGAACTCATGCAACGCTCCGATACAGATGGTGCTTCGAGATGTACTGGACGACACCGTCGGGGACCAAGTACCAAACGGGGAAACCGCGTCTCACCCGGTCGCGGCAATCGGTCGACGATATGGCCAGCGCGGGAACTTCGAGCAAGCTTACGTCGCGTTCGGGCAATCCGGTGATGCTCAGGGCGTGTCCCGGACGAGTCACGGCGACGAAGTGCGCGAGGTCCCAGAGACCATCATGGTCCTTCCAGTCGACAATCTGCTGGACGGCGTCTGCGCCGGAGATGAAGACCAGCTGCGCGTCGGGGCGCTGGGCGTGCAGGTCGCGGAGCGTGTCGACCGTGTAGGTCGGGCCGGGACGGTCGATGTCGACGCGGCTGACGGTGAACATCGGGTTCGACGCGGTCGCCACGACGGTCATCAGGTACCGGTGCTCGGCGTCCGTGACGCCGGACTTCATGTACGGCTGCCCGGTGGGCACGAACACCACCTCGTCGAGGTCGAACGCACGCGCGACCTCGGACGCGGCCACCAGGTGGCCGTTGTGGATCGGGTCGAACGTGCCACCCATCACACCGATGCGTGGCCGCCCCGTGCTCTCGAGCATGGAGTGGCGGGTCAGATCTTGGTGTGACCGAACTCGTCGACACCCGTCTCGTGGTGGCGGGTGGCCTCGAACTTGTGCGAGTGACGGTAGGCCACGTCACGGAAGCTCCAGGTCACGAACCCGAGGAACGCGAAGAAGAGGGCGCCGACGAGCGGGAAGACGTACGCGGGGACCCCGGAGGCGTGCTCAGCGGCTTCAGCGAGGAAGGTCATTGGTCCGATGCTCCGTTCGGTCGGGGGAAGTCGGCGTTCAGTCTAGCCGCGGATCTGGCCCTGCCCGCGCACGATCCACTTGGTGCTCGTGAGTTCGGGCAGCCCCATCGGCCCGCGGGCGTGCAGCTTCTGCGTGGAGATCCCCACCTCGGCCCCGAAGCCGAACTCCCCGCCGTCGGTGAACCGCGTCGAGGCGTTCGCCATCACGACCGCGGAATCGACCTCGGCGATGAAGCGCTCCGCCGTGTCGACGTCGTTCGTGACGATCGACTCGGTGTGGTGCGTGGACCACCGCGCGATGTGCGCCATCGCGGCGTCGACGTCCGGGACGACCCGGATGGACAGGTCGAGGTCCATCGACTCCGTCGCCCAGTCGTCGTCCGTCGCGCGGAGCACGCCGGGGACGATCACCCGCGTGGCGTCGTCACCGCGGAGCGTCACGCCCGCCGCGCGCAGGCGGTCCGCGAGCACCGGCAGCAGTCGCTCGGCGGCGCGCTCGTGCACGAGGAGGGTCTCGAGGGCGTTGCAGACGCTCGGTCGCTGCACCTTGCTGTTGAGGACGATGTCGACCGAGCGCTCGAGCGGCGCCGACTCGTCGAGGAACACGTGCACCACACCTGCGCCGGTCTCGATGACGGGCACCCGCGACTCGGTGACGACGGTCTGGATGAGCGAGGCGCTCCCCCGCGGGATGAGCACGTCGACGAGCCCGCGCGCCCGCATGAGTTCCGTCGCCCCGGCACGCCCGAACTCGTCGATGGTCTGCACGAGTTCGCGCGGCAGCCCGACGGAGGCCACGGCGTCCTGGATGCGGGCGACGAGCACGGCGTTGGTGCGCTGCGCGGCCGATCCCCCGCGCAGGACCACCGCGTTGCCGCTCTTCAGGGCGAGGCTGGCGATGTCGACGGTGACGTTCGGGCGGGCTTCGTAGATCGCGCCGACGACGCCGAACGGCACCCGGACCTGGGTGAGCTGGAGACCGTTCGCCAGTCGCGACCCCCGGACGTGCTGGCCGACGGGATCGGTGAGGCCGACGACGTGCTCGACCGCGCGCGCGAGTGCCTCGATCCGTGCGGCGTCGAGGCGCAGCCGGTCGAGGAGACCGGACGACAGCCCGTCCTCTTCACCCGCGACGAGGTCACCGTGGTTGGCCTGGACGATGTCGTCCGTCGCGGCCCGCACACCCTCGGCGATCGCGAGGAGCGCCGCGTCCTTCACCGCGGTGGTGGCCGTGGCGAGCGCCGACGAGGCGTCGCGCGCGGCGACGAGCTTGTCGGTCAGGGTCGGTGCGGGTGCGGTCAGCGACATGGCTCGATTCTAGGCGTGGGCATCTGTCGCGTGACCGCCGTCACGCTCCGTCGCGACCGCGCACGACACGCCGCAGGCGGGTCGCCGAGGGTGCGCAATGCGCCGCTCGGAGGCGCCGAGAGCGACAGAACGTGTCCTCTCGGCGGACGTGAGCCGCGTGTCGGACCGACCCGCGCCTCCAGACCGACCCGTCAGCCGCGAGGCGCCGCCTCGAACCAGGTGCCGACCCGCTCGCCCGCCAGCGCCCGTTCCACGAGCGCCGTCGCCGTGACGAGCACCGACGTCCCCGCCTCGGCGGCGAGCCGCGCCGCCGCGACCTTCGTGCCGGCACCCCCGGTGCCCACACCAGCCGCACCGATCGACCCGAACGTGACCCCGGCCAGCTCGTCACCGAACGGCACGAACTCGATCGGCGACGCCCCGGGCTGTTCCGGCGGCCGCGTGTACAACGACTCCACGTCGGAGAGCAGCACGAGGGCGTCCGCGCCGAGCAGGCGCGCCACGAGGGCCGCGAGCCGGTCGTTGTCGCCGAAGCGGATCTCGTGCGTGGCCACGGTGTCGTTCTCGTTCACGATCGGCAGCACCCGCAGGGCGAGGAGCCGGTCGAGCGCCCGTTGCGCGTTGACCCGGTGCGTCGGGTTCTGCAGGTCTCCCGCGGTCAGGAGGATCTGCGCCGCGACGACGGCGTGCCGGTCGAGTTCCTTCTGGTACCGGAACATCAGGACGTTCTGCCCCGTGGCCGCCGCCGCCTGCTGCGTGGCGAGGTCGTCCGGGCGCCCCTCGAGTCCGAGGAACGGGAAGCCGGTGGCGATGGCGCCCGAGGAGACCAGCACGACCTCGGTTCCCCGGCCGTGCGCGGCGGCGAGTGCGTCGACCAGCGGGGCGATCTGCCCCGTGTTGTCACCGCTGACCGACGACGAACCGACCTTGACCACGATCCGCCGCGCACGTGGGATGTCCTCGCGCCGGGTGACGGGTCCGAGGTCGGTGCGTGCGGTCGTGTCGGTCATGCTGCGGTCAGTCCCGGTCTTCCTGGTCGGTTCCGGCGGCGTCCCCGCCGCGGCTCGCGGACGCGCTGTCGGACGAGGTGTCCCCGACGAACGTGTCGTCGTCGTCCGCCCACAGTCCGGCGATGCGCTCCTGCTCGAGCTCGGCGCGGGCGGCGGCCTTCGCGTCCATGCGCTCGAAGTACTCCTCGCGACGCTCGTTGCGGGTCGGACGCGAGGTCGCCCCGATGCGCGCGTCGGTACCGCGGGCGCTCGTGATGAGCTCGGCGGTCGAGGTGAGCGTCGGCTCCCAGTCGAACACCGTGCCGCCGTCGCCACCGATGACCACGGTGGACCCGGCGACGGCGCCGGCCTTGAACAGGCCGTCCTCGACGCCGAGCTTCGCCAGGCGGTCGGCGAGGTAGCCGATCGCCTCTTCGTTGGTGAAGTCGGTCTGCTGGACCCAGCGCTCCGGCTTCGCGCCGCGGATGCGGTAGAAGCGGTGCTCCTCGCCGCCCTCGGCACGGATCGTGTACGGCTTGTCGTCGACGGCCTTCGGGCGGAGCACGATGCGCTCGGGCACCGGTTCGGCGGTACGGGAGGCGCGGGCCTGCTCCACGACGTCGGCCAGTGCGAACGTCAGCTCGCGCAGGCCCTTGCGGGACGCGGTGGAGATCGCGAAGACGCGGTAGCCGCGTCCCTCGAGCTCTTCTCGCACGAAAGACGCCAGCTCTTCGGCCTCGGGCACGTCGACCTTGTTGAGGGCGATCATCTGCGGGCGTTCGAGCAGCGGCACCTGGCCCTCGGGGACCGGGTAGCGCTCGAGCTCACCGAGGATCACGTCGAGGTCGCTGATCGGGTCGCGGCCGGGGTCGAGCGTCGCGCAGTCGATGACGTGCAGCAGCGCTTCGCAGCGCTCGACGTGGCGGAGGAACTCGAGCCCGAGACCCTTGCCCTCCGACGCGCCCTCGATGAGCCCGGGGACGTCGGCGACGGTGAAGCGGGTGGAGCCGGACTCGACGACGCCGAGGTTCGGCGTGAGGGTCGTGAACGGGTAGTCGGCGATCTTCGGCTTCGCGGCGGAGATCGCGGCGATGAGCGAGGACTTGCCGGCGCTCGGGAACCCGACGAGTGCGACGTCGGCGATGGTCTTCAGCTCGAGGCTGACGTCGCCGGACCACCCCTCGGTGCCGAGGAGCGCGAACCCGGGGGCCTTGCGCTTCGTGGTCGAGAGCGCGGCGTTGCCGAGACCCCCCTGGCCACCGGGGGCGATCACGACGCGCATGCCCGGCTCGGTCATGTCGGCGATCACCTCGCCGTCCTCGTCGTACACCACGGTGCCGATCGGCAGGGGCAGTTCGAGGGTCTCCCCGCTGATGCCGCTGCGCATGTCACCCATGCCGGGCTGCCCGTTGCGCGAGGAACGGTGCGGCGAGCGGTGGTACCCGAGCAGGGTCGTCACCTGCGGGTCGGCGACGAGGACGATGTCGCCGCCGTCACCGCCGTTGCCGCCGTCCGGGCCGGCGAGGGGCTTGAACTTCTCACGGCGGACCGACACACAGCCGTTGCCGCCGTTCCCCGCGCTGAGGTGCAGGGTCACGCGGTCGACGAACGTCGCCATGGGTCCACTCCTAGGTGTTGCGAAAAGAACGGGAGGGGCGGGCACGTGGCCCGCCCCTCCCGCAGAGTCTGATCGTCGTTGGCGTTACGCGTTGACGATGTTGACGACCTTGCGGCCGCCCTTGGTGCCGAACTCGACCGAACCGGCCGAGAGGGCGAACAGCGTGTCGTCGCCACCACGGCCGACGTTGGCGCCCGGGTGGAAGTGGGTGCCGCGCTGGCGGAGGATGATCTCACCGGCGTTGACGACCTCGCCACCGAAGCGCTTCACGCCGAGGCGCTGTGCGTTCGAGTCACGACCGTTGCGAGTGGAGCTCGCACCCTTCTTGTGTGCCATCTTCTACTCCCGCCTTACGCGATCGAGGTGATCTTGACGCGGGTGAGCTCAGCGCGGAAACCCTGACGCTTCTTGTACCCGGTCTTGTTCTTGAACTTCTGGATGACGACCTTCGGACCGCGGAGGTCCTCGAGCACCTCGGCGGTGACGGTCACGTTGGCGAGCTCGGAAGCCGCCGACGTGATCTTGTCACCGTCCACGAGGAGCACCGGGGCGAGGTCGATGTTGCCCTTGTCGTCGGCCTTGGCACGGTCGATCGTGATGATCGTGCCGACCTCGACCTTCTCCTGACGGCCGCCGGCGCGCACTACTGCGTAAACCACGTGGAAATCCTTACGTAACTCTGCTTGAGGGAAGTCTCGGGTGCCCACTTCTGCACGAGCGGCTCCCGGTGACCCGGGCCCGATCGGCGACGCAGGCAGAACGGCCCGCTGACACCAGGGATCGAGAATACTCGATGCCCCCAGGTCCGGTCAAACGGCGACACGTACGATTGCCGTGTGACCGTGCTGATCGACCCGCCGACGTGGCCCGCACACGACACTCTGTGGTCGCACCTCGTCAGTGACACATCATACGACGAGCTGCACGCGTTCGCCGACCGGGCCGGCGTCCCCCGTCGCGCGTTCGACCACGACCACTACGACGTGCCGCTGGCGCGGTACGAGGAACTCGTCGCCGCCGGAGCCACGGCGGTCACCGGGCGGGAGCTGGTGCTCCGGTTGATCGGCAGCGGGCTCCGCGTGGCGCAGCGGGACAAGCGCGCGTTCTGAGGTCGCCTCTCGCGGCCGTCGCCCGTCGATCGCGGGCCTGGAGGCGCAGCTCACCCCCGACGCTCCTCCTGCGACCGCCTGTGGCACGGCGCACGGCGGCGCTCACGCTCAGCGCGCCGCTCACGGGTCAGCGCGCCGCTCACGGGTCAGCGGGGCGCCGGACCACCCCACGGGTCGGACGGCGGCTGCTGGACCCCGTGCGGCGGCACGGGTGGCTGCGGCGCTCGTGGCTGCGGCGCCGGCTGCACGGTCGCGGGCGGCACGGCGTCGGCGGGACGCACGGTGCCGGGCGTTCCCGGGGAACCCGGCGCTCGGTGCCCGCCACGGGGACGCCCCAGCCAGAGCCACGCCGCGGTCGACGTGGCGAGGAGCATCAGCGTGAACGGCACACCGTTCTGCAGCGGCGTGGTGACGATGTCGATCACGAGACGCGCTCCCCCGTACCGGACGGCGCCGACGGACCCGGTGAAGACCCCGACGAGGGCGAGCGCGATCGTGCCGGCAGCCCCGGCGAGCACGGCCCGGAGCAGCACCGTCGGCAGCGGGCTCCGGCGGGCGATCGGGGTGAGGAACGCGAGCGCGAGGAAGGCCCCCGCGTAGAACGGGAACGGTGCGGCGAAGACCCCGCTGACGAACCCGCCGATGAGGCTGTTGCCGGTCCCGTACGACGAGAACGGGTGCACGACGAGCGAGGCGCCGAGCAGTCCGATCAGGCCGGAGACGAACTCGACGAGGACGATCGACACGACGGCGATGAGCGCCCCGGCCGTGTTCGTGACCGAGGCCCCCGGGGCGAACGCCCGTCGCGGGTCGGCCGGCGCGCGGGGTGGCCGTGGTGGCGCGTACGAGCCGCCGGACTGCGGCGCACCGTACGGTCCTCCGGCCTGCGGCGCCCCGTACGGGGGCGCGGGCGGAGCGGGCTGCGACCAGCCCGCTCCGTAGTACCCGCGGTCCTGCTGCGACCGCTGGGGGTCGCCAGGGTTCGACATCCTCAGTTCCCCAGGATCACGGCGCCGTCGTCGGTGGCGTCGCCCTCGGCGGTCGCCGGTGCACTGATGCTCGGCGACGACACCCGACGCGACCGCGAACGGCCCTGCCCCGGCTGCTTCGGCTCCGGCAGCGCCTGCAGGACGGAGTCGAGCAGGGACTCGGCGTCACCGCTCACCTTGCGCGGCTCGCGCTTCGTGGCGGCGATCGGGATGTCGAGGATCGCGACCGACGTCTCGGCCGGGGTCACCGGGGCGCTCGAGCTGACCCGGCGACGCGTGGGGGCCTTCGCGGGGGCCTCGTCCGCGATCGGGGCGGCTGCCGGAGCGGCCTCCGGCGCGGGCGCGGGCGCCGACGCGTCGGCCGTGCCGACGTCGGCCGCAGCGGGAGCAGCGGGAGCGTCGACAGCACCGTCGTTCGACGAGGTCGACGAGGTCGATGAAGTCGACTCCGGAGCGCCGGCCCCTCGGCCACCACGGCGCCGACGACGCTTCGAACCCGAGGCCTGCTCCCCGTGCTCCTGCGACTCCGACGCAGCAGGAGCCTCGGGCGCGGACGTCTCCGGAGCGGACACCGGCGTGGCGGCACCCTCGTGCTCCTCGTGCGGGATGGTCGACGCCGCGATGCGGGACAGTGCGTTCTTCACGTCGTCCGTGATCTGGTGCGTCTGCGAGGACGACCCGTTCGACGAACCGCCGTTCGACGACCCGGAGGCGCCGCCCCCGTTGCCGTTCCCGCCGTTGCCGTTGCCGCCGCGGCCCTTGCGACGGCTCTTCGAGGGCCCGGGGTCGGCGTTGTTGTCGTTGACCTTCGCGTTGACCTCGTCGAGGGACTCGCGGAGCCCGACGCCGATCTTCTTGCGGGTCATCTGCACGAGGCCGAGCGAGGTCACCTCGGCGACCTGGTGCTTCGTGCGGTCGCGGCTGAGGCACTCGACGAGCCGGCGCAGCACGAGGTCGCGGTTCGACTCGAGCACCATGTCGATGAAGTCGACGACGATGATGCCGCCGATGTCGCGCAGGCGGAGCTGACGGACGATCTCCTCCGCCGCCTCGAGGTTGTTCTTCGTGACCGTCTCCTCGAGGTTGCCGCCGGATCCGACGAACTTCCCCGTGTTGACGTCGATGACGGTCATGGCCTCGGTGCGGTCGATCACGAGCGAACCGCCCGAGGGCAGCCACACCTTGCGGTCGAGCGCCTTCTCGATCTGCTCGTTGAGGCGGTACTCCTCGAACGAGTCCGGGCCGTCGTACAGCTCGACGCGGTCCTTGAGGTCCGGCGCGACCGCGGTGAGGTACTCGTCGATGGTGGACCGGGCGGACTCACCGTCGATGATGAGCTTCGTGAAGTCCTCGTTGAAGACGTCGCGGACGATCTTCACGAGCAGGTCGGGCTCCGAGTGGAGCATGACCGGCGCCTGACCGTTGGCGACCTTCTTCTGGATGGCCTCCCACTGGCTGGTGAGGCGCTGCACGTCGCGGGTGAGCTGTTCCTCGGTGGCGCCCTCGGCAGCGGTGCGGACGATGACGCCGGCGTGCTCCGGGAGGACCTCCTTGAGGATCTTCTTGAGGCGCGCGCGCTCGGTGTCCGGGAGCTTGCGGGAGATGCCGTTCATCGAGCCGTTCGGCACGTAGACGAGGTACCGGCCGGGCAGCGAGACCTGGCTGGTCAGACGGGCGCCCTTGTGGCCGACCGGGTCCTTCGTCACCTGCACGAGGACCTTGTCGCCCGGCTTGAGCGCGGCTTCGATGCGGCGTCCGTGGTTGCCGGTGTCGACCGAGGCCCAGTCGACCTCGCCCGCGTACAGCACGGCGTTGCGCCCACGACCGATGTCGACGAACGCCGCCTCCATCGACGGCAGCACGTTCTGGACCTTGCCGAGGTACACGTTGCCGATGAGCGACACGTTGTGCGACTTCGTCACGTAGTGCTCGGCGAGGACGTTGTCCTCGAGCACGCCGATCTCGATCTTCGAGGAGCTCGACCGGACGATCATCTGGCGGTCGACGCTCTCGCGGCGGGCGAGGAACTCGTCCTCGGTGACGACCTGGCGACGGCGGCCGGCGTCGCGCCCGTCGCGGCGACGCTGCTTCTTCGCCTCGAGCCGCGTCGAGCCCTTCACCTTCTGCGGCTCGGTGATGTACTCGACCTCGCGACGGCGGGGCTCCTGGTGGTCGCGCGGCTCGCGCGGCTCCCGGTCGGCGCTCGTGCCACGGCGACGCGAACGGCGGCGGCCGCCGTGTTCCTCGTCGTCCTCTTCCGCACGGGGCGCGCGGTGCGGCAGCTCCGGCAGGACCGGGGCGTGGAAGATCAGGCTGAGGGTGCTCGTCGCCTTCGGGACGAACGGCTCCTCGACAGCCGGCTGCTCCGGCTCGGCCGGCGCTGCGGCGGGTTCCGGATCCGGACTGGAGGCGCGGGTCGTCTCCGCCTCGTCGCTCGCCGCACCCGATCCGGTCGCGTCCACCACCGGCAGGTCGCCGGTGACCGTGCTCACGTCGTGCGGCTCGTCGCTCGGGGCGGCGACCGCCTCGACCTCGAGCGACACCGCCGCCGCGACAGCGGTCGGCGCGGCCGCAGCGGGCGCGGTGACCCGCTCGTCGGTCGGCGCGACCGTCTGGTCGACGGGAGCCGCCTGCGCGACGTCCCCACGTGCCTCCTGGCCGGCCGACCGGGCGCGACGACCGCCGAACAGGCGGCTGCGGCGCTTCGGCGCGACTTCTTCGTTGTTCGTGTTGTCGTTGTTCTGCTCCACCATGGACCTGGTGCACTCCTTGACCCCGCTCGCGCCCGTGACGGACGGCGGGAATTCTGTAGTTGTAGCGGGCGGCGTCCACGCCCCCGCGTTCGCTGTCTTGTGACCGGTGCGTCAACTTGTGGTGTCCGCTGCCGTTCCGTGTCGGGCACCCGGCCCGACCGGCTCGGCGTCGGAGTGACGCGCGTCCCGGTCACGGCACGCTCTCACCGCGCCTGATCGTCCGGGCTGCGCCCGGAAAGCTTTCGTCGTCGTGCGGATGGCCGCACGACCTCCAGCGATTATCGCATGCCGCACCGGGAAAGGACCGGAACGGACATGCGATGATGACGCCGTGAGCACGCCTGCACCTGCCGCCCGCCGTCCGATCGCCATGGCGGTCTTCCTCCTGATCACCGGCGCGGTCGGTCTGTACGGCTCCTTCTCGCTCGTGCTGGACGAGTTCGCGAAGTACGCGGACCCCAAGAAGGTGCTGTCCTGCGACGTCAACCCGTTCATCAGCTGCTCGGACGTGATGGCGAGCTGGCAGGGGCACCTGTTCAGCTTCCCGAACCCGCTGCTCGGCGTGATGGGGTTCGTCGCGCCGATCGCCGTCGCCGTCATGCTGCTCGCCGGTTTCCGGAACGGTTCACGCTGGTTCTGGATCGCCTTCAACGTCGGCGTCTTCGTGGCGTGGGTGTTCGTGACGTGGCTGTTCACCCAGACCGTGTGGTTCATCGGGGCCCTGTGCCCGTGGTGCATGCTCGTCTGGTCGATGACCATCCCGATGTTCTGGGTGTTCACGATCTGGAACGCCGCGCAGGGCCGGTTCGGTGCGGGCACCCAGCGAGTCGGACGCGTGCTGCTGCCCTTCTGCTGGGCCTTCCCCCTCGCGAACTACCTGTTCATCGTCGTGACGATCATCATCAAGTTCCCGACGCTCCTTTCGGCCTTCTGAACCTCCGCTGGACGTTGTCGATGACGCGTCATCGAATTCCTGGTTCCTTCCCAGCGAGGACGGCCGACCGCCGTCGGGCCAGCACCTACGCTCGGAGTCGATGAGCGAGAACGAGAGCAAGAAGGCCCGGCGGGAGGCGGCGCGGGAACGCGCACGCCTGGCCCGCGCGAAGGAGCAGGCGCGTCGTCGCCGCAACCGGACGCTGGGGATCAGCGGGATCATCGTCGGCGGTCTCGCGGTGGTCGCGATCGTCGTCGTGGTGATCGCGAACTCGGTGCAGCCCGCCGGCCCCGGCCCGAAGAACATGGCGAGCGACGGGATCCTCTTCCAGGGGTCGAACGGCAAGGTCGTCCCGGTCGAGACGAAGGCCGTCCCCGAGGGCGGGAAGCCGACCCCGACGAAGCAGGACGACTCGGTCGCGAACATCACCGTGTACTCGGACTACATGTGCCCGTACTGCAACCAGTTCGAGACCAGCCAGATGTCCCAGATCCAGCAGTGGGTGCAGGACGGTTCGGCGACGCTCGAGCTGCACCCGTTCAACCTGCTCGACAGCTCGTCGCTCGGCTCGAAGTACTCGACCCGCTCCGCCGCCGCGGCCGCCTGCGTCGCGAACTACGACCCCGACGCGTTCCTGGCGTTCAACACCTCGCTCTACGAGAACCAGCCGTCCGAGAGCACCCGCGGTCTCACGAACGACAAGCTCGCGTCCCTGGCGAAGGAAGCCGGCGCGACGAACGCGAACGTCGCGTCGTGCATCAGGGACCAGAGGTTCGCCGGGTGGGTCGCGGACGCCACGAACCGTGTGCTCAACGACGAGATCCCGAACTCGTCGCTCGACAAGGTCACGAGCACCCCGACGGTCATCGTCAACGGGAAGCAGTACAGCGGCTCGCTCACCGACACCGACGCGTTCGCCGCGTTCGTGGAGCAGAACGGCGCCGCCGCGTAGGCCCACCGCGCCGTACGACGTCGGCCCCCGCTTCCGGATCGGGAGCGGGGGCCGACGTCGTACGGGATCGGGCTACTTCGCCGCGGCGTCGATCTCGGTGATGACGTCCGTCAGCGTGTCGACCTTCTTGCCGTTCACCAGGACGGTCGGCGTACCGAAGCCCTGCGTGCCCTGCAGGCTCTTGTCGGCGAGGACCGCGTTGGTGGACTTCGTAACCCAGCCCTTGAACCGTTCGTTCGACAGACACTCGGAGACGTTCGATCCGGTCGCACCGCCCGCCTTCACGAGCTTCGCGATCTGGGCGTCCGTCAGTCCCGACGTGCCCTCCTCCGGCTGGTTGTCGAAGAACTGCGTCTGGACGTCGAGGAACTTGTCCGGAGCGTAGTTCGCGACGCACATCGCGGCGTTGGCGGCACGGCTGGCGTAGCGCGAGTTCTGGTAGTTCCGGTCGAGGATCGACACCGGGTGGATCGCCAGCGTGGCATCGCCGGACTTCACCTTGTCGAGGATCTGGTCGGCGTACGCGGCCTCGAACTGCTTGCAGACCGGGCAGGCCCAGTCGACGTACTCGGTCACCGCGACGGCGCCGTTCGCGTTCGACGTCGGGACCGGCGAGGCGGTGCCCTTCGCGGTCACGGCCTTCGTGGTCACCGGGGTGACCTTCCCGTCGCTGCCGGTGAACTGGATCGCGCCGGTGGCCATGTTCTTCGGCCCGGCTGCCGATGCCGTGGGCTGGTTGTTGAGGTTCACCACCACGACGGCCACGATCACCGCGATCGCCACGATCGCGAGGCCGATGCCGCCCTGCAGGAACCACCTGTTGCGGCGCTTGCGGCGCTTCTCGGCCTCAGCGCGCTGCCGGGCGACGTCACGGGCGTGCTGACGACGCTCGTTCTTGGTCGGACGGTCGTTGTTGGTCACGAGTCGCTCCCCGCGGTCTCAGGCGAACCAGAGCGCGAGCTCGCGCGCCGACGACTCGGGGCTGTCCGAGCCGTGCACGAGGTTCTGCTGCACCTTGAGGCCCCAGTCACGACCGAGGTCGCCACGGATGGTGCCCGGTGCGGCCGAGGTCGGGTCGGTGGTGCCGGCGAGCGAGCGGAAGCCGGCGATCACGCCGTTGCCGGCGACGCGCACCGCGACGACCGGTCCGGACTGCATGAACTCGACGAGCGGCTCGAAGAACGGCTTGCCCTGGTGCTCCTCGTAGTGGGCGTCGAGCAGGTCACGGGGGGCCGTCAGCATCTTGAGGTCGACGATCTCGTAGCCCTTCGCCTCGATCCGGCGGAGGATCTCACCGGTGAGCTGGCGGGCGACGCCGTCGGGCTTGACGAGGACGAGGGTCTCTTCGAGGTCGGACACGCAGAACTCCTAGTGTGTTCGGGGTCGAACGGTGTGGTCAGTCCTCGCCCGGTGCGGCCCGTCGCGCGGCGTTCTGACGGTCGAGCTGACCGCCCTTGGCGAAGCAGAAGACCCACAGTGCCAGGAACACCACGGCGACCGCGAACATGAACGGCTCGATGAACCCGGTGGCGAGGATGGCCGCCTGCAGCAGCCACCCGAACCATACACCGGCCCGGTTGCCCGTCAGGCGTGAGGCCAGCGCCAGCACGATCATCGCGCCGATGCCGCCACCGAACGCGGCGGCCGGCGGCAGCGTGCCCTTGCCGAACACGACGAGCATCGGGAAGAAGAACATGATCGCCTCGAGGATGAGGGTGATCGACAGCAGGCTCTCCTGCGCGCCGCGCTCCCGACGAGGCTTCCTGGTGCGCGGTGCGCGGGCCGGCCTGGAGGCGCGTGGTGCGTCGGTCACTTCGTCCCGCCTTCCGCGTGCACCAGGTCCATGACCTTGCCCACCATCACGATGGAGCCCGCCACGAGCACCATGGCGTCGTCCGCGTCGGCGTCGTCCGCGAGGTCGCGCGCCTCCTGCAGCGCGGCCTCGAGCGAGGGCTCGACGACGACCCGCTCGTCGCCGACCTCGTCGACGACGATGCGCGCGAAGGCGTCCGCGTCGAGCGCGCGGTCCCCCGGCGGCTGCGTGACGACGAACGTCGCGACGGTGTCCTTGAGCGCGCGGACGAAGCCGCGGGCGTCCTTGTCGCCGAGGATCCCGACGACGCCGACGACGTGGCCGGACGGGAACGCCGTCGGCAGGGCCTCGGCGAGGGCGCGGGCACCGTGCGGGTTGTGCGCGGCGTCGACGACCACGGTCGGGTCCTGCGCGATCGGCTGGAGCCGTCCGGGGCTGGTCGCGCCGGCGAGGCCCTCGGAGAGGACGTCCTCGTCGAGCGGCTGCGAGCCGCGGCCGAGGAAGGACTCCACGGCGGCGATCGCGGCGGCGGCGTTGTGCGCCTGGTGCCGGCCGAAGAGCGGCAGGAACAGGTCGTCGTAGCGTCCCGCGACGCCCTGCACGGTGATGAGCTGCCCGCCGACGGCCGGTGTCACGTCGACGACGCTGAAGCCCACGTTCTCGACCGCGAGGGTCGACTCGGTGAGCTCGGCGGCGCGCTGGAGTTCGGCGAGCGCCTCCGGCGTCTGCGCGCTCGACACGACCGACGAGGACGGCTTGATGATGCCGGACTTGGTTCGCGCGATCTCGGCGACGGTGTTGCCGAGTTGCTTGGCGTGGTCGATGGCGATCGGCGTGAACACCTGGACCTGGCTCTGCACGACGTTGGTGGAGTCCCACTCGCCGCCCATGCCGACCTCGATCACGGCGACGTCGACCGGCGCCTCGGCGAAGCACGCCAGGGCGAGGACGGTGAGCGCCTCGAAGAACGTCAGCGGGAGCTCGCCCTTGTCGGTGAGCTCCTGGTCGGTCATCTCCAGGATCGGGACGATGTCGTCCCAGTTCTCCACGAAGCGTTCGGCGGCGATGGGCGCGCCGTCGATGACGATGCGCTCCCGGATCGACACCAGGTGCGGGCTCGTCATGAGCCCGGTGCGGAGGCCGTGGGCGCGGACGATGCTCTCGGTCATCCGGGCTGTCGAGGTCTTGCCGTTCGTCCCGGTGAGGTGGATCACCGGGTACGACAGGTGCGGGTCGCCGAGGAGCTCGACGGCGCGTCGGGTCGCGGACAGGCGGTGCTCGGGCGACTGCTCACCGATGCGGGCGTAGAGCGCCGCCTCGACCCGCTTGACCTCGTCGTCGTCCCCGCCGTAGGGCAGGGCCTCGCCGGGTCGGGTGTCGCCGGCCGGGCCGACGGGGATCTCGATGCCGTCCTCGGACGGGTCTTCGGGTTGATCGCTCATGCGCGTGCCACCTCCACGGACACCTTCGCACCGTCGCCGACGTCGGTGCCCTCGCTCTGCGCGAACTCGGCGGTCTCGACCTCGACGCTGGTCGACAGGGTCTCCCCGCCGATGAGCCGCTCGTGCGTGCGGACGGCGTCCACGGCGTCGGCGGAGACCCGCAGACGCAGGGCGATGCGGTCGCTCACGTCGAGGTCGGCGTCGCGGCGGGCCTGCTGCACGGCGCGGACGACGTCGCGGGCGAGCCCCTCGGCCTCGAGCTCGGGCGTGGTCACGGTGTCGAGCACCGCGAAGCCGCCGCCGTCCAGGAACGCCACGGCGACGCTGTCGTCCGCGACGGTGAGGTCGAGCGTGTACTCGCCCTCGACGAGGTCGACACCGCCGACGGTGACGCCGGTGTCCGTCGCCGTCCAGTCGCCCTTCTTCGCGGCCGGGATCACCTGCTGCACCTGCTTGCCGATGCGGGGTCCGGCGGCGCGGGCGTTGACCGTGAGCTTCCGTTCGATGCCGTAGCGGCCGAGCGAGGACTCCTCCTGCGGTTCGAGGACGACCTGCTTGACGTTGAGCTCGTCGCGGAGGATGTCCGCGAAGGGCTCGACCGCTGTCGGGTCCGGCACGACGAGCGTCAGGGTCGCGAGCGGCAGACGGACGCGCTTGCCCGTCGACTTGCGGAGCGCGAGCCCCTTCGAGGCGACGTCGCGCACCCGGTCCATCGCGTCCACGAGGGCGTCGTCGGCCGGGAACTCCTCCGCCGACGGGAAGTCCTCGAGGTGCACGCTGCGACCGCCGGTGAGGCCCTTCCAGACCTCCTCGGTGACGAGCGGCGCGAGGGGTGCGGCGACGCGGGTGAGCGTCTCGAGCACGGTGTACAGCGTGTCGAACGCGACCTGCGCCTCCGGCGACGACTCCGCACCGGCCCAGAACTTGTCGCGCGACCGGCGCACGTACCAGTTCGTGAGCACGTCGGCGAAGTCCCGCACGGCGAGGGCCGCGAGCGGGGTGTCGAGCGCGTCGAGGTGTGTGGTGACGTCCTCGACGAGCACCCGGGTCTTCGCGAGCAGGTACCGGTCGAGCACGTCCGTGGAGTCCGTCCGGCGCTGGGCGCGGTAGCCCGACTCCCCCGAGGCGTTCGCGTACAGGGTGAAGAAGTAGTACGTGGACCAGAGCGGGAGCAGGAACTCGCGGACGCCCTGACGGATCCCCTCCTCGGTGACGACGAGGTTGCCGCCGCGGATCACCGACGAGGACATCAGGAACCAGCGCATCGCGTCCGCGCCGTCGCGGTCGAACACCTCCGACACGTCGGGGTAGTTCCGGAGCGACTTCGACATCTTCTGACCGTCCGACCCGAGCACGATGCCGTGGCTGATGACGTTCTTGAACGCCGGACGGTCGAACAGTGCGGTGGAGAGCACGTGCATGACGTAGAACCAGCCGCGGGTCTGCCCGATGTACTCGACGATGAAGTCGGCCGGGTTGTGCGACTCGAACCACTCGCGGTTCTCGAACGGGTAGTGCACCTGCGCGTACGGCATCGAACCGGAGTCGAACCACACGTCGAACACGTCGGTGATGCGGCGCATGGTCGACTTCCCGGTGGGGTCGTCGGGGTTCGGTCGGGTGAGGTCGTCGATGAACGGGCGGTGCAGGTCGACCTCACCGTCACCGTTCACCGGCAGCCGCCCGAAGTCCCGCTCGATCTCCTCGAGCGAGCCGTACACGTCCTGCCGCGGGTACGACGGGTCGTCCGACTGCCACACCGGGATGGGCGTGCCGAAGTACCGGTTGCGGGACACCGACCAGTCGATGGCGTTCCCGACCCACTTGCCGAACTGGCCGTCCTTCACGTTCTCCGGGACCCAGTTGATGTCCTGGTTCAGCTCCCCCATCCGGTCGCGGAACTCGGTCACGCGGACGAACCACGACGAGACGGCCTTGTAGATGAGGGGCTTCCGGCAGCGCCAGCAGTGCGGGTAGCTGTGCTCGTACGACGCCTGGCGGAGGAGCCGTCCGGCGTCCCGCACCGCCTTCGTCAGCGGCTTGTTCGCGTCCGACCAGAGCTGCCCGGCGACGAGCGGGAACTGTGACGTGAACACGCCGCCCTCGTCCAGGGAGAGCACGACGGGGATGCCTGCAGCGGCGCAGACCTCCTGGTCGTCGGCGCCGTAGGCCGGCGCCTGGTGCACGATGCCGGTACCCTCGCCGGTCTCGACGTAGTCGGCGACGAGGATCCGCCAGGCGTTGTCCATCCCCTCGACGTCCGCGAGGAAGTCGAACAGGCGCTCGTACTCGACGCCGTCGAGCTCGGCGCCCGCCAGGGTGCGGACGACCGCGGCAGCGGCGTCCTCCGGCGTCTCGTAGCCGAGGTCCTTCGCGTAGGCGGCCACGGTGTCCGAAGCCAGCATGTAGGAGACGGAACCGGCGGCACCACCGTCAGCCGCGCCTCCAGGCCCGGCCGGCAGCACCACGTACGAGACCGCCGGCCCGACCGCCAGCGCGGCGTTCGTCGGCAGGGTCCAGGGGGTCGTCGTCCAGGCGAGCGCCCGCACGCCGACCAGCTCGAGCGCTTCCGCTCGCGAGCCGCGCAGCGGGAACGACACCGTGACGGACTGATCCTGGCGCATCGTGTAGACGTCGTCGTCCATGCGCAGCTCGTGGTTCGACAGCGGGGTCTGGTCGTTCCAGCAGTACGGCAGGACCCGGAAGCCCTCGTACGCCAGACCCTTGTCCCACAGCTGCTTCCACGCCCAGAGCACGCTCTCCATGAACGTCACGTCGAGGGTCTTGTAGTCGTTCTCGAAGTCGACCCAGCGCGCCTGGCGCGTCACGTACTGCTGCCACTCGTCGGTGTACTGCAGGACGCTCTTCTTCGCGGCCGCGTTGAAGACGTCGACGCCCATCTCGTCGATCTCGTGCTTCTCGGTGATGCCGAGCTGCCGCATCGCCTCGAGCTCGGCGGGCAGACCGTGCGTGTCCCAGCCGAAGCGGCGGTGCACCTGCTTGCCGCGCATGGTCTGGTAGCGCGGGAAGACGTCCTTCGCGTACCCGGTCAGCAGGTGCCCGTAGTGCGGCAGGCCGTTCGCGAACGGCGGGCCGTCGTAGAAGGTCCACTCCGGGCAGCCCTCACGCTGGTCGACCGAGGCCTGGAACGTGCCGTCGCCCTTCCAGAAGGCGAGGATGCCCTGCTCGACGGCGGGGAACGACGGAGACGGGGTGACTCCGTCGTTGCTGGAGTTGAGCGGGTACGGCACCGGGGGCTCCTGTGGGTCGCTGACTGGACTGTCCACGAGGACGGAGCATGCTCCGCGGTACCACCTCGCTTGCCGCGGGACAGCGCCCACGACCGCTCGTGTTCGGGGATCGCGCGGCCCGGTCCGCCCGGTTCTACTGACGGCCCGGCAGTGACTGGCACCGCGGTCCGCGTTCTTCCGGAGGCTCACCGGTGATGGCCGGTTCGACGCCTGTGTGCACGAGTTTAGCGGACGGGAGCATGCTGGAGCGATGCCCTCGTCCGACGCCGCCCCTGCGCAGCAGGAGCGTCCCGAATCCCTGCTCACCGTCGTCATCGCGTTCGGCGCGAACCTGCTCGTCGCGATCGCCAAGACGGTCGCGTCCCTGATCTCCGGATCGGCGTCGATGGTCGCGGAGGCCGCGCACTCGTGGGCGGACACCGGGAACGAGGTGTTCCTGCTCGTCGCCGAACGCCGGGGTGCCCGGAAGCGCGACACCGCGCACCCGCTCGGCTACGGCCGCGAGACCTACATCTGGTCGATGTTCGCCGCCTTCGGACTGTTCACCGCCGGGGCCATCGTGTCGATCTACCACGGCATCACCGAGCTCGGGGACACCGGGCCGGCGGAGGACGTCCTGCTGAACTACATCGTGCTCGCGGTGTCGTTCTGCCTCGAGGGCACGAGCTTCCTGCAGGCGTACCGGCAGGCGCACGGGGCGGCGACGAAGCGGCGCGTGCCCGTGCTCCGGCACGTGCTGGAGTCGTCCAACCCGACGCTGCGGGCGGTGTTCGCCGAGGACGCCGCAGCGCTCGTCGGCCTCGTCGTCGCGTTCCTCGGGGTGTTCCTGCACCAGGTCACCGGACTGGCGGTCTTCGACGCGGTCGGCTCCATCGCGATCGGCGTCCTGCTCGGCGTCGTCGCGGTCGTCCTCATCGACCGCAACCGCCGGTTCCTGCTCGGCGAGAGCACGTCCCCGGAGCTCGAGGACGCCGTGCTCGTCGAACTGCTCGGCCGGGAGCAGATCGAACGGGTGACGTACCTGCACCTGGAGTTCGTCGGGCCGTCCCGGGTGTACCTCGTCGCTGCCGTCGACCTCACCGGGAACGAGAACGAGGAGCACGTCGCCGTCCGCCTCCGCGACGTCGAGCGGTCCCTCGAGGAGAGCGAGTACATCGAGGAGGCCGTCCTGACGCTGAGCTACCCGGGCGACGAGTCGCTCGTGCCGACCGGCGGGGAGGTCCCCGAGGTCGTCCGGGACGGCACCGTGGAGGACGTCGCGTCGGGCGGTGCGGGCGCGCTCCGCCCCGACTGAGCACCCCGAGCGGCGGCCGTACCCCGCTCAGTGCGCGTCGAGTCCCGACGCCACGGGGGTGAGCGCGGCACCGACGTACTCGACGAGCGGACGACGTCCGACCCCGTCCGCCACCCACACCCCGAACGCGGCGGCGGCCGCCCCGAGCATCGCGCCGGACACGGTCTGCGGCCAGAGCGCCGTCGGCCGCTCCCCCGTCCGGCTCGCCACGAACGCCGCGACGGCCGCGTGCTGCGCCATCACCCGGGTGGCCACGCTGGCGACGAGCTCGGGCCCGATGCCCATCACCTCGGCCTGGGCGATCGCCCACGGCACCCGGTCGGGATCGTGGGCACGGGCGGCGGCGAGCAGAGCCTCTTCGACCGCGCGGACGCCCGACGTCTCAGCGGACTGCTCGAGCAGCGCGGGCAGCGAGGCGACCGCGGCGTCGAGGTCGAGCCACAGCACGTCCGACTTCGCCGTGAAGTAGTTGAAGAACGTCGCGCGGCTCACCCCGGCCCGGGCGGCGATCTGGTCGACCGTCGTCCGGCCGTAGCCCTGTTCGAGGAACAGTTCGGCCGCGGCATCGGCGAGCACCTCGGCGCTCGAGCGTCGGGGTCGGCCACCACGGCGCATCGGTTCGTCCATGGCCCCAGTAAACCGCTAGACTCGTCCAGCCATGATCTTGGACTCAGTACAGAAACGCGTGACCGCTGTCGCCGGCGCTGCCACGCTCCTCCTCGTGCTCGCCGGCTGCACCGGTGGCGGCACCGCGAGCTCGAGCAGCACTCCGGTCGACGGTGGCACGCTCGTCTACGCGTCCGGCGACGCCGAGCCGACCTGCCTGGACCCGCACGTCGGCGGCAACTACCCGCAGGCGCTGCTCTCCAGCCAGTACGTCGAGGAGCTCACCGCGCTCGACGACGGCAAGCCGGTACCCGCACTCGCGAAGTCGTGGACGACGAGCGACGACGGGAAGACGCTGACGTTCACGCTCCGCGACGACGTCACCTTCACCGACGGCACCCCGTTCGACGCCGCAGCGGTCGTGGCCAACATCGAGCACGTGCAGGACCCGGCGACGGCGTCGAGCACGGGCTACCTCGCCCTGCAGTCGATCACGAAGGCCACCGCGACCGACGACCACACCGTGACGCTGACGCTGGGCCGTCCAGACAGCGCCCTGCTCGAGTCGTTCTCGCAGCCCTGGGTCGGCATGGAGTCCCCGAAGGCGCTCCAGCGTCCGCAGGCGACCAACTGCGAGTCCCCCGTCGGCACCGGTCCGTTCGAGGTCACCGGGTGGAAGCACGGCGACCGCGTGACCCTCACGAAGAACGCGCACTACACGCCGCTGGCCGGCAGCTCCACGAAGCCCCGGCTCTCCGGCATCACGTGGCGGTTCCTGCCCGACTCGACCTCGCGGTACGCGGCGCTGCAGTCCGGTCAGGTCGACGTCATCGACAACGCCCAGCCCGATCAGCTGAAGGCGGCGTCCTCGAAGAGCTCGATCCGCGACCTCGACGCCCCGCGCCCCGGAGCGTCCAACCGCCTCGAGCTGAACTCCGGCCACGGGGTGTTCCGCGACGAGGCCGTCCGCAAGGCGTTCATCGCGGGCGCCGAGATCGACCCCGGCATCCGGTCGCTCTTCCTGGGCACCGCGAAGCGCTCGTACTCGGTGCTCTCCAGCGTCGAGCCGTACGCCTACTCCGACAAGAGCCTGTTCGGGTACTCCCCGACGAAGGCGAAGAAGCTCCTCGACGACGCCGGCTGGAAGGTCGGCTCCGACGGGATCCGCGAGAAGGACGGCCAGCAGCTGACCGTCACGTTCCCGGTGTCGACGAACCAGTCGGTGCCCGCCGAGCGCAGCCTCTTCCAGCAGATCCAGGCGTCCGAGAAGGCCGTCGGGTTCAAGGTCGTGCTGAAGGAACTCGATCTCTCGAGCTGGTACGCGGCCCTCGCGGCGAACCAGTACGACGTCGTCAGCGCCCCGTACACGAAGGTCGGCGCGGACGTCCTCCGCATCCTGTACGACAGCGCGAGCATCGAGCCGGCACCCTCCGGGTACTTCGCGAACCTCGCACAGCTCGACGACCCGGAGCTCGACGACCTGCTCGAGCGGGCCGCGCGGACGTCCGACAGCTCGGAGCGCGGGGACCTGTACGAGCAGGCGCAGAAGACCATCCTCGGAAGCGGCACCGTGCTCCCGCTCTACGACCAGCAGAACCACTTCCTGCTGCGTTCGAGCGTGCACGGCGTGCAGACCACGGCGGTGTCCACGCCGTGGTTCGGCACGGCCTGGATCGACCGCTGACACGATGACGGACGGGAGGCGCGGCGTGCGCCCGCCGGACCGGCTGCCCTCCGGCGGACGCACGGCCCCAGGGCGGTGGTCGCGCTGGGTGCTGCGGCGTGCGCTCGGCGGGATCGGGGTGCTGTGGGCGGTCGCGACGATCGTGTTCGTCGCGATCCGGCTGATCCCCGGCGACCCCGCGCTCGCCATCCTCGGCGGGCCCGGCTCGCAGGCCTCGGCCGAGGCGGTCGCCCAGGTGCGCCAGGAGTACGGTCTCGACCGGCCGGTGCTCGTGCAGTACGCCGTGTTCCTCGGACGCCTGGCGACCGGGCACCTCGGCGACTCGTACGCGTTCCGGACCCCGGTCGCGACGCTCCTCGGGCAGCAGCTCCCCGTGACGCTGACGCTCGCGGTGCTCGGGCTCGTCGTGGCGTGGGTGCTCGCGATCGCGGCCGCGTGGTGGTCGACGCAGCGCGGCCGCTCCGCTGCCGCTGTGTCGAGCGCGCTGAGCGTCACGGCGAGCGTCACGCCGCACTTCTGGCTCGGCAGCGTCCTCATCGTGGTGTTCGCCAGCGCACTCGGGTGGGCGCCCGCGGTCAGTGACGGCACGGCCGGGGGCTGGGTGCTGCCGGTGGTGACCGTCGCCGTGCCGGTCGCCGGGTACCTCGCCGAGACCGTCCGCGACGGGGTGGTCGACGCCCAGCGGTCGGCGTTCGCCCTCGCTGCCCGGAGCCGCGGCGAGACCCGCGCGGGACTGTTCGGACGGCACTTGCTCCGGCACGCCGCACTCCCGGGGATCGCACTGTCCGCGTGGGCCTTCGGCTCGCTCGTCTCCGGTGCGGTCGTCGTCGAGTCGGTGTTCGCGCTCCCGGGCATCGGCCGCGCGCTGGTGACCGCGGTGACGCAGCGGGACATGCCGCTCGTCGCAGGGATCGCGCTCGTCTCGGCGGCGGCGTACGTGGTGGTGCTGGCGGTCGCGGACCTCGTCGAGCGTCTGGTGGACCCGCGTGTGGACGCGACGCGTGGCGACGATCGTCCCCGCGGACGCGCCCCGCGCGCCACCCGGGCCGAGGCGGGCGCACGGTGAGCGGCATCGCCGAGCCGAGCCTCCAGGCCGGTGCCCAGCGCGACCCGTCCACCGGCCGGTCCGAGCGATTCCGTGGGGGGACGCTCGGCCCGGCGGGGGCGGTCGCGGCCGCCGTGGTGGCCCTCGCGGTCGTCGCGGCGGCCTGGCCGGCGCTGCTCGGCGGTGGTTCCCCGCTCGCGGTGCACCCCGCGCACGCACTCCAGGCGCCGTCGTGGTCGAGTCCGTTCGGGACCGACGAGTCCGGCCGGGACGTGCTCGCCCGGGTCGTCGCCGGCACCAGGGCGTCGCTCGTGGTCGGCGTGGTCGCCACGCTCGTCGGCGGCGGGATCGGCGTCGTGCTCGGAGTGGTCGCGGGGCTCGGCGGCCGGCTCGTCGACGCCGTCGTGGGACGCATCACCGAGGTCGCGTTCGCCCTCCCGCTGCTCCTCGTCGCGCTGGTCGTCATCGCGGTGACCGGGCCTGGCCCCGTGCCGGCGACGCTCGCGGTCGGGTTCGCCACCGCACCCGGCTACGCGCGGATCGTGCGCGGCCTCGTCCGGACCGCCCGACGCTCGCAGGTCGTCGAGACCGCCGTGGTGATGGGCCGCTCCCCCGCCCGGATCGTCGTCCGGCACGTGCTGCCCGCGGCCCTCTGGCCGGTCGTGGCCGTCGGGACGCTCGGCATCGGGCAGGCGATCGTGTGGGCATCGGCTCTCAGCTACCTCGGCGTCGGCACGCCGCCGCCCGCCCCGGAGTGGGGCGCGATGCTCGCGGACGGCCGCACCTACCTCCAGACCGCGCCGTGGATGAGCACGTTCCCCGGCCTCGCGATCGTCGTGCTCGCGACCGCGGTGACCGTGCTCGGCCGGGCGATCAGACGAACAGGACCCCTCCGATGACCGTGCTCGACGTGCAGGGACTCACCGTCTCGATCGGCGGTACCGCAGTCGTCCAGGACGTCGCGCTCAGCGTGGCGGCCGGCGAGTGCGTCGCCCTCGTCGGCCCGTCCGGCTCGGGCAAGACCGTGACCGCGCGGGCGGCGCTCGGTCTGTCCGCGCCCGGCTCCGCCGTGCGCGTCGACCGGCTCACCGTGGCCGGTCTCGACGTCCGGGCGTTCTCCGACCGCCGGTGGCGCAGCGTGCGCGGGTCGCGGGTCGGCTACGTCGGCCAGGAGGCGCTGGGTGCCCTGGACCCGCTGCGTCCCGTCGGGCGCGAGGTCGCGGACGCGCTGCGGCTCCACACCGAGATGACCGCGGCGTCCCGCGTGCAGGCGGTCCGCGACGCCCTGGCCGGGGTCGGCCTCGACCCGTCGATCGCGACGGACGGCCGGCTCGCGGGCACGCTGTCGGGCGGGATGCGGCAGCGCGCGCTCATCGCCGCGGCGACCGTGGGGTCGCCGGCGCTGGTCGTGGCGGACGAACCCACCACGGCGCTCGACGCCGGGGTCGCCGTGACCGTGATGGAGCAGCTGCGTGCGGCCCAGGCACGAGGGGCCGGGCTGCTCGTGATCACGCACGACCTCGGACTCGTCGCCGGGTGGGCGGACCGCGTGGTCGTCATGCACGAGGGGCGGGTCGTCGAGCAGGGCACGGTGACGTCCGTGTTCGAGGACCCGCAGCACGCGTCGACGCAGGCGCTCGTGTGCGCCGCCTCGCACGCTGCGCGGTCTGCCGGTGCGACGCCTCGCGCCGACGCTCCTGCCCCGGCGGAGACGGGTACGGTGCTCGCGGCGGCCGGACTCTCCCGCTCGTTCGACGGCGTGCCCGCGGTCGACGCGGTGTCGTTCGGGCTCGGTCGCGGGCGGGTCCTCGGGGTGATCGGCGCATCCGGTTCCGGGAAGACCACGCTCGCGCGGATGCTCCTCGGACTCGAGACCCCCGACACCGGCACGGTCACGCTCGACGGGTCGCCGTGGGTACCACTCGACGAACGCGAACGTCGACCGTGGCGGCACCGGTTGTCCGCCGTCGTGCAGGACCCGGGCGCGACGTTCGACGAGCGGTGGAGCGTGGAGCGTGTCCTCGCGGACGCGTTCTCGGGCGGTGCCGAACGTTCCGCCCGCGGTGCCCTCGGTGACCGTGTCGACGCGGCGCTCGAGCAGGTCGGGCTCGACCCCGCGCTCCGACGCCGGTCCCCACTGACGCTGTCCGGCGGGCAGCGGCAACGGCTCGCGATCGCCCGGGCGCTGGCGACCTCGCCCGAGGTGATCGTGCTCGACGAACCCGTCACGGCGCTCGACGCCACGGTGCAGGACGCGGTGCTGACGCTGCTCGAGGGCCTGCGGGACACGACCGGCGTGGCGATGGTGTTCGTGTCGCACGACCTCCGTGCCGTGCGACGGATGGCCGACGACGTGCTCGTCGTGCATGAGGGCCGCGTCGTGGAGCACGGCCCCGCGGCGTCGGTGTTCGACCGGCCGACGCACGCCGTGACCGCGCGGCTCCTGCACGCGGCGGACCGGCTCGCCGCGGGCCCGCGGCCGGAGGCCGACGCCGCGTGACGGCTGCCGTCAGGAGCCGGCGGGCTCCTTCGGGGCGTCCCCCGAGGACGGCACGTCGCCCGAGATGATCGGGATCTCGCTGGTCGAGAACTCCTTCGCCCAGTCGGACTGCGCGAGCTCCGACGTCGGGTCGTTGTAGTCCTTGATGACCCCGGCGACCTCGTCCTCCGACGCGACCGTCGGCCCGGACCCCATGAGCGGCGACGACGCGGTCTCCTTGGTGAAGTACACCGCGACGAGCCCGATCACGGCCGCGGCCATCAGGTAGAACGCCGGGATGTCCTCCGCCCAGCCGAAGCCGGCGTCCTGCGCCGCGTTGATGAGCGCGGACGTCGCGAGCGGGGTGGTCCCGCCGAAGAGCGACACCGACACGTTGAACGCGATGGCGAGGGCGCCGTACCGGATGATCGTCGGGAACAGCGCGGGGAGCGTCGACGGCATCGTCGAGGTGAACGTCACGAGCACCAGGCCGAGGATGAGCAGGCCGAAGAAGACCCCGACGCCGGTGCCGCTCTGGACGAGCTGCAGGGCCGGCCACGACAGCACGATGAAGCCGATGCAGCCCGCCGCGAGCACCGGGCGGCGGCCGAACCTGTCGGACAGGCGACCCCCGAAGGTGATGACGACCATCATGAGGATCATCACGATGACGATGAGGATGAGGCCGAAGGTGGAGTCCTCCCCGAGGTTCTGCTCGAGGTAGGTCGGCATGTACGACAGGAGCATGTAGTCGGTCACGTTGAAGACGAGGACCAGGCCGATGCAGATGACGAGCGAGCGCCAGTTCTCCGCGAAGAGCCTGAGGAACGGCGTCTTCTGGGACTCGCGCTCCTGCGCCTGCTCCTGCTGCTTCTGGAACGCCGGGGTCTCCTCGAGCTTGAGGCGCAGGTAGAGACCGATCAGGCCGAGCGGCCCCGCGATGATGAACGGGATGCGCCAACCCCAGCTGAGCAGTGCGTCCTCGGACAAGCCGAACTGCAGGCCGGTGACGATCGACGCGCCGAGAACATACCCGGCGAGGGTGCCGAACTCGAGCCACGAGCCCATGAACCCGCGGCGCTTGTCGGGCGAGTACTCGGCGATGAACGTCGCGGCGCCGCCGTACTCACCGCCGGTCGAGAAGCCCTGCAGGAAGCGGGCGAGGAGCAGGAGGATCGGCGCCCAGAACCCGATCGTGTCGTACGACGGGATGAGACCGATGGCGAGCGTGCCCGCGGCCATCAGGATCATGGTGAGCGCGAGGACCTTCTGCCGGCCGATGCGGTCACCGATCGGACCGAACACCGCTCCGCCGATCGGGCGCACGATGAACGCGGCGGCGAAGAAGCCGAACGTCGCGACGACGTTCGCGGCCGGGTCCCCCTCGGGCAGGAAGACCTTCGAGATCGTCACGGTGAGGTACGCGAAGATGCCGAAGTCGAACCACTCCATGGCGTTGCCGAGCGCAGCGGCGGCGACGGCACGCTTGAGCAGCGACTCCTCGACGACGGTGACGTCGTCCTCGGTCAGCTTGCGGCGGGCGCGCTTGGCCTGCGCCTTCGTGCGCACGGGCTTCGTGTGGTGCGGCCTGCTGGGCCCCGCGTGGTCGTCGTTCGTCGGCAAGTCGTCCTCCGGTTGTGCTGTGGGCTTCCTTCGGGCATCCGACGGGACGGCGACGCTGCAGCACGCGAGCGCTGGATCCGCCCGCCGAACAAACTCCGAGAGCCTACCAGACTGACGGCCAGAGTGGAATATCAGTTGCGATGGAACCTCTGCCGCCCGAGCGGAGTGAACGCCCGCGGCCTGAGCGGGACCGGGTAACCTGGGGTACACCGCGCACACCGCACGGTACCCCTGCGCAGTGCGCGCGGACACTCAGGCACCTCATCACGGACTCGGTGCCGCACACATCGATCGAAAGGCGCCTCCATGACGAAGCCCATGCCCGAGAAGCCCACCGTGGACGGTCTCGAAGACGTCTGGGGCCCCGTCTGGGAGCAGGACGGCACCTACCGCTTCGACCGCACCGGCATCACCCGCGACGACGTCTACTCGATCGACACCCCGCCGCCCACCGCCTCCGGCTCGCTGCACATCGGCCACGTGTTCTCGTACACCCACACCGACCTCAAGGCCCGGTACGAGCGCATGCGCGGCAAGCGGGTCTTCTACCCGATGGGCTGGGACGACAACGGCCTCCCCACCGAGCGCCGCGTCCAGAACTACTACGGCGTCCGCTGCGACCCGCAGCTCCCCTACGACCCGGCCTTCGTGCCGCCGTTCGAGGGCGGCGACAACAAGTCGAGCAAGGCGGCCGACCAGATCCCGGTGTCGCGGCGCAACTTCATCGAGCTGTGCGAGCGCCTGACCGTGCAGGACGAGCAGCAGTTCGAGCACCTCTTCCGCACGCTCGGCCTGTCGGTGGACTGGACGCAGTCGTACCGCACGATCGACGACACCTCCCGCGCGAGCGCCCAGCGTGCCTTCCTCCGCAACCTCGAGCGGGGCGAGGCATACCAGGCCGACGCCCCGACGCTCTGGGACGTGACGTTCCGCACGGCGGTCGCACAGGCCGAGCTCGAGGACAAGGAGATGCCCGGCGCCTACCACGGCATCGCCTTCCACAAGTCCGACGGCACGGGTGACATCGTCATCCAGACCACCCGTCCCGAACTCCTCCCCGCGTGCGTCGCCCTCGTCGCGCACCCGGACGACGAGCGCTTCCAGGACCTCTTCGGCACGACGGTCCGCTCCCCCCTGTTCGACGTCGAGGTCCCCGTGCTCGCGCACCACCTGGCGCAGCAGGACAAGGGCGCGGGCATCGCCATGGTCTGCACCTTCGGTGACACCACCGACGTGGTGTGGTGGCGCGAGCTGCAGCTGCCGAACCGCGCGATCATCGGCTTCGACGGCCGCGTGCGCTCGGACGAGCCCGCGTGGATCGAGTCCGAGGGCGGCAAGGCGCTCTACGCCGAGATGGCCGGCAAGACCGTGTTCTCCGCGAAGAAGGTCGTCGTGGACGCCCTCACCGAGTCCGGCGACCTGATCGGCGACGTGAAGACGATCCAGCACCCGGTGAAGTTCTTCGAGAAGGGCGACAAGCCCCTCGAGATCGTCTCGACCCGCCAGTGGTACATCGTGAACGGCGCGCGCGACGAGCAGCTCAAGACGACGCTCCGGCAGCGCGGCGACGAGATCGCGTTCCACCCGGACTTCATGCGCGTCCGCTACGACAACTGGGTCGGGGGCCTCTCCGGCGACTGGCTGATCTCCCGCCAGCGCTTCTTCGGCGTCCCGCTCCCGGTCTGGTACCCGCTCGACGCCGACGGCAACCCGGTGTTCGACCAGCCCATCGTCCCCACCGAGGACCAGCTCCCCGTCGACCCGGCGTCCGAGCCGGCACCGGGCTACGAGGAGTCGCAGCGCGGCGTGGCCGGCGGGTTCCAGGGCGAACTCGACGTCATGGACACCTGGGCCACCTCGTCGCTCACCCCGCAGCTCGCGGGCAAGTGGGAGACCGACCCGGCCCTCTACGACCTGGTGTACCCGTACGACGTCCGCCCGCAGGCGCAGGACATCATCCGCACCTGGCTGTTCACGACGGTGCTCCGCAGCCAGCTCGAGGCCGACGTGGTGCCGTGGAAGCACGCGAGCATCTCCGGCTTCATCGTCGACCCCGACCGCAAGAAGATGTCGAAGTCGAAGGGCAACGTCGTCACGCCGCTGTCCATCCTCGAGCAGCACGGCGCCGACGCGGTCCGCTACTGGGCGGCGTCGTCGAAGCTCGGCACCGACGCGGCGTTCGACCCGCAGAACCCGAAGCAGATCAAGGTCGGCCGTCGCCTGGCGATCAAGGTCCTCAACGCGGCGAAGTTCGTCTACGGATTCCCCCTGCCCGAGGGCGCGACGAGCGTCACCGAGCCGCTCGACATCGACGTGCTCGCCGAGCTCGGGTCGGTCATCGAGCAGGCCACCACGGCGTTCGACGGGTTCGACCACGCTCGCGCGCTCGAGGTGACGGAACGCTTCTTCTGGACGTTCTGCGACGACTACCTCGAGCTCGTCAAGGAGCGCGCGTACGGCACCGCGACGGAGTCGACGCACGAGACGCAGGCGAGCGCGGTCCTCGCGCTCCGCGCCGCGATCGACGCGCTCCTGCGCCTGCTCGCACCGTTCCTCCCGTTCGCGACGGAGGAAGTGTGGGCCTGGACCCACGACACCAGCGTGCACCGCGCCTCCTGGCCGACCGTGGCCGAGCTGCCCACGCAGGCCGAACCGTCTGGTCTCCTCGGGGCTGTCGGACAGGCGCTCATCGGCATCCGCGGGGCGAAGACCGCGGCGAAGGCGTCCCAGAAGACGCCGGTCACGCACGCAGTCGTCACCGCCCCGGCCGAGACGCGGGCGCTCCTCGAGCGCGCCGCCGTCGACCTGGCGGCCGTCGGCCGCATCGAGAACCTGTCCTTCGTGGACGGGGCCGAGCTGGCCGTCACCGAGATCGAACTGGCGGAGCAGCAGGCGTAGCGTCGCGGACGGCCGGTCGCGTCCGCGACCGGCCGCCGAGCGACGGACTGGAGGCACGGATGCAGTTGGGCACACGCTGGAACGTGGGTGGGGAGCCACCCGCGCGACTGCCCGAGGCGATGGTCGTCGCCGTACGCGGCGTCGAGGACGAGCTCGCATCGGAGTCCGTGGACACGACGGGGTGGGGCTGGACCCTGACGTTCCTCGAGGGCAAGCCGATGGTCGCACTGGACGACGGCACGTCGATCCACCTCGACGACGCCGGGCACGCGCAGGTGACGAACCCGGACGACGCCGCGGAAGAGGACTGACCGGGTACGCCCATGGCCACCAGCAGCATCGAGTGCGACGTCCGGGCGCGCATCGTCGACGTCGCCGACCGGCTCTTCTACGCGCGCGGCATCCAGGCGGTCGGCATGGACGCCATCCGCACCGGCGCCGGGGTGTCGCTGAAGAAGCTCTACGCCGCGTTCCCCGGCAAGGAGCAGCTCATCGCCGCCGTCCTCGCCGGCCGGCACGACATCTGGGAGCGCGGGGTGCGCGGCGCGGTCGACGCCGCCACGACACCGCGCGACAAGCTCCTCGCGATGTACGACTTCCTCGAGTCGTGGTTCGGCGACGACGCGTTCCGCGGCTGCGGGTTCATCAACGCGTTCGGCGAGCTCGGGGCCACCTCACCCGCCGTCGCCGAGATCGCCCGCGCGCACAAGGACTCCTTCCAGCGGTTCGTCCATCAGCTCACCGCCGATGCCGTCCCCGACCCCGACCGCGCCGAGGAACTCGCAGCGCAGCTCGCGCTGCTCGCCGAGGGCGCGCAGACGACCGCGGCGATCGCCGGCTCGACGGCGCCCGCCGTGCACGCGCGGCGCGCGGCCGCGACACTCATCGACGCGGCGACGCGCGCCTGAGACGCGACCACCTGCGGGACGGGAGGCGCGGGGCCCGCCCGCACCGTGCCTCCAGTCCCTAGGGTGGTGGGATGGCAACCCCGTTCGATGCACCGAGCACCCTCCCCTACTCCCTCCCGCCGTTCCGCGACGTGCGACTCGAGCACTACCGGCCGGCGTTCGACGCCGGCATGGCGGAGCAGCGCACCGAGGTCGAGGCGATCGCCGCCTCACCCGACGCCCCCACGTTCGAGAACACCCTCGTGGCGCTCGAGCGCACCGGACAGCTGCTCGCCCGCGTCAGCCACGTGTTCTTCACGCTGTCGTCGGCGGACTCGACGCCGGAGCTGCACGACCTCGAGGCCGACGTCTCCCCGCTCCTCGCCGCCCACCGCGACGCGATCACCCTCGACGGTCGGCTGTACGAGCGGATCGCCGCCGTCCGGTCCTCGCTCGCCGACCGCACCGACCTCACCGACGAGGACCGCCGTCTCGTCGAGCGCACGTACACCGAGATGACCATGGCGGGCGCCGGCCTCGACGACGCCGGCAAGGAGCGCCTCACCGCGATCAACCAGGAGCTCTCGACGCTCACCACCACGTTCGAACGGAACCTGCTCGAGGACACGAACGACCTCGCGGTGCACGTGACGTCCGAGCAGGAGCTCGAGGGCCTCGACGACGGCGCCAAGTCAGCCGCGGCCGCAGCCGCCGCAGACCGCGGGCTCGACGGCTGGCTCATCACGCTGCCGCTCTACACGGGGCACCCGTGGCTCGCGTCCCTGGCGGACCGGGGCCTGCGGGAGCGGATCATGCGCGCCTCGCTGTCCCGCGGTCGTCGCGGCAACGAGCACGACAACCGCGACGTGCTGCTGCGGATCGTCCGGCTCCGTGCCGAACGCGCGGAACTGCTCGGCTTCCCGAACCACGCCGCCGTCGTCACCGCCGACGAGACCGCGAAGACGCCCGAGGCCGTCGACGGACTGCTGTCCTCCCTCGTGCCGGCAGCCGCCGCGAACGCCGACGACGAGCGCGCCGTCCGGTCCCGCACCGTCGGGTTCGACATCGAGGCGTGGGACTGGGCGTACGCCACCGAGCTCCTCCGCGGCGAGCAGTTCGCCGCGGACAGCTCGGCGCTCCGGCCGTACTTCGAGGCCGACCGGGTTCTGCACGACGGGGTGTTCCACGCCGCCGGGGAACTGTACGGCCTGACCTTCACCGAGCGTCCGGACCTGCACGGGTACAACGACGAGGTCCGGGTGTTCGAGGTGCACGGCGACTCCGGCGAACAGGTCGGGCTGTACCTGCTCGACCTCTACACGCGTGACGGCAAGCGCGGCGGTGCGTGGATGAACCCCGTCGTGGAGCAGTCCGCCCTGCTCGGCACGCTGCCCGTCGTCGTGAACAACCTCAACGTCGCGAAGCCCGCCGCGGGATCACCGACGCTCCTGATCCAGGACGAGGTGGAGACCCTCTTCCACGAGTTCGGGCACGCCCTGCACGGCCTCATCGCCCGCACGACCTACCCGCGGTTCTCCGGCACCAACGTCGAGCGCGACTTCGTGGAGTTCCCCTCGCAGGTGAACGAGATGTGGGTGTCGTGGCCGTCCGTCCTGGCGAACTACGCCAAGCACCACGAGACGGGCGAGCCGCTGCCGCCGGAGCTCGTGCTGGGCCTGAGCGACTCCGCCGGGTTCAACGAGGGCTTCGCGACGACGGAGTACCTCGCCGCCGCGCTCCTCGACCAGGCGTGGCACCGGCTCTCCGCTGCTGACGCTGCGGCCGTCGAGGATGTCGAAGCGTTCGAGCGTCAGGCCCTGGCCGACGCGGGCATCGCCGTCGAGGCGGTGCCGCCCCGGTACTCGTCCACGTACTTCGCGCACACGTTCTCGGGCGGGTACGACGCCGGGTACTACGGGTACATCTGGTCCGAGGTGCTCGACGCCGACACCGTGGAGTGGTTCCGGGAGAACGGCGGCCTCTCGCGCGAGGCCGGGGAGCGTTTCGCGACCCGCCTGCTCGGGGTCGGGGGCGCGAAGGACCCGCTCGAGGCGTACCGCGACTTCCGGGGGCGTGACGCCGAGGTCGGGCCGCTGCTGCGGCGCCGCGGGCTGGAGTAGCCCGCGGCGCGCCGGGCCGGCGCGGTGTGCCGGGGCCGGCGGCCGCGCGGGCCCGGGGCGCGCGTCGAACCACGTTCCCGACATCGAACCAGCGCCGCGGCCCGGTTCGATGTCGGATCCATGGTTCGGACCGCCGCCGCGCCGCGCCGCTCCGCCGCGCTACGCCGACTTCTCGACGCGCTTCGCCCGCGGACGCGGCACGATCGTCGGCGCCGCGTTCTCGAGCACGGACTCGCGCGTGATGACCACGCGGGCGACGTCGTCGTCCGAGGGGACGTCGAACATGACCGGGCCGAGAACCTCTTCCAGGATGGCCCGGAGCCCGCGGGCACCGGTCTGCCGCAGGACCGCGAGGTCGGCGATCGCCTCGAGCGCACCACGGTCGAACTCGAGCTCGACACCGTCGATCTGGAACATCCGCTGGTACTGCTTCACGAGCGCGTTCTTCGGCTCGGTGAGGATCTGCATGAGCGCCGACTGGTCGAGCTGCGACACCGTGGTCACGACGGGGAGACGGCCGATGAACTCCGGGATGAGCCCGAACTTGTGGAGGTCCTCCGGCAGGACGTCCGCGTAGAGGTCCTGCTGGTCGAGCGCACTGTGCAGCGGGGCGCCGAAGCCGATCCCCCGCTTGCCGACCCGCGACGAGACGATGTCCTCGAGCCCGGCGAACGCCCCCGCAACGATGAACAGCACGTTCGTCGTGTCGATCTGGATGAACTCCTGGTGCGGGTGCTTCCGGCCGCCCTGCGGCGGGACGGACGCGGTGGTCCCTTCGAGGATCTTGAGCAGCGCCTGCTGCACACCCTCGCCGGAGACGTCGCGCGTGATCGACGGGTTCTCGGCCTTGCGCGCGATCTTGTCGACCTCGTCGATGTAGATGATGCCGGTCTCGGCGCGCTTCACGTCGTAGTCGGCGGCCTGGATGAGCTTGAGGAGGATGTTCTCGACGTCCTCGCCGACGTAGCCGGCCTCGGTCAGAGCGGTGGCATCGGCGACGGCGAACGGCACGTTGAGCCGCTTCGCCAGGGTCTGCGCGAGGTATGTCTTGCCGCAGCCCGTCGGGCCGATCAGCAGGATGTTCGACTTCGCGATCTCGACGTCGTCACGGTCTTCCGCCGCGGTGATCTGCCCCTGCGCACGGATGCGCTTGTAGTGGTTGTAGACGGCGACGGCGAGGGCGCGCTTCGCCGGGTCCTGCCCGATGACGTACTCCTGCAGGAAGTCGAAGATCTCGCGCGGTTTGGGGAGCTCGAAGTCACCGCTCGCGGTGTCCTCGCCGGCCTCGGCCAGTCGCTCTTCGATGATCTCGTTGCACAGCTCGACGCACTCGTCGCAGATGTACACGCCGGGACCGGCGATGAGCTGCTGGACCTGCTTCTGGCTCTTGCCGCAGAAGGAGCACTTGAGCAGGTCAGCGCTCTCTCCGATGCGTGCCATGTCGGTGCCCTCCCTGGTTGACCGATGCAGGTCGACGACCTGCCCGACTTGTGGACGAGCCTAATCGCAACCGGTGACACCGGCTGCGACGCCGAGCCGGTTTCGGCTGCGGCGTTCGCCCAGGGCGTTCGATCCTGCTACCGTGTTCCCGACTTCTCTACAAGTTGTAGAACTCCGCTCCGGAAGGAAACACATGTCCAAGCGTCTCGCCGTCGCCGGCACCGCGACCCTCGGTGTCACCGCCGCGATCGTCCTCGGCACCGCGGGTGTCGCCAGCGCCCACGTGAGTGCGACCGCCTCGTCGACCGCGGCGAACTCGTACACGACGGCGACGTTCTCGGTCCCGCACGGCTGCGACGGCTCGCCCACGACCAAGATCGAGTTCCAGGTGCCGAAGTCGGTCATCGAGGTCACGCCGACGGTGAACCCGAACTGGACCATCACGAAGGCGACCGAGCCCTACACGAGCCCGTCCTCGTCCGCCGACGACGAGGAAGCCGAGGACGCCGGCGAGCGCGTGACGAGCGTCACCTACACCGCGAAGACCCCGCTCCCCGCCGACGAGCGCGACACGTTCGCGCTGTCGTTCTCGCTGCCCGACGGCAAGGCCGGCGACGTCGTGGAGTTCCCCGCGCTGCAGACCTGCGAGAAGGGTTCCGTCGAGTGGAACCAGGAGCAGAAGGCGGGCGAGGCCGAACCCGAGCACCCGGCGCCCTCGATCACCATGACCGCGGCCGTGGCCACCTCGGCGGACGGTGACCCGGTCGCCGCCACCCCGACGGCCGAGGCCGCCAGCACCAGCACCTCGAGTGACCCCGACCTCGTCGGCCGCTTCCTCGGCCTCGGCGGCCTGGTGCTCGGAGCGGTCGCCCTGGTCGTCGCGGTCGCGAACACGCGCCGCCGGAGCACCTCCAAGTGACGCCCGACCCACGTCCGACGCGCGACAGGCGGTCGCGCGGACCAGCGGCAGGGCGGGCCGGGAGGCTCGTGGCCGGGACAGCCGCGGCCCTCGCCATCGCGGGCAGTGCGGTCCTCGGCCTCGCCGGCCCCGCCAGCGCGCACAACTACATGATCGCCTCGACGCCGAAGGTCGACGGGACGCTGACGTCGCTGCCGAAGACGTTCGAGATCACCACGAACGACAGGCTGCTCGACATCGGCGGCACGGACTCCGGGTTCGCGTACCGGATCGTCGGCCCGGACGGGAAGTACTACGAGGACGGCTGCCTCGACGTCGACGGACCGTCGATGACGACGAAGGCGGCACTCGGCGACTCCGGGAAGTACACCGTCGAGTGGCAGATCATCTCCGCCGACGGCCACACCGTGTCCGACGAGTACACGTTCACGTGGGACGCCCCCGCCGGGTTCACGCCCGCGAAGGGCTCGTCGAAGCCACCGGTCTGCGCCACCTCCGGCAGCGGGAGCACCGGTGCGAGCGCGAGCGCGGACACCACGGGCACTGCGTCGGGAGACACCGACTCCGCGGCGTCCGACGCGATCTGGATCGGTGCCGGCGGTGTCGTGCTCGTCGGCGTGGTCGTCGCCGTCCTGCTCCTCCTCCGTCGTCGTCCCGCCCCCGCGGCCGACGACACCGACGACGACTGACACCAGCACGTACGAGAAGAGCCCCACACCGTTCGGTGCGGGGCTCTTCTGCTGCTGCTGCTGCTACTTGACGAGCGCCGGCAGGTTCTTGCGGCTCGTGAGGACCTGGTCGATCAGGCCGTACTCGAGAGCCTCTTCCGCGGACATGATCTTGTCACGCTCGATGTCGTTGTTGACCTGCTCCGGCGTCCGGTTCGAGTGCTTCGACAGGGTCTCCTCGAGCCAGGTGCGCATGCGGAGGATCTCCGCGGCCTGGATCTCGATGTCGGACGCCTGACCGCCGCCCTGCTGGGTCGCCGGCTGGTGGATCAGCACACGGGCGTTCGGGAGCGCGAGACGCTTGCCGGGAGTACCGGCAGCGAGGAGCACCGACGCCGCCGAGGCCGCCTGGCCGAGGCACACCGTCTGGATCTGCGGACGGATGTACTGCATCGTGTCGTAGATCGCCGTCATCGCGGTGAACGAGCCACCGGGCGAGTTGATGTACATGACGATGTCGCGGTCCGGGTCCATCGACTCGAGCACGAGCAGCTGCGCCATGACGTCGTCCGCCGACGCGTCGTCGACCTGGACGCCGAGGAACACGATGCGGTCCTCGAACAGCTTGGCGTACGGGTCCTGCCGCTTGTAGCCGTAGGCCGTGCGCTCTTCGAAGCTCGGCAGGATGTACCGATCAGTGGGGGCCGGGACGTTCTGCGCGCCACCGAGCATGGGGAGATGCATTCTCGTTTCCTTTTCTTCGGTGGGTCGGGTCAGGACTGGGCGTCGGGCTCGGCCGCTTCGGTGGGGGTCTCGCCGTCGCCGACGGTTCCACCACCGCCGATGACCTCGTTCGAGGACGCGCGGAGGTGGTCGACGAAGCCGTACTCGAGGGCTTCCTGCGCGGTGAACCAGTTGTCGCGGTCGTTGTCCTTGAGGATCTGCTCGATCGACTTGCCGGTCTGCTCCGCGGTGAGTTCGGCCATCCGCTGCTTCATGTCGAGGATGACCTTCGCCTGCGTCTGGATGTCGGCAGCGGTGCCGCCGAAACCACCGGACGGCTGGTGCAGCAGCACGCGCGCGTTCGGGGTGATGTAGCGCTTGCCCGGCGTGCCGGACGAGAGCAGGAACTGCCCCATCGAGGCGGCGAGGCCGATGCCCACCGTGACGATGTCGTTCGGCACGAACTGCATCGTGTCGTAGATCGCCATGCCGGCCGTGATCGAGCCACCGGGCGAGTTGATGTAGAGGTAGATGTCCTTCTCAGGGTCCTCGGCGGCGAGCATCAGCAGCTTCGCTGCGATCTCGTTCGAGTTGTCGTCGCGGACCTCGGAGCCGAGCCACACGATCCGGTCTCTCAGAAGGCGGTCAAAAACACTGGGGTTCAGTGTTGCTTCGGCCATGGAAAAGCTCCCGTTCAGTTGTCGCTTGATGTCGAACTTATCGGGTGCAACGCACCACTTCGCGTCTGTTCGCTGTCGGCAATGCGGGTGGCCCGCAAACGGACTGGAGGCGCGGTGCCAGCCGGCACCGCGCCTCCAGTCAGGAAGGTGGTCGCGGACTACTCCGCGTCCTCCGCGGGGGTCTGCGCGACGCCCGCCGTGAAGGCGGACAGGTCGACGTCGTCACCGTTGGTGTCCTTGACGGTCACCTTCGAGAGGACGGTCGCGACGGCCTTCGAACGGGCCACCTCGCCGACCATGCCCGGGATCTGCCCGTTCTGGTCGATGACCTTGATGAACTCGCCCGGCTCCATGCCGTACTGCGCAGCGGCCTGGATGAGGTACTGCGTGAGCTCTTCCTGCGAGACCTGGATCTCTTCCTTCTCGGCGATCGAGTCGAGGAGGATCTGCGAGCGGAAGGCCTTCTCGCTGGACTCGGAGACCTCCTTGCGGTGCTCGTCGTCCTCGAGACGGTTCTCCTGCTCGAGGTGACGGTGCACCTCGTCCTCGATGAGCTTCTCCGAGATCGGGATGTTCACGTCCTCGATGAGCTTCTCGACGAGCTTGTCGCGAGCCGCGGCGCCCTGACCGAAGGTCTTGGACTTCGCGATCTGCTCCTTGAGGTCCGCCTTGAGCTCGTCGATCGTGTCGAACTGGCTGGCGATCTGCGCGAACTCGTCGTCGGCCTCGGGGAGCTCGCGCTCCTTGACGGCGGTGACGGTCACGGCGATCTGGGCGGTCTCGCCCTCACGGTCGCCACCCACGAGCTTCGACTCGAAGGTCGTCGACTCGCCGGCGGTGAGGGACTCGAGCGCCTCGTCGATGCCCTCGAGCAGGTCGCCCGAACCGATCTCGTAGGAGACGCCGGTGGCCGAGTCGACCTCGTCGTCGCCGATCGTGGCGGTGAGGTCGATCTGCGCGAAGTCGCCCTTCGTCGCCGGGCGGTCGACCGTCACGAGCGTGCCGAAACGGGTGCGGAGGTTCTGCAGCTCCTCCTCGATCTCGTCGTCGGAGACCTCGACGGCGTCGACCGTCAGCTCGTACTTGTCGTACTCCGGCAGGTCGAACTCCGGACGGACGTCCACCTCGAAGGTGAGGACGAGGTCGCCCGTGAAGTCCTTGACGTTCGGGAGCTCGGCGACGTCGGCCTCGGCACGACCGAGGATGCGCAGCTCCTGCTCCTCCACCGCCTGGCGGTAGAAGTTGTCGATGGCGTCGCCGACGGCGTGGTTCAGGACCTCGCCCCGGCCGACACGCTGGTCGACGATCGCCGGCGGGACCTTGCCCTTGCGGAAGCCGGGGATGTTGATCTGCTCGGCGATGTGCTTGTACGCGTGGTCGATGCTCGGCTTGAGATCTTCCGGCGTCACGTTCACGGTGAGCTTGACGCGGGTGTCGCTCACCTTGTCGACGGTGCTGGTGGCCAAGGGATGTTCTCCTGTTGGTTGACGTTCGTGTGGTCCTGGTCGGGGCGACAGGATTTGAACCTGCGACCTCCCGCTCCCAAAGCGGGCGCTCTACCAAGCTGAGCTACGCCCCGTTTGACTGGGCCAGGGGTGTCCGCCCACGCCGGCAGGCGCATGCGACGCCGATGAGTCTAGCGGTCCCCCGGTGCTCGGTTCCCGGGAGCTTCCCCGCCGTGGCGCAACGTCTTCCTCCACTGCACGCCGACGACGACCTGCACCGCGAGCGCGGCCGCGCCGAGCACGATGCCGGCGACGATGCGCCAGGCGTGCAGGAGCGCGTGCGCCGGCTGCGTCTGGGGATCCCCGAACAGCTCCGGGCGCAGCGAGAACACCACCGCGGCGAGGAGCACCAGCACGTACGAGAGCACCCGCGAGCGTTTGATCCGCCGGGCATCCTGCGCGCTCGGCGGGAGCGTGACCCGTGGTGGCATGTCGGTGCTCGTTCGTCCGCTACGATGATGGGGCTGCGACTCGTGCGCGGCCGCGGGGATGTAGCTCAATGGTAGAGCCCCAGTCTTCCAAACTGGCTACGCGGGTTCGATTCCCGTCATCCCCTCCACTTCCAGCTGGCACTGCGCCGATGCTCGATTCCCGTCATCCCCTCCACGACCTACTGGCACTGCGCCGATGCTCGATTCCCGTCATCCCCCTCGGTTGCCGTCGGCGATCAGTTCCACGAGCATCTCCGCCCGCTCCGTGGTGAAGACGTAGCACCGCCGGCTGTGGGTCTCGATACGCAGCGCGGCCTTGCGACCGGTGACGAATGCCAGCGCCCCGTTCGCAGCACGGACTCCGAGCCCTCCGTACTTCAGCGGGTCGACCTGCTCGACTGCAGCGCGCGACACGTCTGCGCGGGAGACGGTCACCCGGACGAAGAGGAGCCCCCGGAGGCACACGGCGTCGGGCGTGACCGTCAAGGTCTGCGGCGCGACGATGAGCGCCGCGACGATCACGGAGACCGCCACGGCGACGGGTATCGCGACGGTGTCGCGCGCGTCGCCCGAACTCGTCGCCAGACACCAGACTACGACGTCGATACCGACCATTGCGGAGGCGACCAGGAAGACCACCCATCGCGGCTGCCGCTCGACGACGTGCACGATGGCTTCGGTCGCACCCGGCCCTCGGTCGTTGATCGACGAACGCACCTCAGCAGGATAGCGTCGTGATGTACCAGATGTCAGTCGTCACTCGCCGAGGGTGAGGACGAGGTGCGCGGCGTCGCCGAGTTCGACGCCCGCGCAGCGACGTTCGGCCGCGCGGAGCGGCACGAGGCACCCACCGTCCTTCGGGAACAGCGAAGTCGTCCAACTCACGGAGCCGATCGACACCCGCGCGGGGATCACACCCCACCCGTAGCTCAGCATCGGCGCGAGCTCGTGGATGACGTCGGCGACGTCCGGCGGCACGACCGCGTAGAAGAACGGCGCCGGCCCGCGCCACTCGATCACCTCGCCGTCGAACTCGAGCTCCACGACGCGATCGTACGGCCGGGTGCTGGGCCGCACCGACGGGACGGACGCGCCCCGCGCCTCCTGGCCGGAGCTGGAGGACGCGGGGCGCGTGACGGAGCCGCTACTGGTACGTCGCGGCCTGGCCGTAGAGCTGCTGGGTCAGGGCCGACACGTACGCGGACTCGTCGCCTCCCGGCAGGTTGTACGTCATGAAGACGCCGTAGCCGTCCGCCTTCGTGCGCGAAGCGAGCGACACCGCGGTGGACTGCGGCGTGTTCTGGATGTCGACCGCGGCTGCCGACAGCCGCGACTTGTCGAGCCCCGGGATCGACGGCGCGGAGTACGTGCCGTAGTACGGGTTCCACGCGTAGTCGAGCTGCGAGCCGATGGTGCTGCTCGACGATGACAGTGCGGTGGACGCCGGGCCGATGTCGTAGAACGAGATGAGCTTGCCGGGCATGTCCGCGCGGAGCGCACTGATGAGCCAGCCGATCGACTGCTGGTTCGGCTGCGCGGTGCCGTTCGTGCCGTAGTCCGAGTACTCGTCGTCGAGGTCGACCCCGTCGAGCCCGTACTTCGACACGGTGGCGGCGACCTGGGACGCGAAGTCCTGCGCCGCTGCCTGGGTCGTGAAGTTGGCGATCCCGGCGCCCTGGTGGTTGCCGAGGATCGACAGCGACACCTTGATGCCCTTCGCCTGCAGCGGCTTGATCTGCGTGGCGGCGTCGTCGAGGGTCGCCTGGACGTTCTCGTTGTTGTACAGGACGGCCTTCGAGCCGTTCCAGTTGATGTTGGCGGCGAAGATGATCGCCACGTCGAAGGCGTTCGCCCCGTTGGCCAGCTGGTACCGGGCGACGTTCGCGAGTTCGTCGTTGTTGACCTCGACGTACGCGATGCTCGTCGGCCCGGACTTGGTCGGGGTCGCGTGCGGTTGCGCGCCGTGACCGACTCCGTGCTGCGCGCCGACGCCGTGCGCGAGGCCGGTGGGCGACGGCGCTGCCGACGCGGCGGCCGGCACCAGTGGCGCGACGACCATCGCGGCGATGGCCGCCACGATCCCGAACTTCATGCTCTTCTTCATGTCACTCCTCATCGAGTGGATGACCACGACCGCGGATGCCGTCGTGTCGTCCGGGGCCGGCCCACCCGAAGGGCCGGCCCCGGGACGTTCATGCGCGCGGGTACCGGAAGGTCCGCACTTCGTAGGCGTCGACGGGGAACGCGGCGACGCCGTCTGTGACCGAGGCGACGCCCGGCAGCGACGGGTCGGACTCCTCGAGCAACGTCACCTCGACGGGGTCGCCGAAGACGGCACCGGTAGCGGTAGCGGTACCGGACACCGCGATGCCGCCGGTCCCCCGCCGCCCGGAGGGCTCGTAGACGCGGACGACCAGGTCGCCGGAGCGGTCGTCGGCCAGCTTGACGCTCGACAGCACGACGTCGCCGGACACCTGGACGAGCGGCTCGAACCCGCGGGCGCCCGTGATCGTCCGGGCGCTCGCGTTCATGACGACCCCGGCAGACGTCGCGCCGAGCTGGTCGGCGCCGATGACGATGCCGTACCGGTGCGTCTGCACGCCCTGGTCGGTCTCCGGGTCGGGGAACCGCGGTGCGCGGAGCAGCGACAGCCGCACGGTCGTGGTGACGTGGCCGTCGACGGCGTCGCGCGTGGTGTCGAACCCGTGGATCGAGTCGTTCACGAGCGCGACCCCGAAGCCCGGCTCCTCCACCAGCACGTAGCGGTGCATCGAGGTCTCGAACTTCGCGGCCTCCCACGAGGTGTTCGTGTGCGTGACGCGCTTCTGGGCACCGAACTGCGTCTCCGCGACGGTGTGCTCGGCGCGGACGTCGAGCGGGAACGCGACCTTGAGGAACTTCTCGGTCTCGTGCCAGTCCGTCGTCTGGTCGAACTCCAGGGTGCGGGAGCCGGGCGCGAGGGTGATCTCCTGCCTGACCGTCGAGTCGCCGAAGGCACGCTCCACGACGAGCCGCGCCACGCCGGTCCGGTCGTCCACGCAGGCGGTCAGCCCGGTCACCGCCACGAGGTCCTCGACCCGGTTCCGGTAGTACCGGTCGACGTCCCACGCGTCCCACATGTTCGGGAAGTCCTGGTGCAGCTGCAGCAGGTTCGCCGCCTGGCCGGGAGCGATGGCGTCGCGCCCGGTGGTCAGGTCGACGGCGCTCGTCACGAGCCCCTGGGCGTCGACGACGACCCGGACGAGGTCGTTCGCCAGGACGTACCCGCCGTCCTGCTCGGCCAGCGACACGGCGGTCACGTCCGCCACGTCGGTCGCCAGGACAGCACCGAGCGCGGGTGCGCCGGCCTGGAGGAACGGGGCCGGGTTCACGACGACCGTCGCGTCCCCGGCACCGGCCAGTGCCGACAGCGCCTGCTGGATGATCGCGGTGAGGCTCGCGGCCGTCTCGGCGTACTTCGCCACTGCCTCGCGGTGCACCCATGCGATGGAGGTACCGGGCAGGATGTCGTGGAACTGCTGGAGGAGGACCTGCTGCCACAGGGCGTCGAGTTCGTCGTACGGGTAGGCGAAGTCGGTGCGGGCTGCCGCGGTCGTTGCCCACAGCTCGGCCTCGACGAGCAGCTGCTCGCACCGGCGGTTGCCCTGCTTCGTGCCGTGCTGACTGGTGAGCGTGGCGCGGTGGAGTTCGAGGTAGAGCTCACCGACCCACACCGGCGGGTCGGGCAGCTCGGCCTTCGCCCGGTCGAAGAACGTGTCCGGGTGCTCCCAGCGGACCTTGGCGCTGCCCTCGAGGTCCGCCAGTCGCTTCGCGGTGCCGGTCATCTCGCGGGTGGTGCCGCCGCCGCCGTCGCCCCAGCCGACCGGGGCGATCGAGCCGGTCGCGAGCCGGTTCTCGCGGAACTGCCGGGACGCCTTCGCGACCTCGCTGCCGGACAGCCGCGAGTTGTACGTGTCCATCGACGGGAAGTGCGAGAACACCCGCGACCCGTCGATGCCCTCCCAGAGGAACGTGTGGTGCGGGAACTTGTTCACCTGGTTCCACGAGATCTTCTGCGTGAAGAACCACTCGAAGCCCGCGCGGCGCATGAGCTGCGGCAGCGCCGGCGAGTACCCGAAGCTGTCCGGCAGCCAGACGCCCTTCGGCCGGATGCCGAACTCCCGCTCGAAGAACCGCTGTCCCTGGGAGAACTGCCGCACGATGCTCTCGCCGGTCGGCATCACGGTGTCGGACTCGACCCACATGCCGCCGATGGGCAGGAACCGACCGGCCTCGACCGCGGCCTTGACCCGGGCGTAGACCTCCGGCCGGTGTTCCTTGATCCAGGCGTACTGCTGCGCACTGGACATGCCGTAGAGGAACTCGTCGGTCTGGTCGATGAGCTCGGTCATGGTCGAGGTGGTCCGGGCGACCTTGCGGATCGTCTCCCGCACGGGCCACAGCCACGCGGAGTCGATGTGGGCGTGCCCGACGGCGGAGATCGTGTGCGCTGAGGCCTCGGCCGGTGCTGCCAGGACGTCGGCGAGCGCCGCGCGGGCGTCCGGTGCGGTCGCGGCGATGTGCTGCAGGTCGAGCCGGTCGAGGGCGTCGTCGAGTGCCTGCAGGATCCGCATCCGCCGTGGCCCCTCGGGCAGTTCGGCCTGGAGTTCGAGCAGGACCTCCATGTCGAGGGCGAGTTCGTGCACCTCGGACTCGAACACGGCGAGGTCCATCCGGCGGCTCGTGTAGAGGCGCTTCGAGGACGAGGTCTGCACGTCGCCCTCCTGCGTGGGGAGGAAGGGGTGGTAGTCGAGCAGGACGGGGTTCGACGCGGCCTCGACGAAGAGCTCGACGGTCTCGCCGCCCTCGGCCCGCTCCGTGACGAGCACCCACTGGTTCCGCGGGTTGATCGACTTCACCGGGGAGCCGTCGGCGAGGTACACGAGGCCCTCGCACTGGAAGCCGGGCATGTTCTTGTCGAACCCGAGGTCGATGACGACCTCGACGCGACGGCCCGCCCAGTGGGCCGGTACCGTCCCGGTCAGCCGGAACCACGTCGTCCCCCACGCAGCACCCCACGTCGTGCCGACCTCGTACGGTGCGAAGTCGAGCTGCAGCCCTTCCGCGGGCGGGATCGGCTCCCCCGGCAGCTCGTGCCACGCGGTCGCGAGCGGCGTCGCCGTGGCGTGGACCGCGGGCAGGATCCGCTCGTCGAGGACGCGTCGTGCCCGTCCGGTGGTGAGGGGGATGTCGTCGTGCATGGGGACCTTCCTGGTTCGGGAGGGCCGGCGTCGGAGCCGGCGGCGGTGCGGTGTGGCGGTGGCGGTGGCGGTGTCGGTGGCGGTTCAGGTCGTGCGGGTGCTGCTGGGAGCGTCGGCGGTGCCGCGTCCGTCGTGCGGGTCGTGCGGGTCGGGGTCCGGGCCCGGGCCCGGGTCAGGGCATGGTCGCCGGGTGCGCGACGGACAGCGCCGTGCCGTCGAGGTCGGCGGGGACGTCCACGCAGCGGGTGATCCCACGAGCGGCGAGCAGCCCTGCATCGCCGAGCCGGGAGCGCAGGACGACCTGGGGCCCGCGCCCGTCCGGGTCGGTCTCGGCGAGCGCCAGCCATGCCGCCGCGAACCGGCCGCCCGGCGCGCAGTCGGCTCGGAGACCGTACCGGGTCGTCCCGTCCGCCAGGACGTCGTCGAGCACGAGCCCCGTCGTCGTCGGCGCAGGCGTCGCGGCGGTCCCCGCGCCCGCCCGTGAGCCGTGTTCCCGGGCGAGGGCGGCGAACGCCTCCCCCGCGGGCTTCAACCGGCCGTCGTTCGTGAACAGGCCGAGGTCGTACTCGAGCTCCGGGAAGTCGGCGAGCGACCGGGAGACGTCGTGCGAACACCACCACGTGACCCCGAGCACGTTCTGCGCGTCGAGCACGTGCCGGATGGTCTGCTCGGTGAACGAGGCGGCGTCGGCGGGGTCGACCACGTTCGTCGGGGCCCCGACCTCCTGCAGCCAGTTGGGGCGTGCGGGGTCGCGGTTCCACGCGGCGGCGAGCTGCAGCAGGTACTCGCCGTGCCGGACCGATCCGGGTCCCAGTGCGCCGTGCAGTGTGGCCGATCCGTTGAACACCCACGAGTGCGTGACGGTCGCGTCGCCGTGGTCCGCCGCGTGCTCCGGGCCGAAGGGCTGCGCGTCGTCGTACCAGGCCGCGTCGTACTGTGCGACGGTGACCAGCGGCTCGGGACGCGACCCGGCGCTGCCCGCGACCGGCGGGGCGGACGCGTGCCGCGCCTCCAGACCGACCGCACCGGACCCACCGGATGACAGCCCGCGCCGCGCCGCGGCGACCATCGCCGCCGCCCACGCGTGTCCCTGCTCCGCCGTGATGTCGTGCGGCGACGGGTGCGGCGCGTGCGCGAACTGGTTGACCTCGTTGCCGATGGTGATCCCGAGCAGGTTGGGTCGGTCCGCGACGGCTGCGGCGAGCGCCTCCACGTACGCGGCCGTCGACGCGACGACGTCCGGGTCGGTGAACATGTTCCGCCGGTGCCAGCTGTCGAGCCACGAGGGGACGAAGTCGAAGCTCGACAGGTGTCCCTGCAGCGCGTCGACGTTCACGTCGAGCCCGAACGATCCGGCGATGTCGACGACGGTCGCGACGTCGGCGAGCGCCTGCTTCCGGATGAGGGTCCGGTTCGGCTGGACGACCGGCCACAGCGGGAAGATCCGCACGTGGTCGGCGCCGAGCGACGCGATCGCCTCCATGTCCCGGGCGGTGTCCGACGCGGAGAAGTCGAGCCACGAGTGGAACCATCCGACGGAGGGGGTGTGGTTGACGCCGAAGCGCATCAGCCCTTCACCCCGCCCTCTTCGACGCCCTTGAAGAAGAAGCGCTGCAGGACGGCGAAGATCACGGCGATCGGGATGAAGGCGATCATGGTGCCGGCCGCGATCATGCGCTGGTCGGTGGCGAACGTGCCCTGGAGGTACTGCAGACCGACCGTGAGGGTGAGGTTCTCCGGGGACTGCAGGACGATGAGCGGCCAGAGGAAGTCGTCCCACGCGCCGATGAACGAGAAGATCGCGATCACGGCGATGGTGCCCTGCACGGCGGGCAGCGAGATGTAGCGGAGCCGCTGCATCGCGTTGGCGCCGTCCATCACGGCGGCCTGGTCGATCTCCTCGGGGATCTGCCGGAACGCGTTGAACATGAGCAGCACGTTGAGCGCGGCGATCATGCCGGGCAGCGCGACGCCGACGAGGTTGTCGGCGAGGCCGAGGTCCTTCACGGTGACGAACTGGCTGATGATCGTCGCCTCGCCCGGTAGCACCAGGGTGGCGAGGAACAGGCCGAGGACGGCCTTCCGGAAGCGCCACTGCAGGCGGGCGAGGGCGAACCCGGCGAGCGTCGCGAACACGATGTTGCCGAACACGTCGATCGCGGCGACGAGCAGCGAGTTGCCGATGTAGCGCCAGACCGGGATCGCTGCAGCGACCTTGAGGTAGTTCTCGATCGTCGGCTGGGTCGGGATGAAGGACGGGTTCGCCGTGTAGATGTCCTCGCCGGCGCCCTTGAGCGAGGTGGACAGCTGCCAGAGGAACGGGCCGATCGTGATGAAGAGCACCACCACGAGCAGGACGTAGCGGATCACCTTCTCGCGGGTGGACATGACGCCCCAGACCTGGCGGCGCCGCTTCCGGCCGTCACCGCCCTGCCTGGAGGCGCGGCGTGCGCCCGTCGCTCCGCTCACATCGGGCGCGGGTGCGGCTGCGCCGGCGGCGCCCCCGATGACCGGTTCCGTGGTCGAGGTCGTGTTCGTCACTTGTCCGCCTTGCTGTTCATCCGCGCGAGCGCGAGCATCGGGATGAGCGTCACGACGAAGAGCAGGAGGCTCAGGGCGGACGCGTAGCCGAGGTTGCCGGTGAAGCCGCGGGCGTACTGCTGGATGAGCATGACGAGGGAGTTGTCCTGCCCGCCCGGTCCACCCGTGCCGTTGGTGAGGATGTAGAGCTCGCTGAACACCCGGAGCGCGCTCACGCACACGAGGATGCCGACGAGTGTCATCGTCCCGCGGACGCCCGGCATGGTGACCGACCAGAACCGACGCACGGAGCCGGCGCCGTCGAGGGCGGCCGCTTCGTGCAGGTCCTTGCCGACGTTCGCGAGTGCCGCGAGGAAGATGATCATGTAGTAGCCGAGGCCCTTCCACACCGTCAGGCTGATCGCGCTGATGAGCAGCAGCCACCGGTCGGTGAGGAACGGGATGCCCGCGCCGCCGAGGGCCTTCACGATCTCGTTGATGACCCCGCGGTCGTCGAGGATCCAGGTCCAGATGAGCCCGACGACCACCGCGGAGGCGATCACCGGGGTGTAGTAGGCCGTCCGGAAGAAGGCGATCCCGGGCAGCTTCTGCTGCACGAGCACCGCCATGAGGAGCGGGAGGACCGTCAGCAGCGGCAGGCAGATCGCCATGTAGATGACGCTGTTGAGCAGCGCCTCCCACACCTGGGGATCCGCGAGCAGGGCCTCGAAGTTCCGGAAGCCGACCCACTGGCTGACGCCGCCGAGGGGGCTGGCGTTCGTGAACGACAGCCGCACGGTGTTGATCGACGGCCAGAGGCTGAACCCGACGAGCCAGACGAGTGCCGGCAGGACGAGCAACCAGGGGGTGAACCAGCGGTTCGCGCGCATGACGGTCCTCCTGTTCCGATGCGCCGACTAGCCGTTGGCCAGCAGGCTGTTCATCTTGGTCTGGGCCGTCTGCAGCGCCTTCTCCGGCGTCACCTGGCCCTTCATCGCGAGGGCGATCTGCTGGTCGAGGAAGTCCGTCATCGCGGAGTTCGCCTCGACCGGGTTGAGCACCTTCGCCTTCTTGAGCGCCTCGTTCGCGAGCACGCGGGCCTTGCCGTTCACGGTGCCGTCGTCCTTCGAGAAGTACGGGTCGGACTGCGACGACGTGGTCGACGGGAAGATGTTCACGAGGTGTGCGAACGCCTCCTGGTTCTTCGCGTTCGTCATGAACTTCGCGAAGGCCTCTGCCGTGGCGAGGTGCTTCGACTTGCTCGAAACGGACAGGCCCTGCACGTAGAGCGGCGGGGTGTCGAGCGCCGGGCTCACGGTCACCTTGCCCTTGAGCGACGGGTTGTTCTTCTCGAAGTCGGCGAGCGACGTCGCGCCACCGGTCGTCCACGCGACCTTGGCCTGCGTGAACAGGGTGGAGTTGCCGAGGTAGTCGCTGTTGAGGACGTTGGAGGGCATGTAGCCGTCCTGGTAGGCGGTCTTGTACCGGTCGATCAGGTCGGCCGCCTTCGAGGAGTCGGCGAAGGTGAACTTCGTGCCGTCCGAGTTGAGCACCTTGACGCCGGCGAGGGTGAAGTCGCCGAGCCCGGGCTTCCGGCTCATGAGGTAGTCGGTCGGGCAGTTGTCGTGCATGGTCTTCGCCTGCGTGAACAGGTCGTCGGTGGTCTTCGGCGGGTTGTCCGCGTCGAGCCCGCACTTCGCGAACATGTCGCTGTTCCAGTAGTCGACGTCGGTGTTGAGGTACCACGGGTACCCGTACGTGCCGTCGAGACCCTTGTACTCGTACGAGTCGAGCGCGCCGGAGACGTAGGTGCTCGCCAGCTTCGAGTCGTCCTTCGACACGTCCTGCAGGTACCCGCGCTTGGCGAGCGGCAGGGCGATGTCCGGCGGGAGGTTGATGACGTCCGGCAGCGTGTTGGACGACGCCTGGCTGAGCACCTTGTCGGCGTAGCCGTCGCCGGGCTGGTCCTGCAGCTTGACCTTCGCGTCCGGGTGGGCCTTCTCGAAGTCCTTGATGACCCCGTTGAGGTAGTCGGTGTAGGTCGGCGTGAGCGCCCAGGTCTGCAGGGTGATGGTGCCGCTGATGTCCCCGCCCCCTGCGCCGCTCGAGCCGCTGCTGCCGCCCGAGCAGCCGGTCAGGACGAGCGCGGTCGCAGCCGCGGTGGCGAGCAGCGCGACCGCGCGGCCCTTCGTCACTCGTGTCGTGGTCCTCATGGGATCTGACTCCTTCGTCATCCGCTGAACCGGTTCAGTTCCTGTCGCCGAACCGGTCGAATGCAGCGATGCTGGCGAACTAAAGCGCTATAGTCAAGTCCGTGCCCAAGAACCGTCGCACGACGATCGCCGACATCGCCGCGCGCGCCGGTGTGTCCATCAGCGCGGTCTCGTTCGCGCTCAACGACCGCCCGGGGGTGTCCGACGAGACCCGCGCGCGGGTCCGTGCCGTCGCCCGGGAACTCGACTGGCAACCGCACACCGCGGCGCGTGCCCTCGGTGGCGCGAAGGCCGGGTCGATCGGCTTCGTCCTCAACCGGCCGGCGCGGACGCTCGGCACCGAGTCGTTCTTCGGCGACCTCATCTCGGGCATCCAGCTCGGACTCGCCGGCAGTCACGTCGGCATGAACCTCCTCGTCGCGCGGGACGCCGTCGAGGAGCTCGAGACCTACCGGGACTGGTGGCGCGGGCACCGGGTCGACGGCGTGATCGTGATCGATCCCCGCCGTGACGACGACCGGCTCGCCCTGCTGGCGGAACTCGGGATGCCGACCGTGATCGTCGGGTCGCACCCCTCCGCCGAGGGCGCCGCGCCCAGCGTCTGGATCGACGACTCGGACGCGACCGACACCGTGCTGCGGTACCTGCACGCACTCGGCCACCGGCGGATCGCGCACGTCGCCGGCCGGCCCGAGTTCGAGCACACAGCGATGCGGATCGATCGTGTGCGGGCGTTCACCGGGGCGGAGGGACTCGAGGAGACCGAGTCGATCCCGACCGACTACTCCGCCGAGGCGGGGGCGAGTGCGACGCGGACGCTGCTCTCCCGGGCCGTCCGGCCGACTGCGATCGTGTACGACAACGACGTGCTGGCGGTTGCCGGCCTCGGCGTCGCGAGCGAGATGGGCGTCGCGGTGCCGGGGGACGTCTCGATCGTGTCGTTCGACGACTCGGCGATGATCCGGCTGGTCCGGCCGTCGATCACCTCCTTGACGCGCGACACCGTGGAGCTCGGGCAGCGGGCGGCGACCCTCCTGCGCGAGCAGATCGACGCCGGCGCTCCGCTTCCGTCACGCCCGGGACCGTCCCTGACCCTGAGCGTCCGCGAGTCGACCGGCCGAGCCCGCCCCTGACCGCTCTCGACACGCCGGTCATGGATCGCGGGTGTCCACCGGCGACGCGGCCGACTTGACGCCGATTCGAACACACGTTCGAATACTGTCGTGGGAAGGCGTCGCGAGGACCGGTGGCAGCCCCCGGAGCACCCGGAGGTCGAACGTCCGCGCGCGTACTCCCTGTCCGAGGACGCCCGCGGCCCCGACGTCTGCCACGCCGTCACCCCCGTGCCGGTGTGGGCCTGGATCCAGTTCCCCTCGTTCCACGTCCGGGTGAAGGCCTTCGCGAAGAGCTGGACCCGCGACGCCGTGCTCGTCGAGTGGGCGCAGTTCGGGCAGCAGGCGAACGCGTGGGTGTGGCGCTCCGCCGTGAAGCACCGCACCCTGCGCGCGGACGTCAGCAGGCGCAGTCCGGAGAACGCACCGCATTGACTTCCCCTGACAGGACGACGATGGTTGAGAGAACACCGGTACGACGAGCAACTCGACGATCGAGACACTCGATCCGAATGCTGGAACTGGGAGGAGGCACCGTGAAGAAGAGCGAGGTGCCGTCCTGGGTCGCCCACGTGCTCACGCCGCCCGAGGTCATCGCGGCGTACGTCGAACGACGAGTCAACGACCCGTCGCTCCTGACGGGCGAGCGGTCGGAACCCACGTACGCGGATTTCCTCTGCGACGAGTAGACGGGTCTTCCTGGAGGCGCGGACCGCGTTCCGTCGTCACGGAACGGAATCCGCGCCTCCAGGCCCACGGCCGCGCTCGCGTCGTCCGGACAGCGTCACCCCGACGCTCGCCGCGGTGACGCACCCGAGCGCCACGATCTCGAGCGGCGCGAGGCCCTCGCGCAGGATCGCCAGGCCCGCGAGGGCCGCGATCGCCGGCCCGAGGCTCTGCAACACCCCGAACACCCGGGTCGGCATCCGGCGGAGTGCGAGCATCTCCAGCGCGTAGGGCAGCACGCTCGACAGCACGGCGACGCCGCCGAACACCAGGAGCAGCACCGGTTCGCGCACGACCCCGTCGACGGCGGACCGGAGCCCGAACGGCAGCGACACGAGCATCGCGACGAGCATCGACACCGCGAGGCCGTCGACACCGGGGATCGCCGCGCCGACGTGCCGGTTCATGACGATGTACCCGGCCCAACACGCCGCGGCGAGGACGGCGAACACCACGCCGGAGACCGCGGTCACCGCTGCCGGGCCCACCCCGAGCAGCACCACCCCGGCGAGCGCGAGCACCGCCCAGAGGACGTCCCGCCACCGCCGGGTGTGCGCGAGGGAGAGGGTGAGCGGCCCGAGGAACTCGATGGTCACCGCGATGCCGATCGGGATGCTCGCGAACGCCACGTAGATGAAGACGTTCATGCCGCCGAGCGCCAGTCCGAGGCCGATCGCACCGAGCCACTGCGCCCGGTTCCAGCGCCGGACCCGCGGACGGACGACGAGCGCGAGGACGACGGCGCCGATCACGAGGCGGAGCGTGGCGGCCCCGACCGAGCCGACGTCGTCGAACCGGGTCTTCGCGATCGCCGCGCCGAGCTGGACGGACACCATCGCGGCGAGTGCGAGGACCGGCGCGGGGATCCTGCTCAACGGTGTTCCGCTCAACCCAGGTAGGCCAGCACGGCCAGGACGCGACGGTGGTCCTCGCCCGTGTCCTCGAGCGCGAGCTTGCCGAAGATGCTCGACACGTGCTTCTCGACCGCGCCCGTCCCGATGACCAGTGCGCGGGCGATCGCGGCGTTCGTGCGCCCCTCGGCCATGAGTCCGAGCACCTCGCGCTCGCGCGGGGTGAGGGCCTCGAGCGGGTTGCGGCGGCGGCTCATCAGCTGCGTGACGACCTCGGGATCGAGCACGGTGCCTCCGGCGGCGATCCGGCGGACGGCGTCGTCGATCTCCTCGAGCCGGGTGACGCGGTCCTTCAGCAGGTACCCGATGCCCGTCGCGCCGGCGGCGAGGACGTCCTCGGCGTAGGTGGCCTCGACGTACTGGGAGAGCAGGAGGACCCCGGTGCGCGGTGCCAGGCGGCGGGTCTCGACGGCCGCGCGGACACCCTCGTCCGTGAAGGTCGGCGGCATCCGCACGTCCATCACGACGACGTCGGGGGCGTGCTCGGGGAGCGTCGCGAGGAACGAGTCCGCGTCGGAGTACTGCCCGACGACGTCGATCCCGGCTTCGTCGAGCACCCGCGAGAGCCCTTCGCGCAGCAGGACGGCGTCGTCGACGACGACGGCCCGGATGCGTGCTGCATCCGGGCCGTCGCTCATGCCGACCAGCCTAGCGGGAGCCCGCGCGCTCCCGCGGAGTCACCCCCCGCGGGGTCACGCCCGTGCGGTGGGCACGCCGTTCAGGGCGCCGAGCGGGATCCGCGCGGTGGCCTCGGTCGGGCCGCCCTCCGGGCTGGACACGGTGAGCTCGCCGTCGAGCGCGCGCATCCGGCCCATCAGCCCCTCGATGCCGTGACCCTCCTGCGGGCGGGCACCCCCGCGGCCGTCGTCGGTGACGCTGACCGTGAGGTACCAGAGCCCCGAGGCGTCGACCACGAGACCGAGGTAGACCCCGGCGGTGGAGGCGCCGGCGTGCTTCGTGGTGTTCGTGAGGAGCTCGCTCACCGTGAAGTACACGTTGCGCTGGATCTCCGTCGCGAGCTCGAGCCCGTCGGGCAGGCGGACGTCGAGTCCGACCGGGATCGGCGTGCGGGCGACGAGGGCTTCGAGCGCGGCGACGAGACCACGGTCGAGCAGGATCGGCGGGGCGAACCCGCGGGACAGGGCGCGCAGTTCGTCGAGGGCGTCCTTGGCGTGCTCGGACGCCTCGCCGATGAGCTGCTTCGCCTTCGCCGGGTCCTTGTCGAAGGCCCGCTCGGCGGCGGACAGGTCCATGCGCAGCCGGACGAGTCGCTGCTGGGGCCCGTCGTGCAGGTCACGCTCGATCTGGCGGAGCGCCTGCCCCTCGGCGGTCACCGCACCGGCACGGGAGGCCTGCAGACCGGCGACGCGCTGCTCGAGCTGTTCCGCGCGGAAGCCGCCGAGCAGGCCGAAGTCGATCCAGTAGTGGGCGAGGACGGAGCCGCGGGCCCAGAGCGGGAAGAGCGCGACCGAGGCGGCCATGCTGACCGCGCACGCCAGGGCGCCGAGCGTCCACGCCCAGCTCTGGTCGAACTCCGCGTACGCCAACGCCTGGTTGATCTCCCAACCGTTCGCGAGCGCGGCGATGCCCGCGACGATCGGGCCGAAGAACCCGGCGAACAGGACCGCGCCGGCCCCCACGGTGCAGAGCGCCGCGAGCGGGTAGACGACCGCCGCGTGCAGCAGGTACAGCCAGTAGTGCGGGTTGGCGACCGCGGAGCCCGTACGCGTCCACCAGTTCTGCTGCCAGCGCGGCGTCCAGTCCACCGGACGGATCGGCCGACTGTCGGCCCACCCGATACGGAGCTTCTCGAACGCGCCGAGCCACCGCGCCACGAACAGTGCGATGAAGAACATCAGCAGCGTGAACGGGTTGAACAGGTCGTGCGAGCCGCCGCCGAAGATCGCCGCGGGGAACGCGAAGTACAGCGTGCAGAGGAGCACCGCCGTGAGCGCCATGTACCCGAAGTCACGCGGCAGGCGCTTCCAGGCGTCCCGGTAGAACGCACCGGCGGTCACGCCCGAACCAGACCCGGAGCCCGCGCTCGTTCCCGGCGGCGGGGTCGATGCCCAGGCGGGCGGCGTCTGGTGCGGCTGCGGGGGCATCGGTTCGGTGGCTCCTGGTGGGACGGAGTCGTTCAGCGGGACGGTCTCGGCCTGGTCGAGGCGGGCGGTGTCGGTCATGACACCCAGCCTCGCGATCCGGGGCTCGTTCCCCCATCCTGCCCCCTCCCGAACCCGGGGTGGGGTTATCCCCCGCCTCCGAGTACCGTGGATTGCATGCAGAACGTCACGGGCGTCCGGGCGGTTTCAGCGGCAGCAGTCGCCGCGGCGCTCGTGTTCGGCTTGCGCGGGCTGGTCGGGGCCGTGGTGCTCCTGCAGTGGGACCCTCCCGAGGCGGCGCTGCTCGTCGGCACGGTGGTCGGCGGCATCGGCGCAGCGGTCGTGTTCGTCGCAGCGATGCAGGCGCGAGATCGTCGGGCGCTCGCGATCGGCGTCTCCACGCTCGCGTTCGCACTCGCCTGGGGGATCCCCGGTCCGATCGGCTCGGTGCTGTACGTCATCGCCCAAGGCGCGCTCATCGCCTTCGGCGTGCTCACGCTCCGGAGCGCGCGTGGGGTGCAGCGGGCGTTCGGCTGGATCGTGGCCGTCGCGGCCGCACTGTGGTTCGTCGTCGACCTGCTGGCGCAGACGGGGGCGTACCTCGCGCTGTCACAGGAGGCGCTCGGCCTCGTCCTCTCGATCCCCGGGCTGCTGCAGGCGGTCGCGTACTTCGCGGCGGCGGTCCTCGTCGCCGTGCCCCTGCTCGAACCGGTCGGCCGCGGCCTCGGTGCGCTCTGGTCCTCCGCCGAGGTCCGCTGACGCTCCTGGAGACGGGTGTCGCGTCTTCCGGACGACGTGTGCCACGCTGACGACATGCGGCACACACCCCACTTCCTGATGACCGACGTCGACGAGGTGAAACGCCTCGTCGACGGCAATCCGTGGGCCACCATCGTGTCGCACACCGGAGCCGGCCTCGTCGCGTCGCACTACCCGTTCCTCCTCGACACGTCGGGCGCCGACGACCACGAGATCGTCCTCGTCTCGCACGTCGGCCGCCCCGACGAGGTCGCCCACGAGCTGGGGCGGCACGAGGTGCTCGTCGTGTTCCAGGGACCGCACGGCTACGTCTCCCCCGCCTGGTACCCGCCGGAGCAGTTCGTCCCCACCTGGAACCACGTCACGGCGCACTGCTGGGGCACGCCGGAGATCCTGTCCGACGAGGAGAACTTCCGGGTGCTCGGCGAACTCGTCGACCACTTCGAGCGGGCCATGCCGTCGCCGATCTCGCTCGAGGTCGACGAGGAGACCGCCCGGCGCACGGCGAAGGGCACCGTCGGGATCCGCATCCGGGTCACCCGGTTCGACGCCCGCGCGAAGCTCTCGCAGAACAAGGCCCCCGAGGTGGTGGAACGCATCATCGCGGGCCTCCGCTCGGACGGGCCGTACGCGTCGCCGGCGCTCGCCGACGAGATGGAGCGAGCACACGGCCTGGAGGAACGGTGACGGAGGTCCTGCTCCGCACCGTCCGCCGGGTGGGTACGTCCGGCGCCCCCTCCGACGTGGCCGTCGTCGACGGGCGCATCGCGGCGATCGCGCCCGCCGGCACGCTCGACCCGGCGGACGCCGACACCGAGGTCGTGGAGGCGGCGGGCGCATGGCTCGCGCCCGGCCTCGTCGACCACCACGTGCACTTCGACCAGTGGGCCCTCGTCCGCCGCCGTGTCGACGTCTCCGCCTGCGACTCGGCCGAGGCGACCGCCGGCCTCCTGGGGCAGGTGGCTCGCACGGGCGTCGCGGACCGCGTCCTCGTCGGCCACGGCTACCGCGACGGGATGTGGCCCCGCCCTGCACGACGCGAGCTGCTCGACCAGGCCGCGCCGGGCCTCCCGACCGTCGTCATCAGCGGCGACCTGCACGCCGTGTGGTGCAACACTGCGGCCCTCGCGCACTTCTCCGGACTCGTCGGCCGGCCCCTCGTCGCTGGCGAGGACGGGGTCCTGCGCGAGCAGGACGCGTTCGACGTGACCGGCGCGCTGTCCCGCGTCCCCGACGACGTGCTCGACGGGTACGTCGCCGACGCCGTCGAGGCGGCGAGCGCCCGCGGCGTGACGCGGGTCGTCGACCTCGAGATGGTGTTCGGCCTCGACCGGTGGACCCGACGCGTGCACGCCGGGATCGACGGGCTCCGCGTCGACTCGGGCGTCTACCCGGGCGACCTCGACGATGTGATCGCGCGTGGGCTCCGCACGGGCGACGTGGTCGAGGGCACCCGCGGGCTCCTCCGGATGGGGCCGTTCAAGGTGATCACCGACGGGTCGCTCGGTACCCGGACCGCCGCGGTGTCCGACGCGTACGACGAGCTCGGCGGGCACGGGCTGCTCACGTGGCCGCCCGAGGAGGTCGTTCCGACGGTCCGTCGCGCGGTCGACGCCGGACTCGTGCCGGCGATCCACGCGATCGGCGACCGGGCGAACACCCTCGCGCTCGACGTGTTCGAAGCGGTCGGCACACGAGGCACGATCGAGCACGCGCAGCTGCTCGATCGTGCCGACCTCGAGCGGTTCGCGAGGCTCGGGGTGGCGGCGTCCGTGCAGCCCGAACACGCCATGGACGATCGGGACATCGCGGACCGCTACTGGGCCGGCCGCACCGACCGGGCGTTCGCGTTCGCGTCGCTCGACCGCGCGGGCGCCCGGCTGCTCCTCGGGTCGGACGCTCCCGTGGCCCCGCTCGACCCCTGGATCTCGATGGCGGCGGCGGTCGGACGCGATCGCGACGGGCGGCCGGCGTGGCACCCCGCCGAACGGATCCGGGCGCTGACCGCCTGGCAGGGCTCGACGGACGGCCGGGTCGGGGTCGCCGTCGGTGACGTCGCGGACCTGGTGCTCGTGGAGTCGGACCCGCTGGCCGCGTCGTCGGGTTCCCTGCGCGGCATGCGCGTGCTGGCGACGGCGATCGCGGGGCAGTTCACGTACCGCGACCTCTGATCACCGGCTACTTCTGGTCCTTCGGGCACCAGTAGAGCTTCCGGCCGGCCATCTCCGCCATCCGGATCTCGGTGCCGCACACCCGGCAGGGCTCACCCGCACGGTGGTACACCCAGTGCCGGTCGTCGCGCGAGGCCATCGCAGCCTTGTACTCGTCCGCCGGCAGGTCGTCCATGGTCATCATCTGGCCGATCCGGACACCGTCGTGCAGGAGCTTCGACCAGTCCGCCCACAGCGCCTTCGCCTGCTTCACGGTGATCTTCTTGCCCGGCTTGTACGGGTCGATGCGCTGCCGGAAGAGCAGCTCGGCACGGTAGACGTTCCCGATGCCGGACACCACGGCCTGGTCCATGAGCAACTGACCGATCGCGACGTTCCGGCTGCGGACGTTGTCGACGAAGGCCTGCTCGGCCTCGGGACCGTCGTCGTTCATCGGGTCGGGGCCGAGCTTGTCGAGCGCCTTCTGGACCCCGGCGGGGTCCTCGACGACGCACGCGGTCGGGCCCCGGAGGTCCGCGACGGCGTCCTCGGTCAGGATCCGCACCCGGACCTGACCGACGGGGTCCGGCGGGAACGACTCGATGGGGTCCTCGAGCTTCTCCTGCTCGGCCATCCGGTACCGGGCACGTCGGGGCGCGCCGATGCTCCTCAGTGAGTCCTCACCCGCGGCGTCCTGCAGTTCCGTTCCGCGCTGGTTCGTCTGGCCCATCCGACCGTTCGCGCTGCGCATCGTCGCATCGGTGGAGATGTCGCCCGCAAAGTCCCACGCGCCGTACAGCCCGAGGTGCACGCGGAGGAACTGGTCGCCCTCGAACTCGAGGAACATCTGCTTGCCGACCGCCCGGGCCGCGATCATCTTCGTGCCGTCGAGCTTCGCGGCACCGGCTGCGAACCGACCCTGCGGACTCGACACCTCGCAGACGTGCCCGACGAAGTGCAGGGCGAACTGGCGGGCGATGCGGTGGACGGAGTGACCCTCGGGCATGCTCTCGTTGTACTCGGTACCTCTGACGGACTTCGGTTACGCGTCGATCTGCTTGCCGGCGATCAGGCCGGTCGTCTCGTACTCGGCGAGCTGCGCGATGCGACGGGCGTGCCGTTCCTCGCCGGAGAAGGGCTCGGCGATGAAGAGGTCCACGAAACGGATCGCCTCGTCCTCGGTGTGCTGGCGCGCCCCGATCGAGATGACGTTGGCGTCGTTGTGCTGCCGGGCGAGGAGCGCGGTGGACTCGTTCCACACGAGCACCGCCCGGATGCCCTCGACTTTGTTCGCAGCGATCTGCTCGCCGTTGCCGGAACCGCCGAACACGACGCCGAGGGCCTCGACGCCCGCGCGCTGGTCCACCACGACGGCGTGGGCGGCGTTGATGCAGAACGAGGGGTAGTCGTCGAGCGCGTCGTACTCGGTCGGACCATGGTCCACCACCTCGTGTCCCGCTTCCGTGAGGTGCGTTGCGAGGGTCTTGTTGAACTCGAGGCCGGCGTGGTCCGTTCCGAGGTGGATGCGCATGGCACCGATCCTATTCCTGCGACTACTGGCCCCGGACCACCACGACGACGTACCGTGTGGGGTCCTCGCCCGGGTTCCGGTAGACGACGTCGGCCGGCTCACCGAGCTCGATCCGGTCCCCCGCCGCGAGCCGCGTCGGCTCACCGCCGACGACGACTTCGAGCACGCCGTCGACGACCCAGATGCAGTGCCGCAGGAACGCGTAGGCGGACGCCGGGTAGGCAACTTCGCGGCCTGCCGGGAGGCGCACCTCGGTGACGTCCGCGGGGAAGGCCGCGCTCGAGACGGGACGGCGCCGGTACCCGGTCTCGGGATCGGTCCAGGAGTCGGCGGTCGCGCCGCGTTGGACGCCGCGCGCCTCGTCGGGGTCGGCTCCCCTGGGCACCTCGTGGTCGAGCGCCTCGTCGAGGAGCTGCGAGACGGTGAGACCGAACGCCCCGGACAGCCGCCCGAGGATCGTCGCCGTCGGGCTGGACACGCCACGCTCGACGCGGTTGATCATGGCCCGGGAGACGCCGGACTCCTCGGCGAGCTCGGTGAGGCTCCACTTCCGCTCGGTGCGCAGCCGCTGCAGGCGCTCCCCGAGCCGCCGCTGATCGGCGTCGTCGCTGTCCTCAGCCCCGGTTTCGGCTTCCGGGCGAGCATCGTCTACGATCTGAGACATGGCGACAGCATATGCGACGAACTCGGGGGCTCCGGTCACCGTGCGGGACTGCGAGTCACGGGACCTCGACGTCGTCCACGCGCTGCACGTCGACGCGGTCCTGCACTCCACCGCCATCTGGCAGGAGGAGCCGCACCCGCGCTCGTACTTCGACGGCTGGCTCGCCGAGCGGCGTGCCGACGGGTACCCCGTGATCGTGGCCGAGATCGACGGGCGCGTCGCCGGCTACGCCTCGTACTCGCAGTGGCGCCCGCACCAGGGGTACCGGCTGACCGTCGAGCACAGCGTCTACGTCGTCGAGGAGTTCCGCGGCCGAGGCGTCGCGACCGCCCTGATGAACGCCCTGGTCTCACGTGCGAAGGACGAGGGCCGGCACGTGATGATCGCGGGGATCTGCAGCACCAACACGGGGTCGATCGGCCTGCACGAGCGCCTCGGGTTCACCACCGTCGCGGTCGTGCCCGAGGTCGGCCGCAAGTTCGGCCGGTGGCTGGACCTGACGCTGATGCGGCTCCCGCTCGCCTGATCGTCGGCCCGGTCGTACCCCGGTCGTCCGCGCTCACTCCTCGTCCGGCATCGGGACCTCGAGCGGCGGGGGCGATGGGCGGAACCGTGGTGCGGTGTCGCCGTGCGCGACGGGACGGTGGTCGGAGAACCACGCGTACGCGACCGCTTCGTCGGGTTCGGCCGGGCTCTCGTCGAGGCAGTCGTTGCAGCGCGCGTGCCAGCCGTCGTCGTCGTGCCATCGGTGCGGGTGCCCCTTCGCGACCCAGTCCGGCGACCACTTCACATCGAAGGCGTACACGATCTCGGCGGCGATGCCCCACGCCACGCTCTTGAGCACCTTCTCGTCGATGCCGGCGTCCCAGGCGAGCTGGCCGTACCGGAGTTCGGTGAAGACGTTGTCCGCGAGCAGCTCGTGGTTCTTGTCGTCCCAGCCGTCGCTCGCAGAGCGCACGACGACGGAAGGCGTGTTCGCGGCGATCGTCGGCGTGACGTCGCTCGCTTGGTCGGTCCGGGCAGCGTCGGCGCTGTGCGTCCGCGCGTACCGCTCGCCCTCCGTCGTGTTCATCAGCCACACGGAGTTCGCGAGGTCGTCGTCGGATTCGCCGGCATCGGGCGCACTGACGTAGCGACCACGGACGGTCGCGATCCGGTCCGCGACGTTCCGCTCGGGTTCGACGAACGCGAGTTCCGAACCGGCACGGACGAACAGCCCGCTCGTCAGCAGGCCCCGGCGGATGCCGACCTCGACGGAGCGCAACGCCATCGCCCGGGCTCGGGTGCCGTCGGGTTCGTGGTCGGTCCGCGCCATGCGGTGCAGCGCGCGGAGGTCGGTCGCGCAGCCGTTCCGGTTGAACTCCGTGAGGTCCAGCAGTAGCTGCTCTTCGGGAGTCCGCGGCGCTGGCTCGGTGCTCGGCGCCAGGCCGGTGTCCTGCCGGACACTGCGGCGCTGCACCCTGGGGTCCTCGGCGTCGACGTGCGGGATGACGTCGATGTACGCCTCGTGGCCGGGGAGCGGCTCCCGCATCGCGGCCACGGAGCCGTCAGGCATCGCGCGGACCTCTTCCGCGGGGAACGGGACGTACTCGAGGCGGGCGTCAGACAACGATCTCATCTCCATGCTCTTCGATGACGTTCCCGTCCTCGTCCCAGATCCCGCTTCGGTGAGCGACCACTTCTTCACCCGCTGCTGTTCGTCGGTCGCGTTCCACTTCGAAGGCACGATCACCGAGCTCCGTGTCCATCAAGTAGCACGGCCAGAACGGGACTTCGGCGTGCCGACCTTCGCCGCGGTCCCCGCGCACGCCTCGCCGAACGACGTGAGCGCTGCGGCGACGTCAGGCGATCCGTCCGCAGCGGCGGCGAGCGCTTCGAGTGCCGCGCTCAGCGAAGCTGCGTGCTCTGCGACATCGGACGCAGCGGCACGAACGTGCGCAACCGTCTGCTCGGACGCGCCGCGGTCCACGCGGTACGACTCCCCCATCGAGCTCCCCATCCCCTGATACTTCACCGGCTGGTCGCGACCATAGCAGGGACGGGAGGCACGGTGCCAGCCCGCACCGCGCCTCCAGTCCGCATGTGGCGGTGCGACGCATGATCGCGCCACGTTGCATGCCTGCAAAACGGGGCGCAACGCCCGCAACGGCGCGCGACTGTCGGACGGGAGGCGCGGGGCCGGCCCGCACCGCGCCTCCGGTCCGTCAGGCAGTGGTGTCGAAGATCGGACCGACCGTGCGCGAGCGCTTGAGTTCGAAGAAGCCCGGGTACTTCGCGACGGCGACGACGCCGTCCCACAGGTCGAGGGCTTCTTGCCCCTTCGGAGCCGGGGAGATGACCGGGCCGAAGAACGCGGTGCCCTCGACCGCGATGACGGGCGTACCGACGTCCTGACCGACGCGCTCGATGCCGTCCTGGTGACTCGCGCGGACGGCCTGGTCGACCTCGTCCGTCCAGGCGTAGTCGAGCAGATCGGCGTCGAGCCCGAGCTCGGCGAGGACCGCGGGGACGACCTGCGCGGGGTCCTTCTCCTGGCGGTGGTGGATGTGTTCGCCGAGCGCGTCGTAGAGCGGCTTCACGATGTCCTGGCCGAGGCGGAGGCGCGCCGCCGTGACGATGCGCGGGTAGATCTGCCCGGCCTCGGTGCGCTTCCGGTAGTCCTCGGGGATGTCCTGGTCCTCGTTGAGGACGAACAGGCTCATGACCTTCCAGGTCACGTCGAGGTCGCGGTGCTCGGCCACGTCGCCGACCCAGCGGCTCGTCATCCAGGCCCACGGGCAGTTCGGGTCGAACCAGAACTCCACAGCGGTGCGCTCGGTCGTCTTGTCCACAGTCGTGTCCGTCACGGTGCGAGCGTACGCCCGCTCGCTAGGCTGGAACCCACCGTCCCGCCGGTGCACGACGCTGTGCCGGGACTCACCCACGCGGACAACGACCGTCCGCGTCAACCGCGAAGATGGAGCGTCCGTGCCCGGAGAGAACCTCACCCGAATCGAAGCCCAGGAACGTGCCGCGATCGTCGACGTGCAGACGTACGACGTCGAGCTGGACCTGACCCGCGGCGCCGAGACGTTCGGCAGCACCACGCGCGTGCGCTTCTCCGCGACGTCGGGCGCCTCGACCTTCATCGACGCGATCACCAGGACGGTGCACTCGATCACGCTGAACGGCACCGCGCTCGACGTCGCGGCCGTGAACGACGGCGTGCGCATCCAGCTCGACGGGCTGCAGGAGCAGAACGAGCTCGTGGTCGTCGCCGACGCCCTCTACACGAACACGGGCGAGGGCCTGCACCGCTTCGTCGACCCCGTCGACGACGAGGTGTACCTGTACTCCCAGTTCGAGGTGCCCGACTCGCGCCGCATGTTCGCGGTGTTCGAGCAGCCCGACCTCAAGGCCGAGTTCTCGTTCACCGTGACGGCGCCGTCGCGGTGGCAGGTCGTCTCGAACTCCCCCACGCCGGAGCCCCACGTCGACGGTGAGATCGCGACGTGGACCTTCGCCCCGACGGCGAAGATCTCGAGCTACATCACGGCGCTCGTCGCAGGCCCCTACGAGGTCGTGCGCGACGAGCTCACCAGCCGCGACGGCCGCACGATCCCGCTCGGCGTGTTCGCGCGCAAGTCGCTCGCCGAGTACCTCGACCCCGAGTACGTGTTCGACATCACGAAGAAGGGCTTCGCCTACTACGAGGAGAAGTTCGACGTCGCGTACCCGTTCGAGAAGTACGACCAGCTGTTCGTGCCGGAGTTCAACGCCGGCGCGATGGAGAACGCCGGCGCCGTCACCTTCACCGAGACGTACGTCTTCCGGTCGAAGGTCACCGACGCCATCAAGGAGCGCCGGGTCGTCACGATCCTGCACGAGCTCGCACACATGTGGTTCGGCGACCTCGTCACCATGAAGTGGTGGAACGACCTGTGGCTCAACGAGTCCTTCGCCGAGTGGGCCTCCACCATCGCGACGGCCGAGGCCACCGAGTGGACCGAGGCGTGGACGACGTTCCAGGCGATGGAGAAGTCCTGGGCCTACCGGCAGGACCAGCTCCCCTCGACGCACCCGATCGTCGCGACGATCAACGACCTCGAGGACGTGCAGGTCAACTTCGACGGCATCACCTACGCGAAGGGCGGCTCCGTCCTGAAGCAGCTCGTGGCGTGGGTCGGCATCGACGCGTTCTTCGCCGGCGTGTCCGCGTACTTCAAGAAGCACCACCACTCGAACACCGAGCTGCGCGACCTGCTCGTCGAGCTCGAGGCGACGAGCGGCCGTGATCTCTCCGAGTGGTCGAAGCTGTGGCTCGAGACCGCCGGGGTCAACACGCTCCGCCCGGAGATCGAGACCGACGAGTCCGGCGTCATCACGGCGTTCGCTGTCCTGCAGGAAGCACCGGCCGACCACCCGACGCTGCGACCGCACCGCCTCGCGATCGGCGTCTACGCCTTCACGCAGGACGCCGATGCCCCGTTCGGCGCCGACACCGCGTCCGCCGGCGGCAAGCTCGAGCGCATCCACCGCGTGGAGATCGACGTCGACGGCCCCCGCACCGAGGTCCCCGAGCTCGTCGGCGTCCAGCGCGGCGACCTCGTGCTCCTCAACGACGACGACCTGGCGTACGCCAAGATCCGTCTCGACGAGCAGTCCCGGCGCACCGCGATCGAGCACCTCGCCTCGATCGCGAACCCCCTCGCGCGCTCGATCGTCTGGGGCGCGATGTGGGACGCCACCCGCGACGCCGAGTCGCCCGCGAGCGACTACGTCCGCCTGGTGCTCGGCAACATCGCCACCGAGACCGAGTCGACGACGATCCGCACGACGCTCTCGCAGCTGCTCCTCACCGCCCGCAACTACGTGGCACCGGCGAAGGCCGACGCCACGGTCCGCACGGTCGGCGAGACGCTGTGGCAGCTCGCGAGCTCGGCCGAGGCCGGGTCGGACGCGCAGTTCCAGTTCGTGAAGTTCTTCGCGCAGATCGCCTCCACGCCGGAACACGTCGGCACGCTCACCGGGCTGCGCGACGGCTCGGTGACGCTGAACGGCCTCGAGATCGACACCGACCTCCGCTGGGAGCTGCTCGAGGGCCTCGTGCTCGCGGGAGCCGCCGGGAACGCCGAGGTCGACGCCGAACTCGCCGCGGACAGGACGGCGTCGGGCGAGCAGGCGGCAGCGCGTGCCCGGGCCACCATCCCCACGGCCGAGGGCAAGCTCGCCGCGTTCTCGTCGCTCGTCGACTCGTCCGAGCTGCCGAACGCGATCGTGCGCCAGACCACGGTCGGGTACCAGCACGTGAACAGCCCGGTCGTGCTCGAGGGTCTCGTGCCGAAGTACTTCGACGTGCTCACGCGGATCTGGGCCGAGCGCAGCTACCACATCGCCGACACCATCGTCACGGGGCTGTACCCGGCGCCGCTCGCGTCGGCCGAGCTGCGCGACGCGGCGGCAGCGTGGCTCGAGGCCCACCCGGAGACTCCGGCGCTGCGTCGCATCGTGTCGGAGAGCCTCGCGGGCACGGAGCGCGCCCTCCGGGTCCAGGCGGCAGACGCCTGAGACCCGGATGACCATCGGCGGGGTCCAGGCGTTCCTCCAGGGAGGCCAGGGCCCCGCCCTTTAGCATCGACCGGATCATGACCTTGGCTGCAACGACCGAAGACACCTCGAAACTGATCTCGAACGCGTTCACCCAGTTCGTCGACACGTGGCACGTGCCGATCGTGATCGTCGTGACGGTCATCGCGGCGATCATCGTGCGACTGATCCTGCGGCACTCGATCAAGGGCATCGTCGATCGCGTCGTGAACGGAGTGAAGAAGCGCCAGGGAGCCGCGGACACGCAGGCGCTCATCGCGTCTCCGGTGCAGACCGCCCGTGTCGTGCAACGCACCCGGACGCTCGGCAGCGTGCTCGAGAACCTGGCCACGGTGGTCGTGGTCGTCGTCGCGCTCGCCATCATCATCCCCGTCACGATCCCGAACGCCGCGGTCGGCATCGTCGGCGGCGCGTCCCTCGTCGCGGCCGGCCTCGCCGTCGGCGCCCAGAGCATCGTGAAGGACCTGCTGTCCGGGGTCTTCATGATCCTCGAGGACCAGGCCGGCGTCGGCGACGTCGTCGACACCGGCCAGGCGACCGGCGTGGTCGAGAACGTCGGGCTGCGCGTCATGCAGATCCGCGACGTCAACGGGATCCTCTGGTTCGTGCCGAACGGGCAGATCCTCCGCGTCGGCAACCTCTCGCAGGGCTGGTCGCGCGTGCTCGTCGACATCACCGTGCCGTACGACACGGACATCGACGCCGTCCAGGACGCCCTCCTCAAGGCCGCGGTGACGATGTCGCAGGAGACCCGCTGGCGCCAGCGCATCGTCGAGAAGCCGGAGATCTGGGGCCTGCAGTCGATCACCGATGCCGGCATGGTGTTCCGGCTCGTCGTGAAGACCCGGGCCTCGGAGCTCGACGTCGTGGGCCGCGAGCTCCGCGTGCGCCTCAAGCGCTCCGTCGACGAACTCGGCGTGACGCTGCCGGCGATGGCGATGATCATGCCCGTGGGCTGGGAGAACGCGACCTCGATCAACGGCCTCCGCACCGTGCGGACCCAGCCGACACCGGCGCCGACGAAGCCCCGGCGTGCCCGCAAGAACATCCTCGGTCAGCCCATCCGGACCGACGACCACGATGCCGGGAAGGACCCGCAGTGACCGAACCGACCCCTCCCGCCGCTCCCGGGCACGGTGGCAGCGTCCCCGCTCAACCGATCACGCTGCGGGTCGGCGAGCACGGCGTCTCCGCGACCGGTTCCCTGTACGAACGCATCGGCGGCGCTCCCACATTCGACCGCCTCGTGCGGCGCTTCTACGAGGGCGTCCAGCAGGACGACGTCATCTGGCCGATGTACCCGGCAGAGGACCTCGAGGGCGCGATCTGGCGCCTCTCCGCGTTCCTCCAGCAGTACTGGGGCGGCCCCGGTACGTACAGCGAGGAGCGCGGTCACCCCCGACTCCGGATGCGACACGGACCGTTCCGCATCACGTCCGAGGCCCGCGAGCGCTGGCTCCTCCACATGCGCACCGCGGTCGAATCGCTGCAGCTGGCACCGCTCGACGAGGCCGAGCTCTGGGCCTACCTCGATCGCGCTGCCCACGCGATGACGAACACGTTCGACTGACGTCGCGACGCGACCGGTGACGGTCGGGAGGCGCGGTGCGGGCCCGCACCGCGCCTCCCGACCGTCTTCCGGTTGCGTCAGCGCACGTAGGACCCGTCTGCCAGGTCCTCGACCAGCGACGGGCGGGTCGGGTTCCACCCGAACGCGGCGCGCGCATGCGCGCCCGACGCCTCCTGGTGCAGGAGCAGCGCATCGGCGTACTCGTCACCCAGGCGTCGGCGGCTCGCGTCGACGCTCTCGGCGACGACCGGCGAACCGTGCGCACCCGCCTCGGCGATCTCCCGGACCGTGGGGTTGTCCCCGGTCGCGGCGACGACGTAGCCGTCCTGCTCGCCCCGGTGCAGCGCCAGGACGTAGAGCTCGCCGAGGTCGTCGATGTGCACCGTCGTCCAACGCTGCGAGCCGTCGCCGACCAGCCGGACCTCGTGCTCGCCGTCACCGACGAACATGGCGGGGATGCCTGCGCCACGGCCGTACACGATGCCCGGGGCGATGATCGTCGTGCGGGCATCGCTCGCTCGCACCCTCGCCTCGTTCGGTGCACGCCAGGCGGTCATCACCGGCGGGGAGACTGGGGACTGCTCCGAGATGTCCGTGGAGTTCCCGAAGGTGAAGATGCCGCCGGTGTGGACGAAGGGCTTCGGCGTGCCCGCGAGCGCCCCGAGGACGGTCGCGATGAAGTCCGGGTCGATGCCCCGCGCGGAGGCCGTGTGGACCACCGCGTCCGCTTCGTGCGCGAGTCGGCGGACCACCTCGGTGTCCGTGACGTCGCCGACGATCGCCCGTCCCCCGGCGTCCCGGACCGCCTGCGCCTTCTGGTCCGTCCGCACGAGCGCGGTGACCTCGTGCTCGTGGGCGATGAGTGCGCGGAGGACCGAGGAACCGATGTAACCGGAGGCGCCGGTGAGGAAGACGTGCATGCCCCAAGCCAACCACGCCGGAACCGGCGGCCGTCCCCTAGGGGTTCAGGGTCCAGGCGCGACGCTTCACGAGGACGTGGCCGCGCGACGTCGTCAGTCGGCTCCACGGGCCGGTCTCGAACAGCCGGACCGGGTCGTGTCCGAGGAACCCCAGGCTCTCCCCCGCGAATCCGGCACCGGCGGGGACGTGCTCGATCCCCGCGACCGGTCGACCCCAGACCTCGGAGCGGACCTTGCGGACGATCGCTTCGCCGGCGTTCGACGGAACCGCGTCCGCCACCTCGGCGATGCCGTCCCGCGCCGCACGGCGGAGCAGCTCCGGCGAGACGTCGGGCAGCGGCACCCATCCACCGCGGGGCGGGGAGATCGCAGCCCACGTGACGGTGTGCACCTCGTGCGGGAGCTCGACCTCGATCGGAGTGGCCCGGGTCGGGTCGGCACCCTCGGCACGCTCGGCGTCCTGCGCGTCCGCGAGCAGCCGCAGCCGCTCCTGCAGCGATGCCAGCGGGACGACCGCGTCGATCGTCGCCGGTTGCGCGAGCGAGAACGTGCGGAGGCCCAGCACGGTCGGCAGCTCGTCGAGGAGGCCGAGCGGGTAGAGGATCGCGGTGTAGACCGCGAGGACGCCGGAGTCGGCGATGAGGCGGACCGAGCCGTCCTCGATGCGGGCGGCCCGTCCGAGGTAGGTCCGGAGGTCGCCGAGCGAGGCGGCGTCGGGAAGCGTGAACGAGGTGCCCATGTCACCACGGATTCTATCGGCCACGTCGTTCGTGGGCGCGCGTTCGTAGACTGCTCCGTGTGAACGGCGAACCGGACTTCCTGCGGACCCTCCGACTCGAGGACACGGGTGCGAGCACCGGTGAGACGATCCTCACCGGCGTGAGCCACTGGTCCCCCGGTGGTCGGGTGTTCGGCGGGCAGGTCCTCGCGCAGTGCATCGTCGCCGCGCAGACCACCATCGAGGGCCGCGACATCCACTCGATGCACGGCTACTTCCTCCGCCCGGGCGACATCGACATCCCGATCACGTTCGGCGTCGAACGGATCCACGATGGGCGCTCGTTCGCCGCCCGACGGGTGCAGGCGTACCAGCGGGGCATGCCGATCTTCTCGATGATCGCCTCGTTCCAGCGCCCGGACAGCGGCGTCGAGCACCAGGACCCGTTCCCCGTCCACACTCCGTCGCCCGAGTCGCTGCCGTCGGCCGCCTCGATCCTGTCCGCCATCGACCACCCCGTGGCGCAGGCGTGGGCCGAGCGGTCGATCGACCTCCGGCACGTCGAGGGTCCGGTGTTCGTCGACGTCCAGGGCGAGCACATCCCGCACCAGGCCGTCTGGTTCCGGGTCGACGGGAATCTGCCGGAGGATCCGGCCCTGCACCGCGCGGTCCTCGGCTACGCGAGCGACCTGTCGATCCTCGAGCCGATCATGCGCCGGCACGGGGTCGCGTGGGGAACACCCGGGGTGAAGAGCGCGAGCCTCGACCACGCGATGTGGTGGCACCGCGACGGCCGGGCAGACGACTGGGTCCTGTACACGCAGGAGTCCCCGAGCGCACAGGGCGGTCGGGGACTCGCGTTCGGCCGGATGTTCTCGCGGGACGGTCGTCTGCTGGCGACCGTCGCGCAGGAGGGGATGATGCGCGTCCCGCGGTGATGTGCCGCGACGCCGTCGCGCTGTGCGGTCGCGCCGCGAGGCCGGGCGCGGTGTGACCTACGGCCGGGAGAACTGCACCGCCGGCTCGATGTAGGGCGCGCAGGACTCCCGCTCCGCGTCGCTCAGCCGACGCGGGCGGTTGCTCGCCGCGTCGACCATCACGAGGGCCGTCGTGGCACGGGTGTAGAGCACCGCAGGCTCGTGCCCCGCCGGCGACCACACCTCGTACGAGACGTCGATGCTCGCACCACCGATCCGCCCGATCCACATCTGGATGTCGAGGGGCTGCCGGAAGTACGGGATCGACGCGAGGTACTCGAGCCGCTGGGCTGCGATCACGGTCATCGTGCCCGAGCCCGGTCGTCCGTCGATGATCGGTTCCGGGATCGACCCGTCGGAATCGCGTTCCTCGGGGTCAGGACCCCAGAACCCCACGATGCGCGCCTCTTCGAGGAGGCGCAGCATCGCGGAGTTGTTGACGTGGCCGTAGGCGTCGATGTCGCTCCACCGCATCCGGATGGGAGCGTGCAGTCGCGCCACGGTCAGTCGCGGGTGAGCTTGCGGTACGTGGCGCGACCAGGCTTCGCCGCGTCGGCACCGAGGCGCTCGATCTTGTTCTCCTCGTACGACTCGAAGTTGCCCTCGAACCAGTACCAGTTGGGCGTGCCGTCCTCGTTGAGTCCCTCCCACGCGAGGATGTGCGTCGCGATGCGGTCGAGGAACCACCGGTCGTGGGTGATCACCACGGCACAGCCCGGGTACTCGAGCAGCGCGTTCTCGAGGCTCCCGAGGGTCTCGACGTCGAGGTCGTTCGTCGGTTCGTCGAGGAGCAGCAGGTTGCCGCCCTGCTTGAGCGTCAGCGCCAGGTTGAGACGGTTCCGCTCACCGCCGGAGAGCACGCCGGCCTTCTTCTGCTGGTCCGGGCCCTTGAAGCCGAACTGCGACACGTAGGCGCGCGACGGGATCTCGGTCTTCCCGACCTGGATGTAGTCGAGGCCGTCGGACACGACCTCCCACAGGTTCTTGTTCGGATCGATGCCACCGCGGCTCTGGTCGACGTACGAGATGTCGACCGTGTCGCCGATCTTCAGCGTGCCGCCGTCGAGCGGTTCGAGTCCCACGATCGTCTTGAACAGCGTGGTCTTGCCGACACCGTTCGGGCCGATGACGCCGACGATGCCGTTCCGGGGCAGCGTGAACGAGAGGTCGTCGATGATGATGCGCTCGCCGAACTGCTTGTGGAGCTTGTCGGCATCGATGACCTGCGAACCCAGTCGGGGACCGACCGGGATGACGATCTCCTCGAAGTCGAGCTTGCGTGTGCGCTCGGCCTCCGTGACCATCTCCTCGTAGCGGGCGAGACGGGCCTTCGACTTCGCCTGACGGCCCTTGGTGTTGCTGCGGACCCAGTCGAGCTCCGACGAGAGACGCTTCGCGAGCTTGGCGTCCTTCTTGCCCTGGACCTCGAGGCGAGCACGCTTCTTCTCGAGGTAGGTCGAGTAGTTGCCCTCGTACGGGTAGAGACGGCCGCGGTCGACCTCGGCGATCCACTGTGCGACGTGGTCGAGGAAGTACCGGTCGTGCGTCACGGCCAGGACCGCGCCGTGGTACTGCTGCAGGTGCTGCTCGAGCCAGAGCACGGACTCGGCGTCGAGGTGGTTCGTGGGCTCGTCGAGGAGGAGCAGGTCGGGCTTCTGGAGCAGGAGCTTGCAGAGCGCGACGCGACGCTTCTCACCACCGGAGAGGTGCGTGACGAGCTCGTCCCCCGGCGGGCACTGGAGCGCGGCCATGGCCTGCTCGAGCTGCGAGTCCAGGTCCCACGCGTCGGCGGCGTCGATCTCTTCCTGCAGCGTGCCCATCTCGGCGAGGAGCGCGTCGAAGTCTGCGTCCGGCTCGGCCATGAGTGCAGAGATCTCGTTGAAGCGGGTGATCTTCCCGTGGATCTCGCCGACGCCCTCCTGCACGTTCTCGAGGACGGTCTTCGACTCGTCGAGCTCCGGCTCCTGCATGAGGATGCCGACGCTGAAGCCCGGGGTGAGCTTCGCCTCGCCGTTGGACGGCTGGTCGAGACCCGCCATGATCTTCAGGATCGTCGACTTGCCCGCTCCGTTCGGCCCGACGACGCCGATCTTGGCGCCGGGGAGGAACGACATCGTGACGTCGTCGAGGATCAGCTTGTCGCCGACCGCCTTGCGGGCGCGGACCATCTGGTAGATGTACTCAGCCATATCCCGACAAGTCTACTGATCAGGCCGGTTCGCCGGAACGCGCACGAGGGCTGTTGCGTTCGCGTACTTCGACGTACCGTAGCTCCGCTCGCCCACCACGGGCACGGTCGACCGGCCGATGAAGGGGACCAGGTCATGCTCACGAAACGTCTTCGCCGTCTCACGCTGCCGCTCATCGGGGCGACCGCGCTCACGGTCGCCCTCATCGCGCCCGTCGCTCCCGCGTCGGCTGCGTCGCCCGTGCCGCACGGCAAGCCCTACGTGCAGTACACCGCGCACCTCGTCGAGAACGGCTCCGGGTCGGGGTACTCCTCGTACATCAACGTGCACGACGCCCACAACAACGCCTTCGCGGTCGGGATCCAGTCGGACACCGGTTCCGCGATCAGCAAGGGTCAGCCGCGCTTCATCTGGGAGCGGGTCCAGAACGGCAAGTTCACCTACGGGTACATGGGCGGCGCCTCGCACAGCAAGACCTCGGTCGGGCTGCGCTGGTACACGAACGACGTCGCGTCGGTCATCCTCAACAACCGCACGGTCGGCACGATCGCCGTGAACCTCGACGGGCGGCTGTTCTTCAACGCCGAGGCGAACGCGCGCCTCAACGGCGACGTCGTGCACTCGCAGGTGAACGACATTTCCATCGCCGTCGGCGACAAGGCCGGCCAGACCGGCCTGGCGGGCACCTGGAACACCGGCTTCTCGTTCCACGGTCTCAAGGCCAAGCAGACGAACAGCCCGAAGGTCCAGGGCGCGAGCTTCTCGATCGACGGGCGCGTCTCGGGCCTGCCCCGCGGCGGCAACTGGGACACCACCGAGGTCGCTGGCATCGCGATGATCGCCCAGAACTGGCGGTAGGCCCGCCCCTCGGTCAGGCCGCGTCACGGTCGTCGATCGCCGTCGAGTCGTCGTCCGAGGAGGGGAAGTCGTGACCGTGGATCACGGCGGCGTGCCGCGCGGCCTCGGTCGAGTCCGGGAGGTCCTCGCCGACGTCGGGTTCGTCGTGGTGCGTCTCGACGCCGGTGTCCGGCTCCGGGCCCGAGCGCGTGCCTTCGATGCCGACCACCCCGACCTCACCGGTGACGGGGTCCACGTTCGGGAAGTGCGCTGCCGCACTGCCGGGGGCTGCCGTGGACTCGCCCGCGTGCCGCGGCACCCGCACCCAGTTGCTGATGCCCCAGGCAAGGTCGTGCCCGAGACCCTCTGCGTCGATCTCGACAGAGGTGCCACCGCGGCCGTCCCGTTCCCAGGTCCGGATGCGGATCCGTCCGGTGACGAGGATGCGGTCGCCCTTCTTGAGGGAGCGGTGGACGTTGGCGGCGAGCGACCGGAACGCGGTGACGGTGTACCAGTTGGTCGCACCGTTGGTCCAGGTGGAGGTCGCACGGTCCCAGCGTCGGGACGGTGACGCGAGCCGCATGCTCGTGATGGCGATGCCGGTGTCGGTCACGAGGTGACGCGGCTCGGTGGCGATGATCCCGCAGACGGTGATGGTGTCGTTCATGCATCGATCGTCGACGAGCCCCGGGGCGCGGACACGCTCCGGGGCTCGATCTGTGACCGGAGGTCTCGGCCGGCCGCCCTGTGGAGGACGAGTCCCCCGTGCCTCCTGACCGAAACGGGTCAGCGCGCGGTCAGTGCGCGCGGAACTCGGGCCGGTCGGCCAGCGGTCCGAGCGCGGCGTGGACCGCGCCCTTGGCGGACTCGAGCGACGGGTACGTCCCGCCGGAGCCGCTCCGACCGTAGAGTTCGACACGGAAACCGCCGTCGGCCCGGTGGATGCTGCCGACCGCTCCTGCGGGTCCGACCGCTACCCAGGTCCCGGTGTTGTTCGTCATCGTTCGACCACCTCCTCGTGGCCCCGGCGTCCGGTGGGTCAGGACGCCAGGATGTACTGACTGTATGCCTTGCGGACCTTGTTCACCTTGGGCAGCGCCACCGCGAGGCAGTAACCCTGTCCGGGGTTCTTCGCGAAGAAGTCCTGGTGGTAGTCCTCGGCACGGTAGAAGGTGCCCAGTGGCTCGATGGTGGTCACGATGCCCCCGTCCCAGATGTCCGAGGCGCGTTCGATCGCCTGCTCGAAGAGGGCCTTCTGCGCGTCGTCCGCCGGGAACATCGCCGAGCGGTACTGGGTGCCGACGTCGGCGCCCTGGCGGTTCAGCTGACGGGGGTCGTGCAGCGTGAAGAACACGTCGAGGATGACATCGGCGGGGATCACGGTCTCGTCGAAGGTGACCGCGACGGCCTCGGCATGCCCGGTCGTGCCGGTGCAGACCAGCTCGTACGAGGGGTTCTCCGCCCCGCCGCCGACGTAGCCGGACACCACGTCCTGCACACCCTGGAGCGTGCGGTACACGGCGTCGAGACACCAGAAACATCCACCTGCGAGCACGAACGTGGTCATGGCCACAACCTACCTCCCGGCCTCGGAGCGAGCCTGTACCCGGTCACACGTCCTCCACAACAGGCGTCACCGGGTCGGCGCTCCCCAGAACGCCTCCCGCCGCCATTCGTGTCAGTGGCCGGCCCTACCGTCGAACACACACCGACGAGCAGGAGGCACAACGATGCAGACGACGACCGAACCCGCACTGCGGATCCGTACCGTCCCCGTCGCCCGTTCGCGCGGTGACCTCCGGATCCTCGACGTGCGCGACGACCTCAGCCGCGTCACCCGCGCGAACGGCGAGATCGTCGGGTACGTGGACCGCGTCGACGTCGCCGGCGGGACCGCCTACCGTGCGCGCCGGTACGTCTCGACCGAACGGCGGTTCGTCGAGCTGCCGAACGTGTGGTCCGCCGACGACGCCGTGGACTGCCTCCGGTGGGGATGATGTTCCACATTGGAATCATGCTGGTGGGGTGCGCGGAACGCCGTTCGACCTCCCCGATGCCTGACCGTTTCGTGAGTAGGGTGCGCGCATGGACTGGTGGAACGACCTGACCGACTGGATCTCGTCCGACGACGGCTGGCGCGTGATCTCCGGCGCGATCATCCCGTTCGTCGCGATCGTCGTGGCCGGCATCGTCGCGGCCCTCATCGGACGCGGGGCGACCAAGCGTGTCGTCGCGATGCAGGAACGAGAAGCCCGAAACGCCGCCGTGGCCGGCATCGTCTCCGCCGCGCGCAAGGCCGCGACCTGGGGCTCCCTCGGTCACGACGAGCGCGCCTACGCGGATCACCTCGCCGAGGACGCCGACATCCGGCTGCGACTGCTGCCCGTGGCCGGCGCCCCGCTCGCCGCGAACTGGACGCAGCACGAGATCGCCGACATCAAGAAGAACTCGTCGACGTTCAGTTTCCAGGCCGAGCAGTCGCTGGCCGAGTTCCGCGACCGGCTCCTCGAGTGGCAGGCCCGTCCGGGCCGTGCCCGCAAGCTGTTCAAGAGCGACCTCGAGCGGTGGAAGTTCGACTCTCCGGACCCCGACGCCGAGCTCATCACTCGTCAGCAGGAGTGGAACGCCGACCAGTCGGGTTCATCACGGCCCGCCGACGGTGCACGGTCCGCCGACGGTGCCGCTCCCGGGACGGGCACCGACCCGGAGTCCCCTCGACCGACCCCGACCACCACCTCCCTGCGTCCGGCAGTCCAGCGTCCCGCGGGCACGCCCGCCTCCGCGGCACCGGCCGTGTCCGGCACGCCGTCGGCTCCGCCGACCAGTGCTGCGCCCGCGGCCGCGGGCGCGGGCGCGGCAGCAGCGGGGGCCGGCTTCTCGGTCACTCGCGGCGGCTCCACCGCGCTCGACCCGGACGCCACGACGCCGATCTCAGCCTCGTCCAGCACGAACACGACGACCTCGTTCGCGGACGGGAACGCGACGCGTGCGTACGGTGACGGCGCGGCGGCACCGACGCGTCCGCCGCTCGGCTCCCCGGCGTCGCCTGTGCGCACCGGGGGCTCCTCCGCCGTCACCTCAGCGAGGGGCTCCGATGCGGACAGCGCCGACTCGGGCAACGCCAACTCGGGCAACGCCGACTCGGACGACGCCGACGTGGTCGACGACCGGCGTGCGGCGGGGGCGACCCCCTCGACGCGTGCTACCGCAGGCTCGCCGGTACCCCCGCCCGTGGCGAAGCCGACCTCAGCCGACGCGCACGTGAACCGCGCCCAGGACGCCGATGCGCGCAAGGTCGACGCTCCCGGCACCACGCAGACGACGTCGGTCCCGACCCGCATCGCAGGCGCTCCCGCTGAGCCCGCCGACGCGAACGAGACTTCGGAAGCGCCATACACCCAGCCGATCAGCGCCAGCGAACTCCGTCGCCGCGCCGCTGACGACGACGAGTAGACCGACCGGGTCCAGCACGAAGGCCGCCGTCCTGATGGACGGCGGCCTTCGTCGTGCGTGCCCCCGGCAGGAATCGAACCCGCGGCACGGTGGGTAGAAACCACCTGCTCTATCCACTGAGCTACGGAGGCGGACGGCCTCGATTCTATCCGCGGCACCCGCCGAGGTGCTGCACGAACCGATCGATCTCCCGCTGGGATTGCAGGTGCACGATGCGGAGGTGCGGCGCCGTCGCGACGAGTTCGGGCACCCGTTGTCGCGTGACGTTCCGGGTCCGGATCCCCCAGCGCAAGATGTGGCCTCGGTCCGTGAAGAACGTCCAGAGCGAAGGCTCGAGGTTCCCGTTCCAGAGCTCGATCCGTCCGAACCGTCTCCGGAGTGTCCGGCGGAGCAGCCGCCACAGCGCGACCGGTGTGGGCAGGTCGAGCCACACGAGGGTGTCCGCCCGCTCCGCCAGCAGCGGGCGGACAGGGGTGTACTGCCACTCCGTCACCCAGGCGGGTTCGCTCGTGTAGGCCTCCACGTCGGCGACGAACGTCTCGCGCGGCTCCCAGTCCGGGCCGTGGAAGAGCGAGTCGATCTCGGTGTGCGGGATGCCCAGTACGAGACCGATGCGGGCGGCGGTGGTGGTCTTCCCGACCCCGGTCGTCCCGGCGACGAGGATGCGGCGCGGAACCGGATCGAGGGGGTCGTCGGCTCCGAGCATCCCTCGACCCTAGCCCGAGGTGAGGTCGTACACCGTGACACCGCCGATCGTCGTCTCGGTGAAGTTGGACTCGACCCACTCCGAGATCTGCGAGGCTGCATCGCTGCCGCCGTTCGACTGCCCGACGCTGCCGGCGATGAAGTAGTGGATCTCGCCGTCAGCCACGTCCCGCTTGAACTCGGCGAGCGTCGGCGACGGATCCGAGCCGTTGAAGCCGCCGACGGGCATCACCGACTCGCCGGTGGCGAGTTGGTAGGTCGCCGCACTGTTGGACCCGATCGCTGCGGCCACCCAGGTGTAGTCGGAAGCGTCCTCGAGCAGCGCTTCCTTCAGGGCCGAGGACACCTCGGTCGAGCCGCCGAGCAGGCTCCCGGCCCCACCGCCGACACCGCCCGGGCCGCCCTCGGACGACCCGCCGAAGCCGCCACCCGTCCCACCGGCGCCACCCGTGCCACCGGCGCCACCCGTCCCACCGGCGCCACCCGTGCCACCCGTGCCACCGGCGCCACCCGTCCCACCGAACCCACCCGGAGCACCGGGCGCGCCCGCACCACCCGGTCCACCGGTCCCGGCTGCGCCACCCGCGCCTCCAGGCCCACCGCCGAAGCCGGCACGACCGCCACCGAAACCGGCGCCCGCAACCGTCGGTCCCGCCGACGGCAGCGACCCGGTGTGCGACGTCACCGCCGTCTCGATCGAGTACGCGGTCGGTCCGAGCAGCGCCGTGACGACGGCACCGACCACCACGACCCCGCCGAGCGGCCCCACCCACCGCGACCACGAAGCCCACCGCGAGGACGAAGCCCCCAGCGACGACGAAGCCCACCCGGAGGACGAACCCCACTCCGAAGACGACGCCGACCGCGAAGCCGCATCCGCCACGACCGAGGCGGCCGGCACGTCCTCCCACCCCCTCGCGACAGACGCTCCCGCCACGACCGGTCGTCCCGGTACCGGCGCCCGCCCCGGCACCGGCAGGATCACCGCCACGGCCGTCACCACCCCGACCACGAGCACCACCCACCGGATCCACGGCTGCCACCCCGTCGCCGCCGTCAGCAGGTGCCACTGCCACACGACGGTCACGACGACCGCGAGCGCCGCGGTCCCCCGCCACCACCAGGACCCCCGCCGCTCCCAGAGCACCCCGGCGCCGATCCCCACCAGTCCGGCGATGTACGGCGCCAGCGCGACCGTGTAGTACGGGTGGAAGATCCCGCCCATGAAGCTGAAGACCAGTCCGGTGAGCAGCAGCGCCCCACCGAACGCGAGCACGGTCGCGAGCCGAACCGACGTGCGCTGCCGGAACCCGATCGCGACGAGGGACGCCACGAGCAGCACGAGGGCGGTCGGGAGCAGCCAGGTGATCTGCCCGGCGAACTCCGACCCGAACAGCCGGAGGAGTCCGGTCGCACCCCAGGAGCCGTTCCCCGCGACACCGCCGGCGCCTGCTCCCCCGGTGACGCTGCCGGTCTCGTCGCCGGTGACCCGACCGAGGCCGTTGTACCCGAAGGTGAGCTCGAGGAAGGAGTTCGTCTGCGACCCTCCGACGTACGGGCGTGACGACGCGGGGACGAGCTCCACGATCGCGACCCACCAGCCGCCGGCGACGACCACGGCGAGCGCCGCCCACAGCAGGTGCACGACGCGTTTCACGAACGGCAGCGAGGAGCAGTACAGGTACACACCGACGAGCACGGGCAGGATGAGGAACCCCTGCAGCTGCTTCGTGAGGAACGCGAACCCGACCGCGACGCCGGCCCAGACGACGTACCGCAGCCGGCCGGACTCGACCCCGCGCAGGACGAGCCAGAGCGACAGCACCATGAGGAGCGTGAGGAGCGCGTCCGGGTTGTTGAACCGGAACATGAGGGTCGCCACCGGTGTCGTCGCCAGGGCGGCGCCCGCGACGAGCGCGGCCCCGGCCGAGAAGCGCCGGCGCACGATCGCGTACAGGAGCGCGACGGACAGCACACCCATGAGCGCTTCGGGCACGAGGATCGCCCACGAGTTCAGCCCGAACAGCCGGACCGACAGCCCCATGATCCAGAGGAACGCCGGCGGCTTGTCGACCGTGATCGAGTTGCCGGCGTCGGACGACCCGTAGAAGAAGGCCTCCCAGCTCTGGCTGCCGGCCTGCACCGCGGCGGAGTAGAACGCGTTCGCGTACCCGTTCACCCCGAGGTCCACGATGTACAGCACCCCGGTGGCGAGCAGCAGCCCGAGGAACGCCGGGCGTTCCCACCGTGCTCGCTGGACGAGGGGTGTGCGGGAGGTGGCGCTCATGGTCCCAGCGTCATCGAGGCGGCTTTCGGCATCCGAGGGTGCCGCTGTGCAAGTGCCGGGAGGCGCGGCTCGCCCCCGCAGGGCGGGTTCCGGAACGGTTCGGCGCGCGTCTGCCTCGTGTTCGCTTCCGGGACACCGGCGCTTCGTAGCGTCCGGGGCATGCGCTCCACCCGTTCCGTCGTCGCGGTCGTCCCGGCCCGTGCGGGTTCGAAGGGCATCCCGGGCAAGAACCTCCGCGCGGTCGCGGGCCGGTCCCTGGTCCGCCGCGCCGTCGAGTCCGCCCTCGCCGCGGTGACGATCGACGCCGTCGTGGTCAGCACGGACGGGGACGCGATCGCCGCCGAGGCTCGCGACGCGGGCGCTCGGGCCGTCCGACGCCCCGCGGACCTCGCCGGGGACGAGGCCTCGTCGGAGTCGGCCCTGCTGCACGTCCTCGACGAGTTGACCGCCGCGGGCGAGGAGCCCGAGGTCGTCGTCTTCCTCCAGGCCACGTCCCCGTTCATCGACCCCGCCGACCTCGACGCCGCCGTCGCCCGCGTGCGGGACGGCCACGCCGACACGGTGTTCGCGGCCGCACCGTCGCACGCGTTCCTCTGGCGCATCGGCGACGACGGTGCCGCCCGCGCGGTGAACCACGATGCCGCGGTCCGCCCCCGCCGGCAGGACCGCGAGCCGGAGTACCGCGAGACCGGAGCCTTCTACGTCTTCCGCACCGACGCGTTCCGGCAGTACCGGCACCGCTTCCACGGGCGGGTCGAACTGGCGCTCGTCGATGCCCGCGGTGCGATCGACATCGACGACGCATCGGACCTCGCCCTCGCCTCCGCACTCGCACCCCGGCTCGAGCAGCCGACCCCCGACCAGCGTCCGGCCGCCGCGCCGCACGTCCCCGCACTGAACGGAGCACCATGACCGTCACCATCGGCACCTCGACCATCGGGGCGGGCCACCCCGCGTACCTCATCGGCGAGATCGGCCTGAACCACAACGGCGACGTCGACATCGCGAAGCGCCTCATCGACGTGGCTGCGGACGCCGGGCTGCAGGCCGTGAAGTTCCAGAAGCGCACCCCGGCCGTCTCCACGCCCGAGCACATGAAGAACACGCCGCGATCGACGCCGTGGGGAGACATGACGTACCTCGAGTACCGCTACCGGGTCGAGTTCGACCGCGAGCAGTACATCGAGATCGGCGACCACGCCACCCTTCGCGGGCTCGACTGGTTCGCGTCGCCGTGGGACGAGCCGTCGGTGGCGTTCCTCGAGGACCTCAACGTCGTCGCGTACAAGGTCGCCTCGGCCTCGGTGACGGACCTGGGCTTGCTCGCCGCGGTCGCCGCCACCGGCAAGCCCGTGATCCTGTCCACCGGGATGTCCACGCTCGAGCAGATCGACCGCGCGGTCGAGGCCCTCGGCACCGAGCGTCTCGTGCTCATGCACGCCACGTCGACCTACCCGCTCCCTGCCGAGGAGGCGAACCTGCGGATGATCGACACCCTCGCGAACCGCTACTCCGGGGTGCCGGTCGGCTACTCGGGGCACGAGCCCGGGCTGCAGATCTCCATCGCGGCGGTCGCGCTCGGGGCCACGGCGGTGGAGCGACACATCACGCTCGACCGGACCATGTGGGGCTCCGACCACGCGGCATCACTCGAGCCGCACGGTCTGCAGACGCTCGCCCGGGACATCCGGATCATCGAGACGGCGCTGGGCGACGGTGTGAAGCGGATCTTCCCCGGCGAGCGGGCACCGCTGGCGAAGCTGCGCCGCGTCGGAGCGTGAGCGGCGGCGCGGGCGAGCCGATGGACGGACTGGAGGCGCGCCTCCAGTCCGTCACGCCACCACGCGCCCGACGCGTGGTCGGCCTGGTCGACACCGACTCCTTCGCCAAGTGGGGCGCCCACCTCCTCGCCACCGCCCCCGCCCACTGGAACCTCGAACTTCTCACCGTCGCGACCCCGCGCTCGGCCAGCCGCGCGCAGCTGCGGTCCGCGTTCCGGGGCCTCGACGACCGCCTCGCTCACCTCGCCACCGCACCCCCGGAGCCGCTCGAGGTCGACGCCATCGTCGATCGGCTCCGACAGGACCCGCCCGACGCCGTCCTCGTGTCACTGATCGGACCCGTCGCGGAACTCGTCATCGGCGAGGTGCACCGCCGCGTCCCGCGGCGACCGGTCCTCGTGACGGGACTGCCGGGCATCTCGTTCCCGGCGAAGTGGAAGGGCGTGTTCTTCCGCGCGCGCGCCGACCTGTTCGTCCTGCACAGCCACCGAGAGGTCCGCGCGTACGAGGAACTCGCCACCGACGGCGGAGTCGCACCGCACTTCGCGCTCGCCACGCTGCCGTTCGCGCGTGCCGGCTCGAAGGGCACTCGCACCGGTGTGGTTCCACCCACCCGTGACGCCGTCGTGTTCGCCGCGCAGCCGAGCGTGCCGGCCGAGCGGGCCGATCGCGAGCAGGTCGTCGGATGGCTCGTCGAGACGGCCCGCCGGCACCCCGAGTGGCGCGTGGTGATCAAGGTGCGGGCGTCGGCCGGCGAGCACCAGACGCACCGCGAGCAGGATCCGTACCCGGACCTCGTGCCGGCGGACGCCCCGGCGAACCTCGTGGTGGAGAGCGGCTCCATGTCGGACCACCTCGACCGCGCCGTGGCACTCGTGACGATCAGTTCGACGGCCGTCCTCGAGGCCGTGGCCCGCGGGGTCCCAGCGCTCACCCTCACCGACTTCGGCATCGGGCGGCACCTCATCAACGAGGTGTTCGTCGACAGCGGCCTGGAGGGCGACGCGATCGACCTCGTGGACGGGCGCTTCGGCACGGTACGGCCGGAGTGGATGCACGACAACCACTTCCACCCGGAGTCCGAGAACGACTGGGCCGAGCGCACCGAACGGCTCATGACGATGCGCGACGCCGGGGTCCTCGTCGACCGGTCGCCCGCACGTCGGAGTCGGGGCGGGGTGCTGCGGCGGGCCTGGGAGCGGAAGAACGCCCTCGGCCCGGACGACCGCAGTGCGCTCGGGACCCTGGCGCTCGCGGTCGGGACGCCGATCCGGGCACTGAAGCGCCTCGGCCGACAGGTACGCCGGCTCGTGCGACCGGCGGCGCCTCCGGTGGTGGGAGCTCCGACGAGCCAGCGGTCCCGGATGCCCCGTGTGCGTTCGTCAGAGGGCCTTGGCGATCGCGAGCAGCAGCTGGTCACGGGTCGGCACGCCCGGTGAGCGGAACACCTCGGCACCGTCGCCCCGGCGCACGATGATCGTGGGGGTCGAGCGGATGCCGAGGTCCTCCGCCTGGTCCGGGTGGTCGGCCACGTCGCGCTCGATCACACGCAGTCCCGGGACGAGCTCCGACGCCTCGGCCGACACCCGGCGCGCGGCGGCGCAGGGGGCACAGAACGCGGACGTCCAGAGGTCGAGCTGCATGTGGTCGTGCAACGCGGCTGCGTCGGGATCTACTCCCGGGTGCGTGCGCTGCTCGCGGTGCGTGCGCTGCTCGCCGTGCCTGCGCTACTCGCGGTCGAACTCGCCGCTGCGGTCGCCGCGGTCCTGCAGGTCGTCGACGGGGTCGGACTCGGCCGGCACGTACTCGAACTCGACCGAGGTCTGGTCGAGCACCTGGCGGGCCTTGGTCTTCTTGTAGGTGAACGCGGTCTGGAGTCCCTCGACGTCGGCGAACACCGTGACCTCCTCGTCCAGCGCGTCGCTCGTGGCGGTGCGGGTGTCGGTCGTGCCGTCGAAGGGTCCGCCGTGGAAGATCGCGGTGTACTCGTCGCCTTCGTGGATGGTGATGTCGCTCATGCCTCCCTTCTACCAGGCCATCCCTGTTGACCGATTCATAGCCCTGCTATATAGTTTTGCTATGGAATCATCCAGGGAGCAGACGCTCGAGACCCTCCTCGTCTCGGTGAACCGTCTGATCCGCTCCGCCGCCCAGGCCACGGGGAACACCACGTCCTCCGCCGTCTGGCGCACGCTCGGCATCCTCGAGACCGACCAGCCGCTCCGCCTCGGCGAACTCGCCACGGCCTCCCGCGTCGCTCAGCCGACCATGACCCGCCTCGTGGCCGGCATGCTCGCCGACGGTCTCATCTCGCGCAGCGTCGACCCCGACGACTCCCGCGGCCAGCTCATCGAGATCACCGATGCCGGCCGCACCCGGCTCGTCGAGTGGCGCGCCACGATGACCAGCACCGTCGGCCCGGTGTTCGCCGACCTCAGCGACGACGACTGGGACCTCCTGCACGACGCCGCAGCCCTCATCGCCTCACGAACCGGAACGGGTGCCGTCGCCGGCGCTGCGACCGCCACCACCAGAACGGAGATCACCGCGTGAACGCCCACGCTCCCGCCGGACAGTCCGGCAGCATCCTCAAGCAGTCGTCCGCGGTCTGGGCGATCGCCTTCGCCTGCGTCGTCGCCTTCATGGGCATCGGCCTCGTCGACCCGATCCTCCCCGCGATCGCCGCATCGCTCAAGGCGACCCCGGCGCAGACGGAGCTGCTGTTCACGAGCTACCTCGCCGTGACCGGCGTCGCGATGTTCTTCACCAGCTGGGTCTCGAGCCGCATCGGCGCGAAGAACACGCTGCTCATCGGCCTCGCGCTCATCGTGGTGTTCTCGGTGCTCGCGGCGACGTCGAACAGCGTGTGGAGCATCATCGACTTCCGCGCCGGATGGGGCCTCGGCAACGCGCTCTTCATCTCCACCGCGCTCGCGACCATCGTCGGCGCCGCGTCCGGCGGTACGGCCTCCGCGATCATCCTGTACGAGGCGGCACTCGGCCTCGGCATCGCCGTCGGCCCGCTCGTCGGCGGCCTGCTCGGTTCGGTGAGCTGGCGCGGCCCGTTCTTCGGCGTCACCGCCCTGATGGCCATCGCGTTCATCGCCATCGTCACGCTCCTCAAGACCTCCGGCCTCGAGAAGCCCACGCCCACCAAGCTCTCCGCGCCGTTCCGCGCCCTCGGCCGTCCGGCGCTCGCCGCCCTCGCCGTGACGGCGCTGTTCTACAACATCGGCTTCTTCGTCCTGCTGGCGTACACGCCGTTCCCGCTCGGCTTCGGCGCGCTCGGCATCGGCTTCACGTTCTTCGGCTGGGGCGTCGGCCTCGCGATCACCTCGGTGTGGGTCGCGCCGATGCTCACCGCGCGCCTCCGCCGGACGACGGTGCTGAAGATCGCGCTGCCGCTCCTCGCGCTCGACCTCTTCGCCGCGGCCGTCGTCGTGCACTCGCAGGTCGGCCTGATCATCTGCGTCATCATCGGCGGCCTCGTGCTCGGCGTCCTCAACACCGTGCTCACCGAGTGCGTGATGGAAGCCACGGACCTCCCCCGCTCCGTCGCCTCGAGCGCCTACTCGGCCGTTCGCTTCATCGGCGGCGCGATCGCCCCGCCGGTCGCCACCCTGCTCGCCGACGCGTACGCCCCGAGTGCCGCGTACGTCTTCGCGGGGCTGTCCGTCGCCGTCGCGTTCGTCGTCGTGCTCCTGACCACGAAGGTGCTCCGCCGCGTGGACGACGGCGCCGAGCCCGAGGGCATCGAGGCCGAGGCCATCAGCGCGGGCGAGATGTCCTAGCGCGGCTCCCTTCCCCTCATCCCCCTCCCCCTTCGCGAGCGGGCGAAATGCGCGGCCGATCCCCTTCCGGCCCAGCGCATTTCGCCCGCTCGCGTCGTTCCCAGCCGCTGACCCGCGGCAGCCCCGCGGCGAGCGGGCGAATCCGGTCCGGCTCGCTCGCTGACCAGGGTTGATTCCGCCCGCTCGCGTCCGCCGGCCCGTCCGGAGCCCAGCCCTGCGCCGAACGGGCCGAATACGCGACAGTCCAGTGACGACGACCGCGGATTCCGCCCGCTCGGATTCGCGAGCCCGCCCAACTCGGCGAACGGGCGGAATACACACCGGTCAGGCCCCATCCAGTGCAGATTCCGCCCGCTCGCGTGCCGCGCTCCACCACGGAACCCAGCCTCGCGCCGAGCGGGCGGGATACGCAGCTGACGAGCGCCGGTTCCGCCCGCTCGCGGGAAGGGTGACCGCCTGGAGGCGCGGTGCCGGTCTCGGGGACCGGCACCGCGCCTCCAGGCAGTTGCGTCAGAAGCCGGCCTGCACGGCGAGCGGGCGAACAGCGCGGTCTCGCGCCCTCCGCACGTGCAGGATCCGCCCGCTCGCGCTCCGGCGAGCGGACCACGTCGGCGAGCGAGCGGGCGAAAGCGGTCCCGCCGACGACAGGAACCGCCCGTACTTCGCCCGGTCGCGCTCCAGCCGCCCGCCGGTACGGCGAGCGGGCGAAAGCGGACCCGGCGGCGCGAGGAACCGCGCGTGTTTCGCCCGCTCGCGAGGGGCGGTGCGGCGGGGAGGCCAGCGGGCCGGACGCCGGCGTCGCCGGAGGCGATCGAACCGCGGAATAGGATCGACACCATGGCAACTGCGAACGACCGCCTCGTCTGGATCGACTGCGAGATGACGGGCCTCGACCTCGAGGTCGACGAACTCGTCGAGGTGGCCGTGGTCATCACCGACTTCGACCTCGTGCCCGTGCACCCCGGGTTCGACATCGTGATCAAGCCGGACCAGTCCGCGCTCGACAACATGAACGAGTTCGTGACGGACATGCACACCACGTCGGGCCTCATCGACGAGATCCCGAACGGTGTGAGCCTCGCGGACGCCGAGTACCAGGTGCTCGAGTACATCCTCCAGCACGTCCCGGCGGAGGGCACCGCTCCCCTGGCCGGCAACACGATCGGCACCGACCGCTCGTTCCTGGCGAAGTACATGCCCCGTGTCGACAACCACCTGCACTACCGCAGCGTCGACGTGTCGAGCATCAAGGAGCTCTGCCGTCGCTGGTTCCCCCGCGTGTACTTCAACGCTCCGGAGAAGCACGGCGGGCACCGGGCCCTCGCGGACATCCTCGAGTCGATCCGCGAACTCGAGTACTACCGCCGCGCGGGCTTCGTCGCCGAGCCGGGGCCCTCCACCGACGACGTCCGTGCCGTCCAGGCGGAAGTCGTCGAGAAGTGGGCACCGCGGCTCGCGTAGGGGTGTTCGGAGTCGCGTGCCGCATGTACTACTATTGAGTGGTCGCGCCGGTCGCCCGGTTCGGACATGGTGGATATAGCTCAGTTGGTAGAGCGCCTGGTTGTGGTCTAGGAGGTCGCGGGTTCGAGACCCGTTATTCACCCCACATCGAGAAGGCCCCGATCGTTGGATCGGGGCCTTCTTCGTTTCCGGTCCGCCGGGCCCGTGTGGGAGCATCGGGGCCGTGATGGAGATGTCCGCCGACGACTTCGAGCAACTCGTGACCGACGAACTCGATCTGCTGCCCGATGAGATGGTCGACGGTCTCGACAACGTGGTGTTCGTCGTCGAGGACGAGCCCGAGGACGGCTCCGAGCTCTTCGGCGTGTACGACGGCATCGCTGCGACCGAGCGCGGGCAGTACGGCTTCGGGGAGCTCCCGGACCGGATCGTCGTGTTCCGGAAGCAGCACCTCGCCGAGTGCGACACGGTCGAGGAGCTCCGGGACGAAGTGCACACGACGCTCGTGCACGAGATCGGCCACTTCTACGGCCTCGACGACGAGCGCCTGCACGAGCTCGGCTGGGCGTAGCCCCGGGCGGACACGCAAACGCGCGGCGCAAACCGGCCCGCGCTGCGGGAACCCACGCGCGCCGCGCCTCAGAACTTCGTCGGCCCCACCTCGTGGTACCGCTCCCACGCGTCCACCGGCCCCCGCCCGTGCAACGCGTACTCCCCCACGAGCCGCTCCTTGTACACCGCAGGGTTGTGCGACGCCACGACCCGCGCGTTCCGCCAGTGCCGGTCCAACGCGCGGGTCCGATCGGCAGCCGAGGCCCCGCCGACCTCGAACAGCTCGGACGCCGACCGGAGCACTCGCGGCCCGATCTCGATCTGCGCCTGGTAGACCGCGTTCTCGGCGGCGTCCAGCAGGCCGTGGTCGACGCCGGAGCCCGGCACGTTCGTCGCGACGACTTCGTCGAGCATCCCCGCTGCCGCCACGACGAGCGACCGGGCGGTGAAGGCCCCCGCCGAGAGCCGCCCGATGACCGCGAGGATCTGCGGATCGGCTCCGGGCGTGGCTGCGTTCGCGTGGATGTACGTCCGGGTGCGCGGCCGCACGAACGCGACGGCGTCGTCCGCGACGGCCTGCCCGATCCCCGCGAGGACCGCCAGCAGGTACAGCTGGTAGAACGCCTGGATGTGCGACAGTGGCGCGTCCCGGTACGCCGAGATCACCGACGGGTCGACTGCGACATCGTCGAACACGGTCGTGCCGGAGGCGGTGAGGCGCTGCCCGAACCCGTCCCAGTCGTCGACGCCGGTGACACCGGGTGCATCGGCCGGGACGGCGAAGGTGACGCGTTCCCCCGAGCGGTCCGCTGCCAGGTAGATCCAGTCCGAGTAGAGGGTGCCCGTCGAGTAGAACTTCCGTCCGTCGAGTCGCCAGTCACCGTCGGGGTCGGAGGACGGCCGCACCGTGGTGGAGATGTCCGCGAGCGTCGTCCCGGTGCGCTCGGACGTCGCGTTCCCGATGATCGCCCCGTCGACGACCCGCTGCAACCACTCGTCCCGTCCCGGCGACGACGGCCGGAGCAGCACGAGCTCGGTGTACCCGAAGTGTCCGCGCCAGAGGTGCGCGATGTTCGAGTCGGCTGCGGCGAGGTCGGCGACGAGGTGCGTGAGTTCGACGAGCGTCGCCCCGAACCCTCCGCGGTCCGCCGGCACGCGCAGCCGCCCGAAGCCGGCGTCGGCGAGCGCGCGGACCTCGTCGTGCGGCAGCGGCCGGTCGCCCGGCGTGCCGGAGGCAAGCTCCCGTTCGACGGCGCCCTCACGGATGCGGTCGAACAGCGGCGCGAACCGAGCGCGCAGGTCCGCCAGACGGCTGGTCGGCGCAGCCGGGAGGGAGGGGTCGGCCGCCGTGGTCGTCGTCGCGTCGGTCATGCGGTCACCTCCACGGCGTCGCGAGCCGCGGTCGCGCCCGCTCCGCCCGCGAACGCTCCGCGCCAGCGCCTGGCCGGGTGCGTGTCCGGCAGCTGCGGGTGGCCGAACAGCTTCTCGCGCAGGGTCCCCGGTCGGTACTCGGTCTGCATGAGTCCCCGTTCCTGCAGGGTCGGTGCGATGTGCTCGACGAACTCCTCGTACGAACCGGGCAGCGTCCAGTTGATGACGTTCACCCCGTCGACGCCGGCACGCTGCCAGTCGGCGAGCTCGTCGGCGATCTGCTCCGGCGTCCCGACGACGCGGGCCCGGAGTTTGGCGGACAGGCGGGCGAGGTCGGCGATGGTCGGTTCGCGGTCGCCGGCGGCTTCGCGGAGCCACTGCAGGTGTGACTGCCCGGCGTGCGTGCGGACCTCGGAGAGCGGCGTGTCGGGGTCGAGCGGTTCGCCGGTGTCCGGGTCGAAGCCGAGGTTGGAGTGCACGAGGAAGCCGTCGGCGGCGAGGTACTCGTCGATCTCGGCTTCCTTCGCCTTCGCCTCGGCCTCGGTGGAGCCGGTGACGAACGTGAGCCCGAGGAAGAACGCGATGTCCTCCCGACGACGGCCGGCCGCGGCAGCGAGGTCGCGGGTCTCGCGGATGAGCTGCTCGGTGGCGTCGCGGTTCGAGGTGAGGATGAACTGGGCCTCGGCGTTCCGCGCGGCGAAGGCCCGGCCGGCGGGAGACGACCCGGCCTGGAACAGCACGGGCGTCCGCTGCGGCGACGGAGCCGACAGGTGCGGACCCTGCACGTCGTACCGTTCGCCGTGGTGGTCGATGCGGTGCACCTTCGACGGGTCCGCGTAGCCGAGCACCGGGTCCTTCAGGACGGCACCGTCCTCCCAGGAGCCCTCCCAGAGCTTCGCGCAGACCTCCAGGTACTCCTCCGCCCAGACGTAGCGCTCGTCGTGCTCCTCGAGTCGGTCCTGTCCGAAGTTCCGGGCGGCGCTGTCGAGGGCGCTCGTGACGACGTTCCAGCCGATGCGGCCCCGGGTGATGTGGTCGAGCGTGGAGACCTTGCGGGCGAAGTCGAACGGGTGCGACTGGATGACGCTCGACGTGAACGCGAGGCCGAGGTGCTCGGTGGACACGGCGAGTGCGGAGAGCAGCACCGACGGGTCGTTCGAGGGGATCTGCAGCCCCTCGCGGAGGTTCGTCGAGTAGTCCCCGCGGGCCGGACCGTAGGTGCCGACGACGTCGGCGAAGAACATCGCGTCGAACTTCCCGCGCTCGAGGGTCTTCGCGAGGTCGGTCCACAGCGTCACGTCGTCGAAGTCCGTCTGGCGGGCGTCCGGATGGCGCCACAGGCCGTGCTGGATGTGCGACGTCGTGTTCATGACGAAGGCCGCGAAGCGCAGCGGACGGTTCGGTGCATCGCTCATGCGCTCCATGTTCCCCGTCGTCCGGTCGCGGGCGGCAGTGTCGTGACCTCGCGTTACGCGGGGTGTTCCGCGATGCCTTGGAGGCGACCATGCTCCTGAGGCATGCCGACGCCGATCACCGCTGCCGCGCCTCCCGTCCGTCCCACCGCACCGTCCACGAACGCGACCCGCCGTCGCGTCGCCCTGGCGTCGTTCGTCGGGACGACCGTGGAGTACTACGACTTCTACCTGTACGCGACCGCCTCCGCGCTGGTGTTCGCACCGACGTTCTTCCCGTCCGTGACACCGGCTGTCGGGGTCATCGCGTCCTTCGCGACGTACGGCGTCGGGTTCGTCGCCCGTCCGCTCGGCGGGGTCATCGCGGGGCATCTGGGCGACCGGATCGGGCGGAAGAAGCTGCTCGTCGCGTCGCTGGTGCTCATGGGGGTCGCGTCGACGCTCATCGGCGTGGTCCCGTCCGCGGCGACGATCGGCGTCGGTGCCGTCGTCGCGCTCGTGTTCCTGCGGCTGCTGCAGGGTGTCGCCGCGGGCGCGGAGTGGGGCGGCTCGGCGCTGCTGTCGGTCGAGCATGCGCCCGAACGGCACCGCGGACTGTTCGGTGCGTTCACGCAGATGGGCTCCGCGGGCGGGATGCTCCTCGCCACCGGGGTGTTCACGCTCGTGCGGACACTGCTCGGCAACGAGGTGTTCCTCGCGTGGGGCTGGCGGCTGCCGTTCCTGTTCTCAGCCGTGATCGTCGCCGTCGGCCTCGTCATCCGGCTGGGGGTGCACGACGCGCCGGTCTTCCGGGAGCTGCGCGACTCCGGTGGGATCGAGCGGTTCCCGGTCTGGCAGGCGATCCGTCGGCACCCGCGGGCGATCCTCGTCACTGCGGGCTTGCGGCTCGTGCAGCCGGCGCTGTACTCGATCCTGACGACGTACTCGCTGACCTACCTCGGCACGGTGCGGGGCGCATCGGGTGCAGCGGCAGGGCTGCAGGCGGTGCTGATCATCTCGGCGGTGTCGCTCGTGTCGACGCCGTTCTGGGGGTGGCTGTCGGACCGGATCGGACGTCGGGTGCTCACGATCTGGTCGGCGGCCGGGATCGCGGTGCTGATCTGGCCGTTCTTCGCGTTCCTCGACGCCGGGCCCCTCGTGCTCCTGCCGCTCGTCGCACTCATCGGCATGTGCGTCTTCCACGACAGCATCTACGGTCCGCAGGCGGCGTGGTTCGCGGAGCAGTTCCCGACCGGGCGACGCTACTCGGGGATGTCGCTCGGGTACCAGATCGGGTCGATCTTCTCCGTCGGGCTCACCCCGCTGCTGGCTGCCGTTTTCGTCGAGGTCGGCGGGGGCTCGCCGTGGATCCTGTGCGCGTACCTCGGCGTGTACGCGGTGCTGAGCATCGTGGCGGCGGTGTTCGCGGTGGACCCGCGCGCGGCGGCACGGCGTGCGGCGCGGGCAGCAAGGTCCGGCTCCGCTACGTCCGCACCACCACGTCCGCCAGCGACACCGGCTGCTCGGTCGCGATGAACGTCGCCTCCTGCGCCGCCCACCGCTCCCACTCGCGCGCGAACACCTCGCCGTCGCGGCGGATCGACCGCTCCCACCGGGTCGCGTCGTCGGCCTCCAGCCACACGCGGAACGACGCGAGCGGAGCCGAGGCCCGGGACAGCGCACCGCACCCCTCGACGACGATCGGGAGGCGCGGGTCGACCGCCGTCCACCCGTCCGGTTCCGAGGTGGTCCAGTCCCAGCGTCGGTACCCGGACGGCGTGCCGAGGACGTCGGTCACCACGGCTTCCGCCGCCGCTCGCAGTCCGTCCCACCCCGGGTAGACGTCGTCGAGGTGCACGATCTGGGCTCCGAGCCGCGCGGCCAGGGCGTTCCCGAGGGTGGTCTTGCCCGTGCCGGACCTGCCGTCGATCAGCACGACGAGCCGCCGGGCCGACGGGGCCAGGCCCGCATCCGCGGCCTGCGCC